>NZ_JBKBTV010000004.1:0-154567 GCF_046291265.1 Acidovorax sp. | reverse complement strand
TTCTGCTTGCCGCCGTCGATGTTGCCCTCGCCCCCGCGCACCAGCCCATTCACGCGCACACCCCATTGGTTGTCTTCGCCAAAGCGCCGACCCACATCCAGGTGCGTACCGAAATTGGCTTCACCCATGTAGGTGGTGGTCAGGCGGGTGAGCGGAATGTCTGCCGCGCGCTTGGTGACCACATTGATGCTGCCGCCGATGCTGCCACCGGGGCCCACGCCGTTGGCCAGGGCGCCCGGGCCTTTGAGCACTTCAACACGCTCGATCATCTCCAGCGGAACGCGGGTGGAAGGCGCCAGGCCGAACAGGCCATTCATGCTGATGTCGCCGTTGGACACCGTAAAGCCCCGCACCTGAAAGTCGTCGCCAAAGCCACCGCGCGAGGTCAATGTGCGCACCGAGGCGTCGTTCATCACCACGTCGGCCACGCTCAAAGCCTGCTGGTTCTGAATCAGCTCCGACGTGTAGTTGGTGGTGCTGAAGGGCACGTTCATCAGGTCGGTATTGCCCAGAATGCCCAGGCTGCCGCCACGTGCAAACTGACCGCCTGAATAGGTTTTTTGCAGACCGCCAATCGCTTCCGCTTGGTCGGAAACGACCACCTCTTTAAGCGCCGTGCCCGACGGGGCGGCACCTGCATTGGCGGTGCCAGCCGTTTGCGCCGCCACGCCTGCTGCGGCAAGCGCCAGACCAGCACCCAGGCACTGGCGAATCAGCAGTGCCAGCGGGGCTGGCGCGAATCTGTCTTTTGTGCGAGGGGTGGAGCCGGTCGGGGAGTACATGGTGGGGCCTTGAAGAAATCAAAAAAACGGGAAAAGCGGGCGAACAAAAGCCGGCAGGGCCGGCGGACTGCAGCGTGGCACCTCAGAGAGTCGGCGCCACGGGTTCAACGTTCAAAGGAACGCCAGCAGAAGATAACGATAATAGCAACGATTCTCATTATAATTCATAAGAATCGCGATAAAAAGCCGCTGAAGCGACAGTCAAAAGGGTATGCCTCCGTTCTGAAGGGTGCCGCTGCTGTGACCATGTGCGGCGAAAACCCGGCGCCAATCTAATCCCCGCGCACCGCAAACGCTGGGCGAGCGCCTTCAGCGCATCGCAAGAGATGGGCTACCTGCGGCCCGACCCTTCCGAGTGCCCTGAGCCGTGCGGCACGATAGGCGTCAGTTCTTCCGGTCGACAGGTCTCCTCACTATCGACCAATCGGATCCACATCCCGGTTCTGCGGATGATCACGTAGTCCACGCTGACGAGCCTGCCTTTGAGCATGAATTGGGTTCCGGGCTTGTAGAGGATCATTGTGGTTTGGTAGCGGGGAGCGGCGACGCGGCAATATCAGAAGTTGATAACCGATAGTGCCGGGATATCGCGCAGCACGCTGACGGGGGGCTGAAAAGCCTGCCTCTGCGATGGCTTGCTATTGACGAGGCACTTCGCTTGCCATCCACCGCCACCACCATCCACCCCATCGCGCAGAACGCGCGGGCAAAAAAAAGCCCGCTAGGAGCGGGCTTAACACTTGCATGGTGCAAGCGGGAGGGATGTCGAGAGGGAATCGACAAATGAATAGTAAAACCGCAACTTGTCCGCCCCTGTAGGACAGCGCCGAATATGCCGCGCAGTGCTCCGTAACTTCTGTTTCTGGGCGCAAAGCGAGGTGGCATCAAACGTTAAGCGCCATACATTCGGGCACACAGCGCCCCGTGGCCCTATCGGGTCAGGGCCGGTAGTACCCACTGAATGTGCTGGTCTTCCGCGCAGATCATCAGGCCGTCGGGGATGCGGTCGAACGGTTCGGTGCTCTCTACCATCAGGCTGCGCAGGTACCCGGGCTCGTGGGCTCACCAGCACATCACGAGCGTTACGCTCGGTCACGTTGGCACCTGAGGCGCTCGGGTATGGTGGTGGCCTCATCAGGAGGACCCCACATGATCAAAACTACTTTTGCAACCGCAGGCAGCGTCGCCATGGCCGCGGTGTTGATGATGACGGGCTGCGCAGGTTATGGGCAGGCCCCCGCATCGCCGCCGGCCAGCAGCCCCGGTGCAACCGCACCAGCAGCGCCCGCCGCCCTTTGCAACGCCCAGCCTGCGCAGGCTGCGGTGGGCCAAAGCAGCACGGCATCGGTCATGGAAACTGCCCGGGTGCGGTCGGGGGCGCAAATGGCGCGCATTCTTCGGCCGGGGCAGATGATCACCAAGGAGTTCAATGCCCAGCGGCTGAACCTGGAGGTGGATGCCAACGGCCGCATCCTGGCCGTGCGCTGCGGTTAACGCCCGACTGCCCAACCGCTGGGGCCAGGCCGCCAGATGCACTGGGTTTTCAGTCCGCCAAAAACAACTCTTGCAGGTTGCTCAAAAAGTCAAAACCCCGCTCTGTCGGGCGCACGTGGGCCGCATCGCGCTCAATCAGGCCCTTGCGCTCTGCTGCGTCCAGACCTTTGGCAATGGTGCTGATGGGCAGACCCGTGCGGTCCATGAAGTCCTGCAGCGCAAAACCGTCCCGCAGGCGCAGGGCGTTGAGCATGTACTCGAACGGCAATTCAGCACGCTTGACGTCTTCGTCCTGCGCCACTGCATGCCCCGCCAGCGCGTTGTCCATGTACAGCCTCGGCTCGCGAAAGCGCACTTGCCGCACCACCCGGTGCGCAAAGCTGAGCTTGCTGTGCGCGCCCGCGCCAATGCCCAGGTAATCACCAAACTGCCAGTAATTGGTGTTGTGAAAACACGCGTGTCCCGGCTGGGCATAGGCGGAGATTTCATACCGCGCCATTCCCGCCTGGCCGGTCATCTCGGTGATGCGGTCGAGCATGGCGTAGGCTTGGTCGTCCTCGGGGATGACCGGGGGGAACTTGGCAAAGTACGTGTTGGGCTCGATGGTCAGGTGGTAGATGGAGATGTGCGGGGGCTTCAAGGCCAGCGCCGTCAATATGTCCTGCTCCAGCTCCTGCAGCGTCTGGCCCGGCAGCGCGTACATGATGTCGAGGTTGAAGGTGTCAAACGCTTGCGCGGCCTCTTCGACCGCCGCCAAGGCCTGGGCGCGGTCATGCACGCGGCCCAGCGCCTTCAGGTGCTGGTCGTTAAAGCTCTGCACCCCCACCGACAGGCGCGTGACGCCCGCTGCGCGGAACGCGCGGAAGCGGTCTTTTTCGAACGTGCCGGGGTTGGCCTCCAGCGTGATCTCGCAGTCGGGCGCCAGCAGCAGGCGGGCGCGGATGTCGCCAATCAACCGGTCAATGGCGGCGGGTGAAAACAGGCTGGGCGTGCCCCCGCCGATGAAAATGCTGTGCACCGTGCGGCCCCAGATGAGCGGTAGCGCAGCCTCCAGGTCGGCCATCAGGGCGTCGATGTAACGCTGCTCCGGCACAGGGGTGCTGCCCGCAGCATCGCCGCCTTCGCGGTACTCGTGCGAGTTGAAATCGCAATACGGACATTTCTTGAGGCACCAGGGCAGGTGCACATACAGCGACAGCGGCGGCAAACTGGGCAGTTGCAGCAAACCCGGGCGCATGTAGTGCTGGATGTCGCGCACAGGAGCTGCAGTCGTTGCGGCAGGCGCTGGCTCAAGATGAATGGGAATGGTCATAGAACTAAAACTATCAAAACAATAGCAGCTTGCGCTTGATGAATAACGACTTCGATATCAAAACCATTTGAAGTCTTTGAATATCAAGCGCTACCAGCTCCTATTTTTATAGCCAGCGTGCGCGCATCAACTCCAGCATGTGCTGCGCAGAGCGCCCCCGGTGGCTGTGGGCGTTTTTCACCTCCACGGGCAGCTCGGCAAAGGTCTTGCCAAATTCGGGGATGAACATTACCGGGTCAAAACCAAAGCCGTTGCTGCCCCGGGGCTCTGTGGTGATCTCGCCGACCACGCGGCCCACGGCGATCAGCGGCTCGGGGTCTTGCGGGCTGCGCACGGCCACCAGCGTGCTGACCATGGCGGCACGGCGGTTGGCCACGCCCTGCAATTGCTCCAGCAGCGCACGCACGTTGTTGTCGTCGCTTTTCTCGTAGCCAAACTGGGTGCAGTAATACGCGGTGTCGACGCCCGGCAAACCACCGAAGGCATCCACACACATGCCCGCGTCATCGGCCAGCGCAGGCAGCCCGGTGTGGGCCGAGGCGAAGCGCGCTTTGGTTAGGGCGTTTTCGACAAAGGTGCGAAAAGGCTCCTCGGCCTCGCCCACGCCCAGGTCGGCCTGGCGCAGCAACTCCACGCCCAGTGGCGCAAACATGGACTGCAGTTCGGCCAGTTTGCCGCGGTTGTTGGATGCAAGAACAATTTTCATGGGTCAAATTGGCCTCTAGCGCTTATCCAATAAGCGCTAGCAGCTATCAATTAGTGAGTATCAGTGGATGGTTACGGGGTTTCCAGCAGTGCCCGCTGCTGCAACTGCACCAGCTCTGCAATGCCTTTTTCGGCCAGCACCAGCAGCTGGTCCATCTCGGCCCGGGTAAACGCCACGCCTTCGGCCGTGCCCTGCACTTCCACAAAATGGCCCGCACCGGTCATCACCACGTTCATGTCGGTGTCGCAGCTCACATCCTCGACATATTCCAGGTCCAGCAGCGGCGTGCCCTGAACAATGCCGACCGAGATGGCGGCCACCGGTTGCAGCAGGGGTGTCTGCGTGATCTTGCCGTTGGCAAGCAGCGCGTTGACCGCGTCCTGCGCAGCCACCCAGGCGCCAGTAATGGCTGCGGTGCGTGTGCCGCCGTCGGCCTGGATCACATCGCAGTCGAGCTGAATGGTGCGCTCGCCCAACAGCTTGAGGTCAAAGACGGCGCGCAGCGATCGACCGATGAGGCGCTGGATCTCTTGCGTGCGGCCGGTCTGTTTGCCACGCGCGGCCTCGCGGTCACTGCGCGTGTGGGTGGCGCGGGGCAGCATGCCGTATTCGGCGGTCACCCAGCCCTCGCCGCTGCCGCGCTTGTGGGGCGGCACGCGCTCTTCCACCGAGGCGGTGCAGAGCACCTTGGTGTTGCCGAACTCGATCAATACCGAGCCCTCGGCGTGCATGGTGTAGTTGCGGGTGATGCGCACGGGGCGCAATTGGTTGGCGGCGCGGTCGCCGGTGCGGACAAAGGTGGTCATGGTGTTCTCGGTGCAAAAAAGGCAGGGATCATGCATGACCCGTGACCCACGCAATGCGCGCGGCCCAAGGCCAGCGCCCGCCGCGCAAGGGCCGCCCCGCCGCGCTGGCGGTGTCCCCCTTCCCGAATCGTGCAGCGATTCGAGAGAAGGGGGAAGGCGCGCAGCGCCTCAGGGGGTTGTCATGCTTTTCTTGCAGCAGAGCGGCGAATGGCTTCGTTGATTTCGGCAATGGACCGCTCGATGGCGGCATCGTCCAGGTCGTCCACCAGCCCATCGAGCGGACCGGCCTGGATGGTGGAGGCAAACACGTCGTCGCTGATGCTGTCGGTCGACACCCCCTGGGTGGACTCGAACGCATCCGGCGTCTCCCATTCCAGGGCGATCACAGTGACGTTGTCACTGCTGTCCCCCGCCTTGCGCAGCGCTTCTTCCACCAGGTCGGGCACAGAATGCGACACCGTGTGGTGGGCCAGTTGCTTGGAAATCTCTTCGTCACTGAGCGTGCCCCACAGGCCATCCGAGCACAACAAAATGCGGTCGCCCTGCTCCAGATACACCGGGCCCGTGATGTCGTAGATCGGCTTGGTGGGCGACCCGAGGCAGGTGAACAAGACGTTGCGGTTGATGCGCTCCAGGCCAGGGGGTGGCGTGTTGCGCAGCTCCATATAAGAGTGGTCGCGGGTGCGGGTCAGCAAATCACCGTCACGCACCATGTACAAACGCGAGTCGCCGCAGTGCACCCAGGTGGCGGTGCCCCCTTGCAACACGGCTGCCACCAACGTAGTGCGGGGCGTGTCGAGCATGCCTTTGTCGGTGGCATAACGCAGGATCTGGTGGTGGGCCGCCAACAGCGCACCCGACAGAAACTCCTGCACATCCTTGAGCTGCGGTTTGGCCTGGCGCTGGAACAAGGCCGAGATGGTCTGCAGCGCGATTTGCGCCGCCACTTCGCCTTCGGGGTGCCCTCCCATGCCGTCTGCCAGCACAAACAAGCCCGATTCACGCGTGTAGCAATAGCCCATGCGGTCTTCGTTCCTCTCGCGGCCACCGCGGCGGCTGATCTGGAATACCGAGAACTTCATAGGGACTCACGCAAAAAACGATGCGCAAAGGCATCGTTCATGAACACATGCTTTGCCCGAACCTGCGCGGCGTGCGTCGGGTTCATTTGGGCTTGGCTCCGATGCCGGTGGCTTCACCCACCTTTTGCACATTTTTCTTGGTGTCAGACACGAGCGTGTCGAGCTGCAGGCGCATTTTTTCGCCTACGGTGAGCTTGGTGTAGCGGCGCTCGCCCTCGCGGCTGAGTTCTTTTTGCAAGGCAAACACCGACTGCGGACGCGAGAGCGGGTCGAGCGCCATGCACCACTCGACCACCTCGATGAGGTTGTCGGAATAGACCCCGCGCAGCTTGGTCAGCGCCAGCGACAGGCGGTCTTTTTCGATGCGCTGAGGCGCCTCGTTGGGCGGAAAGCCCTGCATGCAGGCGTAGATACACGCGCCGATGGCATAAATGTCGGTCCACGGGCCCATCGACGAGTCGCGCCGGTACATCTCGGGGGCTGCAAATCCGGGGGTGTACATCGGGCGGATGAAATTGCCTTCTTTG
This sequence comes from Acidovorax sp., assembly GCF_046291265.1. Taxonomy (GTDB): domain Bacteria; phylum Pseudomonadota; class Gammaproteobacteria; order Burkholderiales; family Burkholderiaceae_C; genus Acidovorax. The sequence goes on along the minus strand of NZ_JBKBTV010000004.1, from coordinate 147,858 downwards.
GACAGCACTTCGCGCGCGGCACCAAAGTCGATCATCACGGCCTTGTTGTCGTCGGTGATGAAGATGTTGGCCGGCTTGATGTCAAGGTGCAGCATCTTGTGCTGGTGCACGATGCGCAAGCCGCGCAGCACTTCGTCGAACAGCGAGCGGATGGTGGATTCGCGGAACACCTTCTGCGTTTTCAGGTCGCGCGCGGTGATGATGAAGTCCTGCAGGGTCGCGCCCTCCAGGTAGTTCATCACCATGTAGACAGTTTCGTTTTCGCGGAAGAAATTGAGCACGCTCACCACGGAGGCGTGCGAAATCTGCGCCAGCGCGCGGCCCTCTTCAAAGAAGCTCTTCAGACCCAGGCGGTAGAGAGACAACTTTTCGGACTGCACCTTGGGCAGCAGCTCGCCGGGCGCACGCGTGGCCAGCGACGAGGGAAGGTATTCTTTGATGGCAATCTGCTGGCCTTCGGCGTCTAGGGCCAGATAGACCACGCCAAATCCGCCGGAGGACAACCGGCGCACCACGCGGTAGCCGCCAATTGCGGTATCGGGCGGCAAAGGAGCCGGTTTGATTTTTGACATATTTTGCGAAGATGACTCGGGGGTAGAGCGGAACCCGGATAATCGCGGGATCGCAAGCAACCATCAAAAAGTCCAATGCCAGTTTACAGCATGACCGGATACGCCAGCGCACAGCATGGCGCGTCTGCCACTGGCGCTGAAACCGACGCCCGCACCGATACCCGTGCACTCCAATCCCGCAGGCTGGGGCTGGAAATCCGCTCGGTCAACAGCCGCTTTCTGGACCTATCGTTCCGCCTGCCCGACGAATTGCGCGCCATGGAGCCCGCCCTGCGCACTTTGCTGACCGCCCGCCTCAAACGCGGCAAGGTCGAAGTCCGTGCCGCTTTGGAGAACGAGGACAGCAACACCCTACAAGACCCGCCCGCACGCCTTCTGCAGCGTTTGAACTCCCTGCAAGACTCCGTCAAAGCCTGGCTGCCCAGCGCAGCACCGCTCACCGTCGCTGACGCCCTGCGCCTTTGCGCAAATGCCCATTCCGGCACCGACGACTGGAGCGAAGCCGTGCCAGCGCTGGCCGAGGAAGCGCTTACAGCCCTGGTTGCCGCCCGAGAACGCGAAGGCAAGCGCTTGGCCACCATGCTGCTCGACCGGGTCAAACAACTGCGCACTTTGGCACAACAGGCCGTGCCCATGGTTCCGTTGCTTGTCGAGCAGCAACGCTTGCGTTTTATGGAGCGCTGGAAAGAAGCCATGGCACTGACCGATGGCGCCACGTTGCCCGAGGCCGCCAGGGACCGTGCGCTGACAGAAGCGACCGCCTTTGCCATCCGCATCGACGTGGCCGAAGAAATCACACGGCTGGACTCGCACCTCGATGAAATCGAGCGGCTGCTGAAAAAGGGCGGCGAAGTCGGCAAGCGTCTCGATTTTCTGATCCAGGAGTTGCACCGCGAAGCAAACACGCTGGGCTCCAAATCCGCAGCACTGGACCTGACCCGCGTGAGCGTGGACATGAAAGTGCTGATAGAGCAAATGCGCGAGCAAGTGCAAAATATCGAGTAAGACTCATTTTTTGATAGCGCACGACGCACATCAACTATGGACTATCCAGGTAATCTCATCGTAGTGGCAGCCCCCAGCGGCGCCGGCAAATCCAGTCTGGTCAAGGCCCTGCTGGAGCTGGACTCCCACGTTCATCCGTCTATTTCGCACACCACGCGGACACCCCGCGGCCAGGAAAAACACGGTCGCGAGTATTTCTTCGCGTCGGAGTCCGAGTTCGACGCCATGATCCAGGGCAACGCGTTTGTGGAATGGGCCCATGTCCACGGCAACCGTTATGGCACATCCAAAAGAGCCATTGAGGAGCGCATTGCCCAAGGTTCGGATGTCATCCTCGAAATCGACTTTCAGGGTGCTTTGCAGATCAAGCAGGCTTTTGCCAATGCGGTGCTGGTCTTCATCCTGCCGCCCAGCTGGGAGGAGTTGCGCTCTCGCCTTGAACGGCGGGGCGAAGACTCTCCAGATGTCATCGAAGTGCGCCTCAAGAATGCCGCCATCGAGATGGCGCAGGTGGAAAAATTCGACTTCGTTATAATCAACGAGTTGTTTGAGCGCGCGCTTTTCGACCTGAAAGCCGTAGTTCACGCCCAGCGACTCAAGTACGCCGCACAGCGCCGCGCCCGTGCTGACACCTTCCAGTCGCTCAATATCACCTGAATCCCCGGAGTAAATCGATGGCCCGCATCACTGTAGAAGACTGCCTGGAAAAGATCCCCAACCGCTTCCAGCTCGTGTTGGCCGCCACTTACCGCGCTCGCATGCTGAGCCAGGGCCACGCCCCCCGCATCGAAAGCCGCAACAAGCCCGCCGTGACCGCCCTGCGCGAAATCGCCGAAGGCAAGGTCGGCCTGGAAATGCTCAAGAAGGTTCCTGGTTGAGCATTTTTCTGGGTAACGCCCTCAAAGAGCACCGCGGCTGCGGTGCTTTTTTTTGCCCCACGGCGGCCTGATGCCCACCCGCGCTACATTTAAGGCATGAACGCGGTGCTCAATTCACCTTCTGCAACGCCATTCCGGGCTGGCGATTCGCCCATGCCTGGAAGCCTTTCGGCCGCCGCGGCTGCCGCCAACGCAGCTGCGGCCAGCTTTGCTGCGCTGACGGACAGCCTCGACTATTTGGACGCATCGAGCATCGAACAGGTTCGGCAGGCATACCGCTTTGCAGACGAAGCGCATCTAGGCCAGCTGAGAAACAGCGGCGAACCGTACATCACCCACCCCATCGCTGTGGCCGCACAGTGTGCGACCTGGAAGCTGGACGCACAGGCCTTGATGGCAGCCCTGCTCCATGACGCCATGGAAGACTGCGGCGTCACCAAGGCAGACCTGATCGACCGCTTCGGCGCACCAGTGGCGGAGCTGGTGGACGGGCTGACCAAGCTCGACAAACTCCAGTTCAACACCCGCGAAGAAAACCAGGCCGAGTCGTTTCGGAAAATGCTGCTGGCCATGGCGCGCGATGTGCGCGTCATTCTGATCAAACTGGCGGACCGCACGCACAACATGCGCACGCTGTCCGACATGCCACGCAGCAAGTGGGGGCGCATCTCTTCGGAAACGCTGGAGATCTACGCACCGATAGCGCATCGGCTGGGGCTGAATCAGACCTACCGGGAACTGCAAGATTTGTCTTTCCGACATTTGCATCCCTGGCGGTACGCAACGCTTTCCAAAGCAGTCAATAAATCGCGCAACCGCAGGCGTGATTTGGTACAGAAGGTGCAGACTGAAGTGGATGCCGCTTTCTCAAAGATCGGCATGAAGGTGCGCCTGGCAGGTCGCGAGAAGACCTTGTATGCCATCTATCAGAAGATGGATTTCAAGCACCTGAGTTTTGCCCAGGTGACGGATATTTACGGGTTTCGGGTCATTGTCCCTTCGGTAACGGACTGCTATACCGCGCTGGGCGTGTTGCACCAGATGTACAAGCCTGTGCCTGGCAAGTTCAAAGACCACATCGCGATCGCCAAGCTCAACGGCTACCAGTCTCTGCACACCACGCTGGTGGGGCCCTCGGGCGTGAACATCGAATTCCAGATGCGCACGGATGAGATGCATGTGATCGCCGAGGCCGGCGTAGCCGCGCACTGGCTGTACAAAGCACAGGACGGCGACGGCACCTCGGCCGAGCGGCTGGGTACCAAATGGCTGCAGTCGCTGCTCGACATCCAGAACGAGACGCGCGATGCAGCCGAGTTCTGGGACCACGTGAAGGTGGACCTCTTCCCCGACGCGGTTTATGTCTTTACGCCAAAGAGCCAGATCATGGCGTTGCCGCGTGGCGCCACAGTCGTTGACTTTGCCTACGCCATCCATAGCAATGTGGGGGACAGAACAACGGCGGCCAAGATCAACAACGAACAGGTGCCCTTGCGCACCGAGCTGAAGAACGGCGATGTGGTGGAAGTGATCACTGCGCCCGTTTCGACCCCCAATCCGGCGTGGTTGGGGTTTGTTCGAACGGGCCGCGCGCGCTCAAAGATTCGGCACTATCTCAAAACCCTGGCACAAGCCGAATCAGAAGGCTTGGGCGAAAAACTCCTGACCCAGGCCATTCGCGCCGAAGGGCTGGAGCAGCTGCCAATCCTGGATGCCACCACGCAGCCCCTATGGGACAAGCTGCTCCGCTTCACGGGAAACCGGACGCGCAGCGAGCTAATGACGGATCTCGGCCTGGGCAAGCGCATTGCAAGCATCGTGGCGAAGCGCCTGATGGTGTTGATGTCGGAGCACGGCCATCGCCCCGATGCCCTGCTCATGTCACGGGAGCGCTACACATCGCATGAGACCCTGTCCCAAGGAGCTGTGACGCTCGACGGAAGCGAAAACGCGTCCGTACAGTACGCGTCGTGTTGCCGCCCCGTGCCTGGAGACAGCATTGTTGGCTACCTGGGACGCGGCGAAGGCTTGGTGGTCCACAACGTTCATTGCAGCGTCGCCAAGCGACTTCAACACAAGGACAGTGAGCGATTTATTGCGGTGGACTGGTCCGATGAACCCACGCGGATGTTTGAGACCGGAGTGGTTGTGACGGTCACCAACGGCAAGGGCGTACTCGCCCGGGTGGCGGCGGAACTGGGAAGCTCGGAGGCGGATATTACGCACGTGGACATGGACGATGAGGCTGCGCTGGATACGACCGACCTGCGATTTATTGTGGCAGTGCGTGATCAAGCCCACTTGGAAACCGCGTTGCGCAACCTTCGGCGCACGCGGGCTGTGATCAAGGCGGTTCGGATCACTCCGCAAGCCTGAATTGGTCACACCACACCGTACCGTACGAAGCAGCGATGTCGCGAGCAGCTGTGTAGCCGAGATTTGAATTGTCTCGACTACTTTGCAGGATCCAGTCGCGGCGGATATTGCACACTCAAAATTTCCAGATTCCGAACACCACCCGGCGTTGGTAGCTGGACTTCATCGCCTACGCGAGCCTTGAGCAACGCTCGTGCAACGGGCGCAATCCAGCTCACTTGCGCCACATGGCTGTCGGCCTCGTCGATGCCCATGATGGTGATAGCCCGTTCGACACGCTCATCATCCACATAGGTCACCGTCGCCCCGAAGAACACCTGATCGCTTCCTGCGTGGATGGTAGGGTCAACCACCTCGGCAATTTCAAGTCGTTTTGTCAGAAAGCGGATGCGACGATCTATCTCACGCAAACGTTTTTTGCCATAAAGATAGTCCCCGTTTTCGGATCGATCACCGTTGCTGGCCGCCCAGTGAACGATATCGACCATCTTGGGACGTTCGTTGTCGATCAGATCCAGCAACTCCGCGCGCAAACGAGCGAATCCTGCGGGGGTAATGTAGTTCTTGCCCCCAACGGGCAGTGGTGGCAGCGCTAACTCGTCATCATCGTCAGCGCCATCGGTTTCTTTGGTGAAAGCCTTGCTCATTTGCCAGCGTCCTCCGATAAAGACAAAGCCCACAGACAAATGAAAAAGCCTGCAATCTTGCGATTGCAGGCTTTAAACATTGGTGCGGCTGGCAGGAATCGAACCCACGACCCCTTGGTTCGTAGCCAAGTACTCTATCCAGCTGAGCTACAGCCGCTAAGCTTAGAATTATAGCATGATTTTTTGATTGCTCTAAAAATCTTTGCCTTGTTGGACTCTTTGCCGCTTCAGCAGCAACAACTCCAACCCAATTCAACGCAAGCCAAGATTGTAGTGCAACCCCTAGTCACAAAATCCGAATCGCATAGATTGCGGCGAGAAAAAAGTGACGATCCTAGGGTGCAACCACGCAACGGATGAATGGTAGGGCGTGTTGGACTTGAACCAACGACCAAAGGATTATGAGTCCTCTGCTCTAACCAACTGAGCTAACGCCCCAAGCCATGCTCCAGCGCTATACAACGGGGCAAGCGCCGTATTGTAGGGGGTTTACTTGCGGTAACTCAGTGCGTTGGAGACGAGCTTGGACGTGATGTCCACGATCTGAATCATCCGGTCATACGGCATGCGCGTAGGACCAATCACCCCCAGTGTTCCGACTACCTTTCCATCGACCTCGTACGGTGCGCTGACTACAGAGAGTTCCTCAAAAGGAACCACATGGCTTTCGCCACCGATGTAGATACGCACTCCCTCCGCTTGGCTCGATATGTCCAGAAGCCGCAATATCTGCGTTTTTTGCTCGAAAAGGTCAAAAGCACGTCGCAGGTTACCCATGTCGTTGGAGAAATCGCTTACCGCCAACAGGTTGCGTTCACCAGAAATCACGACCTCATCCTGCGCCTCAGAGAGCGCTTCTGAACCCACGTTCACGGCCGCTTGCATGAGGGAGGCAATCTCGCCGCGCAACAAATCCACCTCGGACTTCAGACGCTCACGCACCTGCTCCATCGCCAAGCCGGCATAGTGGGTGTTGAGGAAGTTCGACGCCTCAATAAGCTGAGACTGGGAATAGTCCACATCCGTGAAGATGACCCGATTTTGCACGTCGCCTTCGGGCGAAACAATGATGACCAGAAATCGTCGCTCGGAGAGTTTTAAAAACTCTATGTGGCGAAACACAGAGGTCCGCCGCGGCGCCATCACCACCCCAACGAACTGCGACAGGTTGGACAACAACTGCGCCGCGTTAGCGATCACTTTCTGAGGTTGCTCGGGGACTAGATGTGCATGCGCCAAAGGGTCTCGCTGCACTGTCAACATCGTGTCCACGAATAAGCGATAGCCACGCGCTGTGGGTATCCGTCCAGCCGAGGTATGCGGGCTCACGATGAGCCCAAGCTCTTCGAGGTCCGACATGACGTTGCGGATCGTGGCAGGCGACAGATCAAGCCCCGAGGCACGGGACAAGGTTCTGGACCCTACGGGTTGTCCGTCGGCAATGTAGCGCTCGACCAGGGCTTTCAGCAACAACTTGGCACGGTCATCGAGCATGGAATGATTTTAATGATGTAATTTCGTGATGACGTCCAAATTCCGCCATGTCGCGCTTATAGGTAAGTACCAGACCTCATCCTCAAGCTCACTAGGCGACAGTTCTCGTCAAGCGTTGGAGGACATCGCCCACTTCCTGGAACAGCAGGGGTGCACAGTGTCTCTGGAGATAGAGACCGCCAGCAATACCCGACTGACGCAATACCCTGCGCTGAATGTAGACGACATTGGCACCCAATGCGATCTGGGTCTGGTAGTAGGGGGGGATGGAACGATGCTCGGCATCGGTCGACGGCTTGCCCGGTTCGGTACGCCGCTGATAGGCATCAACCAAGGTAGGCTCGGCTTCATCACTGACATCCCGTTTGATACCTATCAGACGACGCTGCCGCCGATGCTTCAGGGGGAGTATGAAGAGGACCTGCGCCCTTTGATGCACGCTACTGTCGTACGCGATGATCGGGTGGTTTTCGAAGCTCTTGCAATGAACGATGTCGTCGTGAACCGAGGCGCGACGTCAGGCATGGTGGAGTTGCGCGTGGAAGTTGACGGGCGATTTGTCTCCAATCAGCGTGCAGATGGGCTCATCATTGCCTCGCCTACGGGCTCAACGGCGTATTCACTGTCGGCGGGAGGCCCCATGCTTCACCCATCAATCCCTGGCTGGGTGCTTGTACCGATTGCGCCACACACCTTGTCCAACCGACCCATCGTGCTCTCTGATGCGACGGAGGTAGTGGTCGAGGTCGTCAGCGGCAGAGACGTCAGCGCGAACTTTGACATGCAGTCTCTGGCCTCGCTGCTACACGGGGACCGTATCTTGGTTAAAAGGTCCGAACACTGCGTGCGGTTCCTGCACCCTCAAGGTTGGAACTACTTTGCAACCTTGCGCAAAAAGTTGCGCTGGAACGAGGGAGGCTCTTGACCATGGCACTCAGACGCATCACTTTGCGTGATTTTGTGATTGTGGAGGCATTGGAGCTTGAGCTAGGTAGTGATTTCACTGTCCTGACCGGTGAAACCGGTGCTGGCAAATCCATTCTGATTGATGCGCTGCAACTGGCATTGGGCTCGCGCTCTGATTCGGGTCTGGTGCGTGAGGGTGCGCTGAAAGCAGACATCTGCGTGGAATTTGACTGCCCAGCCCATACGCATCCATGGCTTGACGAAGCAGGTTTCGAGGCGGAAGACTTGCTGCTGTTGCGTCGCACAGTGGATGTACAAGGAAAAAGTCGAGCCTGGATCAATGGAACCCCCGCAACGGCAACCCAACTGCGGGCATTGGGAGATATGCTGCTCGACATTCACGGGCAACATGCTTGGCAAAGTTTGACGCGCCCGGAGTCGGTCCGTGGTCTGCTGGACGCTTTTGCGGGAATCAGCATCGCGGACGTGTCTGCGCGATGGGCCACGTGGCGCTCAGCCCAGAAAACTTTGCAGCAGGCGCAGCAGGCGCAGTCCACACTGCAGCAAGAGCGGGAGCGCCTGCAATGGCAAATCGGCGAAGTAGACAAACTCTGCCCTGCCGACGGTGAGTGGAGTGACCTGGATGCCCAGCACAAACGGCTGTCACATGCCCAGGCATTGCTGGAGGCGGCTGGTGGAGTGATTCAAACCCTCCAGGAGGACGAGACAGGCGTCCTCGCGGCCCTCGCTCACGCACATGCACTCCTCCAGGCACAAGAGCACGTTGAGCCCGAGTTTTCAGGCTTTGCTGACATCTTGTCGTCCAGCTTGGCACAGGCCAGCGACGTCGCCCATTCGCTGCAGTCTTATCTCCGGCATGCCGAAGTCGACCCGGAGCGCTTGGCGGAACTTGACGCTCGTTTATCGTTGTGGATGACACTGGCGCGAAGATACAAGCGCCCACCAGGCGAACTGCCTGCGCTGCTCCAAGGATGGAAGTCGGAACTGCAACAGCTGGATGCGGCCACTGATCTGGAAAAACTTTCGGCCGCAGAGACATCCGGTGCAAAGAGCTTCCAATCGGCAGCGCGATCACTGTCCCTGGCCCGCGCGAAGGCGGCTCCAAAGCTTTCGAGCGCCATCACGCACGCGATGCAAGGCCTAGGCATGGAGGGCGGTCAGTTTGAGGTGTCTTTATCCAAAACCGCAGAGCCCGCCCCCCATGGAGTGGACGAAGTAGTTTTCTTGGTGGCCGGACACCCGGGCATGACTCCCAAACCCATCGGCAAGGTAGCGTCAGGCGGGGAACTGTCTCGCATCTCCCTTGCGATTTCGGTAACCACCAGCGAACTGGGCATGGCGCCCACGTTGATTTTTGACGAAGTGGATTCGGGTGTTGGGGGCGCTGTTGCAGAGACCGTAGGACGCTTGATGCAACAACTCGGAGCCGACCGCCAAGTGCTAGCGGTGACACATTTGCCTCAAGTCGCCGCTTGTGCCAACCATCACCTCAAAGTAGCAAAGAACAAAAGCCCCAAAGGCACAACCAGCACAGTGCAAACGGTGACTGGCGACCGCCGTGTGGCAGAAATTGCACGCATGCTGGGTGGCGAGCGCCCCACTGATACCACACTAGCCCACGCGCGTGAGATGCTAGATATGACATCAAAAATTATGGAGAAAGAAGCCTGATGGCCCTCGAAATTGTCCTGATCACAGGCATGTCAGGGTCCGGCAAATCAGTGGCGTTGCATGCACTGGAGGACGCTGGCTATTACTGCGTGGACAACCTTCCGCCAGAACTACTTCCAGCTTTTGTTGCCCTGGAACATCGCCACCATGGCAACCGGGTGGCGATTGCCATGGATGTACGCAGTGCCACATCACTGCACCAAGTGCCCCAAGAGCTAAACAGACTTCGCAGCCAGGGTGTGTCAGTGCAATCCATCTTTCTAGACGCCACCATTGACACCTTGGTCAGGCGATTCTCAGAAACGCGGCGTCGCCATCCGTTGTCGCATGACGATTTGCAACAGGGCAGAAAGGCCTTGGTGCAGATCATTGAGCTGGAGCGCGAACTGCTGGCAGATCTGCGAGAACAATCGCATGTGATCGACACAAGCACCATCAGGGCGTCGCAGCTACAAAGCTATGTCAAAAGCCTGATGACCACCTCGCGGGGCCAGTTGACCTTGGTATTCCAGTCGTTTGCTTTCAAACGCGGCATACCCATGGATGCAGACTATGTCTTCGATGTGAGGATGCTTCCCAACCCCCACTATGAACCAACGCTGCGTGATCTCACAGGGCTGGACGAGCCTGTTGCAGACTTTTTACGCCAACATCCAGACGTCGATTTGATGCGAACCCACATCGCTCAGTTTCTGGCGCACTGGTTGGAGTTGCTAGACCGCAACCACCGCAGCTATGTCACCGTTGCTATTGGATGCACAGGTGGGCAGCATCGATCTGTCTACTTGGTGGAGCGGCTTGCCGAGGTTTTCAGTGATCGCTGGACCGCTCTGAGGCGGCACCGAGAGTTGGATGGGCGATGAAAAACCGGGGGGCCTAAATTCAAGGCACTCACAACAGCGACGCTTGTGTACCGCTCAGCAGTTTACGGACAGGTGTTGGCAGCCCAACCCTGTCCCATTGATCAGGAGATAGCCATTCACCCTCACCTAGCGGTCGATCTAGCTGCACGCCTCGAATGGCGACGGGGTGAAGATGCAGGTCTCTGTGCGTGAGCACATGGAGAAACGGTGGCAGCTCTTCGTGAACGAGCTGCAGTGAATTTCCTAAGGTCGCCACAAATGCCGCCATCGACGACACATCCGGGAAAACTGGGACGCAGTGCATACCTGCCCAAATACCTGTGGGCGGACGCCGCTCCAACCACACGCGTCCTTGTTGATCCTGCAGAACCAACAACTGCCAGGACTCGGACTTACGCAACAACCTGCGCGTTTTGACGGGATACCGTTCGGGCGCCCCTTCTTTTCGAGCTGCACAAAGCCCGCTCAACGGACATTGGTCGCACCGTGGCGCCCGCGGTGTGCAAATAGCGGCCCCTAGGTCCATCAAACCCTGCGTATACCGAGGCATGGCGGTTTCTAGATCTTGCTGTGGCAGCAACGATTCTGCGTGATCCCAAAGCAGACGCTCGTTTCGGGCTGACGCCAGGTCCTCTTTGAACCCCAGTACGCGAGTAAGAACCCGACGAACGTTAGCGTCCAGGATGGAAACTTGCTGGGAAAAGCAAAATGCCGCTATGGCACCAGCTGTAGAGCGCCCAATACCCGGAAGCAAAACCAACACTTCCGCCGTCTTGGGAAAGGCACCGCCGTGCTCGGACACCACCATCTGTGCGCAGCGATGGAGATTGCGTGCGCGGCTGTAGTAACCCAAGCCACTCCACAACCCCAGCACTTCGTCCTGGGTCGCCTGAGCCAACACGGCGACATCGGGGAATCTGTCCAGAAACCGTGCGTAGTAATCGAGCACCGTGTTCACCTGCGTCTGCTGCAGCATGATCTCCGACAGCCAGACCCGATAGGGATCTCGGGTCTGCTGCCATGGCAGATGATTGCGCCCATGCGTAGCCTGCCACGCAACTACGCGCTCCGCCACCGAAGCGCCACCGACAGCCACGGTCATGCCGGCAGGAGTTGCTTGTCAGAGGATGCCGACTCGAGCCCGGGCACAGCAATGAGTTGAGAGGTCAGCTGTTGCAGCTTCTGCTCCAACTGGATCAACTCGTCCTCGCCCGCCTCAATTTCGGCAATTCGTTCTACCAAGCCACTGGCCGCTTGCTGGATCCGATCAACGGCTTCGATGCGACGCGCGAAGCTCCTGCGCCGCTCGCGCAACTGCGCGTCCAACTGCGCGGTGGCAGACTTGCTCCACAGTTCCAGATCGTTTGCAGCAGACTCGTACACCGTGCGCAGACGCATCGCCAAAGCACGAACCAGTCGTTCCGCAAATTCAGGCTGCGCCAGTTTGAGCGCATTGCCCATGCCAAGGTACTGCAAATGGCTTTGCTCAATCTGATTCAGATCGTGCGTGAAGTGCTCTAACTGCGGCGGTGGTGGCACCTGTAAAGAGAATCCATATTCGGCATTCAATTGGCGGAACGTCCCGCCCAGCATCGCCTGAATTTCTGTGCCTGAGGCCTGCGCCTTGTCCAACGTACCGCGCAATTTATCAAAGGTCTGGATGTAAATTTTCTTCACCCCCAGCTTGAGACCCTTCTGCTGAAGGGTTTGCGCCAACTCTGCCAATTCGACTTTGAGGGCCTTAGCGCCGAGTTGCTGGAAAACATCCCGCAAAAGTTTGAGGTGCACGGCGCGAACAGCCTGAATCTTCGCGGTGCTCAGGTCAAACTCACGTTGCTCTTGCTCAACGCGATGGCGCATTGACTCAATCACCGACGCATTTTTGCCACGCAGACTGCGCAGTTCAGCCATCTGATCGTCAAGATCACGGCGACGGATATTGATCACGCGCGACGTTTCACTACGCAGGCTTGCCACGCCCGTGGCCACTGCCGCCCGGAGAATGGACTGACGTCGACCCATGATGCCTTTGGCCAGCGCCTCTTCCAGCACCGGCAATCCACTGGTCTCCAGCAGCACATCGTCCGCAGTGATCTTGGCAACCAGTCCTTTTTGTGCCGACACTGGCACGACCCTGTTAAGCGGTACACCCAGCATCTCTGCGGACGTGCTGCATTGGCGCTCCAACTGCGCCTGCACTTGCTCTGCGGAGTTGAGCGTGTCCCACAGCGTGTCGATCTTGTTCAACACGACCAGCCGTGCATCCATGCTGTCGGTCGATATGGCCAAGTGTTCTCGCCAGATGGAAAGGTCCGAACGTGTGACTCCCGTATCAGCACTCAGGATGAACACCACCGCGTGCGCCTGCGGTATCAGATTGACGGTGAGTTCTGGTTCTGCCCCCACGGCGTTGAGACCGGGGGTGTCCAAAATCACCAAACCCTGCTTCAGTAAAGGGTGAGGGATATTGATGATGGCGTGGCGCCACATGGGCACCTCGACCAGCCCCTGGGCGTCCGGCACCGGATTCTCATCGGTCAAATCATCGTGCCAAAACCCTAGCGCGCGGGCATTGTCCAGACTGACCTTGCGAATCTCTGCAACTTTCTCCAGCGCCTTCGCGATCTGATCTGCATTGCTGACATCCAGCGGGATCTCCTGCCACCGGTCTGGTTTGACGCGCCACTCCGCCAAACTCTGCATCTGCAGACGCGTTTCAATAGGAAGCAACCGAAGACTGGGCGCCACATGCGCGTCATAGCCCAGTTCAGTAGGACACATGGTGGTCCGCCCGGCACTCGCGGGCATGATGCGGCGCCCATAGTCGGCGAAGAAGATCGCATTGATCAGTTCAGACTTGCCACGGGAAAACTCTGCGACAAATGCCACCATGACTTTGTCACTGCGAACTTGTTCCTCCAGGCGCTGCAGCCGCTCTTGCACCGCCGCATCCATGAGTTCGTGCGACGACATCCACTCGGCCAAACGCTTGAGCTGCTGGGCGAACTCGCGCCGCCAGACGCCATGCTGGTCGAACTGTTCGTTGAATGAAGGTCCCACTTTGCTCCCAGAGATCTATGAATAGCCTACGGAGTAGGCATACACAAAATATAGCATCGACCGCATGCGGGCTGTCATTTACCCACCATTTCACTAGAAATGGCGGACTATGAACGTTGGCATTGGGGGCAAAAGTAACTACTTCTTTGCCCCTGGCGGAGCAACCGAATCGGGGTTCGGCACACATGACAGGGAGCACCCTCACGGCCATAGACATTCGCCTGGGTCTGGAAATGCCCATTTGCCCCGTCCGCGTTGGTAAAGTCGCGTAGCGTGCTACCCCCCATTGCCACTGCGCGTGCCAAAACTTCCTTGATCGCAGCGTGCAATTTTTGCACCCGCCCTCGCCCGATACGTGATGAATTGGCTGTAGGCCGGATGCCCGCCAGAAACAAGACTTCAGACGCGTAGATGTTGCCCACTCCCACCACCAACCGCCCCCCCAGCAGCAACTGTTTTACAGGCATGCGGCTTTTTTTCATGCCTACCTGAAAGTCTCCAAACAGAAAAGCATCGGACAACGGCTCCATTCCCAGCGAGCCCAGTAGTTTGACGGCAATCGCATCCGACTCACTACCTGCATAGACCACCGCGCCAAAACGACGAGGGTCATGCAAACGCAGGACCCCTTGAGTGGTAACAAGGTCGAAATGATCGTGCACCCCCGCTGGCGGAAGGCTCTGGCTAAAACGCAAGCTGCCGGACATCCCCAAGTGCACCAACAACACGCCGAGGTCCATATCAACCAACAGGTATTTGCCGCGCCTACGCAAGCCGGTGATATGCCGTCCCACCAGTACATCCGGATCACAACCCAGCGGCCAACGCAGCGGCTTCCCCACAACCACCGATTCGATCTTGCTTCCCGCGATGGCGTCTACGAGGCTGAGGCGCGTCACTTCCACTTCTGGTAACTCAGGCATAAAAGGCCCCATGCAACAGGTTATCGGGCATAGATTATTATGGCTCGATGGTGCTATCACAACGCTTTCGGACCGCCGCTTTGACCACCGCAATTGCGGTGGTCGCCCACACAGGATGGGCACAGCCCAGCGGAGATCCCGCGCCTGAGAGTGCGTCCCCAGTGGTCTCGAACCCGGCCTTGGATGCCGAGCTGTTCTATGAAATTTTCCTCGGTGAACTGAGTTCCCGGACAGGGGACCCGGGCGCTGGCTATGCACTGATGCTGGAGGCGGCGCGGCGCACCGGAGATGGTCAGCTCTACCAGCGCGCCGCAGACATCGCCCTGCAGTCTCGCAGCGGCGACTACGCACTCGCTGCTGCGATGGCCTGGAAAGGAGTGCAACCTCAATCACGCGAAGCCAATCGCTATGTGCTACAGATCCTGATCGCGCTTAACCGGATTGGCGAAACCCCTGCCCTGCTCCGCCAGGAGTTGGCCCAGTCACCGGCCCGCGCCAAGGCAAGTACGCTTGCCGCACTTCCGCAAATGTATGGCCGCGCTAGCGACAAGGCGCTGGCTGCCAAGGTGGTCGGAGAAGCATTGGTCGACGAGTTAACCCACCCTGCGACGGGCCCCATTGCGTGGATATCGCTGGGCCGTGTGCGATTAGCCGCCGGGGACAAAACCGGGGCTCTGGACGCAGCACGCAGCGCGCAGACATTGGACAACGCCAACGAGGGCGCAGCGCGCCTCGCGCTGGAGTTGATGGAAGAGAGCACCCCGGACGCAGAGCCGTTGGTGGTGCAGGCGCTTGCCAAGCAACCCGTCCCCGAATTGAGATTGGCCTACGCCCGTGTTTTGCTGGGTCTTCAGCGCTTTCCGGACGCCGCCCGGCAGTTGGAGCTTGTCACCCAAGCCAAGCCCGAACTGGCAGAACCTTGGTTGGTGTTGGCCTCGCTTCAGTATCAGGACAACCGCCTTCCCGAGGCTGAAAAATCATTGCAACGTTTTATCGAACTCGCGGCGGCAGGCACGGAGGATCAGGCACGCGAGCGAGGCCTCACACAGGCTTATTTGTTGTATGCCCAGATTGCGGAAAAGAAGCAGGACTACACGGCAGCGGAATCGTGGCTCGGTCGCATCACCAATGTGGAAGAAGTGTTCAGCGCTCAAAGCCGCCGAGCGTCCTTGCTGGCGCGGCAAGGGAAATTGGCGCAGGCGCGAGCGCTGCTGCGCAGTCTTCCCGGCACAACCGCTGATGAAAAGCGCATGAAGCTTTTGGCTGAAGTACAACTCTTGCGCGATCTCAAGATGTACCAGGAGGCTTACGCCACACAGGTGGAACTGGTGGCCTTGGCCCCCGACGACACGGAATTGATCTATGACCAGGCCATGCTGGCGGAAAAAGCGGGCAAAACAGACACCATGGAACAGCTACTGCGGCAACTGATTGCACAACAGCCGCAATATCACCACGCCTACAACGCTTTGGGATACTCCATGGCTGAGCGAGGCGTTCGGCTCGACGAAGCCAAACAACTCATTCTGAAAGCCCTGGAATTCGCACCTGGCGACCCATTCATCACCGACAGCCTGGGCTGGGTGGAATTTCGCCTCGGAAACAAGACAGACGCCAAGCGGCATCTTGAAACCGCCTACCGGGCGCGCCCTGACGTGGAGATCGCAGCCCACTTGGGAGAGGTGCTTTGGAGCCTGGGTGACCAGGACGGTGCACGCAAAGTCTGGAAGGAAGGCCAGCGCGTCAACCCCGATAACGAAACGCTCAAAGAGACCCTGACACGCCTCGGAGTGTCGCTTTGACACATTCGAACGTCTGCGCACCTGGGTTCTCCCCTGTCCCGTCGCTCCCAGTCACTCCCGCGTGGCGGTGGTTTCTAGTGCTTTGCCTTTTGTCGATGCTCGGGTGCGCGCAGCCCCTGAAGCCCCGAGATGGAGAAGAAAACGTCTGGAGCGGTCGGCTTGCGCTGCAGGTAGAAGACCAGGCTTCGCAGTCTTTCTCGGCGCTCTTCGAGTTACGCGGCAGTGCCCAAAACGGGGGGCTTGTGCTCATCAGCCCCCTGGGCAGTCGCCTGGCACAACTGGACTGGAAGGACGGGCATGCGCAACTCGCCACCGGCGCACAAGAGGTACGCACCTCTGATTCGCTGGAGAACCTCCTCCAGGACGTGACTGGCACACGCATTCCCATCACAACACTTTTCAGTTGGCTGCAGGGAACGCAGGCCACTGCACCAGGATGGGAAGCTGACCTGTCGGGGCTCGCGGAAGGCCGCCTCATCGCACGTCGCGACAATCCTGCGCCAAAAGCCACGTTGCGCATCGCGCTGACCAAGTAACCTGTCGGCAGCACTGCCCCCCCTGCGCTATCCCGCTTCCCCATGCTCGCCTTGTATGACGTGCCGGCCCCGGCCAAGCTCAACCTTTTTCTTCACATCACGGGTCGGCGTGCGGATGGTTATCACCTTCTGCAATCGGTCTTCATGCTGATTGATTGGTGCGACACCCTGCATTTCGAGCGCTGCTCCGGCAACCACATCACCCGCGAAGACCTGGGCCCCAAACTCCCCGATGAAGACCTGACGATCAAAGCGGCACGCGCATTGCAAGCCGCTACCGGCTACAGCCAGGGAGTACACATCGGAGTATTGAAGAGCGTGCCAGCGCAAGCAGGCATGGGCGGGGGTTCTTCGGATGCGGCGACTACCTTGCTCGCACTGAACCGGCTGTGGGAGCTGAACCTGCCCCGCACTGCTCTTGAAAAGATCGGCCTCGCGCTGGGAGCCGACGTGCCATTTTTTTTACGCGGCCACAACGCTTGGGTGGAGGGAATTGGTGAGACAATCATGCCGCTTGAGAGAGCGCACCAACTGCCATCGGCGTGTTTTGCGGTTGTGAAACCTGCAGCGGGCTTGGAGACAAAATCAATTTTTTCGTCACCAAGTTTGAAACGCGATTCAGATAGTGCTACAATCTTAGGCTTTGCTGCAGCACACTTTGACTTCGGTCGAAACGACTTGCAGCCAGTTGCTCAGGCACTTTGCCCCGAGGTTACCGAAGCCATTGAATGGCTCGGCATTCGAGGATTGCAAGGCCGGATGACAGGCTCAGGAAGTGCAGTGTTTGCGCAAATGCCACATGCGATTGACTTGAGTGGAGCCCCTGAAGGCTGGCAAGTAAAGGCATGTGACAATCTGATGATTCATCCTCTGGCAGGTTGGGCATCAGACCAGAATTAAGGTTGGCTGCTTTCGGCAGTTGACCTGTGTAGGGGAGTCGCCAAGCTGGTTAAGGCACTGGATTTTGATTCCAGCATGCGAAGGTTCGAATCCTTCTTCCCCTGCCAAATTTCTTTTCGCGTACGGGCTTTTTTTTCAGACTGCTGGGACGCTCATGCAAGCCAACAACCCCGACTTCATGGTTTTCACCGGCAATGCCAATCCAGGCATGGCAGCTGAAATCGCCCAACACCTCGGCACCACCCTTGGCGCTGCTGATGTGGGTCGCTTCTCTGACGGTGAAGTCACCGTTGAAATCAAGCAAAACGTGCGTGCACGGGATGTTTTTGTTGTTCAGTCCACTTGCGCACCGACCAACGAAAACCTGATGGAACTGCTGATCATGGTCGACGCGCTCAAGCGTGCATCGGCTGAACGCATCAGCGCCGTCATCCCTTACTTTGGTTATGCCCGTCAGGACCGCCGCCCCCGGTCTTCGCGCGTGCCCATCACTGCCAAGGTGGTGGCCAACATGCTGCAGGCGGTGGGTGTTGCCCGCGTGCTGACCATGGACCTGCATGCCGACCAGATCCAGGGCTTTTTCGACATTCCGGTGGACAACATCTACGCGTCTCCTGTTCTGTTGGGTGATTTGCGCCAGAAGAACTACGAAGACCTGATCGTGGTGTCGCCCGACGTGGGCGGCGTGGTGCGCGCCCGTGCACTGGCCAAGCAGCTCAACTGCGACCTGGCCATCATCGACAAGCGCCGTCCCAAGGCCAACGTGTCAGAAGTCATGCACGTGATCGGCGAGATCGAAGGCCGCAACTGCGTGATCATGGACGACATGATCGACACCGCCGGCACGCTGGTGAAGGCGGCTGAAGTGCTCAAGGAGCGCGGCGCCAAGAAGGTGTACGCCTACTGCACCCACCCTATTTTTTCCGGTCCTGCCATCGAACGCATTGCACAAGGCAGCGCGCTTGATGAAGTGGTGGTGACCAATACGATCCCTTTGAACGACAACGCAAAGGGATGCACCAAGATTCGCCAACTCTCCGTGGCTCCGCTGATCGCCGAGACGATTCAGCGCATTGCCAAGGGTGAGTCGGTCATGAGTTTGTTCTCCGATCAAGACAACCTGTTCTGACAGCGCCTCCTTCGGAGCGTTGCAGATCGGATTGCACGCAAGCCTCCTTCGGGAGGCTTGTCTGTTCGAGAACATTGTGTGGGCCTGCCGCCAAAGTGGTGGACCAGGTCTTTTTAAATCGGGGTATGACTGGTCGCGGTCTACCCTTTTCAGGAGCTAACTATGAACTTCGTCGCTTTTGAGCGCGCCAAGCAGGGTACGGGTGCGAGCCGCCGTCTCCGCAATTCGGGCAAGACCCCTGGTATCGTTTACGGTGGTACCGCCGCCGAACCCCAAATGATCGAGCTGGACCACAACGCACTGTGGCACGCTCTCAAGAAGGAAGCATTCCACTCCAGCGTTCTGGACATGGAAGTTGCCGGCACCACCTCCAAAGTGCTGCTGCGTGACGTGCAATACCACCCCTACAAGCAACTCGTTCTGCACATCGACTTCCAGCGCGTGGACGAAAAGACCAAGCTGCACATGAAGGTGCCATTGCACTTCTCCGGTGCTGAAGAGTCGCCAGCCGTCAAGGTCGACAAGTGCATGGTCAACCCGATCGTGAACGAACTCGACGTGACCTGCATGCCTTCGGACCTGCCAGAGTTCATCAACGTGGACCTGTCCAAGCTGGAAAAGGGCTCGTCGCTGCACCTCAAGAGCGTCAAGCTGCCAAAGGGCGTGACCGCCAAGATCCGCGGTGGCCAGAACAACAACCCCGTTCTGGTGTCTGTGGTTCCTCCAGTGGTCGTGGTCGAGACTCCCGTCGAAGCCGCTCCTGCCGCCGATGCCAAAAAGGGCAAGGGCAAGAAGTAATTCCCAAGCCGCAGCGTGACTGCTGCGTGCAGGTCAGGCCGCCTCTGCGGCGCTGGCTACCCAACGGCCCACTGTGTGGGCCGTTTTCATTGGTGCACCCTCTTCTTCAGGGTGCAAGCACCTAGGAGCCTGTCGGACTTGGAGCGTCGACCAGCGAAAATTGGCCCCAGCGAGGACAGTTTTTGCCGGATTTGCAGCCCCATAGCCCGGCTATGGGGCAAAAAGACGGTGAAAAATGGACCGCTGCGGCCAATTTGCAGCCGACGATTTCCAAGTCCGACAGACTCCTAACCCCCACGGATAATTGCCCAGATGATCAAGCTGTTTGTAGGCCTTGGAAACCCTGGGCCAGACTACGAAGCCACCCGCCACAACGCAGGTTTCTGGTGGATTGACGCCCTGGCGCGCGAGCTCAATACCACGCTGGTCCCCGAGCGCAGCTACCACGGGCTTGTGGCCCGCACGGTGGTGCACGGCCAGAACGTGTGGCTGCTGCAGCCGCAAACGTTCATGAACCTCTCGGGCAAATCGGTAGCGTCGCTGGCGCGCTTTTTCAAAATCCTGCCCGAAGAAATTCTGGTGGTGCACGATGAACTCGACATCACACCCGGCCAGGTCAAGCTCAAACGCGGTGGCAGCCATGCGGGGCATAACGGTCTGCGCGACATCCACGGGCAACTGGGCTCCCCAGACTACTGGCGCCTGCGCATCGGCATCGGCCACCCGGGGGTGAAGACGGAAGTCGCCAACTGGGTGCTCAAAAAGCCCTCGCCCGACCAGCGCACCCTGATCGAGGACTGCATCGTCCACTCGCTCAAGGCCTACCCTGCCATGCTGGCGGGCGACATGGACAAGGCGACCTTGCTCATCCACACCACCAAACCACCCCGCCCCAAGCCACCTCGCCCTGTAGAAGACTGAAAATCTCCCGGGCCTCGAATACTACATTTTTGATAGCTATGAGCGCTTGATAGATAAGCGCTAGAGGCCAAAAACACCCAATATTTACGGCCCAACAACCACCTGCAGCCGCTGAAACTTCTGCCACAGGGTTTCACGGTTTTCCACGTGTTGCGGGTTCACGGGGATACAGGCGACAGGGCAGACCTGCACACACTGGGGTTCGTCAAAGTGCCCCACACATTCGGTGCACTTGTTCGGGTCAATTTCGTAGATCTCCTGTCCCAGGTAGATCGCTTGATTGGGGCATTCGGGCTCGCACACATCGCAGTTGATGCACTCGTCGGTGATCATCAGCGCCATACAGCCTCCCGGGACAAAGCGCCTGAAAGGATGGCAAGGGGAGATGCGGCGCAGTTCATGCTCCGTATTATCCCGCGCTGGTGGCATGTGCCTTGCATGCCACACTGCAACCACCACCGCTGACGGGGATGTTTTTACCGTTATGCTGTGTATACACATTAATTTTGATGCGCTTGCGTCTGACCCTTTTCCCACGCGACCCACGCACCCCCACCCATGGGCCTGTTTTTTCTCAAACGGTTTATCACCCTCCTGGCCACGCTGATCGGCGCGTCCATTGTTGTGTTTCTGGTGCTGGAGATCCTGCCGGGCAATGCTGCCCAGATCCTGATGGGCCCCGACGCCTCGCCAGAGGCGGTGGCTGCCTTGGCCAGCAAGCTGGGGCTGGACCAACCGGCGGGTCTGCGCTACTGGCAATGGGTCAGTGGCTTGGTGGTGGGCAACATGGGCGAAAGTTATGCCTACAGCTCTCCGGTGCTCGACCTGGTGCTGGAACGCCTGGCTCTGACGGTGCCGCTGGCTTTGATGGCGATGGCCATCACCACGGTGCTGGCCTTGGCGGCTGGTGTGTATGCGGCATCCCGTCACAACAAGATCGGCGATGTGGGCGTGATGGGGTTGGCCCAGGTCGGCATCGCCATCCCCAACTTCTGGTTCGCCATCCTGTTGATCCTGCTGTTCTCCGTCAAGCTGCAATGGTTCTCTGCGGGCGGGTTCCCGGGCTGGACCGAAGAAGCAGGCGGCGGCCCTGTCGAAGCCATCAAGGCACTGTTACTGCCCGCAATTGCGCTGGCTGTGGTGCAGGCGGCCATCCTGGCGCGCATCACGCGCTCGGCCGTGCTGGAAGTGCTGCGCGAAGACTTTGTGCGCACCGCGCGGGCCAAGGGCCTGTCGCAGCGCGCCGCGCTATGGGGCCATGTGTTGCGCAACGCGATGATTCCGGTGATCACCGTCATGGGACTGCAGTTTGCCAACCTGCTGGCGGGCACCATCGTGGTGGAGAACGTGTTCTATCTGCCCGGCCTGGGTCGCCTGATCTTCCAATCGATTTCCAACCGTGACCTGATCGTGGTGCGCAACTGCGTGATGCTGCTGGCCGCCATGGTCGTGATCGTGAACTTCGTGGTGGACATCCTGTACGCCGTCATCGACCCGCGTGTCAAAGCCAGTGATATCTGATCTGCCATGAGCGCCGTACCCTCCCCTACTCCCCACAACGCAGTGCCCGCTGGCACCGTGCCCCCCAATTGGCTGCACCGCGCACTGCGCCATCGCAGCTTTGTCATCGGCGCCGTACTGTCGTTGCTGTTGATCATTGCCGCAGCGCTGTCTTTGGTCTGGACGCCTTGGTCGCCTTACGAGATGGACCTGGCTTCCAAGCTACAGCCCCCCACGGGCAAACACTGGCTGGGCACCGATGCCTTTGGCCGCGATGTTGCGTCCCTGCTGCTGGTCGGTGCCCGCAATTCCATTCTGGTGGGCGTGATTGCCGTGGGCATTGGCCTGACGATTGGTACGGCGCTGGGGCTGCTGGCGGCTGCAAAGCGTGGCTGGGTCGAAGAACTCATCATGCGGCTGGCCGACTTTACGTTTGCCTTCCCGGCCATCCTGTCCGCCATCATGTTGACCGCCGTGTTTGGCGCGGGCATCGTCAACTCCATCATTGCCATCGGCATTTTCAACATCCCGACCTTTGCGCGTGTCACACGTGCCTCGGCCAACGCGGTGTGGTCGCGCGAATACATCCTGGCCTCGCGCGCCTGCGGCAAAGGCAGCTGGCGCATCACCATCGAGCACGTGCTACCCAACATCCTGTCGGTGCTGATCGTGCAAGCCACCATCCAGTTCGCCATCGCCATCCTGGCCGAGGCAGCGCTGTCGTACCTTGGCCTGGGCACGCAGCCGCCCCAGCCGTCGTGGGGCCGCATGCTCAGTGAGGCGCAGACGCTGATGTTCCAGGCACCGCTGCTGGCCGTGTGGCCCGGCGTTGCCATTGCACTTGCTGTGCTCGGTCTGAACCTGCTGGGGGATGGTCTGCGCGACCTGCTCGACCCCCGCCTCTCCCGCAAGCGTTGACCCTACCAAGAAGACCACCAGAACCCCACCGATGTCTCTGTTAGAAGTCTCCAACCTCCGCATCCGCCTGCAGACCCACAGGGGCCCGGCGGACGCCGTGCGCGGCGTGAGCTTTTCGCTCGCGCGCGGCGAAACGCTGGGCCTGATCGGCGAGTCGGGCTGCGGCAAATCGATCACCGCCATGTCGCTCATGGGCCTGCTGCCCGAGAGCGCTGAGGTCACCGGCAGCATCCGCTTCGACGGCGAGGAACTCGTGGGCCGCACCGATGCGCAGATGTGCAAGATGCGCGGCAACCGCATTGGCATGGTGTTTCAAGAGCCCATGACGGCCCTGAACCCCGTGCACACCATTGGCCGCCAGGTGGCCGAGCCCTTGCGCCTGCACCGGGGTATGAACACCGCCGCCGCCCGCACAGAAGCCCTGGCATTGCTGGACCGAGTGGGCATCCCCAACGCCGCGCAACGCTTCGACGCCTACCCGCACCAGTTCTCGGGCGGGCAACGCCAGCGCATCACCATCGCCATGGCGCTGGCGTGCGGGCCCGACCTGCTGATTGCCGACGAGCCCACCACCGCCCTGGATGTGACCATTCAGCAGCAGATCCTGGACCTCATCAGCGACCTGGTGGCCGAGCGCAACATGGCGCTGATCCTGATTTCGCACGACCTGGGCGTGATCTCGCAGAACGTGGACCGGATGATGGTGATGTACGGCGGCAGCGTGGTTGAAAGCGGCTCCACTGCCTCGGTTTTTTCGGCCATGGCGCACCCCTACACCCGCGGGCTGTTCGCAGCCAGGCCGCACCTGGGTGCGGTGCATGCGCCGGGCCAGCGCCCGCGCCTGTCCACCATTCCCGGCACCGTGCCCGAGCTGGTGGACCTGCCCGCGGGTTGTCCATTTGCAGGCCGCTGCAGCTACACCGTGGATGCCTGCCACCACGAACAGCCACCGATCACCCTGGTGGCGACCGACGAAGATGGTGCCCACGAGGTGCGCTGCCTGCGCCGCGAGGCCATCGACCAAGCCCAGAGCGCCCAGGCCGTGAAGATTGTCGAGGTGGCGGCATGACCGACGCACAAACCGCGGCGGCAACGCCCTCCCCTTTGCTTCAGGTGAAAGACCTGGTGCGCGAATACACGCTGCCGCGCGAACACCTCTTTCGCCCACCCGGCAAGGTGCATGCGCTCACCGGTGTGACTTTTTCTATCGAACCCGGCCGCAGCCTGGGCATCGTGGGCGAATCGGGTTCGGGCAAATCCACCCTGGCGCGCACGGTGATGGCGCTGGACGCGCCCACCGCTGGCACGGTGGAACTGCTGGGACGCAACCTGCACCAATTGCCGCCAGAGCAACTGCGCCAAGCGCGCCGCGATTTTCAGATGGTGTTCCAGGACCCCTACGGCTCGCTCGACCCGCGCCAGACGGTAGAACGCATCGTGACCGAGCCGCTGCAGGCCCAGGGCGAAACCAGCCGCGCTGCACAACGCGACCAGGCAGGCCAGGTGCTGTCGCAGGTAGGTCTGCGCACCAACGACCTGGGCAAATACCCGCACGAATTTTCGGGTGGGCAACGCCAGCGCATCGCCATTGCCCGCGCGCTCATCACGCGGCCCCGGCTCATCGTGGCGGACGAACCTGTGAGCGCACTCGACGTCTCCGTACAAGCCCAGGTGCTCAACCTGATGCAGGATTTGCAGCAACAGTTTGGCATCACCTACATGCTCATCAGCCACGACCTGGCGGTGGTCAACCACCTGTGCTACGAAGTGGTGGTGCTGTACCAGGGGCGTATTGTCGAGCGCGGCTCGCCCGCCGAGTTGTTCCACAACGCGCAGCATCCGTACACCCAGTCGCTGGTGGGCGCCGTGCCCCAGGTGCAGCCGGGGCGGGCGCGGGCTCGCCGGGCAGCCGCCGCAGCGGCCGCTGCGGCAAAAAACGCGTAACCAAATGCGCGCGTGATGGTGTACAAAGCTTTTTGCGCTCCCCGGTAACAAATTGCACCGGGGCTTTTTCAGGTTTT
Organism: Acidovorax sp.; assembly: GCF_046291265.1. Lineage (GTDB taxonomy): Bacteria > Pseudomonadota > Gammaproteobacteria > Burkholderiales > Burkholderiaceae_C > Acidovorax. The sequence goes on along the minus strand of NZ_JBKBTV010000004.1, from coordinate 122,917 downwards.
TGTCTGGTTTTTTGTCTGGAGAGTCCGAACATGCTGAACCGCCGTACCGTCCTAGCCACTGGCGCCATCGCCGCAGTGCCCCTGTCCACCTCGCTCGGCGCCCTGGCGCAGGGCCGCAAAGATGCCGTGACGCTGGCCATGACGCTGGAGCCACCGGGCCTGGACCCGACAGCAGGCGCTGCATCGGCCATTGCCGAAATCGTGCAATACAACATCTTCGAGACGCTCACCAAGATCAACGCAGATGGCAGCGTGTCGCCCTTGCTGGCCGAGAGTTGGGAAGTCTCGCCCGACCTCAAGACCTACACCTTCAAACTGCGCCGCGGCGTCAAGTTTCAGAACGGCGAGCCTTTCACCGCAGCCACCGTCAAGTTTGCCTTTGACCGCGCGGGCGGCGAAAAAAGCACCAACAAGGACAAGCGCACGTTTGCCAACCTCACCACCCAGGTGGTGGATGACTACACCGTGGTGCTGCTCAACAAGGACATCGATCCTGACCTGCTGTTCGTGCTGGGCCAGGCCACGTCCATCATCGTTGAGCCCAAGAGCGCCGACACCAACGCCAACAAGCCCGTGGGCACCGGCCCCTACCAGTTGGGCACGTGGAACAAGGGTTCCTCGGTCGTACTGACGGCTTGGGCAGGCTTCCGCGCCCCAGCCACCATCAAGATCAAGCGCGCCACGTTCCGCTTCATCTCCGACCCGGCCGCCCAGGTGGCCGCATTGCTGGCAGGCGACGTGGATGCATTCCCGCGAGTCACGCCGCGCAGCGTGAGCCAGTTCAAGGCCAACCCCAAATTCCAGGTGGTGGTCAGCGGCTCGCGCGCCAAGACCATTCTGGCCATGAACAACTCCAAAAAGCCACTGGACGACGTGCGCGTGCGCCGTGCCATCGCCTCGGCCATTGACCGCAAGGCCGTGATTGAAGGCGCTGGCGACGGCTACGGCGCGCCCATCGGCAGCCACTACGTGCCCGGCGCGTTTGGCTATGTGGACACGACGGGCGTCAACCCGTTCGACATCGAAAAGTCCAAGAAGCTGCTGGCCGAAGCAGGCATCAAGACGCCGCTGGAGCTGACCCTCACCCTGCCCCCACCACCCTACGCCCGCCAGGGCGGCGAGGTGATTGCCGCGCAGCTGGCCAAGGTCGGCATCATCGCCAAGATCCAGAACGTGGAATGGGCGCAGTGGCTAAGCGGCACCTACGGCAACAAGAACTACGACCTGACCATCATCTCGCACGTGGAGCCGTTCGACCTGGGCAACTTTGCCAAGCCGGACTACTACTGGGGCTACAACTCGCCCAAGTTCAATGACCTGTTCAACCAGATCAAGAACGCCGCCCGCCCCGCCGACCGCGCACGCCTGCTGGGCGAAGCGCAGCGCTTGCTGGCCGACGATGCGGTGCACGGGTTCCTGTATTCCAACCAGTGGATCACGGTGGCCAACAAGAACCTCAAGGGCCTGTGGAAAGACATGCCCGTGTTTGTGAACGACATCTCGTCGCTCTCCTGGTCTTGATGACCCCGGCTGCGCCCGTTCGCGCGGGCGCGCCTTGCTCCTTAAATAATAGCTGCTAGCGCTTGCCCCATAAGCGCTAGCAGCCTTTTTTTCTTATTTTTATCGGCATCCAACCACTTCAAGCCCGTTCACGCTGAGCTTGTCGAAGCGCCGCGCGAGGCTTCGACAAGCTCAGCCCGAACGGGTGTTTAAGTACATAAATGCCGACTCCATAAAATTCCTCGCGCCCCCATGACCGCCCTGCACGACCTGCCCGCCCACGACCTCCTCGCCGCCTACCGCCAGCGCACGCTGTCCCCCGTGGAGGTCACGCAGGCCGTGCTGGCGCACATCGAGCGGTGGGAGCCCCACATCCGCGCCACCTACCTGCTGCGCCCCGAGGCAGCGTTGGCGCAGGCCCGCGCGTCTGAAGCCCGCTGGCTGCGCGGCGAGCCCATGGGCGCGCTGGACGGCGTGCCCGGCACCATCAAAGAAAACATCGCCACCGAAGGCGACCCGACCCCCCTGGGCACCGCCGCCGTCGAGCTGATACCCGCCGCCGCCGATGCACCGCCTGCCGCCCGCATGCGCGAGGCCGGGGCCATCATGGTGGCCAAGACCACCATGCCCGACTACGGCATGTTGTCGTCGGGGTTGTCAACGTTTCACCCGCTGTCGCGCAACCCCTGGGATGTGAGCAAAGGCCCCGGTGGCTCCAGCGCAGGCGGTGGCGCTGCAGCCGCCGCAGGCTACGGGCCGCTGCACATCGGCACCGACATTGGCGGCTCACTGCGCTTGCCAGCCAGCTGGTGCGGCATCTTCAGCCTGAAGCCCAGCCTGGGCCGCATCCCGATCGACCCGCCCTACACGGGCCGTGCCGCAGGTCCCATGACCCGCACCGTGGCCGACGCCGCGCTGATGATGCAGGTGCTGAGCCAGCCCGACGCCCGCGACAGCATGAGCCTGCCCGCGCAAGACATCGCCTGGAGCCAGTTCAACCAGGGCGCCGAGCGCCTGCGCGGCCTGCGCATTGGTTTGTTGTTGGACGCTGGTTGCGGCCTGCCGGTGGAGCCCGAAGTGAAAGCCGCCGTAGAACGCGCAGCAAAGCTCATGGAAGCCGCAGGCGCCACCATCGTGCCCATGTTGCCGTTCATGACGCAGGCCATGCTCGACGGCATGGACCACTTCTGGCGCATGCGCTCGCACATCGACCTGCAGGCACTGCCTGCCGCGCGGCGCGACAAAGTGCTGCCCTACATCCGCACCTGGGCCGACAGCGCGGCCGGCATGAGCGGCACCGAGGTCTTCCACGCCAGCCACCAGTTTCACCTGACCCGCGTGGCGGCCGTGAAAGCCTGCAGCGCGTTCGACTACGTGATCTCGCCCGTAGCCCCCATGCCCGCCTTCCAGGCCGAGCTGCCCTCGCCCACCAACGACCCGCTGCGCCCGCTGGAACACATCGGGTTTACCGTGCCATTCAACATGTCCGAGCAGCCTGCGGCTTCGGTCAACTGCGGCTACACCAGCAGCGGCCTGCCCATTGGCCTGCAGATTGCGGGCGTACGGTTTGACGACCTGGGCGTGCTGCAGGTGGCGCACGCGTTTGAGCTGATCCGAGATCCGCAGAAGGCGTGGCCGCAGCCGCCTGCTGTTTAACGCTTGGCGCTTGGCGGGTTGTTGGTAACCTCACGGTTTTGAAAACGCCGCTAATTCGCCGCCTTCTGCCAGGCTATTGATTCGACATAAACCAACTTGAACCGTTCACGCTGAGCCTGTCGAAGCGCCGCGCGAGGCTTCGACAAGCTCAGCCCGAACGGATGTTTCAAGTCAAAGATGCCGACTCAAAGTAGAAGCCCTGGGCCGCCTCAACAACGCAACACCTGACGAATACCCCGCATGGACATCATCATCCTGGCGATCCTCCTCGCCTCCGGCACTTTTCTGCTCAACGCCAAAGAGCAGCGCAAACGCATCGCACTGCTGGGCAGCCATCTGTCCAACTACCAGATCGAGAAGCTGATGGAAGCGCTGACCGGGGGCTACCTGCGCGCACTGGGCGAAAACACGGACGAGCGGCGCACCCAGATCTGGAACCTGCTGAGCACGACCGAAGCGCAACTCACCGAACAGTTCAGCCGGTTCGCCGCAGACTTTGCCAAAGAGCCCGAGGCCACCACGCGCGTGAGCCGCCTGGCCATGGCGATTCCGTTTGCAGAAAAGATATTGCCCAGCTTCACCTTCGACATGCGCAAGGCCCTGGCGATCCACGCGCGGGGCATTGCCCATGTGGTGCAGAACACCAGCCACCTGTCGCCCAAGGATCGCGCCTTCATGATGTCGGCCGAGCTGTTCCTCATGCAACACACCTGCCACTGGTTCTGCAAATCCAAGACCATTGCCACCGCCCGCATGCTGGCGCGCCATCAGACGCCGCACGAGCAATTGGTGGCCTCCGTGTCGGCCGAAACGCGCAATGCCTACCTGACGTTGATCAAGGGCGGCTGAACGCAGCGGCCCAACAATGCGCCATGCCGTCCTCCTCCACACCCCCCGTTCCGACTGACAGCCTGGGCAACACCCTCACACTGCGCGATCCCGCCAGCGCGGCGGCAGTCAACGATTTCGTGGAAGGTTTCATAGCCTGCGAGGCGCGCGCAGTCAACGTCCTCAACGCAGCCCAGGACCCCAGCCCCATCGTGCAGGCCTGCTGCGCCGCGTTGCACATGTTTGCCGAGTCAGCCGACGCGTCGCACAACGCCCGCCCCTTCATCGACCTGGCGCTGGCCCACGCGCCGCAGGCCAGCGAACGCGAACAACGTTTTGTCGCCGCCGTCGCCGCCTGGGTCAATGGCGACCTGCCCCGCGCCATTGCGCTGCACGAAGAACAGGCCCGCCAACACCCGCGCGACCTGGCATCGATCAAGCTGGGGCAATACCACCTGTTCAACCGGGGCGACTCGCCCCGCATGCTCCGCCTGGCGCTGCAGGCCCTGCCCGCCGCCGCAGACGTGCCCTACCTGCACGGCATGCTCGCCTTTGGTTGGGAGCAATGCCACCTGCTGCCCCAGGCCGAGGCCGCCGCGCGCCATGCTGTGACCATGTGCCGCAAGGAACCCTGGGCACACCACGCCCTAGCGCATGTGATGCTGACCCAAGGGCGCATCAACGAAGGCACTGACTTCATGGCCAGCGTGAGCGACACCTGGACGGGGCTTAACTCCTTCATGGTCACGCACAACTGGTGGCACCAGGCGCTGTTTCTGCTGGAGCAGGACCGGCACGCCGAAGTGCTGGCGCTCTACGACCAACAGGTGTGGGGCGTGGTCAAGGAATACACACAGGATCAGATCAACGCGGTGTCACTGCTGGCGCGGCTGGAGCTGGCCGGGGTTGATGTCGGCAACCGCTGGGCCGATGTGGCCGACCACCTTGCGCTGCGCCTGTCCGACCATGTGCTGCCCTTCCTGGACCTGCAATACCTCTACGGCCTGGCCCGCGCGGGCCGCACCGAGGCGGCACACACGCTGCTGCACAACATCGAGGCCCACGCCGCCACCCGCACCGAGGCGCACGAACGTACCGTGTGGCAACAGGTGTGCGTACCCGCAGCGCACGGCCTGCTGGCGCATGCGCAAGGCGACTGGGCCTGTGCGGCAGAGAAACTGGGCATCGCCCTGCCCCGTTTGGTGGAGATTGGCGGCAGCCATGCGCAGCGCGATCTGTTTCACCAGATCTGGCTGGATGCGCTGCAGCGCAATGGGCAGTGGGCGGCTGTGCAGAATTTGCTGCAGCCGATGGTTAATGCGCAGCCGGAGTCGGTGCGGTTGGGGAGGCAGGTTGCGGTGGTAAACAAGCAATTGGGACTACCTGAACAGCTCAAAAAGCTCCCCTCACCGATCAACAAGTTGCGTCTGAGACTGATGTACCAGCAGGCGCTGCAAAGATTGAGTGACGCAGACTTGCTCAAGAACGCATCAGACGACAGTGATCAATCTGATTCCCAGTATTTGCTGCGCTTGTTAGGCATGGAGCTTTTGCTCAAAGTAGTTTTTGAGCAAACGCTCCATGAAAAAGCACACGGGCATAAATATGAAAAGCTCTTCAAACGCTTGCCAAAAGACCTCCAAGCTCGTCTTCTCCATCTGGCAGGAGAGCGAATCGGGCCATCGGGCTTGGCGAACAATCCCCAAAGCTTCTTCAGGGAATGGGGACAGAACTTTGTCGCCTTGCGGTATCCATGGGAGCGTTATGACGGGCTATTAGAAGAACAATATGTAGCCCGAGGAGAAGAGTGGATCGCCAATGGAGCACCACTTGAAAAGGCAGCTTTTAGGTACCACCCTGAAGAACTATTCGGCATGCTTTTCGCACTTAAGGCCGTGGCGGATGAGTTGATTGCGTCCTGATCTCCAACGAGAGAGCGTCCAACCCCACTCAAGGCCAGATAACCTCACCGCACCACCAACTTCGTCTGGTCATACACCGGCTGCTCCGGCAAATCCGCCAAGTGCCGCACATCGGCCCAGTCCAGCACCTCCACCACATCCCCCTCCACCCGCACGCGGTTAAGCCCTGCATTAGGGATGTCGCTCTGGCGCGGGCCATCCAGCCCTGTGCCACGCGCGGTGCGCCAGATCATGTCGAGCACGCCGCCGTGGGTGACGACCATCACCTTCTGCCCTTGGTACTGCTGCGCGATGCGGCGCACGGCGTCCATCACGCGGGTGTGGAACTGGCGGGTGGTCTCGCCGCCGGGCATGCCGTAGTCGGCTTCAAAACGCAGCCACTGGGCCCAGGCGTCGGCATGCTCCAGTTTGACGTCTTCCACGCGTTTGCCGTCCACCTCTCCAAAGGCTTGCTCGCGCAGGCTGGCGTCGGTGAGGGTGTGGATGTGCAACTGCGGGAACAGCACTTGCAGGCTGGGGGTGGCGGTTTGCTGGGTGCGGATGAGGTCGCTGCAGACCAGGTGGTCCACCACGAGTTTCTCAGCGGCCAGGCGTGCGGCCAGGCGGCGGGCTTGTTCGTGGCCGGTGGCGTTGAGGGGGATGTCCACGTGGCCCTGAAAGCGCAGTTCGCGGTTCCAGTCGGTCTCTCCGTGGCGGATGAGGATGAGTTCGGTCATGCGTGACATTATCGAATGCATACACATTAATGCAAGCGATTTTGGCCTCTAGCGCTTATCCAATAAGCGCTGGTAGCTATGTTTTTTATATCAAAACCATCGTTGGTCGGCATCAATCCCTTTGAAGCCGTTCACGCTGAGCCCTTCGACAGGCTCAGGACAGGCCTGTCGAAGCGCCGCGCAAGGCTTCGACACGCTCAGCCCGAACGGGTATTTCAAGTTCAAAGAAGCCGACTCAACAAGAGGCGTGGAGCGTCCGGCGGGGGACAAACGCGTTACCGCATCGGCACGACCAGCACCTTGCGGCGGGGCTGGCAGCCCGGGCCGTCATAGGCGGCGCTGTCGCGCTCCCAGCCGGGGCCGGGGGAGGTTTGCGCGCAAACGCGTGCGCCGTCGACCTTGCTGCGCCAGTAGTACCAGGGTGCTGGCGCAGCTGAGACGGCGAAGGCAAAGCTCCACAACGCCAGCGCCAGCACGGCTGCCCTCGCCACGGCCGGAGTTGCCCGGGCGGTGCGCAAAGAGCGTGGTGATGGCGTAGGCATGGGGTTCGGCAAGCGCCTTGTCATTCAACAGATCATCGACTCACTTGCGGCCAAACGGTACGTCGATTTGCTTGCCATTGAGCACCACTTTTCCGTCTTCCATGCGCACAGCGCTGGTCAGGTGGGCGGCTTCCTGTTTGACGAAGCCTTGCGCCTGGGCCATGCCCAGCATGGCGTCGATGTCTTCGGGCTTTGGGGCCTTCTGGCCTGCAGCCTGCGCCAAACGCGGGAGCCAGGCCTTGGGCAGGCGCACGCTGGCGTACAGCGCGGTGCTCTTGAGCAGGGCCGGGGCCCAGGCGCCTTCGGCGATTTGCGCCGCATCGGGCACGCTCTTGAGCTCGGCGCCGTACTCCAATTCGCCTTGCTCGCCGTCCACCTTGGCCGACAGCTTCATGGCATAGGCTGGCAAGGCCGCCACAAACTTGGGCACGGCCTCCATCAGCGCTGCACTCACGGGCGATTCGGCGGCAGAGAGCGCCGCTGTGTTCGGGTCTGCTTTGTAGGCGTCGAGCAGCGCTTTTTGCACCAGCTTGATGGCTTCGACGTCGATGCGGCTCACGGTTTCGTTCAGCTCCAGCGCCTGTAGCGCCACGGGGCCGATGCTGCCCGTGCCCCGCATGAAGCTGACCCAGTTCAGGTGGGCACCGGTGCGCGCGATGGTGGCGGTGTACGACAAATCCTGCAGCGCCACCAGCGGCTCGGGCGCTGCGCCTGCGGCCGCAGTGGCTGCCGACGCGCGCGTGACTGTCACCTTGCCAAACGAGCCCTTGCCGCTGCCGGGCGCCAACAGCCACAGGCCGTCGTCCAGCTGCACGTTGAAGTCGCCCTTCATGCCCTGCAGCGCCACGGCAAAACGCTCTGCCGGGCTTTCTGCAGCGGCGGGCTCCTCTTCGCTGTCAGCGTTTGTGTTTTGAAAGTCCATGCTGAACTCAGGCCAGGCGAAGTCGCCACTCAGGCGGCTGCGGTCGGCATTCAGATGCATGCGGTAGTCCAGCGGCTGCCAGCGCACCCGCTCTTCGCCATCGCCGACCTCTCCGGCGGGCCAGGTCAGCGCGATGTCGTGGCTGCCGGTGAGGTTGCGCACGGTAGTCAGCGTGGGCGCGCTGACCTTGGCAAACGCCTTGCGCACGCTGTCGTCCACGCCTTCTATGGTGGTCACACGTGTTTCGACCACCGCCGCAGCCAGGCGCCAACCGGCCAGCGGGCCGTGGCGCACGGTGTTTTCGACCGTGATGCGGACGGGCTGTGGTGGGGCCGCCTTGGCAGCGGCGCCGTCCTTGTCGGCGCCTTCAGCGTCTGCGGCTTCGTCCTTTTCGTCCTCTTCGTCTTCTTCGTCGGCCGCAGGCGGCGTCCACTGCAGCACCAGCTGGCCTTGTGATGACCAGAAACCCTTGGTGTATTGCTGCGACACCAGCACCTCGGGGCCCACGAGCTTGCCCACCTCGTCCAACGCCTCCTGGTAGGCGCTGTGTGCGCGCTCGCCCATATACCAAGTCGCGGCGCCATAGCCTGCAACCACCAGCACCGCTGCGGTGCCCAAAACTGCTTTTTTGTTCATGTTTACCTGTCGTTGATCCACTGGACCCTCCCTCCCATGGAAGAGCGCAGGCGAGAATAGCAGCGGGTTGCGCGGTTTGGCGCCGCTGCCCGGCGCCGAGCAAGTCCATGTGTTGTGCGCCACCGACGTGCTGTTTCTTACTGTTTCACTTTGGCGTGACCGGGAGGGTGTGGCGGCAGGACTGCAGCCTTCAAGGCAGACGAAAGTTTGGGTGTTTTGCCTGATGAGGTATCTGCCTCAGATAGACCGTTCGCCCTGAGCCTGCCTGTCCTGAGCTTGACGAAGGGTCAAGGGCTGTTCGCAAAAAGCGCCCTGGCTTCGACAAGCTCAGCCCGAACGGTTTGGGGCAAATTTGAGGCATGCAAAAAATCAAGCCAAATCGGCCTCTAGCGCTTTTTCCATAAGCGCTATTAGCTATCCACTTAATAGCAACCACAGGAACAGCACCCGCCGACCATGCTCAGGCGGTCACGATCCAGCCTTCGAGCGGGTCCAGCCCCGGCGGCAAGCCGTACAAGGCATCGTCACTTTCGGCATGGCGCTGCTCGGCCCAAGCCGCCTGCAGCAGGCACAACACGGCGTCCAGGCTGTCGCCGCTGGCGTCGTCGACCAGCGCGTCGCGCTGTGCGTGGCTGAGCTTGAGGCGCAGGGAGAGCCGCGTGCTGCCCAGCTCCAACGCGTTCACCAGGTCCTTGCGGGCGATGAGGCGGTCGGGCGTTTGTTTGGCGCGGTCGTCGCTTTTGTAACTGCGCCGCTGCAGCACCTCGCGCGCGAGCAGGCCGGGGTAGGCCTCCAGCGCCACGCGGCGCGGGTCGCCTGCGCACAGGCCGGGCAGGTGCACACCTGCATCCAGCAGCAGCGGCACGCCCGCGTGCAGCATGTAGGCGACGGGCGGGTTCACCCATTTCATGGACGGGCTGGAGCCCGCGGGGCCGTCGGTGGCGCGGTGGGCAAACTTGCCGCCCACGGGGCGCGCATCACAAAACGCGGCGAACTGGCTGCGAATCTGGTCCCGGCTGAGGCTGCGGTAGTGGTGCATGCAGGCCTGCCATTGCAACGGCCAGCCCAGGGTCTGCACCAGTTCGCGCGGCAGGCCAAAAGGCAGGTCGAACCCGCCCACCCAGTCCCCGGGCTGCGCCAGCCATTCGCCCAACACGGCCAGCGTGTCAAAACGCTGCAGCGCGGTGAGCTGCACACGCGCGCCTTGGCGCTGGCCCAGCGCCAGCACAATGGGTTTGCGCCGAGTGGGGCTGCTGGAAAAGTCACATCCGACTAACATGCCCCTCCCCTTCAGGCTCCGGCTGATCAACCGGACGCAACCTATGCCACTGGCGCGACCAATGCCAGTGCCCCCGCGCAAGGGCCGCCCCGCCGCGCTGGGGGCGTCCCCCTCCCGACTCGCGCAGCGAGACGAGAGAGGGGGAAGGCGCGAAGCGACTCAGGGGGTGCATCCTTTTACCCCAGAGCCAGGGCGGTGACCCCGGCTGCGATGCACACGGCCCCAAAGATGCGCGCCACGCGGTCGCCCTCGCCCAGCAAGTGCCCGCCGATCAGCGCGGCAAACAGCATCGACACCTCGCGCGCCGGGGCCACGTGCGACAGGGGGGCCTGCTGCATGGCGTACAGCACCAGCACATAAGCCACGGGGCTGACCACGGCCACCAGCAGCGCAAAACGCCACTGCGCCAGCCACAGCGTGCGGGCGGTGGGCAGGTCGCGCAGCACCACAGGCGCCAGCAGCCCCACGCGCACGAAGTTGCCCATGTAGTCGATGAGGATGGGCGACATCAGCAAGAACTTGACGGCATACCCATCCACCAAGGTGTAGCTGGCAATGAAGGCGCCGGTCAGCAGGCCGTAGGCAATGCCTTTGTGAATGCGCGACCGCGCCAGCGGGTCGTGCGCGGCACGCAACAGGCCGGGGCCCCCGGCAATGAGGAACACACCACCCACCACGCCCGCAATGCCCAAAGCACCCAGTGCCGATATCTGCTCGCCCAGCAGCGTGATGGCCACCAGCGACGACAGCAGCGGCCCCGAGCCGCGCGCCAGCGGGTACACCACCGTGAGGTCGGCCTTGCGGTAGCCGCGCAGCAAGATGACGAAATACCCCACATGCAGCAGCCCGCTGGCCACCACAAAGCCCCACTCCACCGCGCCCCACAACGGCACCACATCGCGCCCCACCCACCAGCCCAGCGGCGCCCAGAAGAACATCATCAGCACCGAGGTGAAAAACGCAAACCGCGAGTCACCCCCGGCCTTCTTGGCGGCGATGTTCCACCCGGCGTGGATGAGCCCGGCCAGGATGATGAGGGCGAAGGCGGTGAGGGTCACGGAAGTGCGAATGCGGGCCGGAATGCAAAAAGCCGCAGCTCGGTGGCTGCGGCTCGAATCCATCTAGATCATCAAAGAAAAGTGGGGTGATTTGCGTAGCGAGCGGCCTCAGCCTGGGTTGAGGAACGCAGCCGCACTCCCGTGCGGCGAGTACCGCAGGCCCGGGATGTGGCCGCGCAGTAGCAAAGCGCCCCGCTTTTCAGGCTCTGCCAATGATCGAAGCGGTGGCCATCAACTCTTCGAGCAACGCAAACGACACCTTGCCCGACACCGCGTACGGGTCCAGCTCGGGCCGCTCGGAGTATTTGAGCAAGATGGAATGGTTGATCTTGGACAGGTTGACCTGCCCCATCGTCCAGCCGCCAAAACGGCGCTCGGCAATTTCTTCGTAGTGCAGCAGCTCCACGTTTTTGTGGCGCGGGTCTTTCTGGATGTGGCCGTACAGGTCGCTCACGGCGCCACGCCCGCCTTCAATGGCCTGTAAAAAGATGCCGCCGCCGTAGCACAGCACCCCGGTGATGCCGCTGCCCGGGTTGTGCTGGCGGGACTGCGACAGGATGGCTTCGATGGCGGCGGGCGAAGTGTCCACCGCGCGGCTGGCGTAGAGCAGGCGTACCAACATGGGTTAGTTCTTTCCGGGGATGAGGGACAAAAATTCTCGGCGCAGCGACGGGTCTTTGAGGAACACGCCGCGCATCACGGAGTTGATCATCTTGCTGTCCATCTCGCGCACGCCGCGCCAGGACATGCAAAAGTGGCTGGCCTCCATCACGATGGCCAGGCCGTCGGGCTGGGTCTTTTCCATGATCAGGTCGGCCAGCTGCACCACGGCTTCTTCCTGAATCTGCGGGCGGCCCATGACCCAGTCGACCAGCCGCGCATATTTGGACAGGCCGATCACGTTGGTGTGTTCGTTCGGCATCACGCCGATCCAGATCTTGCCGATGACGGGGCAAAAATGGTGGCTGCACGCGCTGCGCACGGTGATGGGGCCGACGATCATCAGCTCGTTCAGGTGCTCGGCGTTGGGGAACTCGGTGATGGGCGGCTGGGCCACGTAGCGGCCCTTGAACACCTCGTTCAAATACATCTTGGCCACGCGGCGCGCGGTGTTGTTGGTGTTGTGGTCGCCCACGGTGTTGATCACCAGGCTGTCGAGCACGCCCTGCATCTTGACTTCGACTTCGTCGAGCAGTTTTTCCAGCTCGCCGGGTTCGATGAACTCTGCAATGTTGTCGTTGGCGTGAAAGCGTTTGCGGGCAGCGGCGAGGCGCTCGCGAATCTTGACGGAGACTGGCGTGCCTTCATCATCCTGCGGGGTGGGCATCATATCGGCGGCGGGTTGACTGGACATGGGGCGAATCGTAACAGCGAACACTGTTTGACAAGTTTCAAGGGTTTTAGGCCTCTAGCGCTTATTGGATAAGCGCTAGTAGCTATATTTTTTATAGCAAATGCAAAGCCAGATCTCCGCCGGGACTCAATACCGGTTCCCGGTGATCCACAAGGCCAGGCGCATCAGGCCAAACGCCACGCGGTCAAGCACGCGCTGGCGCAGCGGGCGGCCTGCGTAGCGTGCCGGGTCCATGCGGCGGCCTGCGTGCTGCATGGCGTGCACCAGGCGCTGGCGCAGGTCAATGGCAAAGGCGGCGTCCTCCACCACCACATTGGCCTCGCGCGCCAGCAGCAGGCTCAAGGGGTCGAGGTTGGACGACCCCACCGTGGCCCAGGGCCGGTCGCCGTTGGCGTCGATCACCGCGACCTTGGCGTGCAAGAAGCTGGGCGCGTATTCGTAAATCTCCACACCGGCTTCCAGCAGCGCGCCATACACGGGCCGGGCTGCGTGGTACTGCATGAAATATTCATACCGCCCCTGCAGCAACAGGCGCACGCGCACGCCGCGGCGCGCCGCCATCACCAGCGCGCGGCGCAGTTTGCCGCCGGGCATGAAGTAGGCGTTGGCGATGATGACCTCATGCCGCGCCGCACCGATGGCGCGGCGGTAGGACTGTTCGATCCGGCTGCGGTTGCGCACGTTGTCGCGCAGCACCAGCGCAGCGCGCATGGGCGGCGCTCCATCGGCTGCCTCAGCGAGCTTGGCCGCGTGTTTGGCGGCGCTGGCGGCGCGCAGGGCCTGCAGCGCCTCGGGCAGGCGGCGCTGGCGCGCGTCCCGCACAGCCTGCATGCGCCACCACAGCTGGTCCATGGTGTCACTGGCCAGCCCCACCAGCGTGCCCGTGGCCTGCACGGCAAAGTCAAACCGTGGCGCGTCAAGCGTGCCGTAGTTGGGGTCGTGAAAGTCGTCCAGCACATTGATGCCGCCGCAAAACACGGTGCAGCCGTCCACCACACACAGCTTGCGGTGCAACCGGCGCCAGCGGTGGGGCAGCAATAAACCGAAAGGCCCCAGCGGCGAATACACGCGGTACTGCACGCCCGCAGCCTGCAGGCGCTCGGCCCACGCGCTGGGCAAGGTGCCCGTGCCTACCCCGTCCACCACCAACTGGGTGCGCACGCCGCGCCCGGCCGCGCGCATCAGCGCCTCGGCCACGGCCGCACCGGCGCCGGTGAAGTCAAAAATATAGGTCTCAAACTGAATGTCCGAGAGCGCTGCATCCATGGCTTCGATCAGCGCAGGGAACAGCTCCTCGGCCCCTTGCAGCAGGCGCAGGCGGTGGTCATCGGCAAACTCGAATCCGCGCACCGTGGCAGAAGGCTTTTTTCTCATGTCGCCAGCCAGCAGTACGCCGCATCACCCGCAACCGCAAAAACTGGCGGAGCTTTTATCAGCGGCCGCCGCGCAAGGGCCGCCCCGCCGCGCTGGCGGCGTCCCCCTGGGGGGAAGGCGCCGAAGGCGACACAGGGGGGCTTCATAACCGGAACTCAGCAATCAGCGGCAGGTGGTCTGACATGCGCCACCAGATGCGGCCCTTGGGCACATGCAGCGACAACGGCGTGAGGCCCCGCACATACACATGGTCCAACTGCGCCAGCGGCAACCGCGCCGGGTAGGTAAACATGCGCGGCGCCTCAAACTCGTACAGGAAAAAGCTCGCGAGCATGCGCTTGATCTGCTGGCCCCAGTCGTTGAAGTCTCCGGCCACCACCAGCGGAGCGTCGCCCGGCACCTCGCGCTCGATAAAACGTTGCAGCCGCTCGATCTGGCGGATGCGGCTGCCGGGAATGAGCCCCAGATGCACCACGATCACATGGATGCGGCGGCCATGGGCGTCCACCTCCACGTGCAACAACCCGCGCTGCTCGAACCGGTGGTCTGAAATGTCTTCGTGCTGGTGGCCAATCACGGGCCAACGGGACAGCAGCGCGTTGCCGTGTTCGCCGTGTTTGGTGATGGCATTGGTGCGGTACACCGCCTCGTAACCTTCGGGCGCCAGATAGTCCGCCTGCGGCACCTCGGGCCAGCGGCGAAAGTACGCCTGCTCGCCCCGGTTGAGCTTGCGCACCTCTTGCAGGCAGACGATGTCGGCGTCAAGCTGCTCCACAGCCAGGCCGAGGTTGTGAATCTCCAACCGGCGCACGGGCCCGATGCCTTGCACGCCTTTGTGGATGTTGTAGGTCGCTACCCGCAGAATATCGTCGTGTTCCATGAGCCTCATCGGGTTAGTTGAACGCGTTTGCCAGTACCAATGCCGGGTCTGCGATCAAGGATTGTGTCGCAAGCCGCGCCCGCAGCGGGTTTGCCCGGCATTTGTGCTGTGTAGCCACCCTTACACTGGGGGCTTACCCTATCCACCCCAGTAACAGGGCGGTACACACCACCGATGGCAACCGAAAAAGAACAATCCGCCCCACCCCCGGTGCTGGCACTGATTGTTGACAGCAACGCCACGTCACGCAGCATCCTGGTCGGGCAGCTGCGCGAATACGGCGTGACGCGCATCGTGCAATGCACGCGCGTGCAAGACGCGCGCAACCGGCTGGAACACACCGTGTTCGACTACGTGCTGTGCGAGCAGTATTTTGGCGAAGGGGGCTATTCGGGCCAGACCCTGCTGGACGACCTGCGGCGGGCGCAGCTGCTGCCGTTTTCCACCGTGTTTTTCATGGTCACGTCCGAGGCGTCGTATGCCGCCGTCGCCGAAGCGGCCGAGTCCGCGCTGGACGGCTACCTCCTCAAACCCTTTACGCCCAGCGCATTGTTTGAGCGCCTCAGCCTGGCACGGCTGCGCAAGATCCATCTGCGCCCCATTTTCGACGCCATCGAGGCCGAAGATTTTGAGCGTGCCGCCAGCCTGTGTGTGGAGCGGTTCGAGTCCCGCCAACCGTACTGGCTGTATGCGGCACGCATTGGCTCGGAGCTGCTGCTGCGGCTGGGCCGCCACGACGAGGCGCGCACCTTGTTCGAAGCGGTGATTGCCGCGCGCGCCCTGCCCTGGGCCAAACTGGGCGTGGCCCGCGCGCAAATCGAGTCGGGCCAGGCGGCACGCGCGATCACCACGCTGCAGGAGCTGATTGGCGAAGACCCCTCGTTTGCCGATGCGTATGACGTGCTGGGCCGCGCGCAGGTGGAGCTGGGCAACTTCTCGCAGGCCATCGAGACCTACCGCACCGCCAGCAGCCTTACGCCAGACTCGGTGGTGCGGCTGCAGAAGCTGGGGATGATGTCGTACTACATGGGTGACCGCGAGACGGCCGCCAAGATCCTGGCACGGGCGGCGGTGCTGGGCATTGATTCGAAACTGTTCGATTTTCAGTCGCTGGTGTTGCTGACATTTTCGTACTTTGCCGAAAACGACCGCAAGGGCATCGAACGCTGCATGGCGGACTTTGGCCGCATCATGGAGCGGCACCATGCCAGCCCGCGCGTTCAGCGATTTACCGATGTGGCCCGGGTGCTGCAGTTGATTCAGCAGCGGCAGTTCTCGCAGGCGGTGGAGTCCATCCGCGCCATGGCCAGCGAGATCACGGCCAGCAGTTTTGATTTTGAAGCCGCCTGCAACATGGGCAGCCTGTTGGCCGTGCTGGCCGCGACATCCATTGATTTGTCAGAGGGCGAAAGCTGGATTCAGGCGCTTGGCCTGCGCTATGCCAACACCCGGGGCCTGACCGAGTTGCTGGCCAACGCCTGCAACCTGCACGAACCCTACGCAGCCACGGTGCGCGACTGCCTTCAGCACATCAACAAAACTGCTGAAGTGGCCATGGCGCAAAGCCTGTCCGGCGACCCGGCAGGCGCTGTGCGAAAGCTGCTGCGAGAAGCGGAACGCACGCTCAACTCCAAGCTGGTGGACATGTCGCAGCAGGTGCTGCTGCGCCACAGCGCGCGCATGGAAACCGCAGACGCGCTGCAGCAAGACATCGATGCGCTGCGCCAGCGCGTGGGCAGCGCACCGGCGCGTGCCATCCTGGGGCAAGACAACGAGCGCAGGCCCGGGGGCGTGGTGTTGCGGGTGCGGGGAGCGGCCGATGGCCCCGCGCGGATTCCGCCGCCACCACAGGACAGCCTGGCGACCGGCGCAAACCCCATCGACCCGCCCGACCCCGCTGCCCAGCTGCGCTTGCGCCCTGTCTGAAGGGCGGCGCCTCAAGCTGCGGGAGCACGCCCGCTACAAAAAACTATCATTTTGATAGCTTCTAGCGCTTTACCAGTAAGCGCTAGAGGCCAATTTCAATCAAAAACCAAGCGCTAATTCCGTTTCTCAATCATTCGTGTCTAGGCGCGAAGCCGCAGACAGTGCTGTAGCACGGCAAGGCGAAGCAACAACGACACGGATGATTTAGAAATGGAATAAGGCGGCACACCGTGGCCACCCGCAACGCCCGAGGTCACGCGTCCCGTTGGGTCCACCGGGGCAGCAGCAGGCACGCCTCGGCGTTGGATGCGGAAAAGCAGGCATCTGCCGCCTGCTGCCAGGGAAGCCACTGGTAGGCGTCGTGCTCACGCGGGCTGAGCAACACCGGCGTGCCCGCGGGCACACACAGTCCAAACACACGCTCGCGGTTGCGCACCACGCCCGGCGCATAGCGGTGCAGCCACTGTGGCCAGATGTCGTAAACGTTCTCCAGGTACCAGTCCGTCAGCACGCACCCCAGTGCCTGGGCGTCGATGCCCGTTTCTTCCCACACTTCGCGGCGCGCAGTGAGGTCGAAAGGCTCGTCCAAAGCGTCCTTGCTGCCCGTGACCGACTGCCAATGCCCTTCGCCACCGGTGCGGCGGATCAGCAGCACGTCCAGGGCCGGGGTGTGAATCACCACGAGCACCGACTCCGGGATCTTGAAGGGCACTGTCACGGGATTTTGTTCACCCAGCATCACGGATCAGGCCGCCGCCAGCAGCGCATCCACATCCTGCGCCGGTGCATCGCCCAGCGCACCCAGGGCGCACTGCAGCAACCACTGCGACGAGACGCGGCACAGCATGCCGCGACCGGGCTTGCCAGTGCCAGTACCAGTGCCGGGGCTGGGGCTGGTGCCGGTAGACACGGGCACCACTGCATCAATCAGCGGCGTGTTGCCCGTTGATCCGTCGGTAACGCCCAAGGGCTGGATCTCGCGCCGGTCCAGGTCGAGCATGGCGCCCAGGGCGTCCACACGCAAAATGAATTCGCGCACGCCGCCGCCGTCACCCAGCGGCACACGCACCAGCACCATCTGCCGATGGGTGTCGGCACTGCGCGATACGGCCAGCCTGCCCACTGCGCTGGTACCCCCAGCGACCACGCTGCGCAAATCCACCACCGAATACACCTGCTCGCCAATGTGTGCCAGCCCCAGAAACGGCGCGCGGGCACCGCCTGCGTTGAGCACCGTGGCATCGGGCGCGGCAGTGACCACCTGCGCCGCATCCACGCCCAGCCAGTGCGCGCCAACCAGAAAGGTCGCCATCTGCACGCGGTGCTCTGCCCCCATGCGCGCTGCGCTGGCAGGCGCCACCAGCACCGGCGCCATGGGTGCGGCAGCCCGCCGCTCGCACAGGTGGCGCAGCACCAGGCAGCTCAGGCCGTGGTCGTACCCGTCGCTCACACGGAACTCCCGGTAGCCCTGCCCCCGCGCCCGTCCCACGCCGTACAGGTGCCCCGCAAGCGCTGTGGTGTGCCCGCCGTGTTGGCTGCTGGCAATGGCGTCTGGCGCAGCCAGCGCGGCAGCGTCACCCGCAGCGCGCACCAGCTGGTTGCTGGCGTCGACAAAGGCCATCACATCGTGCTCGCCTGCGCCCACGGCACAATCGTCCAGGATGGACTGGAGCTGCTGGGCGGCGTCCCAGACGACGGCAATGCCACCGAGCACGGGCGCCGATACGGCGGTGCCTGCCTCGCCGTCTGCGCCCTCGCTGCGCACGGCGGCGGCGTACACGAAGGTCGGGCCCTGGTCGTAAAAGCGGCTCTGCGCGTAGCGGCTCACGGTGTAGTCGCCGCTGGTGCGCAGCCGCAGGCACTGCTGCGCCCAGTCTTCGTCGAGCGCAGTGCCCACCCAGTGCGCCTGCTGCGGCTGCGACACCGCCATGACCCGCCCCTGCCGATCAAACAGCACCAGGCAGGCATACACGGTGTACAGGTTGTTGATTTCTTGGAGGACTGCCGTGGCCTTGCTGCAGCCCACGGCGCCCGCCTCCAGCGTGCGCGCAAACTGCGGCGTCAGCGCCCACCAGCGGCAATCGTTGGCGCGCTCGTACAGGTTGCGGTCCAGGATCTGCATGGCCAGCGCGGCGCGGCCTTGCGCGTCGCGCAGCATGGACCGCATCACCACGCTGTACAGGTCCTTCAGAGCGCCTTCAAAGGCCTGGGCGGTCTTGCGCGCTGTGGCGCCGATCTCTGACAGCAGGGTCTTGGCAAACAGCAGCTCGCGTGGGGCCACGTCGCCACCGTCGCTGGCACCACCGATCTGGTTGAGTTCGAGAAGACCGTTCCAGACCGAGCGCTCCAGCGCCGACTGGATGGCGGTGGAGCGCCGGGGGATTTCGCGCAGCTCCTGCGACAGCAGGTCGGCATGGCCCGACAACTCGGGCCCCAGCGCGCTGCGCTCGCCCTGCGTCGCCTCGTCAAAGGCCAGGTCCAGCGGCAGCAAGGCCACCCCACGCCAGCCCGGCCCGCGGTAGCCCTGAAAGCCTTGCGTGTCGCACACGGCCATCAGGTAGTGTCGGCTGGCATGGCGCACCGACTGCACACCCGCAGCAGTGGCCTGCGGCAATGGCCAACCCGTGGGCAACTGCAGCCGGTCGCTGGACACCAGCACGCGCCCGCTGCCGTCGACCAAGGCCAGCACCACGTCCGCACCCTCGCCATCATCCTGCTGCACCGAGGCAAAAATCGCGGGCATCTCATCAGACAGCTTGAACTGCAGGCACACCACACCCACCGTACTCCCGTCAAAGCGGACACGCTGTGCGTACATGAGGGTTGGAGCGCGGCTGCCACTGAAGGCGTGCACCGCATGGTGCTCCACATACGGGGCATCGCTGAGCAACACCGATTGCAGAAAGGCCCGATCTTCCTGCATTCGGCCATCACCATCCGCGGTCACTGTGTGCAGGCTGGCAAGCAGCTGCGCCTGTGTATCAAACAAAAAGATGTTGTCGTACACCGTGTATTTGCTGGCGTATTCCTGCAGCCGCGCTTCGATCAAAGAGCGCCGCTCGGGCATCGGGTCGCCCAGGTATTCGGCCACTCCCACGTCGGTGGCAAAAAAGCCGATGTCCGCGGTGCGCTCGAACAGGTTGCGCACCAGCACATCAATACACACCTGCGCCCGCGCCACCAGATCATCGGTGCGGTTCTTCAGGGCCTCGCTGGCAAGGCCCCGCATGAGGTCGGTAGAGAGCGCAGAAAAATCACGCCGCGCCTGGGCCAGATCGCCGCCGGAAGAGGCCTTGGAAGACAGCAGCGAGAGGGACGACAGCAAAGACAGCTGGTCCCACGCGTTTTCGACAAGGCGCAGCTCCTGGCGCTGGTGTTGCGCTGCGGGCATGTAGCGCAGCCATTGTTCGGGAGAGTTCAGGGAGTGGGACACGAAGAGATTCCTTAGTGCTGAGAGGCCAGCAATGCCTGAGAACCTGTTCTGCGCATTGTGCTGACGCCCCCGCAATGCTCCAACAAGCATTTTGCGTGCCCTGCTCTCTTGCGGCCCCTGCACCGCCTCTGCCACCGCGCCACCGACTGGCGGAGGTTGATCTGTCGCAAACCCGGGCCATCGCCCCTTCAGGGTTTGCGCGTGGCCACC
This sequence comes from Acidovorax sp., assembly GCF_046291265.1. Lineage (GTDB taxonomy): Bacteria > Pseudomonadota > Gammaproteobacteria > Burkholderiales > Burkholderiaceae_C > Acidovorax. The sequence goes on along the minus strand of NZ_JBKBTV010000004.1, from coordinate 102,681 downwards.
GGTGGGGGTAGCTCTTTGGCTTGCAGCAGTTGTACCTGCGACACCAGCTTGTTGTGTGCATCGAAGAACGCCGCCGCGATCACCTTGCCTTCGTTGGTGTTGCTCCAGCCCGCCCCGCCAGCGCCACCCATCCTGCCCCAAAGCAGGCCTGCCGCACCCAGGTCTGTGGTGCGGGCTGCGCCCGTGGCCGCAGCCACCTGTTCGGTGGTTTCGTTGTCGGTCAGCAGGAGCGCGGTCTGTGCCTCCTTGAACTTGACCTGTTCTGCCAGGCCCACCAGGCCTGCGATGTCACGCAGCACGGGGATCATGGCGATCACACCCGCAATGCTGCGGCCCGCGTCCTGCTCGCTGAAGGTGAGGCTGGGGGTCAGCGTGTACTGCGCCTCGTAGCCCTTGCCTTTGGCCACGGTGGAGTTGGGGCGCAGCACGCCTGCCTCTTTCAGCTCTTGTTCCTGCACGGTGCCGCGCAGCCCTGCCGCCCGGTCTACCACCCGAAAGCAGCCGCTTTGTTGCGCAATGAGCCGGATCAGCGGAACGGGCGAAGCCGGCAAGCGGTAGGTGCTGGAGACGGTGTAGCCATTGGGGTTTTCGGCCAGCGCCAGCGTGGCCACGGGCTGAGTGCATTGGGTCAGGGCCTTGTCCGCCCCTTGCGCGCCTGCGGGCCCCGCAGAGCCAGAAACCACAGAGCCTCCCTCGCCCAGTTCCGTCTTCTTTTCACCGCAACCAGAAGTCAGTGCGACCAGCAGTATCAGTGTCAGGGGCACACCGTTTTTTAGGGAGCAACGCATAAGCAACCTCGCATCAAATCGACGAACAGATAAAAACAGACAGGACGGGTCAGGGGTCAAGGGTCGAGGAAGATCCCCATGAAAAAAGCGGTACCGACCACAGGCCGCTACCGCTTTCTTTCAAAGTGACCCAGTCATGGGAATGACGGGAAAACCAATGATCTGGGGGATCAGTCCGCCTTGACTGCGTCAGGGTTGCGCAGGCGGATGTGCAGTTCGCGCAATTGTTTTTCGTCCACGATCGACGGGGCTTGTGTCAGCAGACACTGGGCACGCTGGGTCTTGGGGAAGGCGATCACGTCGCGGATGGACTCAGCGCCCGTCATCATCGTCACGATACGGTCCAGACCAAAGGCGAGGCCACCGTGGGGAGGTGCGCCGTATTGCAGCGCATCGAGCAGGAAGCCAAACTTGACCTGCGCTTCTTCGGGCGAGATCTTGAGGGCATCAAACACTTTTTGCTGCACATCGGCGCGGTGGATACGGACCGAGCCGCCACCCATTTCCCAGCCGTTGAGCACCATGTCGTAGCCCTTGGAGATGCACTTCTCGGGCGCAGTCACCATCCAGTCTTCATGCCCATCCTTGGGACTGGTGAAGGGGTGGTGCACCGAGTTCCAGCGCTGGTTGTCCTCGTCGAACTCGAACATCGGGAAGTCCACCACCCACAGCGGTGCCCAGCGGCTTTCAAAGAGGCCCGTCTTCTTGCCGAACTCGCTGTGGCCGATCTTGATGCGCAGTGCGCCGATGGCGTCGTTGACGATTTTTTCCTTGTCGGCGCCAAAGAAGATCAAGTCACCGTCTTGCGCGCCGGTGCGCTCCAGAACGGCAGCAAGGGCTGCATCGTGGATGTTCTTCACGATGGGCGACTGCAGACCGTCACGGCCCTTGGCCAGTTCGTTGACGCGGATGTAGGCCAGGCCCTTGGCGCCATAGATCTTGACGAACTCGGTGTAGGCGTCGATTTCGCCGCGGCTGATGCCACCGCCTTCGACCGAACCACCGGGCACGCGCAAGCCCACCACGCGGCCATTCTTCATGTTGGCGGCGCCCGAGAACACCTTGAAATCCACGTCCTTCATCACGTCGGTCAGCTCGGTGAACTCGAGCTTGACGCGCAGGTCGGGCTTGTCAGAGCCGTACAGGCGCGCTGCGTCCTGGTAGGTCATGACGGGGAACTCTCCCAGATCCACGCCCAGCGTGTTCTGGAACACCGTCTTGATCATGCCCTGGAACATGTCACGGATGTCCTGCTCTTCCATGAACGATGTTTCGATATCGATCTGGGTGAACTCGGGCTGGCGGTCAGCGCGCAGGTCTTCGTCGCGGAAGCACTTGGTGATCTGGTAGTAGCGGTCAAAGCCCGCCACCATCAGCAGCTGCTTGAACAGCTGGGGCGACTGCGGCAGCGCAAAGAAGTGGCCGTCGTGCACGCGGCTGGGCACGAGGTAGTCGCGCGCGCCTTCGGGCGTGCTCTTGGTGAGCATGGGGGTTTCGATGTCGATGAAACCGTTGGCGTCCAGGAACTTGCGCACCTCCATCGCCACCTTGTAGCGCAGCATGAGGTTGTTCTGCATGTACGGACGGCGCAGGTCCAGCACGCGGTGCGTGAGGCGCGTGGTTTCCGACAGGTTCTCTTCGTCGATCTGGAACGGGGGCGTGACCGAGGGGTTGAGCACGTTCAGTTCGTGGCACAGCACTTCGATCTGGCCAGTCTTGAGCTTGTCGTTGGTGGTGCCTGCAGGACGCGCACGCACCACGCCCTTGACCTGCACGCAGAACTCGTTACGCACGTCTTCAGCCACCTTGAACATCTCGGCGCGGTCCGGGTCGCACACCACCTGCACATAGCCTTCGCGGTCGCGCAGGTCAATGAAGATCACACCACCGTGGTCGCGGCGGCGGTTCACCCAGCCCGACAGGGTGACGATTTGGCCCAGCAGGGCTTCGGTCACAAGACCGCAATAGTGGGAACGCATGGCCATGGCAATAACTTCCGGCGCCGCTGTGGCGCGTTGAGGGTTCACTTAGTGGGAGACACGAGCGTGGGGTCTGGGGGAGCGACCACGCCCATCGAAACAATGTATTTGAGGGCAGCATCCACGCTCATGTCGAGCTCGACGCAGTCGCTCTTGCGCAGCATCACAAAATAGCCACCCGTGGGGTTGGGCGTGGTGGGCACATACACACTGACAAATTCATCGCGCAGGTAGGCGGCCACTTCGCCGTTGGGAGAGCCCGTCACAAATGCCACCGTCCAAACCCCTTCACGGGGCCACTGCACCAACACGGCCTTGCGAAACGCGTTGCCGCTTTCTGAAAACAGCGTGTCCGACACCTGCTTGACGCTGGAGTAGATGGACCGCACGACAGGAATGCGGTGCACCACGGCATCGCCCCACTGCACCAGCTTGCGACCGGCAAAATTGCTGGCCACCGCACCCACCACCAGCAAAATCACCAGCGTCAGCACCACGCCGAAACCGGGGATATGAAAACCGATCAACCGGTCTGGATGCCATGCGACGGGCAAGATCTGCAGGGTCTGGTCCAGCGTGCTCACAATCCAGTTGAGCACCCAGGCCGTAATCACCCCTGGCACGATCACCAGAAGGCCGGTCAACAGCCATTTGCGCAGGGCAGACATCAAAGACTCAGGTGGACGGAGTTGAAGAAGGAGAAGAAGTGCTGCCAGCGCTTGGTGTGCTTGCGCTAGTAGCTTCTTTTTTAGGAGCATCCCCAGCAGGGGATGGTGCGGCGGAAGAAGCAGACTCGGTGGTAGACCCTGGCTTCGCATCGGCAGCCGGCGTGGCCGGTGCGCCGCTATTGCCTCCCCGGAAATCGGTCACATACCAGCCCGAGCCCTTGAGTTGAAACCCAGCGGCAGTCACCTGCTTGGTGAAAGCTTCTGCGCCGCAAGCGGGGCACACCGTGAGCAGGGGATCCGAGATTTTTTGAAGCACATCCTTGGCATGGCCGCAGGAGCCGCATTTGTAGGCGTAAATAGGCATGTCAGAGTGTTGAGGGAAAGTGCAAAACCCTCAATTATAGGCGGCACGCCCATCCTCAAGCCCCACGCCATCGGCATAGGGCGTGGCTTTCAACCCGCGCTGCCTTCGTAGTGCGTGACCTCACCCTTGTGGTCATCGATCCACTGCGGCGCCAAAGACCCGCCAATCATGCCGACCAACGCAGCCAGCACACCCGCCAACTGCTGCGGGAACGCTTCGGACAACATGGGGCTGGCGACAAACAACAGCCAGACGCCCAGGCCCATGGCCACCGCCAGCAGCGCACCTTGGGTGGTGGCGCGCTTCCAGTAGAGACCAAACACCAGAGGCACAAACGCCCCCACCAATGGCACCTGGTAGGCGCCCGACACCATTTCGTAGATTGAAGTGCCCTGCATGGTGATGGCATAGGTCAGCACGCAGGCGGTGAACACCAGCACTGAAATGCGCATGGCCTTGAGGGTCTGGGCATCCGTCATGCCCGGCCGCAGGTTGTGAAGAATGTTTTCCACAAACGTGGTGGATGGCGCCAGCAAAGTGGCTGACGCGGTGGACATGATGGCCGACAGCAAGGCGCCGAAGAAGGCCACCTGCAGCACCAGCGGCATGCGCTCCATCACCAGAGTGGGCAATAACTTCTGGGGGTCGTCCTTCAGAAGTGCTTGTGCTGCCTCCGGCATGATCAGCACCGCCGCTGTCACCACAAACATGGGAATGAAGGCAAACAACAGGTACAAGATGCCGCCAATCACCGGCCCCTTGCGGGCGGTCTCGGCGCTGTTGGACGACATCACCCGCTGGAACACGTCCTGCTGGGGGATCGAGCCCAGCATCATCGTGATGGCTGCAGCAATGAAAAACGTCCACTCCTTGGCCCCTCCGGTCGGGAAAAACTGGAACTTGCCCTCTCGCGCCGCAAACTCAATCACCTTGCCCGCCCCCCCCGCCAGGTCGCTGGCGTACCAGGCAACGGCCAGCAGACCGACCGCAATCACGATCATCTGCACAAAGTCTGTCAGGGCCACAGACCACATGCCGCCGTACAAGGTGTAGACCAGCACGATGACCGTGCCAATGACCATGCCCAGCGTGACGGACACTGCGCCTTGCGTGAGCAGATTGAACACCAGCCCCAATGCCGTGATCTGCGCGGCGACCCAACCGAGATAACTGAACATGATGATGGCCGAACAGGCCACCTCAATCACTCGACCGTAGCGCTGGCGGTAGTAATCGCCCAGGGTGATCAGGTTCTTCTTGTACAGCTTGTAGGCAAAAAACAGGCCCACAAGAATCAGGCACATCGAAGCGCCAAAAGGGTCTTCGACCACGGAACCCAGCCCGCCGTCCACAAACCGGGCCGACACCCCCAACACGGTTTCTGAACCAAACCAGGTGGCAAACGTGGTGGCAATCACCACCGCTAAGGGAAGGCTCCGGCCCGCCACAGCGTAGTCAGCCGTGTTGTGCACGCGGGTGGCCGCATACAGGCCAATACCGATTGAGATAAGCAGGTACAGAACGATGAACGTGATCAGCATGGCGCCGCTCCGAAACTCCAAGGGGGGTAACAAAACTGCAAGGCGCGCTGTTCAAACCACACCGGCATGTGGCGGCCCCGCAGACCAAAAGGTGACCACTTCTTTACGAATGTCGTAACAAAAGTTGCTGCGGATTATGGAGGCAACTTCCGTGCCTCCAACCACGCGCCTCCGTGTTTTTAGAAAATCCGCAGGCGCACGAAAAGCTGCATCGCCAGCAAACCCAGGACAAACCCCAACCCGCCATAAATGATGGACTGGAGCAGGCGATTGGTCCGCCTTTGCGCATCCAGCAACTCGCGCAGCGCATGTTGCTGGTCTGCAGGGCGTTGGCGCAGGGCGTCATACAGCAGGCGTGGCAGCTCGGGGATCAGCTTGGCGTAGTGCGGCGCCTCGGCCCGCAGCTCGCGCCACAGGCGTTGGGGGCCCATCTGGTCGAGCATCCACTTTTCGAGGAATGGTTTCGCGGTGCTCCACAGGTCCAGCTCCGGGTCCAGCTCACGGCCCAGGCCTTCAATGTTGAGCAAGGTCTTTTGCAGCAGCACCAGTTGGGGCTGGATCTCGACGTGGAAGCGGCGTGAAGTCTGGAACAGGCGCATCAGCACCAGCCCCAGTGATATTTCCTTGAGCGGCCGGTCGAAATATGGCTCGCAGACAGCCCGGATGGCCGATTCGAGGTCATTCACCCGCGTATCGGGTGGCACCCAGCCGCTTTCGATGTGCAGCTCGGCCACACGCTTGTAGTCACGCCGGAAGAACGCCACAAAGTTCTGCGCCAGATACTCCTTGTCGGACTCGGTGAGCGTCCCCACGATGCCAAAATCCAAAGAGATATAGCGCCCAAAGGTGGCCGGGTCCAGGCTCACCTGGATATTGCCAGGGTGCATGTCGGCATGAAAGAACCCGTCGCGAAACACCTGCGTGAAGAAGATGGTGACGCCGTCGCGCGCCAGCTTGGGGATATCTACACCGGCATCGCGCAGGCGCTCCATCTGGCTGATGGGCACGCCGTTCATGCGCTGCATCACCATGACCTCGGGGTGGCAAAAATCCCAGAAAATCTCCGGGATCAGCACCAGATCCAGCCCCTGCATGTTGCGGCGCAGCTGCGCGGCATTGGCGGCCTCGCGCACCAGATCCAGCTCGTCGTGCAGGTAGTTGTCGAACTCGGCCACCACTTCGCGGGGTTTCAGGCGCTTGCCGTCGGCAGACAGCCCTTCCACCCAGCCGGCCATCATGCGCATGAGGCTCAAGTCCTTCTCGATCACCGGCAGCATGCCCGGGCGCAGCACCTTGACGGCGACCTCGCGCGCGATGCCGTGGCGGTCGCGCAGGGTGGCAAAGTGCACCTGCGCTATGGAGGCACTGGCCACAGGCGTGCGGTCAAAGGACGTAAAGACCTCGTCCACCGGGCGGCGAAAAGCGCGCTCTATGGTGGCAATGGCAATGTCATGGTGGAACGGGGGCACCCGGTCCTGCAGACGCGCCAGTTCATCGGCGATGTCTGCGGGCAACAGGTCACGGCGCGTGGACAACACCTGGCCAAACTTGACGAAGATGGGGCCAAGGCGCTCCAGCGCCTCGCGCAGGCGCTGACCGCGCGGTGCGTCGAGGTTGCGACCGATGGAGAGAACGCGCGAAAGCAGTCGCAGCCACGGTTTCTGAAAGCTGTCGAGCACCATGCCATCCAGCCCATACCGGAACACCACCCACAGGATGGACGCCCCCCGCAAGAAGCGCTTCATGCGTCGGCCCGGCCGGATCCGCTGCCTGGCGTGGCCGGGGAAGAAGGCGCAGCCGCTGAAGTGGTGCCCGCCGCAGGCGCAACACGCGCACCCACAAACTGGCGAAGCGCCTGCGCAGCGCGGCTGGCCACCTGGGCCACGGTGTGCGCGGGGGCATCACCGATGACGCGAGCCAAGTCTTCTTCCACGTCCCAGCGCACATGATCGACCAGCCAGTTGATTTCTGCCGCCAGCTGCACGTCGCCTTCGATGCGGATAGAGGGCTTGTCGCCACGCAGGGCCACCTGGGCGAGCGCGAGCGGAGACGTTTCGGTGACCTCCAGCTGCAAGTCAGGCACCGCGCCCTCAGAAGCGAGGTTGAACAGCCCTGCCGGGGTGATGACCAGCGCCATCGAATAGGCCCGCCACTGCACGCGGGCGACGCGGCCTTTTTGGCGCACCAGGCGGTCCATGGCCTCGCTCTCTTGCATCAGCACGTGGTTAAGGAACAGCACCAAACGCTGCTGTACCTCGTGCACGAGCCACTGCGGTGGTTGCGGGCCGGCGGCCACACGCTCAAAGAGGCCGTCCAGAAACGAAAAAGGGGACTGTGGTGTTGCCATAGTCCCCGATTATTCCCTGAACTGGGATAGCCCCCAATGTGGGGCTTTTGCTTTATTGCAGCGCTTGCACGCCCGCTACCAGCCAGCCGCTGTTGCCAGCCTTGGATTTAGTCATGTTCCACACTTCGCGGAACGGGCTCGGGCCTGCCGAGAGTTCTTCGCGGATCATGCCGGAGAACTCGACGCTGGCCATGTAGCCGTCGCCCAGTTCTTCGATGCCCAGCAACTGGGCTTCAATCATCACCACTTCCGTGTGGTTGGGCTGCGCGCCACGGTGGGCTTCACGTTCGGTCAGCTGGGTGCGGATCTCGTCGAGCATGCTGTCGGTCATCATCGACCGCAGCGTGTTGATGTCCGAACCGTCCCAGGCAGCTTGCAGGGTCACAAAGTTGCGCTTGGCCGCCGTCAGGAAACCTTCGGTGTCAAAACCTTCTGGAACACCCCAGTTCTGCGAGCCCGACAGGCCCGAGCCAATGACTACACCCGTCGTGCCGACCTGACCACCCTGCGCCTGGCGCGAGGCATCAAACGCCATGCTGCTGCGCTCCCAAGGGCGTGCCGACGCGTCGTTGCCCACGTTGTTGGGGCTGTACTGAGGCGGTACTTGCGCCGCGGCAGGGGTGGGGGCACCCGCGCCCTGGAAGGCGAACGGAGACCCGCCCGCACCTGCACCGGCTGCGCCGCCATTGCGCGCGCGCATCACCATCTTGAAGATGGCGAACGCGGCAAACGCAAACAGAGCAATCATCAGGATATTGGCGAACCCGGCACCCAGCCCCAGGGAGCTGGCCAGCCAGGCGAGGCCCAGGCCAGCGGCCAGGCCGCCCAGCATGGCACCCCATGGTTTCTTGGCTGCGGCAGCTGCAGGCGCGGCGGCGGCGCCAGGCTTGGCCGCTGCAGCGCTGTTCACGTTCTGCGCCGGTGCACCCGGCGTTGCAGGCGGCGTGGCCGAATCACGCTGGGTGACATTGCCCGACTGCTTGCCCATCGACTTGCCGCCACCCATCCGCTTGGCATCCGCGTCGGCGTGTGCAAACGCCAGCATTGCTACCAACACTACAGACCACAGTTTCATCATGAATTCTCCGTCTCCGTTAAATCTATTCCGAGCATCCCGAGCGCAGCGCTCAGTCCTCGCTCAACACTTGATTCCAACATGCAAGGCTACGATGCCCCCCGTCATGTTGTGATAGTCCACATGCCCAAAGCCATTTTTTTGCATGAGGCTTTTGAGTTCCTCCTGCCCCGGGTGCATGCGAATGGACTCGGCCAGATAGCGGTAGCTTGAATCGTCGCCCGCCACCAGCTTGCCCAAACGGGGCAGCACCTTGAACGAATACCAGTCGTACGCTTTCTCCAGCGGCTTGGCCACTTTCGAAAATTCGAGCACCAGCAACTTACCGCCCGGCTTGAGTACGCGGCACATCTCGGCAATCGCCTGGTCTTTGTGCGTCATGTTGCGCAGGCCAAAGGCCACGCTCACTACGTCGAAATGCGCATCGGGGAACGGCAGCTTTTCTGCGTCGCAGACCAGCGTGGGCAACACCACTCCGGCATCAATCAGGCGATCACGCCCCACGCGCAGCATGGCTTCGTTGATGTCGGTGTGCACCACACGGCCTGATGCGCCCACCTTTTTGGCAAACGCCATCGCCAGGTCGCCCGTGCCGCCCGCAATGTCCAGCACCTGGCTGCCTTCGCACAGGTTGGCCACCATCACGGTGTAGGCCTTCCAGGCGCGGTGCATGCCCGCCGACATGAGGTCGTTCATCACGTCGTATTTGGACGCGACGGAATCGAACACACCGCGCACGTGGCGCGCTTTTTCCTGCTCATCGACCGACTGAAAACCGAAGTGCGTGGTGCTCATAAAAATCATGCTAGGCGCGTGGGCGCCAGAGGTACAGCGACAACCCCGCACTGAAATGGGGCATCTGTCGCAATTAGGACAACGCCATTTGAATAAAAACGGCCGCTAGCGCTTATGAATAAAGCGCCAATAGCTATATATTTAATAGCAACTCAGTGAGCGGGGGCAACACCCGCTTACGCAACGCAACACCCGCCCATTCCATCAGTGGCTGCCACAGGCATGGCCGCCAGCACCGCCCTTGGGCGCCATGGGCGCGTCGCGGTCTTCGCCTGCAGCGGCCAGGCGGGCGACGTACTGGGTCCACAGCGCGTCTTGCTGCTGACCCAGTTCATACAGATAGTCCCAACTGAAAATTCCGCTCTCGTGGCCGTCAGAAAACGTGGGCTTGACCGCGTAGTTGCCCACGGGCTCCAGGTTGACCAAGGTCACTTCACGCTTGCCGGTTTGCAGAACCTCCTGCCCCGGACCATGGCCCTGCACTTCGGCCGAGGGTGAATACACCCGCATCAGCTCGAACGGAATGCGGAACGTGACGCCGTCAGAAAACCCCACCTCTAGCACCCGCGATGCCTCGTGCACCGTGATTGCCTGCGGCGTGGGCGCGCCCGCTTTCAAACCTGCCATGGATTCACCTGTGAGAAAACTGTTGCCAGAAGACAAAAAAGGACCGCGGTCATTGTCCCACCCACAGGCGGGCATGCCCTGGGCAGGGTTACCGAGCGGGGCTGACGGATGCGAGCTTGGACAGTTTCCCCTGCAGCGCTATCTCCAGCGCCGGCAGCCGGGCCAGGATGGCCGCTTCTTGCGCAGCGGGACTGAGCCGCTGCGCCGCTGCCCACACGGGCGAGGGAAAGTGGCTGTCCCGTTCAAACCGCGCAATCACATGCCAGTGCAGGTGCGGCACCATGTTGCCCAGCGCCGCGAGGTTGATTTTGGTGGGCGACAAGTGCTGGCGCAGCGCTTGCTCCACCAAGACCACCGCCTCCATGCAGTACACGCGGTCCTGCGGCGCGAGGTCGGAGAACTCGGCCACATGCGCGTTCCACACCACTCGGTAAAAGGCCGGGAACCCAGCCTCCTGCGCGCGAATGACGCGCAGGCGCTCACCGCGCCACACCAGCACGCCACCGTCTTCAGCGCACAACGGGCAGGACATCAGACCAACACTCGCTCGATGCCACCATTGTTGGCCTGCTGCACGTACTCGGGCATCCAGTTCTCGCCCAGAATCTCCCGCGCCATCTCGACCACGATGTAATCGGCTTCCAGCAAACCGTTGTTCAAATCGCCTTCGTAACGGTTCAGGCCCTGCAGGCAGCTGGGGCAGCTGGTGAGAATCTTGACGTTGGCCTGCGCATCCACGGCGCCCGGCCCCGTGCCGGTGGCCTTCATGACCTCGCGCAACTGAGCTTCGCCTTTTCGGATCTCTTCTTCCTTGCGAAAACGCACCTGGGTCGAGATATCGGGCCGCGTGACCCCCAGCGTGCCGGACTCGCCGCAGCACCGTTCGCTCTTCAAGACCTGTTCACCCACCAGCGCCTTCACGGTCTTCATCGAGTCCTGCAGCTTCATCGGGTTGTGGCAGGGCTCGTGGTACAGGTACGCGCCCTTGCCCTGCAGGCTCACACCCTTCTCCAGCAGGTATTCGTGGATGTCGATGATGCGGCTGCCCGGGAAGATCTTGTCGAACTCGTACCCCTGCAGCTGGTCGTAGCAGGTGCCACAGCTCACCACCACGGTCTTGATGTCCAGGTAGTTCAGCGTGTTGGCCACACGGTGGAAGAGCACCCGGTTGTCGGTGATCATCTTCTCGGCCTTGTCGAACTGGCCGCTGCCGCGCTGCGGGTAACCGCAGCACAGGTAGCCCGGCGGCAGCACGGTCTGCACCCCGGTGTGCCACAGCATGGCCTGCGTGGCCAAGCCCACCTGGCTGAACAACCGCTCCGAACCGCAACCTGGAAAGTAAAACACCGCCTCCGTCTCGGCCGTGGTGGCCTTGGGGTTGCGGATGATCGGGACGTAGTCCTTGTCCTCGATGTCGAGCAGCGCACGCGCCGTCTTCTTGGGCAGGCCACCGGGAAGCTTCTTGTTGATGAAGTGGATCACCTGCTCCTTGATCGGAGCCGTGCCCACCGTGGCTGGCGGCTTGGTCGTCTGCTTGCGGCCCACCTTGCGCAGCAGGTCCACGGCCAGGCGCTGGGCCTTGAAGCCCACATCCACCATCGCCGAACGCATGAACTTGATGGTGTCCGGGTTGGTGGCGTTGAGCATGGTCATCGCCAGCGCGTTGCCGGGGCGGAAGGTCTTCTTACCCATCTTGCGCAGCAGGTTGCGCATGTTCATGGTGACGTCGCCAAAGTCGATCTTCACCGGGCAAGGGCTCTCGCACTTGTGGCACACCGTGCAGTGGTCGGCCACGTCTTCAAACTCTTGCCAGTGCTTGATGCTCACGCCCCGGCGCGTCTGTTCTTCGTACAAAAACGCCTCGACCAGGAGCGAGGTCGCGAGGATCTTGTTGCGCGGGCTGTACAGCAGATTGGCGCGCGGCACGTGCGTGGCGCACACCGGCTTGCACTTGCCGCAGCGCAGGCAGTCCTTGACCGAATCGGCAATGGCGCCGATGTCGCTCTGCTGCATGATCAGCGACTCATGCCCCATCAGGCCAAAGCTGGGGGTGTACGCATTGGTCAGGTCGGCATGCAAAGTGGGCTTCGACGACGTATTTGAAGCCAAATTGGCCTCTAGCGCTTGTCCATCAAGCGCTGGTAGCTCCTGATTTCGGAGCAACTTACCCTTATTGAAGCGCCCTTCCGGGTCGACCCTGCGCTTGTATTCTGCAAACGGGCGCAGCTCTTCGTCGGTCAAGAACTCCAGCTTGGTGATGCCAATGCCGTGTTCGCCCGAGATCACGCCGTCCAGGCTGCGCGCCAGCACCATGATGCGGGCCACCGCCTCGTGCGCGGTCTGCAGCATTTCGTAGTCGTCGCTGTTGACGGGCAGGTTGGTGTGCACGTTGCCGTCACCGGCATGCATGTGCAGCGCCACCCACACACGGCCCTTGAGCACGCGTTTGTGGATGGCCACGGCCTCGTCCAGGATGGGCTTGAACGCCGCGCCCGTGAAGATGCCCTGCAGCGGCGCACGTAGCTGGGTCTTCCAGCTGGCGCGCAACGTGTGGTCCTGCAACTGGGGGAACAGCGTGTCCACATCGTGCAACCAGCCCTGCCACAAGGCGCGCACTTCTTCCACCAAGGCAATCGCCTGGGCCACGCGCTCCTGCAACAGCTCGGGCGATGGCACCTCGTCATCGGCGTCGTGCTTGCCCAGGGGCAAGTTTCCACGCTCAAAGAACTCGGTCAGCGCATCGCACAGCTTGATCTTGTTGCGCAGGCTCAGCTCGATGTTGATGCGCTCGATGCCGTCGGTGTACTCGGCCATGCGCGGCAGCGGGATCACTACGTCTTCGTTGATCTTGAAGGCGTTGGTGTGGCGGCTGATGGCGGCCGTTTTCTTGCGGTCGGCCCAGAACTTCTTGCGCGCCTCGGCCGTGATGGCAATGAAGCCTTCGCCGCTGCGGGTGTTGGCCAGGCGCACGACCTCACTGGTCACGCGGGCCACATCGTCGGCGTTGTCGCCCGCAATGTCGCCAATCAGCACCATCTTGGGCAGGCCGCCGTTGCCCTTCTTGCTCTTGGTGGCGTAGCCCACTGCTTTCAGATAACGGTCGTCCAGATGCTCCAGGCCCGCCAGCAACACGCCACTGCGCTTTTGCTCGGCAAACATGAAGTCCTTGATCTCGACGATGGAAGGCACGGCGTCCTTGGCGTTGCCAAAAAACTCCATGCACACGGTGCGCGTGTGTTCGGGCATGCGGTGCACCACCCAGCGCGAGCTGGTGATGAGGCCGTCGCAGCCTTCCTTCTGGATACCCGGCAGGCCGGCCAGGAACTTGTCGGTCACGTCCTTGCCCAGGCCTTCCTTGCGGAAGGTTTTGCCGGGAATAGCGAGGCGCTCAGTGCGCACGGGCGTTTTGCCGTCCGCTTCGAAATACTGCAGCTCGAACGTGGCGACCTCCACGTCATGGATCTTGCCCATGTTGTGGTCCAGGCGCGTCACTTCGAGCCACTGGGCGTCGGGCGTGACCATGCGCCAGCTGGCCAGGTTGTCGAGCGCCGTACCCCACAACACGGCCTTTTTGCCCCCCGCATTCATGGCGATGTTGCCGCCTATGCAGCTGGCCTCGGCGCTGGTCGGGTCCACGGCAAACACAAAACCTGCACGCTCGGCCGCATCGGCCACGCGCTGGGTCACCACCCCGGCTTCGGTCCATACCGTGCCCACTTCGTGGTCCATGCCCGGCAGGCGGCGCATTTCCACCTCGGTCATGGCTTCGAGTTTTTCGGTGTTGATGACCACGCTCTTCCACGTCAGCGGAATCGCGCCGCCGGTGTAGCCGGTGCCGCCTCCGCGTGGAATGATGGTCAGGCCCAGCTCGATGCAGCCTTTGACCAAGCCCGCCATCTCGACCTCGGTGTCGGGCGTCAGCACCACAAACGGGTACTCAACGCGCCAGTCGGTCGCGTCGGTCACATGGCTCACGCGGGAGAGGCCATCGAACTTGATGTTGTCCTTGGCCGTCAAGCGGCCCAGCGTCTTCTGGATTTGGCGACGCAGCTGCGCGGCCTGCTCGAAGGTGGCGTTGAACTCGGCCACCGCACGGCGCGCAGCCACCACCAGCTCACCCACCAGGCGGTCGCGCCCGGCATCGTCGGCCGGGGTGCGGCGCTTTTCAATCTCACCCAGGCGGTGCTGCAGGGCATCGACGAGCAGCTTGCGGCGGTTGGGGTTGTCCAGCAGGTCGTCCTGCAGGTAGGGGTTGCGCTGCACCACCCAGATATCGCCCAGCACTTCGTACAACATGCGGGCAGATCGCCCGGTGCGGCGCTCTTTGCGCAACTGGTCCAGCACGTCCCAAGACTCGGAGCCCAGCAGACGGATCACGATCTCCCGGTCGGAGAACGAGGTGTAGTTATAGGGAATTTCGCGCAGACGCACAGGCTCGGCGGCCTGCGTCTGCAAGGCAGCCAACGCAATCGGAACATTCATGGGGGTCTACCTGGGGTGGGCGCCGCGCGCCCATGAGCCTCGGGGGCGTGATTTTATGCCAGCGGGCCGCTGCCTGCCCGCGGCGGGCCACCCGGCACTATCGCAACCGCTGCGCTGCCGCGTCTCAGGCCCATGCGTAGGGAGCCTTTTCGCTGCGCGCTCCCACCAAGCCGTTCGTGAGGCCCGGATGGGACAACAGCTGTGGCTCGCCGCGCGGCAGCACGCTGGCAATACCGCCCTGCGCGTCATTGTGAACCTCGATGACCTGCCCCGAACGCAACGCATCGAGCAGCTTTGGAGTGAGCTCGAAACTGGCGGAAAGACCGGCGTCGTCCAGTGCCGGGATCTTGCCGCGCCGCTCCACGCGGCGGCGCATCTGGTTGTAGAGCGCCCAGGCGGCCAGCACGCAGGCGTTCAGCCCGGCAATGGCAACGTAGCCGGCGAGTGTGTCGGCAGTGGCGATCACGGGCTCCAGGCGCGCGGCCAGCCCCGGCCCCTGGTAGCGCACCATCTCGAACACGCCGCGGCCCACCAGGTAAAAGAATGCCGCCCAAGCGATCAAGGTGGCCAGCAGGTCGAAAAGGCGCATCAGCCAGCCCTGGCGGGTGCGGATCAAGGGGTTTTTCATGGGGTGTCGCTCCTGGGGATGCCACGGTCGGGGCTGGTCCAGCGGGCGCGCGACTGGCGCGCCTTGAGCATGACCAGCGGAAAGCTCACCAGCGTGGTGAAGAGGCTCAGCATCCAGTACACCACCGGGTACCAGATCATCCACAGCAGCGTGCTGCGGATGGTGGGCTCGTAACGCCGCTCGATCGACACGCTGACTGCGAACTGCATGAGGCAGGTGACCGACAGCACCAGCCCGGTGAACGAAGGCGGCATGATGGTGGGCACGTACAAGTGCTCGGGCATGTCAAAGAACTTGCCTAGCAGGTACAGGATGATGGTCAGCCCGAACATGAAGGCCCATGCGGTGGACATGCAGAACTCCAGCATCAGGAGCCACATGCGCCGGTTGCGCCAGTGCCACATGCCGCGCAGGTTCTTGAGGAACACCTCGGCCCCGCCCTGCGACCAGCGCAGGCGCTGCTGCCACAGGCCGCGCAGCGTCTCGGGCATCAAAATCCAGCACAGCGCGCGCGGCTCGAAGAAGATCGACCAGTGGCGCTTTTGCAGCTTCCAGCTGATGTCGATGTCCTCGGTGATCATGTCCGGGCTCCAGTAGCCCACGTCGTCGAGCGCGCGCCGGCGAAACGCCGCCACCACGCCCGACACCGTGAACACCTGCCCGTACACGCGCTGCGTGCGCTTGATGAGCCCGATGATGGACGAGAACTCCCCCACCTGGATGCGCCCCACCAGCGTGGACCGCGTGCGGATGCGCGGGTTGCCGGTGACGGCGCCCACGCGCGGGTTGTCGATGAGCGGCGCCACCAGGTAGGCCACCGCATCGCGGTCGAGCAGCGCATCGCCGTCGATGCACACCAGGTACTCGCTGCGCGCAGACGCCGCGCCCATGCGCAGGGCGATGGCCTTGCCCTGGTTCTGCGCCAGGTGCACCACGCGCAGGCGCGGGTGCTCGGCGGCCAGGGCATCGAGCACCTGGCCGGTGTGATCGCTCGACCCGTCGTTGATGGCGATGACCTCGATGTTCGGGTAGCGCTGGGCCAGGGCGGCGCGCAGCGCATCGCCGGCGTTTTCGCCCTCGTTGTGGCAGGGCACGAGGATGGACACCAGCGGCTGGCCCGCCAGCTCGGGCGCCGGTACATCGGGCCCCCAGGCCCAGTGCCGCTCCCAGTGCATCCAGTAGTACAGGCCGCCGGCGATCCAGATGCCGGACATGAAGAGCGGGTACAGAAACACGAAGTCCAGGATCACATCGCTGGTGAAGGCCGCCTGCAGCGCGAGCGGCCCGGCAATGATGAACACCAGCACCGAGAGCGCGATGGCACGTTGAATGATCATGGCTGCAAGACCCCACTGTTGGAAAGCACGGGGCGCAGCACCTGGATGCTGGGCAGTCCGCTGATGAAGTTGTCGGGGTAGTAGCCAAAGCTGCGCGCACCGCGCAGCTGCAGACGGCGCATCCAGTGCGCCAGGCGCTCGCTGGCCACCGGCTGGCCGGTGCGCCAGTCCACGGCCTGCAGCTCGAAGACGGTGCGCTCCACCGCGCCGGGACGGCGGGTGATGGTGTCCACCACGCGGTCGAGCCAGGCATCGGCCTCGCCCTCGGGCACCTTCTCCATCAGCGGCATGGCCATGGGGGCCGTCCAGTCGTAGGCGGCGAGAAAGTCGTCCAGGTTCTGCGCGAACCAGGCCTCGCTCTCGGGCGCCAGCATGGGCATGGCAAAGAGGTTGCGCGCCGTCTTCACCTGCGGGCCGCGGATGGCGCGCACCCGCTCGGCCAGGTGCAGGGTGAAGTCGGTCAGCGCACGGGTCTTGAACTGGGTCCAGCGCTGGTGTACTGCCGGGTCGGCGCGCAGCTCGGCCACGCTGGCGGGCAGGCCGGCCTGGTGGTAGGCCGCCAGGGCGCCGGGGCTGGCGTCCTCATAGTCCGACAGCAGCGCATCGTCGTGGAACAGCACGCCGTCGAACCAGGCACTGCGCGCCAGGTCTTCGTAGATGTCGGTGATGCGCGCACGTGCCGTGGCATCGAACGGCGACAGGCGCCGGTACTGGCCGGGCTCTGCAGTCCGCCCCGGCGGCGCCTGCGCCTGCACGCGCGGCAGCGCCGGGTCGAGGTCGAAAGCCAGCACCGGCATCCACGCATACACCGCCACCCGGCTGCGCGTGCGCAGCTGCCAGGCC
This sequence comes from Acidovorax sp., assembly GCF_046291265.1. Taxonomy (GTDB): domain Bacteria; phylum Pseudomonadota; class Gammaproteobacteria; order Burkholderiales; family Burkholderiaceae_C; genus Acidovorax. The sequence goes on along the minus strand of NZ_JBKBTV010000004.1, from coordinate 85,207 downwards.
ACGCGGTTGAACAGGTCGGCGCGCATGGGCAGCCAGCGGTTGGGGAAGTACACGCTGTGTACCGTGCCATCGCCCTGCACGTCCGCAAAGGCCTGCAGGAACACGGTGTTCACCCCCAGGTCCTGCACGCGCTGCACCAGGTGGTCGAAATTGCGCGCTTGCTGCGCCGGGTCGGCGTCGTACAGGTAGTCCAGGTCCACATGGGCCACGCGCAGCACGCGTGGCTCCTGCGTGGCCACCACGGCGGCGGCGAACTGGTCCACCGAAGGGTCGCCCTGCACCAGCAGGCGCGGCGTGTTGAACAGCGTGCCGGTGTGGCCCAGGCCTTCGTCCAGCGTCACGGCCATTTGGTAGCCATGGCGCCGGACCACGGCCAGGGCAGTGCCGTTGGCGGTGCCATAGGGCCAGACCCAGACCCTGGGGGCCTTGCCGGTCACCTGGCGGATGCGTGCCGTGATGGCGGTCACGTCGGCGTCCAGCCGCGCCGTGAAGGCCTCGTCGCCCTCGTAGGTGGTGGTGGCCTCGTTGTAGGTGCGCGTGGCAGCGGCAGACTGTGCATTGCCCTGCGGGTTGGCCAGCACGCCCTGGTGCAGGTCGTTGGTGTGCGCGCCCACCTCCACCAGGCCCGAAGCGGCCATCTCGGCCACCTGCTCCCAGGTCGCAAAGCGCTCGCGCGGCGTGGGCAGGCCGCCAAAGTCCACCGCCTGCCCGGCAGGTGCATCCAGCCACGCGCCCACGGGCGCCAGCACGGCGGGCCAACCGGTGGCCTGGAGCAGGGGAAACACGCGGTCGTAGAAGCTGCGGTAGCCATCGTCAAAGGTCAGCAGCACGGCCTTGGGTGGCAGGGGCGTGCCGCCATCACGCGCGGTCAGGATCTGGTCCACCGACACGGGCTGGTAGCCGTTTTCGCGCAGCCAGCCGAAGTGCGCCACCAGGCGCTCTGTGCGCACCGCGAGGTAGCGGGCATCGACATCCACATCCTGCACGTCGTGGTAGGCCACGGTGACGAAGCTGTTGGCCGGCCAGGGGCGCTCGGCATGGGGCAATGCGCGGTCGCGCGGATGCACGAAGGGCGGCGCCCCGCTGGCGCAGGCAGAGACCAGCGCCGCGATGGCGAGCAGGGATAAAAGCCGCAGAAACACGGGGATCATGGCAACAGCACCTCAGAATTTGTAGAGCAGGTCGAACGCGGTGCGCACGATGCGCTCGTTCACCCCGTCGTAGGGGCGCCGGGTGACGGACACGGCCAGCCCCAGCTCGAAGGTGTCGTTCATGCGCAGGCGCTGGCCGTAGCCCACGGTGGCCACGTCGCCCGTGCCGTAGCCGCGCTGTGCGTAGGTGCCCACGCCCGCCTGAAAGCGCTGGCGCCATTCGGTCTGGTAGTGGCGGTACAGCACATGCGATACATCCAGCGTGGGCAGCACGAACAGGTCGGCCTCGGGCGCGAAATACGGCCCGCCGGGCTGGCTGTTGCGCGAGTGCGAAAGCTCCAGCACCGCATCGGCAACCACGCCGTAGCGCGTGAAGAGGCGCTCGCGCCCCACTACGCCCATGGCCGTGCGGCGGTTGCCGTCGGAGTAGTCGAGCGCGCCCAGCGACAGGTTCCACTCGCGCCGCTCGTTGGCGCGCCAGCGCAGGCCGGCGGTGGCGCTGTTGGCGGTGATGTCGCTGCGCAGCGCGCGCAGCGGCGTGTCGCGCGACAGGCGCTCGGCCGCGCCGCTCACCTGCCACTGGTCGCTGAAGTCGTGGCGCCCCTCCAGCCGCAGCCCCGTGCGCTGGCCGTGGCCAAAGTCGTGGGTGGAGAGCTCGCCCTCTACCGTGTTGTCGCGCACCCGCCACTCGGCCCCGGCGCGCAGGCTGCGGTGCAGGCCACGCCCCTCGGCAAAGTCGCCGCTGCCAAAGCCGTGGCCGGCAAACAGCCGCCAGTCGTCGGCCAGCGGTGCGCTGTAGCCCACGGTGTCGATGCCGTAGTCGCCATTGCCGATAGTCGGGTTGGGGCTGGACGACAGGCCCCGGTAGCCGGAAATGCGCAGCTCGGGCATGCGGTAGACCCGGCGCAGGCGGTCCAGCCGCTGCACCTGGCGGTTTTCGGGGTAGCGCGCCATCACATCGTCGGCCAGCGCATCGGCCTGCCTCCACTCCTGCAGGTCCAGCGCGGTGAAGCCCTGCTGCAACTCCAGCCCCAGCGCGCGCGGCTCCATGGCCTCGACCAGCTTGAGCTCTTCTTCGGCCCGGCGCGGCCAGGCACGCCCCCGGTAGACACCGGCCAGGGCGATGCGCGCGCCCAGGTGGCCGGGGGCCATGGCCACCATGCGTTCGAAGCGCAGCTGCGCCTCGGGCGTGTCGTCGGCAAAGCTGTGCGCCTGCGCCGCCATCATGGCGGCGCCGGGCCAGGCCCCCTGCCCCGCCGGCAGCCGGGCCAGCGCCTGCGCGGTGCGGTCGGCCAGGGCCACGGCCTGGTCCATGGCCTCGGTCTCGACCAGCGCGTAGAACAGGCCGGTGGTATCGATCACGCTGCCCGCCGGGGTGGCCGGGTCGGCCTGGCTGCGCGCCAGCAGCTCGCTGTAGAGCAGGCGCGCGGCCTCGGCCTGGCGCAGGTACAGGTAGGCGCCGGCCGTCCAGCGCAGCGCGTAGTCGGGCACGGGCACGCCTTCGCGCCGCAGGGCCTCGTACTCGGCCACGGCATCGGTCATGCGGGCGCGCACGGTGAGGGCGCCGATGCGGTCCACGCGCATGCGCTGCACATCGCGCGCGGCGTCGGGGTCGGCGCGCCAGGAGGTCAGCGCGCGTTCGTAGTGCAGCAGCGCCCGGTCGGCCAGCGCAAAGCGCTCACCCTCGCTGCGCGTGGGCGAAAAGGACAGCCGCACCAGCTCGGCGCCGATGTCGGCCTGCAGCCGGCGCTGCTGCACGGTGTTCATGAGCGCGGGGCGCGCATCCACCAGCTGCTGTGCCTGCGTTGGCAGGCCGGCCGACTGCAGCGCATCGGCATAGGCCACCTGCACGGCGTTGTCGTCGGGGGCCAGCGAGCGGGCGCGGCTCACCTCGGTCAGCGCCGCGTAAAAGCGGCGCGCGGCGGTGTGTACGTAGGCCAGGGCCAGGCGGCGCTGCGCCACCATGGGCGCATCGGCCACCAGGGCCAAGGCCTGGGCCAGCGCCTGCTCGTCGCGCCCCGCGTCGGCCAGCACCTGCACCTCGCCGATGCGCAGCTGCGCATCGCCGGGCGCCAGGGCCAGCGCACGGGCATACACGGCCAGGGCTTCGTCCCAGTCGCGCAGGTTGCGGTGAGCGCGGGCCACGGTGCCCAGCGTGCTCACCGGCAGCGCGCGCTGCAGGCCATGCGCGCGGTACACCTGCACCACCTCGCCATCGAGCCCGGCCCACCCAGCGATGTCGAGCCAGTCGGCGATCCGGGAGGAGGCGTCGGCCGATGTGAAGGGTGTTTGGCGTAAAAACTCGAGAGCGGGCGCGGTGTCGCCCGTCCGTGCCCGGCGCACCATCGCGTCGTAGGCTTCGGCGCTATGGGGAGAAGCCTGCACGAGGGCGCAGACCATCGCACCAGCGGCAAAAGCAGCTGTCAATGTTTTTCGCGCGGGCCTGCTGGAGGAAAACGGGGGAGGAAGAGCGCAACGCAGCCCGGTCATGGACTGCCTGAATCAAGGCACGGGCTGCACTTGCAACACACTGCACCTGCAGTGCGCATCGGTCTTTGCTGTCGCTGAGCGGTGCGACACCGCTGCGTCCACGCGCTTCTCAACCCCTGCGCGCTGGGAACCTGCATCAATGGCAGGGTTTTGTGTGAACCGGTACTTGGCCTAAAGAAGGGGTCCGCTGTCACATCAAGGGCGGGGGCCCTTTGTATACGCTTTGGAGGCAATGGGGGGAGTAGCTGGTGCATCCTCCCATCGTTACGAGAGGTAAAGATGCCTCCCGTAGTTGCCCCGCCCGCGGTAGCGTCAGAAAAGCACCCGACTGCGCAGCGTGCCGGGCACGCCGGCCAGTTTGTCCAGTGCCAGATCGGACGAGGCGGCGTCGATATCGATCACCACATAGCCGATCTTCTCGTTGGTCTGCAGGTACTGGGCCGAGATGTTGATCTGGTTGTCCGAGAAGATGCGGTTGATCTCGGACAACACGCCGGGAACGTTGTGGTGGATGTGCAGCAGGCGGTGTTTGCCCGGGTGCGCGGGCAGCGCCACCTCAGGGAAGTTGACCGATGACGTGCTGGTGCCGTTGTCGCTGTACTTCACCAGTTTTTCGGCCACTTCGAGGCCAATGTTGGCCTGCGCCTCCATGGTGGAGCCGCCGATGTGGGGGGTCAAAATCACGTTGTCCAGGCCGCGCAAGGGCGACTGGAACTCGTCCTTGTTGGTGCGTGGCTCGACCGGGAACACATCGATGGCAGCACCCAGCAGTTTTTTCGCCTTGAGGGCCTCGGCCAGGGCCGGAATATCCACCACCGTGCCACGTGCTGCGTTGATGAGGATGCCGCCGGGTTTCATGGCGGCAATCTCCGCCGCACCCATCATTCCCTCGGTGGACGGCAGCTCGGGCACATGCAGGCTCACGATGTCACTCTGGCCCAGCAGGTCGTGCAGGTGCTGCACCTGGCGCGCATTGCCCAGGGGCAGCTTGTTGACCACATCAAAGAATGCCACATGCATGCCCAGTGCCTCGGCCAGCACCGACAGCTGCGTGCCGATAGAGCCGTAGCCCACGATGCCCAGGGTCTTGCCACGAATCTCGTAGGCGTTGTCGGCCGACTTGAGCCAGCCGCCGCGGTGCGCCACCGCGTTCTTTTCGGGTATGCCGCGCAGCAGCAAGATGGCTTCGGCGAGCACCAGTTCGGCCACCGAGCGGGTGTTGGAGTACGGCGCGTTGAACACCGCAATGCCCTTTGCACGCGCAGCGTTCAGGTCGACCTGGTTGGTGCCGATGCAAAAACACCCCACGGCCACCAGCTTGTTCGCATGCGCAAACACCTCTTCGGTGAGCTGCGTGCGCGAGCGGATGCCCACAAAGTGCACGTCTGCCATCTTGCGCTTGAGTTCTTCGTCCGACAGTGCGCCAGAGACTGTCTCGATCTGGGTGTAACCCGATCCCCGAATCACATCCACGGCGGAGGGGTGGATGCCCTCTAGCAGCAAAAATTTGATCTTGTTTTTATCCAGTGAATTGGTGGCCATGGCAGTGAAAAGTTCCTGAAAAATGGAGCGCTGTTACACCTGGGTCAGCGCAGTCGAGTGGCGTGCACCACTATGCACCAAGCATGGTGCATCGCACAAAACCTTGCCGCTCTCGGCAAATGGCTGCGCAGTTGTCACAAAAGAGTCACAATCGCACCCCTTGCAGGCACCCCACGGGGTTTCCCCGGTTGTTACACACAGGGTGCCATGCGACAACGACACACCACTGTCACAAGGGCTGCCTAGCATCCGCCCTTTGTGCATTTCGTCATCCTTGGAGGAACATTCATGCAAGTTAAGCATCTGGCAGTTTCCGCTGCCATCGCCCTGTCATTCACTGCGCCGGTTCAGGCGCAGCAAGTCGAGATTCAGTGGTGGCACTCCATGAGTTCTGCTCTGGGCGAGTGGGTCAACGACCTTGCCAAGCAGTACAACGCCAGCCAGACCAAGTACAAAGTGGTGCCTACCTACAAGGGCACATATGACGAATCCATGACAGGCGCCATCGCGGCCTTCCGTGCCGGCAACGCGCCCCACATCCTGCAAGTGTTTGAAGTGGGCACCGCCACCATGATGGCCAGCAAGGGCGCCATCGTGCCTGCCGCCAAGGTGCTGAACGACGCAGGCTTCAAGTTCACCCCCACCGACTACGTGTCGGCCGTGGCTGGTTACTACACCGCGCCCAATGGCCAGATGCTGAGCTACCCGCTCAACAGCTCCACCACGATCTTTTATTACAACAAGGACGCCTTCAAGAAGGCAGGTCTGGACGCTGACAAGCCACCAAAGACCTGGCCAGAAGTGTTTGCTGCTGCCTCCAAGCTCAAGGCCAGCGGCCACAGCTGCCCGTTCACCACCAGCTGGATCAGCTGGACGCAGCTCGAAAGCTTCTCGCTGTGGCACAACACGCTGTTCGCCACCAAGAACAACGGTTTTGACGGCACGGACGCCCAGTTGCAGATCAACACCCCGCTGCACGTTCGCCACTTCGACAACCTGGCCAAGGCCTCCAAGGAAGGCAGCTTTGTCTACAAGGGCCGCGGCAACGCCCCTGATGCGTCCTTCCCATCGGGCGAGTGCGCGATGATCACCGGCTCGTCGGGCCTGTACGCCCGTGTGTCCAAAGAAGCCAAGTTTGCCTACGGCATCTCCACCCTGCCCTACTACGCTGACGTGCAAGGCGCTCCCCAGAACACCGCCATCGGTGGTGCCAGCCTGTGGGTGATGTCCGGCAAGAAGGCCGAAGAGTACAAGGGCGTTGCCGACTTCATGAACTTCCTGAACGACTCCAAGGTTCAGGCCGCCAGCCACCAGCGCACGGGCTACCTGCCTGTGACCATGGGCGCCTACAAGCTGACCGAAGCGGCGGGCTTCTATGAAAAGAACCCTGGCACCGATGTCGCTGTGACACAGATGATCAAGAAGGCCACCGACAAGTCGCGCGGCATCCGTCTGGGCAACTTCGTGCAAGTGCGTTCCATCATTGACGAAGAAACCGAACAAATCTGGGCTGGCAAGAAGACTGCCAAGGAAGCCCTGGACACCGCAGTGACCCGCGGTAACGAGCAACTGGCCCGTTTCGCACGCGCCAACAAGTAAGTTCTGACCAGCGTCTGTTGATACCAACGGGGCCCTCGGGCCTGGTGGTATCTCAAGCCCGCCGCCCCCGTAAACCACCCGGTTTGCTGGGGCGGCGGGTTGTCTTTTTGGCCGCCGGGCCTTATCCCGGCTTTTGTGGGCACACCAAAGTGCACAACACGCTCTAAGAGTCTGGACATGGAAAAACGCGTTCTCTTTCGCTCTGCATGGCTGCCGTGGGTGCTTCTGGCACCCCAGCTGGTCATCATCAGCGTCTTCTTTTTCTGGCCTGCGGGCCAGGCACTGGTGCAGTCGTTCCAGATGCAAGACACCTTCGGCTTCTCGAAGGAATGGGTCGGCTTTGACAACTTCAAGGCGCTTTTCGAAGACCCCGGGTACCTGGCCTCATTCAAGACCACGGCCTTCTTCTCGATCCTCGTGGCCGTCAGCGGTATCAGCCTGTCGCTGATGCTGGCGATTTTTGCGGACCGCATCATCAAAGGTGCCCTGGCCTACAAAACCGCACTGCTGCTGCCCTATGCCGTAGCCCCTGCGGTGGCGGGTGTGCTGTGGATGTTCATGTTTTCGCCGTCCCTCGGTGTGGTGGCGTACATGTTGCGGCAGTCGGGTTTTGACTGGAACCACATGCTCAACTCCGACCACGCCATGGCGTTGATCGTGATTGCGGCGGTGTGGAAGCAGATTTCGTACAACTTCCTGTTCTTCCTGGCGGGTCTGCAGTCGATCCCCAAGTCCCTCATCGAAGCCGCCGCCATCGACGGTGCAGGCCCCTGGCGCCGGTTCTGGACCATCCAGTTCCCGCTGCTGTCGCCCACTACGTTCTTCTTGCTGGTGATCAACGTGGTGTATGCGTTTTTTGACACCTTCGCCATCGTGGACGCCACCACACAGGGCGGCCCAGGGCGCGACACGGCCATCCTGGTCTACAAGGTCTACCACGACGGCTTCAAGGCCATGGACATGGGCGGATCGGCCGCGCAATCGGTGGTGCTGATGGCCATTGTTGTGGTGCTGACCGTGATCCAGTTCCGCTACGTAGAAAAGAAAGTGCAGTACTGAAATGGTTGAACGCAGTCCTTATCTCACCGCGTTCTCGCACCTGATCATGGTGCTGGGCGTGATCATCGTGGGCTTCCCGCTGTACCTGGCGTTTGTGGCGTCCACCCACACCGCACAGGACATCGTGCAGGTCCCCATGCCGCTGCTTCCTGGCAACAACTTCTGGCAGACCTACCACGACACCCTGTTTGGCGGCGGTTCGGGCGCGGGCTCCACCGCCCCTGTCTCTCGCATGATGTGGGTGAGTTTTGTCACCGCCATCGTCATCACCGTGGGCAAGATCGCGATCTCGCTGCTGTCGGCGTTTGCCATCGTGTACTTCCGGTTCCCCTTCAAGGGCATCTGCTTCTGGCTGATCTTCATCACCCTGATGCTGCCGGTGGAAGTGCGCATTGGGCCCACGTACGAGGTCGTGTCCAACCTGGGCATGCTCAACACCTATGCGGGCCTCACGGTGCCGCTGATCGCGTCGGCCACCGCCACCTTCTTGTTCCGCCAGTTCTTTCTGACGGTGCCGGATGAACTGGTGGAAGCGGCCCGCGTGGACGGCGCTGGCCCCATGCGCTTCTTCAAGGACATCCTGGTGCCGCTGTCGCGCACGTCGATTGCCGCGCTGTTCGTGATCCAGTTCATCTACGGCTGGAACCAGTACCTGTGGCCGCTGCTGGTAACCACGTCCGAAGACATGTACCCCGTGGTGATTGGCATCAAACGCATGATTGCTGGTGGCGATTCGGGCAACGAATGGAACATCGTGATGGCCACCGCCCTCTTGGCCATGTTGCCGCCCGCCCTGGTGGTGGTGCTCATGCAGCGTTGGTTCGTCAAGGGCCTGGTAGATACCGAAAAATAAGACAAATCCCCTTCTAGCGCTTATTCCATAAGCGCTAGCAGCTATCAAATTAATTGCATCATGGCATCCATATCTCTTCGCAATATCGTCAAGCGCTACGGCGTGGGCCCCAAGGCCAATCAAGTCATCCACGGCGTGAACGCCGAGGTCAAGGACGGTGAATTTGTCGTCATTGTCGGCCCCTCAGGCTGCGGCAAATCCACCCTGCTGCGCATGGTGGCGGGCCTGGAAGAAATCTCCGGCGGTGAACTGCGCATCGGCGACCGCGTGGTGAACGACCTGGAACCCGCCCAGCGCGACATTGCGATGGTGTTCCAGAACTACGCGCTGTACCCGCACATGTCGAACTTCGACAACATGGCTTACGGCCTGAAGATCGCCAAGGTGCCCAAGGACGAAATCAAGGCGCGCGTGGACAAGGCCGCCAAGATCCTTGAACTGGGCCACCTGCTGGAGCGCAAGCCGCGCGAACTTTCCGGCGGCCAGCGCCAGCGCGTGGCCATGGGCCGCGCCATCGTGCGCCAGCCGCAGGTGTTTTTGTTTGACGAGCCCCTGTCCAACCTGGACGCCAAGCTGCGCGCGCAGACCCGCCTCGAAATCCAGAAGCTGCACCGGGAACTGGGCATCACCAGCCTGTTCGTGACACACGACCAGGTCGAAGCCATGACCTTGGCCGAACGCATGATCGTGATGAACGCTGGCAACATGGAACAGTTCGGCACCCCCGAAGAGGTCTACCACACGCCTGCTACCACGTTTGTGGCCAGCTTCATCGGCTCGCCGCCCATGAACCTGCTCAAGAACGCGCCCAGCGCTGCACCGGGCACCATCCTGGGCATTCGCCCCGAGCATCTGGACGTGCGCAGCGAAGGCTGGGAAGTCAAGGTTGAAACCGTGGAGCTGCTGGGCGCCGAACGCCTGATCTACGGCCGCATCAACGGCGAGCAGATGATCGTGCGCGTCGAAGAAGGCACACACGCGCCCGCACCGGATTCTGTGATTCACGTGGTGCCCCGCCCCGACCGCATTCACGCGTTTGATGCCACCACCGGCAAACGCATCGCTGCCTGAGCCCATCATGCTGCCGACATCGGCCGCCAGTAACGGGTCCGCGGTCCAATCCACGGTGCCCGTGCTGGCGTCGCTGAACCTGGCCGAAACGCTGCAGTTCTACACCCAGCACCTGGGGTTTGCTCCGCTGCTGCAGTTGGACAACTACCTGATCCTGCAGCGCGACGGCTGTGAGCTGCATTTCTGGCCCTGCAACGACCGCCACATTGCCGAGAACACCTCGTGTTATGTGCGCGGCGACACCGCGGTGCTGCACGCAGACTTTGCCGCACGCGGCCTGCAAATTGCGCCCCCCGTCGTCCAGCCATGGGGCATGAAGGAGATGTTCGTCATCGATCCCCATGGCAACCTGTTGAAATTTGGTGAACCCGCATGAGCGCACCCTCGCCCTCCACGTCACTCGCGTCTTCTCCCGCGCCCTGGCCTTACCCCCGCTGGATCGCCCACCGTGGCGCTGGCAAGCTGGCCCCTGAAAACACCCTGGCCGCCTTCCGCCTGGGCGCCCAATATGGCTACCGCATGTTCGAATGCGACGCCAAGCTGAGTGCCGACGGAGTGCCGTTTCTGATGCACGACGCGACCCTGCAGCGCACCACCAATGGCCGCGGCACCGGTGGTGACCGGCCCTGGAGTGACCTGGCCCAGCTGGACGCGGGCTCCTGGCACTCCCGAGTCTATGCAGGCGAGCCGCTGCCCACGCTCGACAACGCGGCGCGTTACTGCATTGCCAACGGGTTCTTCCTGAACATCGAAATCAAACCGACACCGGGCACTGAAGCCGAGACAGGCCGCGTCGTGGCGGCCCACGCGGCGCGGCTGTGGCACGGTCAGCCAGTGCCCCCGCTGCTCACCTCGTTCCAGCCCGCAGCCCTGGCAGGTGCGCGCGACAGCGCCCCCTCTCTGCCGCGCGGCCTGTTGCTCGACACGTTGACCGAGGGCTGGCTGGACACGGCCTTGCAACTGGGCTGCGTGGCCATCGTGTGCAACCACGCGCTCTGGTCGGCAGACACCGTGGGCCAGGTGCATGGCGCCGGTCTGCGCACGCTGAGCTACACCGTCAACGACGACTGGGCCGCGCAACGGCTCATCGACCTGGGCACGGACGGCATCATCACCGACCGGGTGGATTTGTTCAGTCCTGCCTCGGGGGCCTGACAGCCCCAGCGACGGGTTCGACGGGCCCCGTGCCCAGACAACCCCAGGCGCGCACCCGCACCACGCTGCTGTGCGGCCCACCCTCCAAGCCATCGCGCCTCCCGCAGCCCCAGCAGCGGCCTTGGCGGCGCACAGCACAATAGGCCCATGAGCCAGCCCCACACGCGCTTCGCACCTGATCTGCGGCGCAGCCACCACGCCCCTTGCCCCGCACACCCGCCCGTTCACCGCGCATTCCTGCTGCGCGCGCTGCTATGGTTGTCACTCGCCTTCTGCCTGGGTGCCTTTGGCACGGCGGCGCTGGCGCAAACCAAACCCGCCACAGCACCCACATCGGCGGCCAGCCAGCCAGAACTTGAGGCCCCACCACCGAGCGTGGACGATCTGCGCAAGCAGCTGGATGCCATCCCCCAAAAGCTGGGCGAAGACGACGACGGGCGCAAGCTGCTCAACGACGTCAACGCCATTGGCAGCGCCGCCGAGCAGTTGGCCGCCCGCCGCACCGAAGAACTGGCAGACCTGGACTTGCGCCTGGCGGGCCTGGGCCCCGCGCCCGAGAAAGGGGCCGCGCCCGATGCACCTGACGTTGCAGAGCAGCGCTCCAACCTCGGCAAACAACGCGCCACCGTGGATGCAGAACTCAAGCTCGCGCGCCTGATCACCGTGGACGCCGAACAGCGCGGCACCGAGTTGATTCGCCAGCGCCGGGAGCACTTTCAGACCGCGCTCACCACCCGCATCGATTCGCCGCTGAGCGGCAGTTTCTGGCGCAATCTGCGCAACGCCCTGCCGGGCGACACTGCGCGGCTGCAAGCGCTGGGGCGCGATCTGGATCAGGCCGCCAGCGCCGCCATGCAACCGGGCCACCGCGGCGCAGCCATCACCAGCCTGGTGGCGGCCTTGCTGCTGGCGGTGGCAGGCACCTGGCTGGCAGAACGCCTGCTGGTGCGCCTGGTGCCCGCCAAGCTGCCGGCCGGGCGGCTGCGCAGGTCGCTGCTGGCTTCGGCATCGGTGCTGGTTCATGTGCTGCTGATCGGCCTGGCCGCGCAGCTGGTCTGGAGTGGGCTGGAAGTGGGCGGCCCGCTCAATGACAACCTCCAGGCACTTGCTCAAGCCACTGTACGGCTTGCCATCTTCTCGGCCTTTGTGATCGGACTGGGGCACGCACTGCTGTCGCGCAAACGCAGCTCCTGGCGGCTGCCGGACCTCTCGGACGACCTGGCCACGCGCCTGAGCCCCTACCCCTGGTGGATCGCCATCCTGGCATCGCTCAGCGGGCTGATCACCGAGGTGAACAGCATCATCGGCGCCAGCCTGGCAGCAGAAGTGTCCGTGCATGCCGTGACCGCGCTGGCGATGGCCACCATCGTTGCGTTGGCGCTGCGCCATCTGCGCGCGCCCGCCGCCACACCCGGTACAACCGCTACGACTGCTTCAACCGCTGCAGCGCCCGCCCAAGACGCGCCGACCGCCAGCGCTGCGGACGACCGCAAAACCGACGCTGGCGGCCCTTCAGACGCCCCAGACTTGTCCGAACGCCCCGTCTGGTTGGGTCTGCTGGTGGCGTGTGCAGGCATCGCGGTGGTGGCTACGGTGCTCATGGTGGCCTTCGGTTTTGTGGCGCTGGCGGGCACGCTCACACGCCAAATGCTCTGGACCGGTGTGGTGTTTGCCACCACCTACCTGCTGTTCCAGTTGGTGGACGACCTGTGCGAAGCGTTGATTTCATCGCGCGGCGGCTTTGGCGAGCGCCTGCACAAGGGGCTGGGCATTGACGCCAAGCTGCTGGACCAAGCCTCGGTGCTGGGCTCGGGTGTGTTGCGTGTGGCGCTGTTCTTCTACATGGTGATTGCGCTGCTGGCGCCGTTTGGCACCGGGCCGGATGAAGTCTTCCGCCGGGGCAGCAGCATGGACCAGAGCCTCAAGATCGGCGACCTCACGCTGGCCCCGCAGGCGCTGCTCACGGCCCTGGCGGTGCTGGTGGCGGGGCTCCTCTTGATCCGGGTGCTCAAGCGCTGGCTGGTGGACCAATACCTTCCCAACACGTCGATGGAGCCGGGCATGCGCAGCTCCATCGTCACGTTGCTGGGCTATGTGGGTGGCGTGATGGTGGTGGCCGCAGCGCTGGCGGGCCTGGGCATCAGCGTGGAACGCATTGCCTGGGTGGCCAGCGCGCTGTCGGTGGGCATCGGCTTTGGGCTGCAGGCCATCGTGCAGAACTTCATCTCCGGCCTGATCCTGCTGGCTGAGCGGCCCGTGAAGGTGGGCGACTGGGTGGTGCTGGGCACCACCGAGGGCGACGTGCGCCGCGTGAACGTGCGCGCCACCGAGATCCAGCTGGGCGACCGCTCCACCGTCATCGTGCCCAACTCGGAATTCATCACCAAGACCGTGCGAAACATGACATTGGCAGGCGCCCCCGGGCGCGTGCTGCTGCGCCTGCCCGCACCGCTGGACGTGGACGCCAAGCGCATGCGCGACCTGATCCTGGCGGCCTTTACCGCGCACGAAAGCATTCTGGCCAACCCTGAGCCCATCGTGCAACTGGAAGACATCGTGAGCGGCACACTCACCTTCCTGGCGATTGGCTACGTGAGCAACCCGCGCAATGCAGGCGGGGTCAAAAGCGACCTGCTCTTTTCCATTCTGGAATCGCTGCGCAGCGCGGGCCTGGCCCTGTCACCCCCGGCCTCGACCAGCGTGGCGCCGTTGACGCCTGCTTCGGCGTCGGACGCCGCACCCGCCCTGCCCACGGTGGCGGTGCCGCAGCCGCAAGGCGCGGTAGGTGGCGTGGTGAATGCTACGTAATTAATAGCTACTAGCGCTTTACCATCAAACGCTAGCGGCCAAAAACACTAAAAATTCGTCAAACGACCTTGGCACCAGACTTCTTTTGGCGAAGTCCTCGGGGTTGGGCGAATCAAGCCCTCCAGCCGCGCACCAAAACCCACTGGCAGGTGGCGCAGGCCAGCACCAGCGCGGCATAGGTCAGCATCTTGCCGTCTCGCCCCCACACCACCAGGCCAACCGCCAGCACGGCGACGCCGACTGCAAAAACAATAGCTACCCGCGCCCACCACGAAAGCGCTACAGGTGTTTTTGATCGAAAAATTCTGCCCGACAACCCCAGCAGCACCGCCATGGCGGCGGCGGGCGTGACGAAATTGAGCAGGTGGTTGAAAGCGTCCCAAGGACCCATGGAATTGACCCAAATCAAGGCTTGAACAAGCAACGCTGCCGGTTCTGGTCCAACAATTTTATAATCGGGGACTATGGCAGTCTGGGCCCTCGGCATCAACCACACCACCGCGCCGCTCGATCTGCGTGGCCGGTTTGCGTTCGCGCTCGACCAGATTGCGCCCACGCTGCATGGTTTGCGCGAGTCGCTGGGCAACTCTGGCGGCGCTGCCAGCCGCCACCCCGGGGTGGAGACCGCCATCATCTCCACCTGCAACCGCACCGAAATCTATTGCGCGGGCGAAGCCCCCGCCATCGACCACACGCTGGGCTGGCTGGCCCACAGCGGCGGCGTCAGCACCTCGCTGCTGCGCTCGCACTCGTACACGCTGGAAGACAGCCTTGTCGCCCGCCACGCATTTCGTGTGGCCAGCGGGCTCGATTCGATGGTGCTGGGCGAGGCGCAGATCCTGGGCCAGATGAAAGATGCGGTGCGTGCGGCAGAAACGGCGGGCGTGCTGGGCACCACACTCAACCAGTTGTTCCAGCGCAGTTTTGCGGTGGCCAAAGAGGTGCGCAGCAGCACCGAGATCGGCGCCCACAGCATCAGCATGGCCGCCGCTGCCGTGCGACTGGCGGGCCAGCTGTTTGAAGACCTCTCCAAGATCCGCGTGCTGTTTGTGGGCGCGGGCGAAATGATCGAGCTGTGCGCCACGCACTTTGCGGCCAAAAACCCGCAGGGCGTGGCCATTGCCAACCGCACGCTCGAGCGTGGCGAAAAGCTCGCCAGCCGCTTTGGCGGCGAGGTGATGCGCCTGGCCGACCTGCCCGAGCGCCTGCACGAGTTCGACGCCGTCATCAGCTGCACCGCCAGCAGCCTGCCTATCATCGGCCTGGGCGCCGTAGAACGTGCACTCAAGAAACGCCGCAACCGCCCCATGTTCATGGTCGACCTGGCCGTGCCGCGCGACATCGAACCCGAGGTGAAGGCGCTGCGCGACGTGTACCTGTACACCGTGGACGACCTGGCCAGCGTGGTGCAGACCGCGCAGGCCAACCGCCAGGCCGCCGTGGCGCAGGCCGAGGCCATCATCGACGCGGGCGTGCAGAGCTTCATGCACTGGATGGACCTGCGCAGCCCGGCGAGCACCTCAGTCGCGGGGGGTGGCGTCGTGCCGCTGATCCAGCAGCTCAACGCGCAGACCGACGAATGGCGCGCGTTGGAGATCGCCCGCGCCAAGAAGCTGCTCGCCAAGGGCGAAGACATGGACGCCGTGCTCGAAGCCCTGTCCCGCGGCCTGACGCAAAAAATGCTGCACGGCACGATGGCCGAGCTGCGTGCGGGCGACGCCGACATGCGCGCCCAGACGGCACAAACCGTGTCGCGCCTGTTCCTGCGCTCGCAAAGCAAAAACAGCCTGTAGCGGCGATCAATGGCCGCAATGGCCCGCCCCACCCCGTTGTTCAATTTTTAAGCCAAATCGGCCTCTAGCGCTTATCCATAAAGCGCTAACAGCTACAAATACAGTAGCAAACTCCTGATTCTCCGCATGAAACCTTTTCTCAGAACCCAGCTGGAGCGCTATGCACTGCGCCTGCAAGAACTCGACTTCTTGCTCTCGCGCGAGGACATCATGAGCGACATGGCGCAGTACCGGCGCATCTCCGTCGAACACGCCGAGGTCACGCAGGTGGCAGGCCGATACGCGCGCTACCAGCAGCGCGAGGCCGACCTGGCCAGTGCGCGCGAGATGCTGAGCGACCCCGACATGGCCGAGATGGCGCAGGACGAAATCACCGCCGCCGAAGCCGAGCTGCTGCAACTGGAAGACGAACTGCAGCGCCTGCTACTGCCCAAAGACCCCGACGACGCACGCAATGCCTTCATGGAAATCCGCGCCGGCACAGGTGGGGACGAGTCGGCCCTCTTTGCGGGCGACATCACGCGCATGTACATGCGCTACGCCGACCGCGTGGGCTGGAAGGTAGAGATCGTGAGCGAAAACGCCGCAGAGCTGGGCGGTTACAAGGAAATCGTGCTGCGCGTCGAAGGTGACAACGTCTATGGCCACCTCAAGTTCGAATCCGGCGGCCACCGCGTGCAGCGCGTGCCCGCCACCGAGACCCAAGGCCGCATCCACACCAGCGCCTGCACCGTGGCTGTGATGCCCGAGCCCGACGAGCACGAGGCCATCAAGCTCAACCCGGCCGACCTGCGCATCGACACCTTCCGCGCGTCGGGCGCGGGCGGGCAGCACATCAACAAGACCGATTCGGCCGTGCGCGTGGTGCACTTGCCCACCGGCATCGTGGCCGAGTGCCAGGACGGCCGCAGCCAGCACGCCAACAAGGCCAAGGCCCTGCAGGTACTACAGGCCCGCATTCAAGAAAAAGACCGCAGCGAGCGCGCCGCCAAGGAGGCCGCGCTGCGCAAGGGCCTGATCGGCAGCGGCGACCGCAGCGACCGCATCCGCACCTACAACTTCCCGCAGGGGCGCCTGACCGACCACCGCATCAACCTCACGCTGTACAAGCTGCTGTACGTGATGGAAGGCGACCTGGGCGACGTGCTGCAGGCCCTGGCGCATGCGCGTGAAGCCGAGCAGTTGGAAGAGCTGGAGACGGGCACGACGGGCTGAGTTAAATCAAAATTTGAATCAAATTGGCCTCTAGCGCTTATTCCATAAGCGCTAGAAGCTATTAAATCAGTAGTGAACCCTCTCACCCCCACCCTGGCCCAAGCACTGCACCAGGCCCGCACCCTGGGCCTGGAACGCATCGACGCGCAACTGCTGCTGCTGCACGCCCTGGCCCGCCCCGATACGGGCCGCGCCTGGCTGCTGGCGCACGACACCGATGCGCTGGACGCGGCCGTGCACGACCAGTTCATCGCCCTGTGCCAACGCCGCGTGGCAGGAGAACCCGTGGCCTACCTGACGGGGCGCAAAGAGTTCTACGGCCTGCCGCTGCACGTGGACGCGCGCGTGCTGGACCCGCGACCTGACACCGAAACGCTGGTGGACTGGGCGCTGGAGGTGCTGGCCCCGCTGCCCGCCCCTCGCGTTGTCGACCTGGGCACCGGCAGCGGCGCCATTGCGCTGGCACTGCAACACCAACGTCCCGACGCCCAGGTGCTGGCGGTGGATGCCAGCGCCGACGCCCTGGCCGTGGCGCAAGCCAACGCCCAGCGACTGGGCCTGGCGGTGCAGTTTCTACACACCAGCTGGCTGACGGGCGTGGACGGCCTGTTTGACGCCATCGTCTCCAATCCGCCCTACATCGCCAGCGCCGATCCGCACCTGGCAGCACTCACCCACGAACCCCTGCAGGCCTTGGCCAGCGGCACGGATGGGCTTGAAGACATCCGCACCATCGTGGCCCAGGCGCCCGGGCGCCTGAAGCCTGGAGGCTGGCTGCTGCTAGAACATGGCTACGACCAAGCCGAGGCGGTCCAGGCCTTGTTGCTGGCGCAGGGTTTTGCCGCAGTACGAAGCCGCAATGACCTCGCGGGCATTGCGCGTTGTACGGGCGGCCAGTGGCAGACGGCGCAGACAGTGAATAATCCACCCCACCCCATCCCACCCCGGCGGCGGCATTGCCCGCCCAGACCCCTTTTCAGGAGCACCCCCATGAGCGACCCCCAACAACGCATCGACGCCCTCGTCAAATCCAGCGACGTTCTGCTGTTTATGAAGGGCAACGCCAGCTTTCCCATGTGTGGCTTTTCAGGCCGTGCCATCCAGATCCTGAAAGCCTGCGGCGTGGACCCGAAAGCCGTGGTCACCGTCAACGTGCTCGAAGACGAAGAAATTCGCCAGGGCATCAAGGAATACAGCAACTGGCCCACCATCCCGCAGCTGTACGTGAAAGGCGAGTTCATCGGCGGCTCGGACATCATGATGGAGATGTACGAGTCGGGTGAGCTCAAGCAGGTGCTGGGCAACGAGGGCTGACGAGGGCTGATAGCGCCCTTCAGCGCACCGCTGCATACAAAGGCCGCCTCCGGGCGGCTTTTTGTTTGGCGACAACAGAAGCACCAATCGGGGGCTTATCCGATACTGCAGCGGGCATGTTGTGTGCTTGAATGGTTGCGTGACGTAAACCATCACAGGAGCATGCAATGACCAGCCATAGCCTTGTTCCCCAGCCACCCGCCCTGCGTCTGCCGGTGGCCCAGATGCGCAATGTGTTCCACCCTGGCGACGTCGAGCGCAAGCTCGCACGGCTGCAGGAGTCGGGCAACCAGCGCGAATACGAAACCCTGCGCACCGTCTACGAACGCATGCTGGAGCGTGGCCCCGAGCGGTTTCAGGTCAAGCCCTCGGGCATCCCCGACATGGCCAGCCTGTACGAGCAGTTGCCCAACTTCACCGAGGTGCTGGACGACATCAAACGCCACGTGGCACTGGCGCAAGACAGCAGCGATGGCCTGGAGGTCACGCCCATGCTGCTGCTGGGCCCACCCGGCATCGGCAAGACCCACTTTGCACGCCACCTGGCCGAGTTGCTGGGCACAGGCATGAATCTGTTGCCCATGAGCTCCATGACCGCAGGCTGGCTGCTGTCGGGCTCCTCGGCCCAATGGAAGGGCGCAAGGCCCGGCAAGGTGTTTGAGGCGTTGGTGGAAGGCGAATACGCCAACCCTGTCATCGTGGTGGATGAGATCGACAAAGCCAGCGCCGATGCGCAGTACGACCCGCTCGGCGCGCTGTACAGCCTGCTCGAATACGACACGGCCCAGAGCTTTACCGACGAGTTTGCCGAGGTGGCCATCGATGCCAGCCAGGTCATCTGGATCACCACCGCGAACGACAGCCGGAGCATTCCAGACCCCATCCTCAACCGCATGAACGTGTTCGAGGTGGAGGCTCCGTCGATGGATCAGGCGCGCACCATTGCACGCAATCTGTACCAGGGCATTCGCGCGGGCCACGACTGGGGTCGGCTGCTGGACCCGGACCCGCTGGACGACGTGCTGGACCATTTGGCGCAGATGCCACCGCGGGAGATGCGGCGAGCGCTGATGACCGGGTTTGGCAATGCACGGCTGGACCGGCGGTCTACGGTGGAAATTGCCGATTTGCCCAAGGCGGCTTCTGGGCGCGGCCGCATCGGGTTTATGCAGTAGCGGGGCCAAGGGGCTTAAGACGCAGGCCGATAGGCGACGGAGACACGGGCTGTCACTTGGCGTGTGACGAAGTGACAAAAGTGCAACGTGCGCTCGGCTTGCGCTGTGTGCAAGCGCTCTGCGCGCGGATGTAGCGCACAGATACACTTGGCAGCCCGGTGTGCCACAGCGCCACGCTCTGTCACCTCACATGACCCTGTCCCAAAGCCTCTTCGTTATCGGGCTGCTCATTGCAGCCAGCGCCTTTTTCTCCATGGCCGAGATCTCGCTCGCGGCCGCACGCCGCTTGCGCCTGCGGCAGATGGCCGACGAGGGTGATACACGCGCCGACAAGGTGCTGCGCATGCAGGAGCAGCCCGGCGACTACTTCACGGTGGTGCAGGTGGGGCAAAACGCGGTGGCGATCCTCGGGGGTATCGTGGGTGAAGGGGCGCTGAGCCCCCATTTCACGGCGTTGTTCAAGTTGTGGCTGTCCGAATCGTCGGCCCACACGGCGGGTTTTCTGGCGTCTTTCCTGGTCATCACCTCGCTGTTCATTCTTTTCTCTGATCTGTTTCCCAAACGCTTGGGCATGGCCAACCCGGAGCGGCTGGTGGTGCGGCTGGCGCAACCCATGGCCTGGTGCATGACCTTGCTGCGCCCAGTGGTGTGGTTTTACAGCCGGGGAGCAGACCTGCTTTTTCGGGCGCTGGGGCTGTCGTCGCTGCGCGATGACCGCATCACCTCCGACGACATCCTGGCCATGATGGAGGCGGGTGCGCGTGCCGGTGTACTGGCCGCGCGCGAGCAGCAGGTCATCACGAATGTGTTTGAGCTGGACACGCGAATGGTGTCCAGCGCCATGTCACCGCGCGACCGCATTGCGTTTTTCTTGCGGGACGAACCCGACTCGGTCATTCGGCTGCGCATTGCCGCCGAACCCTTCTCGACCTACCCCGTGTGCGAGGGGGACATCGACCACGTGGTGGGGTATGTGGACGCGAAGGATCTCTTTCAGCGCGTGTTGAACAACCAGCCTATTTCGCTGGCAGACGACAGCCTGATACGCAAGGTGCTGATCGTGCCCGACCGGCTGACCTTGTCCGAGGTGCTGGAGCAGTTTCGCCATGTCCACGAGGATTTTGCGCTCATCGTCAACGAGTACAGCCTGGTGGTGGGCGTGGTCACGCTGAACGACGTGATGAGCACCGTGATGGGTGATTTGGTCGGCCCGGCCGATGAAGAGCAGATCGTGCGGCGGGATGAAAACTCGTGGCTGATCGATGGGGTCACGCCCGTTCAGGACGTGCTGCACGCCTTGTCTCTGGACGAACTGCCCCACGCGGACGAATATGAAACCCTGGCGGGCTTCTTGATGGTGATGCTGCGCCGGGTGCCCCGCCGCACCGACAGCGTGAGCTGGGGCGGCTACAAGTTTGAGGTGCTGGACGTAGACAGCTACCGCGTCGACCAGGTCATGGTGTCGCGCCTGAACGTGCCTGGCAGTGACGGGAATGCACCGATGACCAAGCTGGAAGGCTCGGCGGCTGCGAATTAGGGCGCGGTAGGGCGCTGGACGCAGCTAGAAGAACCTAGGACGCTGTGGCAGCGACCAAGGGCTCAGGTGCAGCGGGCGTTGGCAGGAGCTGGGGCTTTTCGGCAAACGCCCAGTTGCGCTGCGCAGCAAACACGGCATTCGGATACGGAGGTTTGCCCCTGCTGCCGTTGTACCGGCCCAGCGCCATGAACAGGTCGCCCCGCTCGCGGTCAATGTAATGGCGCAGGATCACGCAGCCAAAGCGCAGGTTGGTCTGCATGTGAAATAGCTTGCCCGGGTCACCATCGCCAATCACCCGCGTCCAGAACGGCATGACCTGCATGTAGCCCCGGGCGCCCACGCTGGACACCGCGTATTTGCGGAACGCGCTTTCGACCTGGATCAAGCCCATGACCAGGGACACTTCCAGCCCGGCGCGCTTGGACTCGTACCACACGGTCTGCAGAAAATCACGCCGCACTTCCCATTCGGGTTTGCGTCGGCGCAACCGGTCGCTTTGCGTGCCGAGCCACCGCAGGTAGTGCAGACGGGCTTCGGTGGTGAAAAACTCGGGCTCGGGCGGTGCCTGGTTGGCCACGGCGGAACTGAGCGCGGTGCGCACGGAGTCCATCAAGGGCTCCTCCAGCTGACCTCCTGCATGCGCCACCTTCGGCGCAGCCAGCCACGCGGCGGGCGCCGCCAGAGACGAGAGCGACGCAATGGCCGCGCGCCGCGACAACCCCAGGCCAGGGGTGGTGGTCACGTCGGCTGAGGCAATGGTAGGTGCGCGAAAACTCATACAGCCATGCGGCCCTTCACATGGGCCAGGATATCGGTGGTGGCCACCTTGGTGGCCGCTGCATCACGGCGGTGCTGGTACTCGACCACACCTTCTTTAAGGCTCTTGTCGCCAATCGTCACCCGGTGCGGCACGCCAATCAGCTCCCAATCGGCAAACATGGCGCCGGGGCGCTCGCCGCGGTCGTCCAGGATCACGTCGACACCGGCAGCCAGCAGGTCGGCGTACAACGATTCGGCCATGGCCTTGACAGCCTCGCTGCGGTCCATGCCCACGGGGCAGATGACCACGGTGAACGGCGCAATCGCGTCGGGCCAGATGATGCCGCGCTCGTCATGGTTTTGCTCGATGGCAGCCGCAGGCAGGCGCGTGATGCCGATGCCGTAACAGCCCATCTCAAAAAACGCGGGCCGCCCGTCGTCGCCGAGGAAGGTCGCGTTCATGTCCTTGCTGTATTTGGTGCCGAGATAGAAAACATGGCCCACTTCGATGCCACGTTCAATTGCCAATTCCCCCTTGCCATCGGGCGAACGATCACCCGCCACCACATTGCGCAGATCGGCCACCGCGTCAGGCTCGGGCAGGTCGCGACCCCAGTTCACGCCGGTGATGTGAAAGTCCGCCTCATTGGCGCCACAGATCCAGTCGGCCATCAACGCGACTTCGCGGTCGGCAACAATCTTGAGTGGCTTCTTGAGCCCAATGGGGCCCAGATAGCCGGGCTTGCAGCCAAAGTGCTCTTCGATTTCGGAGAGCGTGGCAAAACGGAAGCCTGCCAGACCGGGCACCTTGCCGACTTTGATCTCATTCATGTCATGGTCGCCGCGCAGCAGCAGTAGCCACACCTGGCTTTTGACGATTTCGCCAGCTTCGTTGGTTTCGTCCGTGGCCAGCACCAGGGACTTGACCGTGGTGTTGAGCGGCACGCCCAGCAACTCAGCCACATCGGCGCAGGTGCTCTTGCCGGGGGTGGCGGTCTTGGTCATCGCCTGCACGGCGGCGCCCCGTGGCCCTGCGGGGGCCAGCGCCTCGGCCTTTTCCATGTTGGCTGCGTACTCGCTCTCGGGGCAGTAAACGATGGCGTCTTCACCCGTGGCGGCAATCACCTGGAACTCTTCCGAGAGATCGCCACCAATGGCACCACTGTCGGCAGCTACCGCACGGTAGGTCAGGCCGAAGCGGTCAAAAATGCGGCGGTAGGCTTGCGCCATGACCTGGTAGCTGGCCTTGGCGGCCGCTTGGTCGCGGTCAAAGCTGTAGGCATCCTTCATGATGAATTCGCGGCCCCGCATGAGGCCGAAACGTGGACGGCGCTCGTCGCGGAACTTGGTCTGGATCTGGTAAAGGTTTTTCGGCAGCTGTTTGTAGCTCTTGAGCTCTTGCCGCGCGATGTCAGTGATCACTTCTTCACTGGTGGGCTGAACGACGAAGTCGCGGCCGTGGCGGTCCTGGATGCGCAACAGCTCAGGGCCCATCTTGTCGAAACGGCCCGTTTCCTGCCACAGCTCGGCGGGCTGAACCACCGGCATTGCCAACTCCACAGCACCCGCGCGGTTCATTTCCTCCCGCACGATAGCCTCCACCTTGCGGATCACCCTGAGCCCCATGGGCATGTAGTTGTAGATGCCCGCGCCCAGTTTCTTGATCAGCCCCGCCCGCGTCATGAGTTTGTGACTGACCACTTCGGCATCGGCCGGAGCTTCCTTGAGGGTGGAAATAAAGAATTGGGAGGCTTTCATCGGACTCGATTTCGGGCAGAACAGACCGGCCCACTTGCCGCACGCTAGGCGCCGTGCATAATGGACACAGTTTAAAAATTTGGGGTTTGATTATGCTTGACCGGGACGGCTTTCGGCCGAACGTCGGCATCATCCTGCTCAACCAGAAAAACCAGGTGTTCTGGGGCAAGCGTATACGCACCCACAGCTGGCAGTTTCCGCAGGGTGGCATTGACCGGGGCGAAACCCCCGAGCAAGCCATGTTCCGCGAACTGCATGAAGAGGTGGGATTATTGCCCAATCACGTACGCGTGGTGGCCCGCACCCGGGACTGGTTGCGCTATGAGGTGCCTGACCGGTACATCCGCCGCGATGCACGCGGACACTACAAGGGCCAGAAACAAATCTGGTATCTGCTTCAACTGGTGGGACACGACTGGGATTTGAATCTGCGCGCCACCAACCATCCAGAGTTTGACGCTTGGCGCTGGAACGACTATTGGGTTCCGCTGGATGTGGTGGTGGAGTTCAAACGGGGCGTCTATGAGATGGCGCTCACCGAACTGGCTCGCTACCTGCCGCGCCACGAGCAGCGCAACCGCTATCTGCGCAGCGGCATGCGCACGCGAGAGGGCGAGCACGCAGGCACCATGTTCCGAACCGGATCAATGCTGATCAATCCGGGGATGGAGCTGCCTCCCGGAGCCAGCTTCGACCCGGACCCGCAAAACAGCATGCCGGGTGAGCTTGATGCATTGCCAGTCGCCGCTACGCCGCGTGAGACACACTAACAAAAACGCCTGCTGATGCAGGCGTTTGTTGTTTTGGCAATCTGTACGGCACGGGACTTGACCGCATTGATCGCGGACCATCGATCAAATCAACGCAACCGCAACCGCATTAGCAGCCGCATTGGCGCAAACGCCGCGTCACGGCTTTGCCACAAGTACCAAGTTGTCTCGGTGCACCATCTCTGACTCGGCCACGTAGCCCAGCAACGATTCGAACTCTGCCGATGGTTTGCGGCACAGCCTGCGAGCTTCCGCAGCGGCATAGTTTGCCAAGCCCCGGGCAATCTCGATCCCTGCGGTGTCGCGAATGGCAATCACGTCACCCCGCGAGAAATCCCCTTCGACCGCGGTCATGCCAATCGGCAACAGGCTTTTGCCTTCATCGCGCACCTTGGTTGCAGCACCGGCGTCCACCACCACCGATCCACGCAGTTGCAGGTGGTCCGCCATCCACTGCTTGCGCGCCTGCTTCTTCTGCGTCTGGGCCACCAGCAAAGTGCCCAGCGCTTCGCCACGCACCAAGCGGACCAGAACATCAGATTCACGCCCCCAGGCGATGACCGTGGAAGCCCCCGATCCAGCAGCGCGCTTGGCCGCCAGGATCTTGGTGATCATGCCGCCCTTGCCGATGCTGGACCCAGCGCCGCCCGCCATAGCCTCCAACGCCAAGTCCCCTGCTTTGGCTTCGTGCACAAACTGTGCAGACGGGTCGCGGCGAGGATCTGCGGTGTAGAGCCCCTTCTGATCCGTCAGGATGATCAGCGCATCCGCCTCCACCAGATTGGCTACGAGGGCTCCGAGCGTGTCGTTGTCGCCAAACTTGATCTCGTCGTTGACGACCGTGTCGTTCTCGTTGATCACTGGCACCACACCCAAACGCAACAGAGTGAGCAAGGTAGAACGTGCGTTCAGATAGCGCTCCCGGTCAGCCAGATCCGCATGGGTCAGCAAAACCTGCGCGCTGCCCATGCCCTGCTCGCGCAGTTTGGTCTCATACATCTGGGCCAGCCCCATCTGCCCCACCGCGGCTGCGGCCTGCAGTTCATGAATCTCGCTCGGTCGAGTCGTCCAGCCCAACCGCTTCATGCCTTCGGCGATGGCGCCACTGGACACCATGATGACCTCGCGCGGTGCGCCGCCTTCACCCCGCACCAAGGCAGCCAGCTGGCGGCTCCATTCGCCGATGGCCGTTTCATCCAGGCCGCGGCCTTCGTTGGTCACAAGACTGGAGCCCACCTTGACCACGATGCGACGGGCATCTCGCAACACGTTGGAAACCATTTTTTAGTCTTTTTGGCCTCTAGCGCTTATCCATCAAGCGCTATTAGCTATTATTAATATAGCAAACGCAGTGCAAATCCAGAGAGCAAATCAAGCGGGAGCATCACCCGCAAAACGCGGATCGACCTCGACCGGCTCGTTTTCTATGCGCTGCTCCGACTGCACGTGGCGGAAGATGGCGTGGATCAGCGGCTCACAACCCTCGCGCGTGAGCGCGGAGATCTGGAACACGGGCCCCTTCCACTTGAAGCGCTTGACGAAATCCGTCACCCGCGCCTCCCGCTCTTCCGTCGGGACCATGTCGAGCTTGTTGAGCACCAACCAGCGCGGCTTGTTGTACAGCTTCTGGTCGTACTTTTTCAGCTCGTTGACAATGGCTTTGGCCTGCGCGACCGGATCCACCGCATCATCGAACGGCGCCATATCCACAATGTGCAGTAACAACCGCGTGCGCTGCAGGTGGCGCAGAAACTGATGCCCCAACCCAGCACCTTCCGAGGCGCCCGCGATCAGCCCCGGGATGTCGGCCACCACAAAACTCTGCTCCGGCCCCACACGCACCACCCCCAAATTCGGGTGCAAAGTGGTGAAAGGGTAGTCAGCGATTTTCGGGCGGGCGTTGGAAACGGCCGTGATAAAGGTCGACTTGCCCGCGTTGGGCATGCCCAGCAGACCAACGTCTGCGAGAACCTTGAGTTCGAGCTTCAGGTTTTTCTTTTCACCTGGCCAGCCTGGCGTTTTCTGACGTGGCGCGCGATTGATCGCGCTCTTGAAGCGCATGTTGCCGAATCCGCCGTCTCCGCCCTTGGCAATGGTGATCACTTCGCCGGGATTCAGCAGCTCGTACAAGACCTCACCCGTTTCTGCGTCAGTGATGATCGTGCCCACCGGCATCTTCAGGGTGATGTCGGTGCCGGCTGCGCCAAACATGTCAGAGCCCATGCCGTGTTCGCCGCGCTTGGCTTCGTGGCGGCGCGAATACCGGAAATCCACCAACGTGTTCAGGTTCGGATCCGCCACGGCAAACACATGTCCGCCGCGCCCACCATCCCCGCCATTGGGTCCGCCGAACTCCTTGTACTTTTCGTGCCGAAACGACACGCAGCCATTGCCACCGTCACCGGCTCCAATGTCAATAAAGGCTTCATCGACGAACTTCATGGGATATCCAGTTTACAAAAGAGGGCTGCACCGACAGCCTTCAGGCTGCTGATTCTGTCGGAACAGCGCAGCGCCTTCCAGGCGCCGCAGACAGATGGAGCAAGTGCACCATCGTAAAGGCCAAACAACAAAGCCCCGGCAAAGCGGGGCTTCGGTGGCTGCCTAAGGAAAACCTTAGGCGGGGGTCACATTGACCGTGGACTTGGACAACGCACCCTTGACGCCGAACGACACATGGCCGTCCACGAGCGCGAACAAGGTGTGATCCTTGCCCACGCCGACATTGTTGCCGGGGTGAAAACGCGTGCCACGTTGGCGCACGATGATCGAGCCAGCGCTGATCAGTTCA
This sequence comes from Acidovorax sp., assembly GCF_046291265.1. GTDB lineage: Bacteria > Pseudomonadota > Gammaproteobacteria > Burkholderiales > Burkholderiaceae_C > Acidovorax. The sequence continues at coordinate 58,367 of NZ_JBKBTV010000004.1, read as the reverse complement.
CCACCGAACGCCTTGACACCCAGCATCTTTGGCTTGGAGTCGCGCCCATTTCGCGTAGAGCCGCCGCCTTTTTTCTGTGCCATGACTCAGCTCCTTCGATTAAGCAGCAATCGCACCGATTTGCAGCTCAGTGAACTGCTGGCGATGACCTTGGCGTTTTTGATAGTGCTTGCGACGGCGCATCTTGAAGATGTGCACTTTGTCGTGCTTGCCGTGTGCCACGACAGTTGCCGTGACGGTTGCGCCGGACACCAGGGGTGTACCAACCTTCAATTCAGCGCCGTTTCCGACTGCCAAAACTTGGTCGATCACAATTTCCTGGCCTACGTCCGCAGCAATCTGTTCTACTTTAATTTTTTCGCCGGAAGCAACGCGATACTGCTTGCCGCCGGTTTTTATGACCGCGTACATGTTGACCTCTTGATATGAGTTCCGCAGACGAATTTCTGCAGAGCCCAAGATTGTAGCGCATCACGCCCAATCACACCACTGCGCCAGCAGAACGCCTGTCGTCGGCACCTTCGAGTGCTCAAGACCACGCCTTGAGCTTCCTATAATCCGGGCACTTTCTGTGACCACCATCTTGACTGACCACACCGCCCCCGCAGCATCCCCCCTCGCGCTCGTTGCCCAAGACATGCAAGAGGTTGACAAGGTCATCGGTCGGCGCCTGACGTCCAGCGTGCCTCTGGTGGCCCAGATATCGCAGTACATCATTGCGGCAGGTGGTAAACGCTTGCGTCCTGCCCTGCTTTTGATGATGTGCGGCGCACTCGGATATCGTGGAACACATCATTTCAGCCTCGCCGCGGTCGTCGAACTCATTCACACCGCCACGCTGCTCCATGACGATGTCGTTGATGCATCCACATTGCGGCGCGGGCGCCCCACAGCCAACGAGGCTTTTGGCAACCCCGCCAGTGTGCTGGTGGGAGACTTCCTGCACACCCGATCATTTCAGATGATGGTGGAGGCGGGAAGCATGCGCATCATGGAGATCCTCTCGGAAGCCACCAATGTGATAGCTGAGGGGGAAGTGCTCCAACTCATGAACATGCACGATGCCTCTCTGGATGAAGCGGGTTACCTGAAAGTTATACGATCCAAAACAGCGAAACTGTTCGAAGCCAGTGCGCGGCTAGGCGCGGTCCTTGCCGACAGCCCTCCCGAAATGGAAGCGACCTGCGCTACCTATGGACAAGCGCTGGGCACCGCATTCCAAATTATTGATGACGTTCTCGACTATGACGGCGACGCCGCGGAGATGGGCAAGAACCTAGGCGACGACCTCCGGGAGGGCAAGTCGACTCTGCCGCTGATCGCCGCAATGCAGCGCGGCACACCAAGCCAAGCGCTTGTTGTCCGCCAAGCCATTGAACAGGGCTCCACAGAGCGGCTTTCGGAAATCGTGGCAATCGTGCGCGAGACCGGGGCACTAGAAGTCACCCACGCAGCCGCTCATGAAGAGGCTCGCCGCGCTATAGCTGCCGCAAAACTGCTTCCTCCCAATGCGTATTCGGCCGGATTGATCGAACTTGCGGCACAGCTGCTTGAACGTCGGCATTGAGTCCGACCACGAGCCTCTCGCAGTGCCGTGCACCTCCGCTTTAGAGTCTAGGTAGCCTAGCCTTGAATCGGTCACTTCGCCAGCCGAGGAAGTCGGTACTTCCAAGCAAAAAATCGACAACTCCCGCTTTTCATACGCTCGAAAATCGCCCAGTGTTTCAGGCAATAGCCACACTTCTGTGGCTCTGCTGCCAATATCCAATGCTGTACAGCCTCTAGCTGATCGGTGATGATAGGATGGTTTCTTTTCCACACCTAACACATTACCGGTTACATGGCCGCTGTTGATACTGCCCCTAAAGAAGCCTCTGCGGTCGCCCTTCCCGGACTGGGCCGGGCACTGATGTCTGCGGGCAAACTGACCCAAAAGTCAGCCGAAGACATTTACAAAAAATCACAAATCAGCCGCACGAGCTTTATCGCAGAACTCACAGGCTCGGGGGCTGTCTCCGCGGCTGATTTGGCACACACGGTGTCAGCGGTTTTTGGCGCGCCTTTGCTGGATCTGGAAGCCATTGACCCGCTCAGATTACCCAAAGAATTACTCGACGCCAAAATATGCAATGCATATAAGGTAGTTGTTCTTAGCAAAAGAAATAATCGACTCATCGTCGCGACCGCAGACCCCACGGATCAAGAGGCAGCGGAAAAAATAAAATTCACTACTCAAATGGGCGTGGATTGGATTATTGCAGAGTACGATAAACTGAGTAAATTGGTGGACGCTACCACCAAATCCACCAGCGAATCAATGGACACCCTGACGGCTTCCGGGGGTGGCGATTTTGATTTTGACGATGTTGCCGTCGAGGATGTTCCGGACAATAATGACACGGGCGCAGCCGATGTCGAAGATGCCCCTATTGTCAAATTCCTTCACAAAATGCTCCTCGACGCGTTTAACATGCGTGCATCGGATTTGCATTTCGAGCCCTACGAACACCAGTACCGTGTTCGCTTTCGCATTGACGGGGAATTGAGAGAGATTGCTTCTCCCCCCATCGCTATCAAAGACAAGCTGGCCTCACGCATCAAAGTGATATCACGGCTAGATATTTCAGAAAAGAGAGTGCCGCAAGACGGGCGGATGAAACTCAAGGTCGGGCCGGATCGCGTCATCGACTTTCGGGTAAGCACTCTCCCAACACTGTTCGGCGAGAAAATCGTTATCCGTATTCTTGACCCCAGTAGCGCAAAACTCGGCATCGACGCACTTGGATATGAAGCAATAGAAAAAGAGCGTTTACTCGAGGCGATTGGCCGACCTTATGGAATGATCCTAGTTACGGGCCCTACCGGATCCGGAAAAACAGTTTCTTTATATACCTGTTTGAATCTTCTCAACAAGCCGGGCGTCAACATAGCGACAGCAGAAGATCCATCGGAAATTAACCTACCCGGCGTAAACCAGGTCAACGTAAACGAAAAAGCTGGCATGACGTTTGCCGTGGCACTCAAATCGTTTCTTCGTCAAGATCCAGACATTATTATGGTGGGCGAAATCCGCGATCTGGAAACTGCCGATATTTCGATCAAGGCAGCCCAAACGGGGCATTTGGTGCTTTCGACACTGCACACCAATGATGCGCCTACGACGCTTACGCGCATGCGCAACATGGGCATAGCGCCGTTCAATATTGCCTCCAGCGTGATTTTGATTACTGCACAGCGTTTGGCACGCAAGCTTTGCCCGCTTTGCAAAACGCCAGCTGACATCCCGCATGAGTCACTTCTCGAAGCCGGATACCCCGAAGAGGAGATTGATGGCTCTTGGGTCACGTACCGTCCGGTGGGTTGTTCTGCTTGCAATAATGGATACAAAGGGCGAGTAGGCATCTACCAGGTCATGCCTATCACTGAGGACATTCAACGCATTATCTTGCGCGATGGCAGCGCCTTGGAAATTGCCGAACAAGCAAAGGCGGAAGGTGTGCGTTCACTTCGCGCTTCTGGTCTGTACAAGGCCAAACAAGGACTGACTTCTCTGGAAGAAGTACTCGCAGTCACCAACGAATAATGCTCACTAGGGACTAGTATGGCGACCGCAGCATCAAGAGACGTCAAAGAGTTTGTTTTTGAATGGGAAGGCAAGGACCGACACGGAAAAGTCGTCCGTGGCGAGGTGCGAGCGTCTGGGGAAAACCAGGTCCAGGCCACGCTGCGTCGGCAAGGCGTTTTCCCGACAAAAATTAAAAAGCGCCGGATGCGCTCGGGCAAAAAAATCAAACCCAAAGATATCGCACTCTTCACACGGCAACTCGCGACCATGATGAAGGCCGGCGTTCCGTTGTTGCAGTCGTTTGATATTGTGGGCCGAGGAAATACCAATCCCAGCGTTACCAAACTGCTCAACGACATCCGCTCTGACGTCGAGACCGGGACATCGCTGAATGGTGCTTTCCGCAAACATCCAATGTACTTCGACAGCCTCTACTGCAATTTGGTAGAAGCTGGCGAAGCCGCCGGTATTCTCGAGGCGCTGCTGGATCGTCTAGCTACCTATATGGAGAAAACGGAGGCGATCAAATCGAAAATCAAATCTGCCTTGATGTATCCCATTTCCGTGGTTATCGTAGCCTTCGTCGTGGTGGCAGTGATCATGATTTTCGTGATTCCCGCGTTTAAAGAAGTTTTTACATCTTTCGGCGCTGACCTCCCTGCTCCCACGCTGTTTGTCATGGCAATCAGCGAGATATTCGTCAAATGGTGGTGGCTGATTTTTGGCGGGATCGGTGGCGGTTTCTATTTTTTCATGCAAGCATGGAGACGCAACGAGAAGATGCAGATGTTTATGGACCGCCTTTTGCTCAAAATACCAATTTTCGGTGCTTTGATTGAAAAGTCCTGCGTTGCGCGATGGACCCGGACTCTGTCCACCATGTTTGCCGCAGGGGTTCCGTTGGTGGAAGCACTGGATTCGGTCGGCGGCGCATCGGGAAATTCCTTGTATTCGATGGCCACGGAGAAAATCCAGCAGGAGGTTTCCACGGGCACCAGCTTGACCGCAGCGATGGGCAACGCGAACATCTTTCCCTCCATGGTTCTACAAATGTGCGCCATCGGCGAAGAGTCCGGCTCCATTGACCATATGCTGGGCAAGGCGGCCGACTTTTACGAAGCCGAAGTGGACGAAATGGTCGCTGGTTTGTCCAGCCTGATGGAACCTATCATCATCGTGTTTCTCGGCACGCTCATTGGTGGCATCGTGGTGTCGATGTACCTGCCCATCTTCAAGCTTGGTCAAGTTGTGTAATGGGAGTGGATGTTTGGTTGGATGCAGCACTTGGAAGTGTGCTGGGGCTGCTGATTGGCAGCTTTTTGAATGTGGTGATCTATCGGCTCCCCAAGATCATGGAGCGCCAATGGACGGCAGAGGCTGCTGCCTACCGGGCCCATGAACTCGGGCAGGACCCGCCTCCAGCACAGGAGGCCTTCAACCTGCTTACGCCCCGTTCCCGGTGCCAGTCGTGCGGACACATGGTGCAGTGGTACGAGAACATTCCCGTTCTCAGCTACCTTTTTCTTCGGGGTCGGTGCTCTGCATGCAACACACGCATCAGCGTGCGTTATCCGTTGGTAGAAATCGCCACTGGCGCACTGTTCTACTTTTGCATTCAACGCTGGGGGATCACGCCCACAGGCATCATGTGGTGCGGCTTTTCCGCGGCCTTGGTCGCGCTTGCGTTCATTGACTGGGATACCACGCTGCTTCCCGACGACATCACGCTGCCCTTGCTGTGGGCAGGATTGCTGGCGTCTGCCATGCAATGGACTGACGTCCCGCTGTACAGCTCGGTGGTGGGCGCAGCGGCAGGCTATCTCTCATTGTGGCTTGTCTACTGGGGTTTCAAGTTAGCGACCGGCAAAGAGGGCATGGGCTACGGTGACTTCAAGCTGTTCGCGGCCTTGGGTGCCTGGTTTGGCTGGCCCGCGCTCGTCCCTATCATTTTGATGTCGTCGGTCATTGGGGCCATTGTCGGGATCGCGCTGAAAATATTCAGCAACCTGCGCGAGGGCGGGTACGTGCCTTTTGGACCGTTCCTTGTGGGCGCAGCGTTCACGGCCATGATTTTCGGTCCCAATGCCATCATTGAGTCGGTATTGAAGCTCGCGGGCCTTTGAGCCGGTGGGTTGGGTTTATGTCGGACTACAAGTCGCCGCCCTTGCGCCTGGGCCTGACCGGAGGCATTGGTAGTGGCAAAAGCACCGTCGGCAATGTGTTCGCATCCCTGGGTGCCGCACTGGTAGACGCCGACCAGATTGCTCGAAACGCTACAGGCCCTGGTGGTGCGGCCATGCCTGCGATCCGCGCGGTGTTTGGCGATGCGTATGTCAATGCCGATGGCGCCCTGCACCGCGACCGCATGCGCCAACTGGCGTTCAACCGCCCTGAAGCACGGGCGCAACTGGAAGCAATCGTGCATCCCCTGGTGTCGCTGCACAGCGATCTCCAGGCACAGCAAGCGGTGGACCGTGGTTGCGCCGTGATCGTGTTTGACATTCCACTGCTGGCGGAGTCTGGGCGGTGGGCGCGACGGCTGGATGCCGTGCTGGTGGTGGACTGCTCCCCAGAGACACAAATCGAGCGCGTCATGCGGCGCAACGGTCTGACCAGAGAAGTCGTACAAGCCATCATTGCGTCCCAAGCGACCCGGCGCGCCCGCCGTGCCGTGGCCGATGTGGTGATCGCCAACGACGGTGACTGCACGCTCGATGCACTGCACACCCGCACAAGGCAGGCCGCCTTGCTGTTCGGGCTATGATGCGAACGAAACCGTTTGTGTTTTCATCCCATGCCGTGCGCCACCGGCGTCAGAATCCCCCCTGAGCCCCCAGGAACCCGCCAGCGTGATCCTTTACGAATATCCATTTAACGAGCGTCTCCGAACCTATCTGCGGCTTGAGCAGTTGTTTCGCAGGCTGGGCGAGTTGATTCCCCGCACGCATGCGCTGGACCACCACTTTGCACTGGTCACCATCTTCGAGATCATGGACGTTGCGGCCCGTGCTGACTTGAAGTCAGATGTCCTCAAGGACATTGAAAAACACAAACACCAGCTCGACAGCTACCGAGGCAATCCCTCGATCTCCGAGGCAGCGCTGGATGCGGTGATTGCCCAGCTGGACCGTTGCTTTGTGGCGCTCAACACCCAGTCCGGCAAGTCCGGCCACTCGCTGACCGAGAACGATTGGCTGATGAGCATTCGCAGCCGGGTGGGCATTCCGGGTGGCACCTGCGGCTTTGATCTGCCGGCCTACTATGCGTGGCAGCACCACGATCCCGCCATGCGTCAGCAGGCTCTAGAAGGATGGGCGTCCACCCTGGCGCCGCTGGCGGAATCCATTTATGTACTGCTCAAGCTGCTGCGGGACTCGGGCGTGCCACAGAAAGTGGCTGCAGAGCGGGGCCAGTTCCAGCAAAACCTGCCGCAAGGCCGCACGTTTCAGTTGCTGCGCCTGCGCATCGACCCGGCGCTGAACCTGATTCCAGAAATCAGCGGCAATCGGCTGATCGTGTCGGTGCGGTTGATGCGGCTAGAGGACGATGCCCGTCTGCATGCATGCCCAGAAGACGCCGCCTTTGAGCTGACCTTGTGCGCTTGACGACGCCCTGGCATCGCAAAAACCGCTCAGCAACGGCACAAGCAAACAGACTTTGAGGACAACGAGGATGGCTCACCCAGAACGCGACCGTGCTGCTGCGCCCGCTGCACGCATCGTCACCTGCCCTTGCTGTGGCGGCGACAGCATCTACGCGCCGAGCAACGCCTACCGCCCCTTCTGCAGCGAACGGTGTAAACAGGTGGACCTGGGCGCCTGGGCCAGCGAAGACTTTCGCATGCCCGCCGAAGCGCCACCGGGTGATGCGCCGCACGGCGATTCTTACCTACCACACTGACACATCACTGCGGCTGGACTGTAAATCAGTCAGTCAGTGAGTAAGTCAGCCAGCGCCTTGACCAGCAAATATTCGCATGGAATTTGAATGAAATCTGGCTCTAGCGCTTATCCATCAAGCGCTAGCAGCTATCATTTTTGCAATTCAGGTGCTACCAGTGACTGGCCACGCTCTTCGGCCAGCCACTGCAGGACTGGGTAGGCACCCGGCAACACGGGCTCCACCGTCAACGGCATCTGCTGCCAGTCCATCGACTGGCCTTCGCGCATCTCGAACTCTCCCGTCCACGCCCACACCTTGCACCAGTGCAGTCGCACCAGCGCATGCGGGTAATCGTGCTCGGTCACCTTCCAGACACTGGCGGGGCCGATGGTCACGCCCAGTTCTTCAATGAGCTCACGGCGCAGAGCCTGTTCCACGGTTTCTCCCGCTTCCAGCTTGCCACCCGGAAACTCCCAGTACCCGGCATACGGTTTCCCAGGCGGGCGGGTGGACAGCAGCATGGCACCGTCCGGGCGCAGCAAGATACCGACCGCGACTTCGGTGTGGGGGCGCGCATCGGCGGCACCAGTCGCCGCTTTGGCGGAAGTTGTTTCAACCATCGTGTCGCCCCGCATAGTCGCGCGCAAACTGGTAAGCCACCCGGCCGCTGCGCGAGCCGCGCTCCAGCGCCCACACCAAGGCTTCTGCACGGGCGGCTGAAATTTCGGCGGCTGGTACGCCCAGCGACGACAGCCACTGGGCCACGATGGTCAGGTACTCCTCTTGGCTGAAGGGATAGAAGCTGACCCACAGCCCAAACCGCTCGGACAACGAGATCTTTTCCTCCACCACTTCGCCGGGGTGGACCTCGCCATCCGCGGTGTGGGTGTAGGTGAGGTTTTCGGCCATGTACTCCGGCAGCAGATGGCGCCGGTTGCTGGTGGCGTAGATCAACACATTGGGCGTGGCAGCGGCCACCGAACCATCCAGGGTGGACTTGAGCGCCTTGTAGCCGGGCTCGCCGTCCTCAAAGCTCAAGTCATCACAGAACACGATGAATTTCTCGGGCCGATCAGACACCACGTCCACGATATCGGGCAGGTCCACCAGGTCGGCCTTGTCCACTTCGATCAAGCGCAGGCCTTGTGCCGCGTAGACGTTCAGGCACGCCTTGATCAGCGATGACTTGCCGGTGCCGCGCGCGCCGGTCAGCAGCACGTTGTTGGCGGGTTTGCCGGCTACAAACTGCTGCGTGTTGCGTTCGATCTTTTCCTTTTGCGGATCAATCTCTTTGAGGTCTGCCAGCTGCATGGCCGCCACATGGCGCACGGGTTCCAGCGTGCCATGGCCACTGCTGCGCTTGCGGTAACGCCAGGCAATGGCAGCGGACCAGTCGGGCGCCCCCAAAGGCTGGGGCAGGACGGATTCAATGCGAGCGATGAGTTGCTCGGCGCGCTCGATCAGATGGTCAAGTTTTTGATTCATTTTGGCCTCTAGCGCTTATCTATCAAGCGCTAACAGCTATGAAATTAGGAGTAACTGCTTCAAGACCGGTAATCGGCATTGATGGTGACGTATTCGTGGCTGAAATCGCAGGTCCAGACGGTGTCAGACGCATCGCCCCGGCCCAGCAGCACCCGCACCGTGATCTCGCTTTGTTTCATCACACGCTGGCCGTCTTCCTCGCGGTAGGCCGGGTTGCGGCCACCCTTGATGGCGACGTGCACGTCGTCGAGGAACAGATCGATGCCCGTCTGGTCCAGGTCATCAATCCCGGCGTAACCCACAGCGGCCAGGATGCGGCCCAGATTGGGGTCGCTGGCAAAAAATGCCGTTTTGACCAATGGCGAATGCGCAATGGCATAGGCCACTTTGCGGCACTCGTCGCCCGTCTTGCCGCCCTCGACCCGCACCGTGATGAACTTGGTCGCGCCCTCGCCATCGCGCACGATGGCCTGCGCCAGCTTTTGTGCCACATCCAGCATGGCGGCCTTCAAGGCCTGGCCGTCTGCGCTGTCGAGCGCCGTAATGGGTTTGTGGGCCGCCTTGTTGGTGGCGACCACCACAAACGAATCATTGGTAGATGTGTCGCCGTCGATGGTGACGCGGTTGAAGGAGCCGTCGGCCAGCTCGCGTGCCAGCTGTTGCATGACCGTGGGGTGCACGCATGCGTCTGTGGCCATAAAGCCCAGCATGGTCGCCATGTTGGGGCGGATCATGCCCGCGCCCTTGCTGATGCCGGTGATGGACACCGTGGCCCCGCCGATCTGCACTTGCGCCGAGAACGCCTTGGGCAGGGTGTCCGTGGTCATGATGCCTTCGGCGGCGCGGGCCCAGTGGTCTGGCTTTGCGTCGGCAATGGCCGCAGGCAACCCGGCTTCGATGCGCTCCACGGGCAAAGGCTCCATGATCACGCCGGTGGAAAAGGGCAGCACCTGCTCGGGTGCCACGTTCAGTTGCTTCGCCATGGCCACGCAGGTCGCTCTTGCACGCGCCAGTCCGTCAGCACCGGTGCCCGCATTGGCATTGCCAGTGTTGATCACCATGGCGCGAATGGCCTGCCCGCCTGCGAGATGTTCACGCCCTACCTGCACCGGTGCCGCACAAAAGCGGTTCTGCGTGAACACACCCGCCACGCTGGCCCCCTCGTCCAGCAAAAAGACGGTGAGGTCCTTGCGGTTGGCTTTGCGAACACCGGCTTCGGCAACACCAATACGGACACCGGCAATCGGGTGCAGATCAGCGGCAACGGGAGCGAGAAGATTGACGGGCATGGAAGTCCTTCTTAAAAACTGCGGCCGATTATCCGGAAAACCGTGGCACGCAAATGAAGACACGGGCCGCAGCCCGTGTCGTTTGGTCCTACTCAGTCAGCGCACAACTCAAGCGAGTTTGCCGTGGCACTGCTTGAATTTTTTGCCGCTGCCGCAAGGGCATGGGTCGTTGCGGCCCACGCGCATGCCATCGGGCAGTGCCTGACCAGCCGACTGGGTGTCTGCCAGGGTGGTTTCCACTTCGCCGGTCTCGGTGGGGGCGGTGTAGGTCACGTTGGCAATGGCCTCGCCACGGGCTTCCATGTCCTGCGCCGCCTGGTCCAACTGGGCCGGTGATTGCACCTGCACGGTCATCAGTATCTTGGTGACTTCGTTCTTGACGCCATCGATCAGCTGGCGGAACAGCTCGAAGGCTTCGCGCTTGTACTCTTGCTTGGGCTGCTTCTGGGCATACCCACGCAGGTGAATGCCTTGGCGCAGATAGTCCAGCGAGCTCAGGTGATCGCGCCAGTTGGAGTCAAAGCTTTGCAACAGAACCATGCGCTCAAACTGCGTGAAGTTCTCGCGACCCACCTGATCGACCTTGGTATCGAACGATGCATGGGCAGCCTGCAGCACCTTCTCCAGAATTTCGTCGTCGGTGATGGCGCTGGCGCCCTGGACTTCTTGCTGTAAGGGAATCGACACCTGCCATTCGTCGGCAAGCACCTTCTCCAGCGCAGGCAGGTCCCACTGCTCTTCCACCGATTCCACCGGCACATACTGGCGAACCAGGTCGGTCATGCAGTCTTCGCGCATGACGGCAATGGTGTCGGACAGTTCGCTCGCGTCCAGGATGTCATTGCGCTGCTGGTAAATGACCTTGCGCTGGTCGTTGGCCACATCGTCGTATTCCAGCAATTGCTTGCGGACGTCGAAGTTGCGGGCCTCGACCTTGCGTTGGGCCGACTCGATGCTGCGGGTCACAATGCCCGCTTCGATGGCTTCACCATCGGGCATTTTCAGGCGGTCCATGATCGCCTTGACGCGATCGCCCGCGAAGATGCGCATCAGCGAATCATCCAGGCTCAGGTAGAAACGTGAAGACCCTGGATCGCCTTGGCGACCCGAGCGGCCACGCAGCTGGTTGTCGATCCGGCGAGACTCGTGGCGCTCGGTGGCGATGATGCGCAGGCCACCCAGGGCCTTGATCTTCTCGTGGTCCACGGCCCACTCTTCACGCAGTTTGGCAATCTGTGCTTCACGCGCAGCGGCGTCCAGCGACTCGTCGGCCTCCACCGCGGCCACCAGCTTTTCGATGTTGCCGCCCAACACAATGTCGGTGCCCCGGCCGGCCATGTTGGTCGCAATGGTGACCATGCCCGCACGGCCTGCCTGGGCCACGATGTCGGCCTCACGCGCATGCTGCTTGGCGTTGAGCACCTGATGCGGCAAGCCTTCCTTGTTCAGCAGCTGGTCGATGATTTCGGAGTTCTCGATCGACGTGGTGCCCACCAGCACGGGCTGGCCGCGCTCGTGGCATTCGCGAATGTCCTTGATCGCCGCTTCGTACTTCTCGCGCGTGGTCTTGTAAACGCGGTCGAGCTGGTCGTCGCGCTTGCTCGGACGGTTGGGCGGGATCACCGTGGTTTCCAGGCCGTAGATCTCCTGGAACTCGTAGGCCTCGGTATCTGCCGTGCCGGTCATGCCCGCCAGCTTGTTGTACAGGCGGAAATAGTTCTGGAAGGTGATCGAGGCCAGGGTCTGGTTCTCGGCCTGGATGTTCACGCCTTCCTTGGCTTCAACCGCCTGGTGCAGACCTTCGCTCCAGCGGCGGCCCGACATCAGACGACCGGTGAACTCGTCGACGATCACGATCTCACCCTCTTGCACCACGTAATGCTGGTCGCGGTGATAAAGGTGGTTGGCCCGCAGCGCTGCATACAGGTGGTGCATGAGCGTGATGTTGGCCGGGTCGTAGACGGAGGCGCCTTCGGCAATCAGGCCCTGGCTGGCCAGAATGCGCTCCGCGCTTTCATGGCCTTGCTCGGTCAGGAACACTTGGTGGGTTTTTTCGTCCAGCGTGAAATCGCCGGGCTTGGTCACACCCTCACCTGTGCGTGCGTCGGCTTCGCCTTCCTGGCGCACCAGCAGCGGCACGACTTTGTTCATGGCGATGTACATCGCCGTGTGGTCTTCGGCCTGGCCACTGATGATCAGCGGCGTGCGGGCTTCATCGATCAGGATCGAATCCACCTCATCGACGATAGCGAAGTTCAGGCCCTGCTGCACACGGTCTGCAGCTTCGTAGACCATGTTGTCGCGCAGGTAGTCGAAGCCATATTCATTGTTGGTGCCGTAAGTGATGTCGGCACGGTAGGCTTCCTGCTTTTGCTCGCGCGGCATGTTGGGCAGGTTGATACCCACCGTGAGGCCCAGGAAGTTGTACAGGCGCCCCATCCACTGGGCATCGCGGTTGGCGAGGTAGTCATTGACCGTCACCACGTGCACGCCCTTCGCAGACAGCGCGTTCAGGTACACCGGCAGCGTGGCAGTCAGCGTCTTGCCTTCCCCCGTGCGCATTTCGGCGATTTTGCCGAAATGCAGCGCCATGCCACCCAATAGCTGCACATCAAAATGCCGCATCTTCATGATGCGCTTGGAGCCCTCGCGGACTACGGCAAAAGCTTCAGGAAGAATGTCGTCAAGCGATTCGCCCTTGGCCACGCGCTCCTTGAATTCCTGCGTCTTGGCGCGAAGCGCCTCGTCCGTCAGCTTCTCGTAGTCGGGCTCCATCGCATTGATGCGAATCACCGTCTTGCGGTATTGCTTGAGGAGCCGGTCGTTGCGGCTGCCGAATAATTTGGTGAGGAAGTTGGTGGCCATGCGAACAGGACCGCTTGCCCCGCTGATAACAGCGCGTCAAGCGACCGAAATCCCTAAGATGAATTGAGTTCAGGTGGGTCCGACGCGCATGATTGCAAGCTTTGCAAACCCGTGCGGCAAACACCGGACCCGTGATTTTACCTGCCTGCTGCAGGGGTGGCCGTCGGACCAGGCAATGGCGACGGCTGAGCCGCCGCCACCTGAGCACCAGTGGCGGTACCGCCAGCACTCAAAAACTTCTGAGGATCCTGAAAAACCCCTTGCACCAGGACTTCAAAATGAAGATGTGGGCCGGTCGAGCGCCCCGTGGTGCCGACCTCTGCAATCTTCTGCCCCCGGCGCACGATGTCCCCTTGTTTGACCAATGTGCGCGAGGCATGGGCATAACGGGTGATCAGTTGATTGCCGTGGTCCACCTCGATCATGTTGCCGTAGGCCGAGTGGTATTCCTGGGTGACCACCACACCACCCGCCGCAGCCAGGATTGGCGTGCCCGTGTCCGCCTGAAAATCAAGTCCGGTGTGCAGGGCCGACTGGCCGGTGATCGGGTCCACGCGCCAACCAAAGGCGGAACCTGCCGCCCGGCCGGTCACCGGAGCATGGGTAGGAATCATCTTTTTGCGGATGTGCTGGTCGAAAAGACGGGATTCCAGCACCGTCATCAAGTCCACCCGCTGGTGGGTCAGGCGCTCCATCTCATCGAGCGTGGCCTGCAGTTCTTCCAACGACAAATCTCGCGCACCGACCAGCACACCACCGCGCCCATCGGCTTTGGGGACATCGGCGGGCGCCATGCCTGCAAGTCCTAAAACCCGATCACCCAGAGATTCGAGTTGCACCATGCGCGCCTGCATTTCGCCGACCCGTCGCGCCATGGCATCCAGGTTGGCACGCATGAAGCGGTCCCGCTCAGCGAACTCATCCTTGACCACAAGGCGCACCAGCGAACCCACAATGGGCCACCCTTCGCGTGCGCCTTTGAGGAAAACCCAGTGGTACAGACTGGCGGCCACGAGCATGAGGCACAAAGAAACCGCAAAACCCGCCAAGAGCAAACGCGTGCCAGACAGATGAATGGCCCGGCTACGCGCCAGCCTAGCGTCCGTGATAATCAGATGCACTACTAGTTCTCCACGCCCGAAGACGCCACACCATGAACCGCCGCCACTACGCAGTCAGCCTGCAGCAAGCCAGCGAGGAATCCCCCACGCTGGCCAAGCTCACAGCGCTGACCCGTGACTCCAGTGATCGGCTCAAAGCGATTGAATTGCTGATTCCCGCAGCACTCCGACCCGCCGTCCAAGCCGGTCCCATCGATGGGGACAGCTGGTGCCTTCTGGTCAAAAGCAATGCCGCAGCGGCAAAAATACGCCAGCTGCTGCCTGCATTGCAGGCGCATTTGCGCAGCCGGGGGTGGGAGGTTAACGCGATTCGCCTGAAAGTTCAAACCTGACGACCTGCGTCTGAACCGGGGAATGCGAAGAAAAGAAGAATTTGGTGCCGGTTGTCGGAATCGAACTGACGACCTACCGCTTACAAGGCGGGTGCTCTACCAACTGAGCTAAACCGGCGAAGGCTGGATTCTATGTGAAAAAACAGCCCTAAAAATCGAAATCGAGGCTATTTGACGCGCTTCAGCGAAGGCCGCGCTCCGCCCGCAGTCGGCGGAGGTCGCGGTGCATCCCCGCCATCATCTTTTTTACCCTCTTCCGTGGTCACCAACTGCACCACGCGGTCTTCCGAAACCGGCGCAGTCACGGCAGACTCCGCATCCGTTGGCGCAACGACTTGCGCCAACGCTGTGGTGGTTGTGGCGACATCGCCCCCCACCAGGTTATCGACCGGCGGAGGAAACGCCATGCCTTGGCCGTTCTCGCGCGCATAAATTGCGATCACTCGCCCGACCGGCACCAGGATCTCCCGGGGCTTGCCACCGAAGCGCGCTTTGAACTCGATGAACTCGTTGCCCAGCTGCAGTGAACTGGTGGCGTCAAAACTGATGTTCAGAACGATCTCACCATCCTTCACATACTCGCGCGGCACCTGCACGGAATCATCCACACGCACCGCCACATAAGGCGTCAGCCCGTTGTCGGTACACCATTCGTACAGGGCACGAATGAGATAGGGGCGCGTGGACGTGGATTCCTGAGCGTTCATGAAGAAGTAGGTTGGCGGCTGCGGTGAAGGAAGGAATGGACAGCAAGCCGAGGCTTACTTGCGCATCACCTTTTCGGAGGGTGTGAGCGCCTCGATGTAGGCAGGGCGCGAGAAAATGCGTTCGGCATACTTGAGCAGCGGGGCGGCATTCTTGCTCAGATCAATGCCGTAGTAGTCCAAGCGCCACAACAGAGGGGCAATCGCAACGTCGAGCATCGAGAAGTTGTCGCCCAGCATGTACTTGTTCTTGAGGAACACCGGCGCCAGCTGCGTGAGGCGATCACGAATGTGCGCGCGCGCTTTTTCCAGCGCCTTCTCATTGCCCTTGGTGGCGCGCGATTCGAGGATGTTCACATGCACGAACAGCTCCTTCTCGAAGTTGAGCAGGAACAGGCGCACACGGGCGCGGTCCACTGGGTCGCCGGGCATGAGTTGTGGGTGCGGAAAACGCTCGTCAATGTACTCATTGATGATGTTCGACTCGTACAGGATCAGGTCACGCTCGACCAGAATCGGCACCTGGCCGTACGGGTTCATCACATTGATGTCTTCGGGCTTGTTGTACAGGTCCACATCGCGGATTTCAAAGTCCATGCCCTTTTCAAACAGGACGAAGCGGCAGCGGTGGGAAAAGGGACAGGTCGTACCCGAGTAAAGCACCATCATGGTGGGAGGCTCCTAAAAATCAAAAGAGTGGGACGCCGAAAGCGCCCACTCTGTAAAAACCCAATGGCACCCCGAAGGGTGCTTTCGATGGATTCAGCGTTTACTTGACGTCCTTCCAGAAGGCTGCGTTCAGCCTCCAGGCGATGAGTGTGAACACGCCGAGGAAGATCAGCACCCAGACACCGATGCGCTTGCGGGTGTTCTGTGCGGGCTCTGCCATCCATTGCATGTAATTCACCAAATCACCGACCGCCTCGTCGTATTTGAGCGGGGTCAAGAGACCGGGTCTCACCTGCTCCCAGCCCTTGAAAACCTGGGTCTTGTGACCATGGCTTTCGTGCTCTTCAAACACAGGACGGCGATCCCCCTGCAGTTCCCACAATGCGTGGGGCATGCCCACGTTAGGGAACACCAAGTTGTTCCAACCCGTCGGCTTGGCTTCGTCGCGGTAGTAGGTGCGCAAGTAGGTGTACAGATAATCTGCACCCGAACCACCGGCGCCAGCACGCGAGCGGGCAATCACTGTCAAATCGGGAGGGTTCGCGCCAAACCAGGCCTTGGCCTGCTTGGGGTCAATGGCCGCTTTCATCGTTTCGCCCACTTTGTCGGTCGTGAACAGCAAGTTGTCTTTGACCTGCTGGTCCGAAAGACCGATGTCTTTCAGGCGGTTGAACCGCATGAAAGCTGCCGAATGGCAGTTCAGGCAGTAGTTGACGAAAATCTTGGCGCCGTTTTGCAGAGAAGCCAGGTCGTTCGTCTTGTTAGGCGCCTTGTCCAGGGGAATGCCACCGCCTGCGGCGAACGCAGAACCCACAGCAAGACCAAGGGCAGCAACCAGCGTGAGGAAAATTTTCTTCATTGTTGTTATCTCCTGGGGCTCAGTGTGCAACAAACGTCACACGGTCAGGCACGGGCTTGGTCTCGCCAATGCGGCTCCACCAGGGCATCAACAGAAAGAAGCCGAAGTAGAACAGCGTACCCACTTGCGAGACCCGCTCACCCAAAGGCGATGGAGGCTGCACACCCAGGTAGCCCAGGATCAGGAAGTTGATCACGAAGATGCCGTACAGGTACTTGTGCCAATCAGGGCGGTAGCGGATCGACTTGACCGGGCTGAAGTCCAGCCAAGGCAGAAAGAACAGGATGATTACAGCACCACCCATCACCACCACACCCCAGAACTTGGCATCAATCGCCAGCATCAGCGCACAGGCCACGACGGCTGCACCCACAATGCCGATCTTGATGAAGCTGGGCAACTTGGCCTTGAAAACACCAAACGCTGCAGCGCCCACCACGCACAGAATCAGCGCATACATCATCTCGCTGGTGATGGCACGCAGCATCGAGTAGAACGGCGTGAAGTACCAGACAGGCGCAATGTGCAGCGGCGTCACCAGCGGATCGGCGGGGATGAAGTTGTTGTACTCCAGGAAGTAGCCACCAAACTCGGGCGCAAAAAACACCACGGCGGTGAATGCCATGAGGAACATGCTCAACGCAAAAATGTCGTGCACCGTGTAGTAAGGGTGGAAAGGCACACCATCGAGCGGCTTGCCATTGGCATCCTTGGGCGCCTTGGGGCCCTTGATTTCCACGCCATCGGGGTTGTTGGAACCCACGTCATGCAGCGCCAGCAAGTGCGCAACCACCAAGCCGAGCAGCACCAGCGGCACAGCAATCACGTGGAAGCTGAAGAAGCGGTTCAGCGTAGCGTCACCCACCACGAAGTCACCACGGATCAACAGCGCCAGATCAGGGCCGATGAACGGGATGGCGGCAAACAGGTTCACGATCACCTGAGCGCCCCAGTACGACATCTGGCCCCAGGGCAGCAGGTAGCCCATGAAGGCTTCGGCCATCAGGCACAGGAAGATGGCGCAGCCAAAGATCCAGACCAGCTCACGCGGCTTGCGATAGCTGCCATAGATGAGGCCTCGGAACATGTGCAGATACACCACCACAAAGAAGGCCGAGGCCCCGGTGGAGTGCATGTAGCGGATCAGCCAGCCCCAGGGCACATCGCGCATGATGTACTCGACCGAAGCGAACGCCAAATTGGCGTCGGGCTTGTAGTGCATGACCAGGAAAATGCCGGTCACGATCTGGATCACCAGCACGACCAAGGCGAGCGAGCCGAAGATGTACCAGAAGTTGAAGTTTTTCGGAGCGTAATACTCCGACATGTGCACTTTGTAGGCGTCAAAAGCGGTCGGGAAGCGGTTCTCAAACCAGTTCGTGACCTTGGCGCCTGCGGAAGCGTTGGGGGAGATTTCCTTGAATTCAGCCATGTCGATGTACCTCAGGCCTTCTTGTCTTCGCCGATCAACAGCAGTGTGTCGGACAGATACATGTGCGGCGGCACTTCCAGGTTGTCAGGCGCCGGCTTGTTTTTGAAGACCCGGCCGGCCACGTCGAACGTGGAACCATGGCAGGCGCAGAGGAAACCACCGTGCCAGTCGTCCGGCAGGGACGGCTGAGGACCGGTCTGGAACCTGTCGCCCGGCGAGCATCCAAGGTGGGTACAAATGCCCACACCCACAAACACGTCGGGCTTGATCGAGCGGTGCTGGTTTTTGGCGTACTCGGGGGTGGGGTACGTATTGCGATCCGACTTGGGATCGGCGAGTTGCGGCTCGGTCTGCGCGAGGGACTCCAGCTGCTTGGGAGTGCGCTTCATGATCCACACGGGTTTGCCACGCCATTCGACCGTCAGCTTCTCGCCGGGCTGGAGGGCCGAAATATCCACCTCTACAGCGGCACCGGCCGCTTTGGCTTTTTCCGAAGGCTGAAAACTACTGACGAAAGGCACTGCAACTGCCACTCCGCCAGCGGCACCGGCACATCCGGACGCAATCAGCCACGTCCTTTTACTGGTGTCGACTGGTGTGTCACTCATGGGGATCCTCGGTAAACATCGCTATTGTTTGGGTCAACCGCGAATTGTAGCGGAGTGAAAATGGTTATTTCAAGGCGCTGGACTGTCTTGACAGGGCATTGGACTGGGCAATACTCCGCCATCACCATTCATACACGGAGGAACATCATGGGAATGATGCAAGAGTTCAGGGAGTTCGCGGTCAAGGGCAATGTGATTGACTTGGCGGTAGGCGTCATCATTGGCGGCGCATTTGGCAAGATCGTGGACTCGGTGGTCACTGACCTGATCATGCCGTTGGTGGGACTGGTGTTTGGCAGGCTTGACTTTTCCAACCTGTTTGTGGTGCTGGGCACCGTGCCAGCAGGCACAGCGATGACGCTGGATGCGATCAAAAAGGCTGGCGTGCCCGTTTTTGCCTACGGTAACTTTTTGACCGTGGCAGTCAATTTCATCATTTTGGCGTTCATCATTTTCTTGATGATCAAACAAGTCAATCGCCTCAAGCGCGAAGCCCCCGCACCGGCGGCTGCACCCGCCGTGACGCCCGAAGACATCGTGCTGCTGCGTGAAATTCGCGACAGCCTGAAGAAGTAACAGCAACGGCCACAACAGCTGCAGCTGCAGCTGTTGTGAGGCCGCTTCAGGCGCAGAGCGCTCGCGCCATGCGCACTGCCTCGATGAGGCTCGCGGGGTCGGCCACGCCCTGCCCTGCGATGTCGAACGCCGTGCCATGGTCCGGGCTGGTGCGCACCAGCGGCAGGCCCAGCGTCACATTCACCCCCTTGTCCACCCCCAGGTATTTCACCGGGATCAAGCCCTGATCGTGGTACATCGCAATCACCACATCGAACTCACCCTGGCGACCCGGCGTGTTGCGCGCGCGCATGAACACGGTGTCTGGCGCCAGCGGATCCGACACGTCCAACCCCTGCACCCGCGCGGCGGCGATGGCAGGGGCGATGATGGCGGCCTCCTCGTGGCCAAACAAGCCGCCCTCGCCTGCATGGGGGTTAAGGCCCGCCACAGCGATGCGGGGCGCGCGGCCCAGGCTGCGCAGCAACGCGGCGTGGGTGATCTGCAGGGTTTGCAACACGTTGTCGAAGGTGACCGCCGCTATCGCGTCGCGCAGCGGCAGGTGGATGCTGACCAGCACCGTGCGCAGCTCGTCGTTGGCCAGCATCATGCGCACCGGCATGTGCGACACGGCAACGCCCTGGTGCGCGGCAGCCTCGGCCTGCAGCAACTCGGTGTGCCCCGGGAACACAACCCCCGCGGCGGACAGCGCCTCTTTGTGCAAAGGCGCCGTCACCAGCGCCGCCACCTCCCCGCGCAACGCAGCGCGTGCGGCCCAGACCACGCTGTCGGCAGCCGCGCGCCCGGCGTCTGCGCTGACCTGCCCCCACGGCTGGGGCCCTGCGATGCCGGGCAACTGCAGCACGGGGATACAGCGCGGTGGCACATCCCATGCGTCAGCTGGCGCGGCGATCTGCGCCACAGGCACCGTCGGCACGCCCGGGCGCGCAACCGCGTGCGCAGCGCGCCGCAACGTAGCCACGTCTCCCACCACAAAACACCCGCGCAAATCGGACTGCGCATCACGAAACGCCTTGGCGACCGTTTCGGGGCCGATGCCTGCAGAGTCTCCCTGGGTAATGGCAATGGTGTGCATGAAAAATATGAGTCAAATTGGCCTCTAGCGCTTATCTATCAAGCGCTAGCAGCTATTAATAAGTGAGTAACCGCAGACTTTGCCTCTACGCCGGGTTGTCAATCTCGATGAACTGATGGGCCAACCCATAGCGCCCGGCCACCTGCGCTGCCACGGCGGGGGCACCGTACCGCTCCGTGGCGTGGTGTCCGGCAGCGATGAAGCTCACCCCCATCTCGCGCGCAAGATGCGCCTGGGGTTCCGAAATCTCCCCGGTGATAAAGGCATCGGCACCCGCCGCAATGGCGGATTCGAAGTAGCCCTGAGCCCCCCCGGTGCACCAACCCACACGGCGGACAGGGCGTGCAGTGCCGTTTTCTGCCGCTTCGGGCTGCACCAGCGTCACCGGGCGGCCCAGCGCGTGGGCCACATGGTCCGCCAGCGCCCGCCCGTCCGTAAATGCAGCGGGCGCCACACAACCCAGATCCTGCTCGCCAAACCGGGCGTCGGCCACCCAACCCAGCACGCGGCCCAACTGGGCGTTGTTGCCCCATTCGGGGTGGGCGTCCAGCGGCAGGTGGTAGGCATACAGGTTGATGTCGTGCGCCAGCAGCAGTTGCAGGCGCTGCTTCATCCAGCCCGTCACACGGCCGTCCTGCCCACGCCAGAACAGGCCGTGGTGCACAAAAACGGCATCAGCGCGGGCGGCAATGGCTGCCTCGATCAGCGCACGGCTGGCGGTCACGCCACTCACGATGCGCGTGATCTCTGCCTTGCCTTCGACCTGCAGGCCGTTGGGGCCATAGTCCTTGAAGCGCTCGGGTTGCAGCAGGCCGTCAAAAGCCTGCAAGAGTTCAGTGCGTGAAATGCTCATGCCGGTATTGTCGCTGCCGCCCCAAAGGAACAAGGCGCCACAGGGGCGCCTTGTTGTGCTAACGATCAGCCGCTGGAACCATCCGTCACCGGTAAAGCACCTGCGGCAGCCACAGACCAATGGCCGGGAACTGGTACAGCAGCACGATGGCCAGAATCTGAATGCCCATGAACGGCAACATGCCCGCAAAAATCTGGTTCAGCGTCACATGCTTGGGCGCCACTCCTTTCAAATAGAACGCACTCATGGCCACGGGCGGGCTCAAGAACGCGGTCTGCAGGTTCAGCGCCACCAGCAGACCGAAGAACAGCGGGTCCACGCCAAAGTTGTCCAACAGCGGGATGAAGATGGGCATGAAGATCACGATGATCTCGGTCCACTCCAGCGGCCAGCCCAGGATGAAGATGATGACCTGCGAGAGCACCAAAAACTGCGTCTTGGTGAGGTTCATGCTCAGCACCCACTGCTCGACCAACTCTTGCCCGCCCAGCAAGGCAAACGCCGCCGAGAAAATCGCCGACCCCACAAACAGCCAGCACACCATCGCGCTGGTCTTGGCCGTGAGGAACACCGATTCCTTCACCACGCTGAAGGTGAGCTGCCGGTAAGCCGCCGCCAGCACAAAGCCCCCAAAAGCTCCCACGGCCGCTGCCTCGGTCGGTGTCGCCAGGCCAAACACGATGGAGCCAAGCACCGCCAAAATCAGCACCAGCAGCGGGAAGAAGCTGGACAGCAGCATCTTGAAGACTTCGAGCCGCGCGTAGCTCAGGATGGCATAGAACGTCACCAGTGCCAGGGCGCCTACGCCCAGGCCGATCCAGAACCCGGTGGGCGCGGGTTTGGTGGTGGCGGCAGGTTCGCCGGGGGCTGCCGTGTCAGCACCGGCTACCGCGGCTGGCGGCTCAGGCACAGCGGCGGCATCCGACCCTTGGGGGGCAGACTCTGCGCCCGGCGGTTCGGCCACCGCATCGTCGCTGGGCGGCTCTGCCAAACCTGAGCCCTCTGGCTCGGCGAGTCCACCACTGGACGAAGCCTGGTTGGTGCCGGACCCCATGGCCTGCAGCTCGGTGTAGGCCTCCACCACCACCACCCGGGTGGCGCTCTGGTAACTGGCCAAAGCGGCGGCAGCAAAAAGCACGGCGGGCAGCAACGCCACCCCCAACTGGCCCAGCAAGTAGCGGGTCGAGACATTTTGATTGCGTTTGCCCTTGAGGGCGTTGACCAGGCTGCCCAGCGCCCAACGGTCGGACGTAGCGCCAATCGCCACAAGGCCGGGCGGCAAAGGAACATAACGCTGCTCGGCCGTGAGCGGCGGCGCCCACGCTGGCTTGAGCTTGGCCATGATGATCACGTACACGATGTACAGGCCCGCCAGCATGATGCCGGGGAAGAACGCGCCCGCGTACAACTGCACCACCGACACACCGGCCGTGGCGCCATACACGATGAGCAGCACAGAAGGCGGAATCAGGATGCCCAGACAACCGCCAGCAGTGATGACGCCCGCCGACAGCCGAACGTCATACCCCGCGCGCAGCATCTGCGGCAAGGCGAGCAGCCCCATCAACGTGACCACCGCGCCGACGATGCCCGTGGCAGTGGCAAACACCGCGCAGGTCACCAGCGTGGCCACGCCCAGCGAGCCAGGAACGCGGGCCAGCGCCAGGTGCAGGCTGCGAAACAGCTTGTCAATCAGGTTGGCACGCTCCACCAGGTAGCCCATGAAGACAAACAGCGGAATCGAGATCAGCACGTCGTTGCCCATGACCGAGAACGCGCGCTGCACCATCAGATCCAGCGTCTGCTTAAGCGCCCCGGCAGTCGTCTGCCCCCCCGAGTGGTAGGCAAAAAAGGCGAACATCATCCCCATGCCCATGAGGGTAAAGGCCGTCGGAAAGCCCAGCATGATGGCCACCACCACCAGCGACAGCATCAACAGGCCGTAGTGGCCGTTGGTCATCTTGTCCACACTGAACACCATCACGATGGCAGCCAGAATGATCAGCGCCATCAGCGTAAAACCGAAATACAGCTCCTTGCGAATCTTCATCACTGGCCCCCTTTCTGTACGACCAGGCGGTCCAGCGCTTCGATGTCGGCGTCTTTGACGTTCACCATCTGTTTGAGCTTGTCCACATCCACTTCCTCGACATCGTCCTCGCGTTTGGGCCAGGTCCCGTCTCGAATGCAGATCACGCAGCGAATGATTTCCACAATGCCTTGCAGCAACAAAAATGCGCCTGCAAGCGGCACAACGAACTTGAACGGATACAGGGGTATTGGGTCGGCATTGAAGGTTTGCTCGCGCATGGCCAGTGAGTCCTGAAAGTAGTACCAGCCCGCGAACGTGAGCGCGATGATGCCGGGCAGAAAAAAGAGGATGTACAGGACCAAATCCACCCAGGCCTGCGTGCGGGGTGCAAAGAATCCATAGAGCACGTCCCCGCGCACATGGCCGCTTTTGGCCAGCGTGTACGCCCCTGCGGTCATGAACAGCACGCCATACAACATGATCTGCACGTCCAGCACCCAGGCGTGCGGTTTGTTGAGAACGTAGCGGGAGAACACCTCCCAGGTAATCAACAGCGTGAGCGCAACGACACTCCACGCACAAGCCTTGCCGAACCAGGTCGAAATCCGGTCTACGGCGAGTAATAGTTTTTGCATGGCTTACCTATCTTGGAACAGAAAAAAGGCGCCTGGAGGCCATTGCCTGTAGGCGCCCTTGCTTCACAGCTACCGCTTAGGCCTTCTTTGCGCCCTTGCCAAAATAATGGTTGTAGGCCATCTTGAAGTCCACCATGTAATCGTTCTGCCATTGGCCCGCGCGCTGGGCGAAGACTTTCTGCGATTCCAGGATCTTCTTGAAAAGCGCGTTCTCACCGCCCTTCTTGGTGATGATCTTGTCCCAGGCAGCCAATTGGGCGCGCAAGATCGCATCGGGCGTTTTGTAGAACTTCACGCCCTGCTTCTTGAGTTCTTCGTAGTCCTTGGAATTGCGCTCGATGGCCTTCCAGCTCATGTCGGCACTGGCAGCTTGCACTGCGTAATCGACGATGGCCTTGAGCTCGGCGGGCAGCGCCGTGAGCTTGGTCTTGTTGAACAGGATTTCGAACTGCTCCCCGCTTTGGTGGAAGCTCTGCAACATGCAGTTCTTCACCACATCGGGGAAGCCCAGCACGCGGTCCGACGAAGCGTTGTTGAACTCGGCACCGTCGATCAGGCCGCGATCCAGCGCGGGCACGATTTCGCCGCCTGGCAGCGGGTTCACGGCAGCGCCCATCTCGGTGTACATGTCCACGGCAAGGCCCACCGTTCGGAACTTCACACCCTTCATGTCTTCGGCCTTGGCGATGGGCTTCTTGAACCAGCCAAACGGCTGCGAGGGCATGGGGCCGTAAAGATAAGAGACCACATCCAGGTTCAGCGACGCGTAGATTTCCTCAAGCAGGGCCTTGCCACCGCCGTAGTTGTGCCAGGCAAGCACCATGTTCGGGTCCATGCCGAAGGCGGGTCCCGAGCCCCACAGCGCCAGCGCCGAGTTCTTGCCGTAGTGGTAGGCCACCACACCGTGGCCGCCATCGAGCGTGCCTTTGGCCACTGCCTCCAGCAGCTGAAACGCTGGCACCACCGCGCCCGCAGGCAACACCTCGATCTTGAGGCGGCCGCTGGCCATGTCGTTGACCTTTTTCGCGAAGTCCTGCGCGTACTCGTGAAAGATGTCCTTGGCAGGCCAGGTGCTCTGAAAGCGCAGACTCGTGGTCGTCTGCGCCGTGGCGACCATGGGGGCGCTCAGGGCGCCCGCCGCAACGGCGGCTCCCTTGAGCAGGCTGCGGCGGCGCGGTGTATTGCTATGCGTCATAGATGTCTCCGTAATGTTGATGCAATCTACTGTTGCGATTTCATTGTCGGCATCGCTAGCGCCATCCCTACAGGGTTTACACCATCGGCAAAATGACGAAAGCGGCAAAAAGGATGAAAAAAATTTCACGGGCACCACCCCCGCAAAAACCCGGGCCGTCCGCCTCGCCGGAAGCCCCTGATCGCGGGTGGACAGGCCATTCGGCGACAATCCTGCCCTGTCCGCCGCACGGCGAAACCGCGTTTTTACGCCCCTGTCCTTGAGTCACACCCCAACACCATGAAGCGCATTTGGCTCCTCTTCTCCCAGGCCGTGACCGTGCTCGTTGCCGCCTACTTTGTAGTTGCCACTTTGCAGCCCGGCTGGCTGGACCGGGGTACCACGCGCTCCGGGGCGGGGATTGCCTTGATCGAAGCGCCTGGCGCGCCCGCATCCCAACCCGCGTCGGGCAGCTTCAGCGCCGCAGCCCGCAAGGCTTCGCCGGCGGTGGTCAGCATCAACACCAGCAAGGCGGTTCGGCACCCGCGCAGCAACGACCCGTGGTTCCAGTTCTTCTTTGGCGACCAGGGCAGCCAGGCGCAGGCGGGACTGGGCAGCGGTGTGATCATCAGCCCCGACGGCTATGTGCTGACCAACAACCACGTGGTCGAAGGCGCCGACGAAATCGAAGTCACGCTGACCGACAGCCGCCGCACCCGCGCCAGCGTGATCGGCACCGACCCCGACACGGATCTGGCCATTCTCAAGATCGACCTCGACAAGTTGCCTGTCATCGTGCTGGGCAATTCGGACCAACTGGCCGTCGGCGACCAGGTGCTGGCCATTGGCAACCCGTTTGGCGTGGGCCAGACCGTGACCAGCGGCATCGTCAGCGCGCTGGGCCGCAGCCAGCTGGGCATCAACACGTTTGAGAACTTTATTCAGACCGACGCCGCCATCAACCCCGGCAACTCGGGGGGTGCGCTGGTGGATGTCAACGGCAACCTGATGGGCATCAACACCGCCATTTATTCGCGCTCCGGCGGCAGCATGGGCATTGGTTTTGCCATTCCGGTGTCCACGGCCCGCCTGGTGCTGGACGGCATCGTCAAGGACGGCCAGGTCACCCGCGGCTGGATCGGTGTGGAGCCCAACGAGCTGTCCCCCGAACTGGCCGAGACCTTTGGCGTGAAAAAAGCCACCGAAGGCGTGATCATCACCGGCGTGCTGCAGGACGGCCCTGCGGCGCAGGCAGGCATGCGACCGGGTGACGTGATCGTTCAGGTGGATGGCAAAAAAGTGGGGAATGTGTCGGAGCTGCTCACCGCAGTGGCCGCCCTCAAGCCCGGCGAGGCCTCGGCGTTCAACGTGCAGCGCGGCGACACGATGGTGGAGCTGAACATCAGCCCGGGCGTGCGACCCAAGCCCCAGCGCAATGTGAGGCGGTAAAGGAGTCGAAGCCCCCCTGAGCCGCTGCGCGACGTCCCCCTGGGGGGGGACGCCTCCAGCGGCCCGGCGAAGCCGGTTCCGCGGTGGCGCTGGTATCGGAGTGCGCCGATTCTCGGGGTGTGCGCCCAACACGGCAGCACAGCCGCCGAGATGGGGATGGCTTGATTTACTATTAAAAATATAGCTACTGGCGCTTATGGGATAAGCGCTAGAGGCCATTTTGACCATTAATCCCAAGGATCAGGGATTGGAAGCAGGTTCGCTGCCTTCTTCCGGCGCCTTGGTGTGCTTGATGAAAATCTGCGCGGCCCAGATGCCCACCTCGTACAGGATGCACATGGGGATCGCCAGCGACAGCTGTGACACCACGTCCGGCGGCGTCACGATGGCGGCGATCACGAACGCCAGCACGATGAAATAGCCGCGGAACTCGCGCAGCTTTTGGATACTGACGATGCCCATGCGGGCCAGCACCACCACCGCAATGGGCACCTCGAACGAAAGGCCAAACGCCAGGAACATCGACAACACGAAGCTCAGATACGCCTCGATGTCTGGCGCAGCGGTGATGCTCTTGGGCGCAAAGCTCTGGATGAACGCAAACACCTGGCCAAACACCAGGTAGTAGCAAAACGCCACGCCGATGAAGAACAGCAACGTGCTGGAGATGACCAGCGGCAGCACCAGCTTTTTCTCATGCGAATACAGGCCGGGCGCCACAAACGCCCACACCTGCCACAGCACAAAAGGCAACGCCAGCAAAAAGGCGGCCATCAGCAAGATCTTGAGCGGCACCATGAACGGCGAGATCACCGAAGTGGCAATCAGCGTGGCCCCCTTGGGCAGGTGAGCGACCAAAGGCGCAGCCAGAAAGTCGTACAGCTCGCCAGGGCCAGGAAAGAAGAACAGGATCGCCGCCGCAATGCCGATGGCGATGATGGCCTTGACCATCCGGTCGCGCAGCTCCATCAGGTGCTGAACAAACGGCTGCTCGCTACCGGCCAGCTCGTCTTCTTTGGAAGGGGTTTCGGACATGTTGGGTCTTCGTGGGCGTCAGGGTCGTCGCCCGTACAGCGCGCGGGGCGCTGCTGGCTGCTGCATCAGTGGAATTTTTGGGGACGGTAACGGGCCACACGGGCCGCGCCAGACTGCGCCTTGGTGCGCACGCCGCTCTTGGACTTGTACCACTGGGGCATGGCGCCGCGTTTGAGGCGCCAGTTTTTACCCGGGTGTTTATAGGCTGGCACCACCGCCGTCTGGTCCTGCAACGCAGCGCTCGCGGTGTCGGTGGCCTCAGACCAGTCCTTTTCAAAGTCGCTGGCGCTGGTCTGGATGGAATTCTGCACATCCCGTGCAGCGCCTTCCACCGTGTCCTTCATTTTCTTGAGCTCATCCAGCTCCATGGACCGGTTGACCTCGGACTTGACATCGGCCACATACCGCTGCGCCTTGCCCAGCAGGGTGCCGACCGTCCGGGCCACGCGGGGCAACTTTTCGGGCCCGATGACTATCAATGCCACCGCGCCGATCAGCGCCATCTTGGACAGGCCAATATCAATCATGAAGGGTCAAGCGCCAATGCCAATGCGGGTACCAATGCGGAACGCTCGCTCAGCTTTTTTGCTTGGCTTCGACATCGATGGTGGTCTTGTCTGCGGCTTGGCTGTTGGCAACCTGGCCGGCGGGTGGGGTGCCAGCTGCGTCGGCCGAACCGTCCTTCATGCCGTCTTTGAAGCCCTTGACAGCGCCCCCGAGATCGGAGCCCATGTTCTTGAGCTTCTTGGTGCCAAACACCATGACGACGATCAGCAGCACGATCAGCCAGTGCCAGATGGAAAAAGAGCCCATGGAATATCTCCTAACGAATTGCAATCATTTTAGACGGGGGCCGTGACAAGAGTTCAGCACCCTCCCCCGCATGCGGGAAACTACTGGCTCTCGCCGTCAGCCTGGTTCAGCCTTTGAGCCATGGGCGCGGGCCGCCCATCACATGCACATGCAGATGATGGATTTCCTGCCCCCCTTCAAGCCCCGTGTTTACCACGACGCGAAAGCCACCTTCCGGGTACGGGTTGCAGCCCTGCTCCAGGGCCAGTCGGGGTGCCAGCGCCATCATGCGCCCCAGCACGCCCGCGTGTTCTGCGGTGACCTGCGCCATGGAAGGGATATGGACCTTGGGCACCATCAAGAAATGCACCGGCGCCCAGGGATGGATGTCGTGAAAGGCGAAGATTTCTTCGTCTTCATAGACCTTCTTCGAAGGAATCTGGCCTGCGATGATTCTGCAGAAGAGGCAGTTCGGATCGTGCATGGAAAAATGTCCGTACGAAGTTAACAGTTAACCGGGCGCTGCTTGGCCCGCAAGCCATTGAAACCGGCGCGCCCAAAACCAGTGCCCCCATGGAACTGGCTTTGCCAGGCCACCGGTGGCGTCCCCTTGGGGGGAAGGCGCCGTAGGCGACACAGGGGGGCTTCATATATTTTCAGTGATCTTGATGGTCGGCCGCACACCCACATCCTTGCGGTGCGCATGCAGCCAGTCCTGCCCGGCCGTGCGGCCCAGGGCGAACAGCTTGCGCACAAACGACATATCAGCGCGGGTCTTGCTGTCCGCGCCGAACGGTGCCAGCACCGCGCCACCGTCAATGCGGTGCATGCGCACGCTTTTGTAGCGGCGCGCATCCAGCTTGCCCTCGGCCAGCAGGCGGCGCACGAACTCGATGGCGCGCAGCTCGGCCAGCAGGCTGGCGTTGAAGGTGACTTCGTTCATGCGTTCCATGATCTCCTGGCCTGAATGGGGCAACTCCAGGTGTTCGATGGGGTTGATCTGCACCAGCAGAATGTCGGAGGTCTCGGTTTGGTAAATCAAGGGGTGCAGCGCCGGGTTGCCCGAGTAGCCACCGTCCCAGTAGTGCTCGCCGTCGATCTCCACCGCTTTGAACAGCATCGGCAGGCAGGCCGACGCCATCACGGCATCTGCGCTCAGCCGGGGGCCCGAGAAAATTTCGCCGCGCCCGGTGCGCACATTGGTGGCGCACACAAACACCTTGGGTCCCTGCGAAGCAGCGTGAGAACGGTGCGCTGCACACAGCAGCTCAAAATCCACCTCGCGCTCCAGCAGGCGGCGCAGCGGGTTGATGTTGAGCGGATTGGTCTGGTAGGGCGACAGCCATTGGCGCATCATCCCCATCATCGGGTTGGCGGCCGAAAGGGGCGAGCCCCACATCAGGCTGCCCAGCGTGCCCACGCCCTCCCACAGCCGGGTGAGCGTCTCACGCGCCGCGGCGCAGCCAGCCAGGTGCGCTTCGTGCGGGTCTTTGTGCTCCTGCGCGGCCTTGGCAAAGCCGTGGGCCATTGCCACCGCGTTCATGGCTCCCGCACTGGTGCCACTCACCCCGTCAAACTGCCAGTGTCCGTCTTCGAGCAGCGCGTCCAGCACGCCCCAGGTGAGCGCACCGTGCGACCCGCCCCCCTGCAGAGCGAGGTTCAGACGAGGGAGCGGCGCCGCAGCCTCAGGCATCCACTGCCTGGTTTTTGCTCATGGCCAGCATGCCGCGCACGATGCGGTACAGGAACCAGATGGAGATCAGAATCCAGGCGGGGTTGAACAGAAACAAGCCAAGCAGCCAGAACGGCGCTGTGACGATGTACAGAACGCCGACCCAGATCGTCGACCGGATGCGCCACGAGAAATGGTTGGCCTGCCAGGTGCCTTCGGCATCCCCCCGTTTGACCAGATCGATCACCAGCGCAATGATGAGCAGCAGCGCGCTGGCCTGGGCGCCCGGCACCACAGCCCCCACCGCCACGATCAGGTGCAACACATAGCTGACCCAGCCCACATTCTTGAGGCCCTGGGCCTTTTGCTCATTGCTCTGCACATCGATGATGTCGTTCATGGAGACCCTTCTTCAGTGGACCGCGCAACAGCCTTGCGCAACGCTTTTTCTTCGATGCCGCTGGTGCCCTCCCGGCGCTCCAGTTCGGTCAACACATCGGCGGGTGTCAGGCCGTAGTGCGCCAACGCCACCATGGAGTGAAACCACAGGTCGGCCACCTCATAGACCAGCTTGGACTTGTCGGCGCCATGGTCCACGTCCTTGGCCGCCATGACCACTTCCGTGGCTTCCTCACCAATCTTCTTCAGGAAAGCATCCGGCCCCTTGTGCAGCAGGCGCGAGACATAACTTTTATCCGGGTCGCCGCCGTTGGCGGGCTTGCGGCTTTCAATGATGGCAGCCAGTCGTGCGAGGGAATCGTTGGAACTCATGGCTCTTATTTGTAGATGGACTCGGGGTCTTTCAAGACCGGATCGACCGCGTGCCATGCGCCGTCCTTGAGCACGCTGAAAAAACAGCTGTGGCGGCCGGTGTGGCAGGCGATGCCGGGCTCGTGGCCCACCTGGGTGACCTTGAGCAACACCACGTCGTTGTCGCAGTCCAGGCGGATCTCGTGCACGGTCTGCACGTGGCCAGATTCTTCGCCCTTGAACCACAGCTTCTTGCGTGATCGGCTGAAGTACACGGCACGGCCCAGTTCTGCCGTTTTCTGCAGGGCCTCGCGGTTCATCCAGGCAAACATCAGCACGTCGCCCGTGCCTTGTTCTTGCGCAATCACGGGCACCAGGCCCTGCGCGTCCCACTTCACTTCATTGAGCCAGTTCATGCGCGGAATTGTCGGTGATTTGAATGACCGCCCTCCATGCGGGGCGAGGTGATTTGAAGCCATTTTGGCCTCTAGCGCTTATCCAGCAAGCGTTAGCAGCTATCAAAATGAGAGAGCGCCAGAAACCAGGGCGCTGCAGCTGTGCGGTTGGCCGCCCAGTGACGCGCCACGCCATCGGCGGCAAGAACCATAAAAACGATAGCTACCAACGCTTACCCATCAAGCGCTAGAGCCTGTTTTTATCAAAAATTCACTTCACGACCGTGAGAAACACCCACTTGCGATCCCAGTTCTTGCGGCCCAGGTACTTGATGGCAAATGCATAGCGGCCGGGCGGCAGAAAGTCTTGGGTGAGCGTTTCCTGCTGCGTCACCACAGGCTGGCCATTCACGCGCACGCTTTGCTGCGCCACCAGTTCGGACTCGCTCTCCAGATCCTGGCCATCGAGGGCATAAACGGTGACGTCGGGCTGTTCCTTTTCTTCGCCCACATGGGGCAAGCCCATGGCGTTGGGGCGCGTGAGCACGTCGAGCGCCACCTTGCCACCCACGGGTTCCCGCACGATCCAGTAGACCTCGCGCACGTTGTCGTTCAGCTCCTTGAGCAGGGCCTTGAGCTTGGTGTATTCGGCCTTATCGGCAATCACCTGCACGGGCTTGCTGCCAATCGTCGCGTCAAAGCAGCGGCCGATGCGGTCCACGCAAGGCGCGCGATCAAAGTAGCCGCTCGCATACGACGGCGCGGGCACCTGGGCGAAAGCGGGCGCCACCGCCAGAGCAGCCAGCGCAGCCACCAGGGTCAGCGCCCGGCGCGCAGCGTGGTGCAGCCGCTTCACAGGCGCACGGGGATGCCCCGCCCTGCCATGTGCTGCTTGGACTGGCCCACGGTGTACTCGCCGTAATGGAAGATGCTGGCGGCCAGCACCGCATCGGCGCCGCCGATCTGGATGCCGTCGGCCAAGTGGTCGAGGTTGCCCACCCCGCCCGAGGCGATCACGGGCACGCTCACGGCGTCGCTCACAGCGCGGGTCAGCTCCAGGTCAAAGCCCGCCTTGGTGCCATCGCGGTCCATGCTGGTCAGCAGGATTTCGCCCGCGCCGCGCTGCGCCATCTCGGTGGCCCAGGCGATGGCGTCCAGGCCCGTGTTCTTGCGCCCACCGTGGCTGTACACATCCCAACCCGCGCCCACGGGCTGGCCGTTGGCGCCGATGCGCTGGGCATCCTCGGCCGAGCGGCGCTTGGCGTCGATGGCCACCACGATGCACTGCGCGCCGTACTTGGCAGACACGGCGTTGATCACGTCGGGGTTGGCGATGGCGGCCGAGTTGAAGCTGGTCTTGTCGGCGCCCGCATTGAGCAGCCTGCGCACGTCTTCCACGGTGCGCACACCGCCGCCCACGGTGAGCGGAATGAACACCTGGCTGGCCACGGCCTCAATGATGTGCAAGATTAAATCGCGCCCATCGCTCGTAGCGGTGATGTCGAGGAACGTGAGTTCGTCAGCGCCCTGGGCGTTGTAGCGCGCGGCGATCTCCACCGGGTCGCCCGCGTCACGCAGCTCGACGAAGTTGACGCCCTTGACCACGCGGCCTCCGGTGACGTCAAGGCAAGGGATGATGCGTTTTGCAAGCATGGCGCGTGAAAAAGTGGGTTGAGGGAGGGAGAGATACCAGAGCGGACCGTCCGGCATGCAGGCAGTTGGAGAGCCCAAATACCGCAGTGCCGCATTTTCTTCCCGATTGTCCACTGTCTGGCGTGCCGTGGAATTGTCTCGGCAACCTGCCAACGGACCCCTCAGCGTTGCAGGCTTGCAGCCACGCCACTTTGCCAGCGCCAGGCGTCGTCGCACATGCGCTGGATTCCGTGCTGGGCGCGCCAGCCCAGCAATTGCTCAGCCAACGCAGGGTCTGCCCAGCACTGGGCGACGTCACCCGGGCGGCGCGCCACCACCTGGTAGGGCACGGCGCGGGCGCTGGCCTGCTCAAACGCTTTGACCATCTCCAGCACCGACACCGGCTTGCCGGTGCCAAGGTTCACCGTCAGCAGCCCCGCGTGGTCCCGCAGGTAGCGCAAGGCGGCCACATGGCCATCCGCAAGGTCACACACGTGGATGTAGTCGCGCACACCGGTGCCGTCGGGCGTGGGGTAGTCGCCCCCGTACACGCTCAGACGCTCACGCAGGCCCACGGCCACCTGGGCCACATAAGGCAGCAGGTTGTTGGGCACGTCCTGGGGGTCTTCGCCGATCAGGCCGCTCTCGTGCGCGCCCACCGGGTTGAAATAGCGCAGCCGCGCAATGCGCCAGAGCCCGGGCTCTGCTGCCTCCACGTCGGCCAGCACCTGCTCCATCATGAGCTTGCTGGCGCCGTAGGGGTTCTGTGTCGACAGGGGCGCATCCTCGCGGATGGGGACCGATTCAGGCTCGCCATACACGGTGGCAGACGAAGAAAACACCAGGGTGCGCACATTGGCTGCCTGCATGGCGCGCAACAGGTTCACCGTCCCGGCCACGTTGTTGTCGTAGTAGCGAAGGGGTTCGCGCACCGACTCCCCCACCGACTTGAGCGCAGCAAAGTGGATGACCGCGTTGATCGGGTGCTCCGCAAAAACACGCTGCAGCAAGTCGGCGTCGCGCACGTCGCCCTGGACGAAAGGCACAGGCGCCCCGGTGATGCGCTCCACGCGCTCCAGAACCGACGCGCGGCTGTTGCAAAAATTGTCCAGCACTAAAAACGGCATGCCAGCCGCGGCCAATGCCACACAGGTGTGGGAGCCGATAAAACCAGCCCCGCCAGTTACAAGAATCACAGACCCATCTCCTCAAAAAAGACACAAGCGCCGGGTGCGGCCCCGTTTTACGCCAACCCGGCGCAGCCATCAGAGCGTTTATCCCCTAGCCAAGCGCTCACCCGCGACAGACCATTGCAAACGATTGTCAACGCATGGTCACAGCGCGCACCTTGCACGGATACTGCGACACCCTTGGAGGTAACCCACAAAAAGCTCGTTTTTCCTGAAAAACGCCGGGGGCCTGAATCCAAAACCAAACGCCGCGCGTACCCGTCACACCGAACGACAAATCGGCACCAAGAAAAAACACATCCATTAACAGATTGTCATAGATCGTACCTATCAATACAAAGCTATTCTTGTCGGCCAACGCGATCTCCTCCCTGTGCAGATCCGCCTGTACCTCTGCCGCCTCGGGCGGCAGTTCGGCCGCCAGCTCTCTCATTCAAGCCACCGAACCCATGTTTTTCTCGCTGCGCCAGACCCTCCGGTTGGCCTTGTGCTTATTGACCTTCTCTGCTTTCGGTGCCCCTGCGATGGCGACACCCGCCGTGGCCCTGCACTACAGCCGCCACGCGCCGCTGGAAGATCTGAAGCTTTTTGACATTGTGGTGGTGGAGCCGGACCACGGTTACGACCCCGTTTCCTACCGGTCCAAGGGCAGCGAACTGTATGCCTACGCCTCCGTGGCGGAGGTGCAACCCACGCGCAGCTACTTCAAGGACATTCCAGCCCCCTGGCAGATGGCGCGCAATGGCCAGTGGAACTCGGTGGTGATCGATCAGACCCCCGCCGAATGGCCCGCTTTCTTTGCAGAGGGGGTCATCGGCCCCTTGTGGAAGCAGGGCTACCGGGGTTTCTTTCTGGACACGCTCGATTCCTACCGGTTGGCCAGCAGTTTTGACGAAAACGCCCAGCAGAACGGCCTGGTGCGTGTGATCGAAGGCCTGCACCAGCGCTTTCCCGGCATCAAGCTGATTGTCAATCGGGGATTTGAGGTGATGCCGCGCCTTCAGGGCAAGGTCGAGATGGTGGCGGCAGAGTCGCTGTACCGCGGGTGGAATGCAGGTAGCAAGCGCTACGAAGAGGTGTCTGAATCCGATCGCCAATGGCTGCTGACGCAACTCAAGACCATCCAGGAACGGGACCGCATCCCGGTGCTGGCCATCGACTACGTGCCCCCGCACGACCGCGCACTCGCCCGGGAAACCGCTGCGCGCATCCAGACCCACGGCTTTATCCCTTGGGTGAGCGACAGCGATCTGTCGACCGTCGGCATTGGCAGCGTGGAGCTGGTGCCCCGGCGGGTGCTGATGGTCTTCAATGGCGCCGAGTCCCCCGCCCTGAACTACAGCACGGCCCACCGGTTTCTGCAGATGCCACTGAACCACATGGGCTATGTGGTGGACTACGCCGATGTCCGCAGTCCGTTGCCGAAGGGCATCTACCGCGACCGCTATGCGGGAGTGGTCACTTCGTTCGCAGGGTTCATTCCCAGCACGCACCGGGCAGATTTGACGCGGTGGCTGCTTGACCAGATGACGGCTGGCATGCCGGTGGCCATTGCGGGAGACTTCGGGCTCCAGCCGGACCGGTCATGGGCCGACAAGGCGGGCATTCAGGCGCAGGGCTTCACCCTTCAAGGCGCGCTCCGTGTAAGCCGCACCCACGCCATGATGGGGTTCGAGGTGGAAGCGCCTCCCACCGAAAGAGACTATTCACCCGTTCGACTGGTGGGCAAAACGGCGGGCCAGGCCACGCCGCTGATGGAGTTCAAGGACGAGAAGGGCCAGACGTTTGTGGGCGGCGCACTGACGTCTTGGGGTGGATTCATCAACGACCCCTTCGTGCTGGCCGATATCCCCGGTACGGACCAAAGCCGGTGGGTGGTCGACCCCTTCGCCTTCTTTACCCAGGCGCTCAAGCTTCAGCCCCTGCCCATTCCAGACATCACGACCGAAAATGGCCGCCGCCTGTTGTTGGCGCATGTGGATGGCGACGGTTTTCCTTCAAGGGCAGAGTTCGCTGGCAGCCCGCTGGCCGCAGAAGTGCTGCTCAAGGAGGTTCTGGAGAAGTACCGCATTCCGCAGACCGTGGCCATCATCGAAGGCGAAACAGCGCCCCACGGTCTTCACCCGGCGTTGAGTCCGCAGTTGGAGGACATTGCGCGGCGCATGTACCGCCTGCCCCATGTGGAGGTCGCCAGTCACAGCTACTCCCACCCGTTCTTGTGGGATACCAGCGTCAAGCATGGCCTGTTCGCGGAGAACAGCGAGGCTGCTTTCCACATGGCCATTCCCAATTACGAGATGGATCTTCAGCGGGAGATTGCGGGCTCGGTGGACTACATCCGCCAGCGGTTGGCGCCCAGCGGAAAACCGGTCAAGGTGTTTCAGTGGACGGGGGACACCGCGCCGAGCGGACGCGCCCTCCAGATCGCCTATGAGGCGGGTCTGATCAATATCAACGGCGGCGACACGTTCATCTCCAAACTCAACCCGACGCTGACAGCGGTCGGCGCGCATGGCATCACCAAGGATGGCTACCTGCAGGTGTACGCGCCCATCACCAACGAAAACATCTACACCAACTTGTGGGGCGGCCCTTTTTATGGCTTCACGCGGGTGATCGAGACCTTTGAGATGACAGACAAACCGCGCCGCATCAAACCGGTGGGCATCTACTACCACACGTACTCAGCCTCCAAGCCCGCAAGCTTGCGCGCCCTGCGTAACGTCTACGACTGGGCCTTGGCACAACCGCTGCACCCTGTGTACACCTCGGAGTACATCCGCAAGGTGTTGGACTTTCACAGCCTGGCCCTCGGGCAGGATCGCCAGGGGTGGCGCGTGCGAAGCAATGGACATCTGCGCACGCTGCGCCTGCCCAGCGACCTGGGCACGCTGGTATCCCAAGGCAGCCATGGTGTGGCGGGCAGCCGCGAAGGGCAGGAAGGCACCTATGTGCACCTGACCGGAGACAAGGCGTGGTTTCAGGTAGCCAGCGGCACACCAGCCACCGCAGCAGTTGCCACTGCCACTGCCGACACGCGTGCGCCTGTTTCACTGTACGAAGCCAATGCCCGCATCGCGAGCTGGTCGGTCAGCCCTGACGGGCTGACCACCAACTTTGCACTGCAAGGCCATGTGCCTCTGCAGTGGAGCCTGGCCAGCATTGGCGACCACTGCCAACTGCGTGCCGACAAACGCGTGATTCCTGCCCAAAAGTCGCCTGCGCCTGCACGCGCCGACCTCCGCACTTACCGACTTTCCGATGCTTCCGCGCAAATCCAAGTTACCTGCGCAGCCCGTTGAGCGCCCCATCCTGGCCCCCCATTGGCTGACAGCCATGTTGGCCACCATGGTGGGTGGATCGCTTTGGCTGATGTATCCCCGCCAGGATCTCGAACGTCGTCTGACGGCGTCACCGCGCGATTCCGGCCTGTCCTATGTCTATCTGAGCAACCTGCTGCGCAGCGATCCAGAGAATCCCCGCCTGCAAGCGCTCATGGCACAACATGAAGCCAAGGAAGAAGCCGCTCGGCTGGCACGCGAGGCCCAGGAGGCAAAAGCGGCCGAAATGCAGAGCGCCAACCCGTGGACGCTGTGGAATGCATCGATGGACGAATACCACGCCATCGACCCACAGGACACCGAGCGACGTAGCGCAGCGCGTGCGGAACTGGTACTGCGGCTGAACGCCTTGCTTGCCAACGATGTCCCACCCGGCATGCTGCCGAAGCTGGCAGGCCACGCCTTTCAGTTGGACGAACGAGCGCTGGGCATTCGCCTGTACCAGCAGATGGCCGCAACGACCAAAGTACCGAGCGAAGCCTCGCAGTTGTACCGCCGTGCCGCCAGGGAGTCCCTGTCCATGTCAGCCCATGCCCAGGCGGCCGATTTGTACCTGATGGCTCGCCGTACCACCACAGACCCTGAACAGGCAAAAGCGCTCTATCTGGACGCCCTGGCCGCCATGCAGGCGTCCGGCAAACCTGCTGCAGCGCTGGATCTGGCTCAACGTGAATTGGGGGCGCTTGAAAACGACCCCCAGGTGCTTCGTGCGCTGATCGATCTGGCCCGCGCTGCCGGAAAACCCGCCGTGGCGGAGCGTTACGTGAAGCGACTCCTGCAACTGGCACTGCTCCAGCAATGGCAACAGCAAAACGTCGCACAAGCCCCGGCAGACAACGGATACCAGCGGATGTCGGGAGCAATGTCACCGGTGCCCGCCGTCACCGGCGGGTACGAGGACCGCGCCTACCTGCTGGACCCTGCATTGCTGCACCACCCCCATGCAGCGGGCGGGCGCATCGTACGCACAGCACTAGGCGCGGCAGACGCCAAGAAGGCGGGACCTGGCATTCCGTTTGACGACAAGACCTACACGCTGGGGTACCAGGTTTTTCTGGAGAACCGAAACCTGGAGGATGCATGGCTGGTCGCTCGCTCTGCCGTGCAGCAATCTCCCGGCGATCTCGCCTGGAGAGAGCGACTGGCCAGAGTGGCCGAGTGGACCCAACGCAGCCCGGTTGCGCTGGAGAACTGGCTGGTGATCGCACGGCGAACCCAGAAAGACGAAGCCTGGCAGGCCGTGCTCAGACTGGCGCCAGGGCTGTTCGACGACGAGGCACTGGTAGAAGGCCTGCGCTACGAGCTGCGCAAACAACCGCACAACCCAAAACTGGTGCGCGAGCTGGTGCTGACTTACGAGCGTATTGGCACACCCCAGCCTGCCATCGACTTCCTCATCCAGCAACCCGCCACCGTGGCCAACCTGGAACTGCTGGCGGAACTGGCCACCCGTACGGGTGACCTGGATCTGGCGCTCAAAAGCTGGGAGCAGCTGTTCAAGGACCCTGAACAAATACAGCCCGAACGCGCCATGCGTGCCAGCGTGCTGGCTCTGTTGCGCGGGCGTGCAGCGCTCGGTATGTCCTGGCTGGAGGCAGCACGCCAGCGTGTGACTGAATCCACACCCGACGCAGTCGACTTCTGGCGAATGACCGGCCAGCTGGCCGAAAAGCAGCGGCGCGATGCCACGGCGCTGGAGGCCTATCGCGCACTTTTGGCGACCGACCAGGCCGACATGGGCGACTTTGACACGCTGGCCCGGCTTTTGAAGACCGACCACCCAGCTGAAGCGGCCGACATTGACCTGCTGGCATGGGAGCGATTTGGTGAGCCACGCCATCTGATCTCCGCCTTGACCTTTCATGTGAGTCGCAGCCAGTGGCCCGCGGTGAAGCGCCTGCTGCAGCGGATAGACACAGCCCCTCAGGCCAGCCGCCACGCTTTGCAACCGCTGCTGCAGGCCCCCGAATTCCTGCGTTTGGCTGGCCTCTACCACCAGAACGCAGGCAACGTCCCAAAGGCCGTGCAGATGTTCGAGTCTGGACTGCGCCTGGCACCGCAGGACGAGGCGATGAGACAAGCCATGATCTGGTTGTTCATCGATGCCAACGACAACGTATCGCTGCGCAAGCTCCTGTCCCTGCGCGAAGCCGACTGGAGCAAGAACCCGGAAATGCACGATGCGCTGGGCTCTGCCTACCAGGCACTGTCTTTGCCAGCGGTTGCGCTGGAGCGGTACTTCCGCCCGCGCATCGCCGCGAACCAGGGGGACTTCCTCTGGATGATGAACTACGCGGACGCGCTGGACCAGAACCAGGAGACGGATAAGTCGTGGCGCCTGCGCAAGTATTTGCTGTCCGAGGAGTGGGACAAAGCCCACGAGGGCAGGCGGCTGACACGGGCCCAGGCCCGGCAACGCTGGCTGACAGAAAGTGGTTTGGAGGAAGCACAGCGCAATGCGCGGGCCCGGCTCATCCTGCAGCAAAAACCCGGCGACGCGGGCCTGGATGCGTTGCGTGAACTGTTGCGTCTGGACCGGGACGCGAAAGGCAACTACTCGAACGCCGCCGCAGAAACCGCCATCGGCTGGTTCCAGGATGCGGGTGAATACACCGCAGAACGCGCGTTTTTGTGGCACCAGTACGCACGCAGCCAAAGCCTGCGCGCCAATCGGCCACTCTGGGCAGACATCACGGTGGCGCTGGCGGAAAAGGATCTGGCCGCTACCGGTCAGTTGCTGGACACATTTGGCGAACGCCTGCCGCGCTACGACCGGGTCAACGCAGCCGCCGCCGTCCAGGACGTGCGCATGGCACAAACCGTGGCGTTTGAAACCCAGGAAGACCAGCCGGACGACAACCCGCTCCATCTGCAGCTTACGGAAAACCTGCTGGCGTTCAGTGACCACGCGGGCGCCAACGTCGTATCACGCGACCTGCGTGACCTGCGTGAGACCGAAACATCGGTGGGCTTGCACTTGGCGCTCACCCCTCGACTGTCCCTGGATCTGGGTGCCCAACGCATCGAGCGGGTGGCAGGGCTCACTCAGCAACTGAGCAACCCGTCGCAGGAACGCAGCGTGCGCATGGATCTGCGCTGGCAGGACAACGACAGCACCACCTTGCTGCACATCGCCCGCCGCGAAAGTCTGGCCAGCTACACCCCCGTCCATCTGGAGCAGGAATGGCGCATTGACAACCGCCTGAGCCTGCGCATGGACGTCGGCATGCAACTGCCGACGCAGGAAAGCACCGTGATGCGCATGGCCGGCATGAAAGACCGCGTCGGAGTGAGCCTGCGCTACCAGGCATCGCGCCTGGACCAGTTCACCGCGGAGCACTGGCAGGAGCGGTACAAACTACAAACAGGCGGGGCCGTCGGCAGCGGGCGCCACTCGGCGCTGTCGTACACCCACACCTACCGGCTGGACGTGCCCACCCTGGACTTTGGGGTTTTCTGGTCGAACCACAACTACAACCGGCGCGACCCTGTGGGCCTGTCGGGCGCCGATCTGGCCTTTACCCGCTATCTACCGCCCTCGGTCACTGAAGTGAGTGAAGGCTACTTTCTGCCGGAGAACTTCAGTTTCTATGGGGTGCAGGTGTCTACCAACATGCGCTTCGAGCGGGATTACACCCGTGCATTTCTTCCCTACGCAAGCGCGGCGCGAACCTGGCACAGCAAACAGGGCGCGGGCTACAGCCTGCGCCTGGGCGTGGCGGGCAGCGTGCTGGGCGGCGACCACCTGAACCTGAGTTGGGGTCTGGTCCGTGGCGGCACGCAGACCCCAGGACTGAACCGTGAAATCCAGCTCAACTACCGAAAACACTACTAATGAACCCGCAAGAAAGGCCTGTGCAATGAAGACTTCCACGCCCCTCATGAAAACACTGAAACTTTTGGCTTGTGCCATCGCGGTGACAGCGCTGGCCGCCTGCTCCACCGTGGACCGGGGCCGAGCCCCTGCCCTGCAGACAAACGCCTCCTGGACCGTTCTGCCCTTTGCCAACCACACCGAAACGCCCATGGCCGGTAACCGTGCCGAAAGCATCGCCGAGGCGCTTTTGCATGCCAAGGGCGTGGGCAAGGTCAAGCGCTACAGCGCCACCACCCAGCAGGAGGCGCTGTTCGATTCGGGCGACACCAAACGGCAGGAAGACGCGCTGGCATGGGCCCGTGAGCAAGGGATTCGCTATGCCCTCGCGGGCTCGGTGGACGAATGGCGGTACAAGGTGGGCGTGGACGGCGAGCCTGCTGCAGGCGTCACCCTTCAGATCATCGAAGTTGCGTCGGGAGACGTGGTGTGGAGCGGCGCCGGAGGAAAGAGCGGCTGGAGCCGTGAGGCCCTCTCCGCAGTGGCACAAAAACTCATTCGCGAACTGCTCAACTCCGGCCTGTCCGGGGCGCGCTGAGGACTGATTTAAGCAACCATGGCCAGCACTCCTTCCGAGCCCTCCGGACGCCCAGTCCCCGACACCCCGGCCCCCTCGGGCGCCCGTACCGCATCTTTCACTGGCTCCCCTCTGGGCAAACTCACAGCCGTCGGTGATCGACCGTTGATCGTTTTACTGGAAACGATCCTCGTGCCGCTGATCACGGTGGTGCTGGGGTATGCGCTTGATCCTGACGATCCGCTGGGGGTTCATGCTGAGTTTCATTGGTCCTGGCTGGCGCCCGTCATCGTGGCGCTGCGCTACGGCCCATTGGCGGGCCTGGGAGCAGCCGCCGTCCTGCTGGCGGGCTGGTTTTTGCTGAATTTTGGGCACATGGACCAGTTCCCGCAGATTTTCTTTCTGGGTGGACTCATCACCGTCATGCTGGTGGGTGAGTTTTCGAGCCTGTGGCGCGCACGAACGCGGCGTGCCGAGGCCGTGCAGTTCTACCTGGACCAGCGCCTGGAGCACCTGATCCGTCAGTACTACCTGCTGCGCTTGTCGCACGACCGGCTGGAACAGGAACTCATTGGTCGGCCCATGTCGATGCGCGATGCGCTCAAGACGCTGCACGGTCTGGGCAGCAACCCGGAAGACGCGCAGGTGCTGCTCCGTCTGCTCTCCCAGTATTGCCAGATCAGTTCTGCAGCCCTTTACGTCGTGCGCGACGATCAGGTGGAGCCCCAACCGCTGGCCACGCTGGGCACTCCGGTCAGCCTCCACAGTGCAGACCCGCTGGTCGTTCAGGGACTGGAGACACGCACGCTGTGCCATGTAGTGCAGGCCACGGTGCGACAGGAGGCGAGCCGTTATCTCGTGGCAGCGCCGCTGCTCGACATTGGCGGCGAGGTGTACGGCGTTCTTCTCATCGACGACATGCCCTTTTTCTCGCTGCAGGATGAAGGTCTCCAAACGATCAACCTGCTCCTGGGCTACTACACAGATGGTCTGTCGACCCATGCCCTCGCGTCACCCCTGCTTTCCGAAGTGCCGGACTGCCCACCGGAATTCGCGTTTGAGCTGCAGCGCCTTTGGCGCATGCAGGAGAGCACACAGGTTCCCAGCGTGATCGTGGCATTGGAGTTCAACCAGTCGGCCATTGACCGGGACCTGCCGCAGCAGTTTCTGCGCCTCAAGCGCCTGATGGACGAGACCTGGTGGATCTCCGGCCCGCGCCGTCAGGTACTGGCTGTGCTGATGCCTTTGGGCGATGCCTCCACAGCCGAAGGCTTCATCGCACGCCTGGAGGGCTGGATGGATGGCAAGGAAGGCATGTCGCTGACCCAGGCCGGCGTGTATCCGCACCAGCTCCCACTTGCGCAGGCCGAAGGTCCTCAAGCGCTTTTGCACAAGCTGCACCAACTCGCCGATGCTTAATTCCAAACTGGGGCTGTGGGCCGTTTTGATGGAACTCGGCGCATGGGCGGGCCCTGCGCTGCTCGATGGCAACTCTGAAGCCGCGCTGCTCAGCTATCTGCTGGCCCATGCCGCCGCGAGCGTTCTGCTGGCCTTGTTCACGCTGCCACTGCTAGCGCCGCAGCAAGCCAAGCCGCGCGCCCCCATGCTGGCGCTCATGGCCGTGTGCAGCTATGTGGTGCCTATCGCAGGTTTTATGGGCGTGTTGGTGGGCACACTGGTGCTGCGCTTTTACCGGTC
The DNA here is from genome assembly GCF_046291265.1 of Acidovorax sp. Classification (GTDB taxonomy): domain Bacteria; phylum Pseudomonadota; class Gammaproteobacteria; order Burkholderiales; family Burkholderiaceae_C; genus Acidovorax. The sequence continues at coordinate 14,866 of NZ_JBKBTV010000004.1, read as the reverse complement.
TGCAGCCCATGTGGACGACTTCAGCTCGCTGCAGTTGCCTGAGTTTGACTTGCACCAGCGCATGCAAAGCGGGTTCCGCCAGACGGGCCTGCGCGCGGTGCTGGGCAACAGCGATGTGCCCACCCGCTCGCGCATGCGTGCCATGGTGGCACTCCAGCACGTGTCCGGTCGCATCTCGTCTCCTTTGCTGCGCAACGTGCTCAATGACTCCAGCGAAGACCTTCGCCTGCTCGCCTACGGCATGCTCGACAGCCTGGAGCGCAATATCAGCCGCGCCATTGATCAGGAGCTGGATACCCTGCGCACAGCACAGGCCAGCGAAGGCAACGAGAAACTGGGGCCCATCGGCCTGCAGGCGGCAGAAAAACTGTCTGCGCTGTATTGGGAGCTGGTGTACCAAAACCTTGCGCAAGGGGACATGCGGGATCACGCGATCCGCGAATCCCTGCGCTACTGCGATCTGGTCCTTGGTCAGGCGAACCACGCCCAGCACACCTTGCGCCGCGGTCTGCTGCTGCATGCCCTGGGACGCAACCAGGAAGCCGCTCTGTCTTATGACCTGGCCCTGCAACAGGGCCTACCAGCCACCCGCGTGCTGCCGTATCTGGCAGAGCTGAGCTTCGAGCAGCGCGACTTTGAAAGAACCCGCCAACTGATGCAACAACTCGACGAGTGGAGTTCCCTTCCCAAACTGCGCCCTGTCATCGACTACTGGAGTGCCCGATGATCCACCCCAAGGCCGAACAGGCAGACGTTGCCCTGCTGCTGGAAGGCACGTTCCCGTACGTCAGCGGAGGCGTTTCGAGCTGGATCAATCAGATCATCCGGGCGTTTCCCGAATACCGTTTTGCCATTATTTTCCTGGGCAGCCAGAGCCGGGACTATCCCAAGTTCAAGTACGAGTTGCCAACGAACGTGGTGCATTTTGAGCAGCACTTTCTCTACGACCATCTCTCCGCAAATGACCTCCCGCATGCACGCGAGGGGGATAAAGCCACCTTCCAGGTCTTGCGCGACATCATCACCACGCTGCGCCAAGGCCATACAGAAACCGCACTGGCCCTGCAAATGCTGCGGGCCGTGACCCACGAGATGCTGCCCGGGGGCAAGTTTCCGCTGGAAGATTTTCTCTACAGCGAACAATCGTGGGATCTGATCTGTGACACCTATCGCAGAGATTGCACAGACCCCTCGTTCGTGGACTATTTCTGGACCGTGCGCATCATGTTCCAGCCGCTGTGGACCCTGGCCCAGGTCGCTCACAGCATGCCTGCCGTGCGCATGTCGCACAGCGCCTCCACGGGGTATGCCGGATTTCTGGGGGCCCTGCTCCATGACACCCGCGGCATCCCTCTGGTGCTGTCGGAGCACGGCATCTACACCAAGGAGCGCCAGATCGATTTGCTCAAGAGCGAATGGATCCGCGACAACCGCAACATCTTCCAGCGCGACCCTACCGAGCTGTCGTACTTCCGGCAGATGTGGATTCGTTTGTTTGAGTGGCTCGGGCGGTATTGCTACGCAGCTGCTGACCCCATCATCGCGCTGTACGAAACCAACCGGCTTCGCCAGGTGCAGGACGGTGCTGACGCGGCACGGACGTTCAACATCCCCAACGGCATTCAGCTGTCGCGCTTTGCGCCCATGCGCACCAAGCGCCCGGCAGCAACGCCGCCCGTGTTGTGCCTGATCGGGCGCGTGGTACCCATCAAGGACGTGAAAACCTTTGTGCGCGCCATGCGGCGTGTGGTCAACCAGGTGCCCGACGCGCAGGGCTGGATTGCGGGCCCTACGGACGAAGACCCCGCCTATGCGCAGGAATGCCAGAACCTGGTGCGCAGCCTGGGCCTGGAAGAACATGTGAAGTTTCTGGGCTTTCAGAAAGTGGAAGACCTCATGCCCAAGATCGGCCTGGTGGTGCTGTCGTCCATCAGCGAGGCCCTGCCCTTGGTGATTCTGGAGGGCTATGCCGCGGGCGTGCCCACGGTGTCTACCGATGTGGGTTCGTGTCGACAACTCATTGAGGGTCTAAATGACGAAGATCGCGCCCTGGGAGCCAGTGGAAGCGTGGTGGGCATCGCCGACCCTCAGGCCCTGGCAGATGCTGCCATTGCCCTGCTGGCCGACCCGGTCGAGTGGCAGCGCGCCAGTGCAGCGGCCATTGCCCGGGTGGAACGCTACTACACCGACACCATGATGTTTGACAGCTATCGCAAGGTCTACCGCCAGGCATTGCAGGACCGGACCGCCCGGCAGGAGACGCACTGATATGGCAGGCATTGGATTTGAACTGCGGCGCATGCTGCGCAAGAACACCCTGACAGGGCTGATTCAGGCATATGCCTACGCAGGCGTCATCGGCTCCGGCCCCTGGGTGTTCTCCATCATTGGCATTTTGCTGGTGGGTATCTTCAGCGCCAGCGTGGTGGTGCCCAACTTCCTGGTGACGCAGTTCCAAACATCGGTCACCTACCTGGTGGCATGTAGTCTGATACTGACCGGCTTCGTGCAGCTCGCCTTCACCCGATTCGTATCGGACCGGTTGTTTGAGAAACACCGCGACCTCATCCTGCCCAACCTGCACGGTCTGTTGCTGATCGTGATGGTCTGCGCTGCAGCGCTGGGATCTCTGTCACTGTTCGTGGTGTTCCCGGGTGAGAGGCTGCTGTACCGCATGCTCATGCTGGCGGGCTTCGGCATCATGTGCGGCGTCTGGATTCTTGCGATCCTCCTGTCGGGCATGAAGCGCTACCGCGCCATCACCATTCTTTTCGGGGCTGCGTACGCGCTGATCGTGGTGGCTGCCTTGCTCATGCGGCCCTGGGGCCTGGAAGGGTTGCTGGGGGGGTTTGTACTGGGCAATTTTGTGCTCCTCACTGGCATGTGGGTGCTGGTGGTGCGCGAATTCAGTCCACAGGGGCGTTTGATTGCGTTTGACTTTGCCCGCAAGGAGTTGCTTTACCCCTCGCTGATGCTGGTCGGGTTCTTGTACAACCTGGGCATCTGGGCGGACAAGTTCATGTTCTGGTACTTCCCGCCCACCTCCGACGCCATCATTGGTGGGCTGCGTGCGTCACTCATCTACGACCTGCCAGTGTTCCTGTCGTACCTCTCCATCATCCCGGGCATGGCCGTTTTTCTGGTGCGCATCGAAACGGACTTTGTGGAGTATTACGACAAGTTCTACGACGCCGTGCGCAGCGGCGGATCGCTGGAATACATCGAGGCCATGCGCGACGAAATGGTGTATTCCATTCAGCAGGGGCTGGGCGAAATCGCCAAGATCCAGACGCTGGCTGTGCTCGTCACGTTTGTGGCTGGCCCGGCCGTGCTGGACGCCCTCGATATCTCGCACCTGTATTTGCCGCTTTTGCATGTGCAGGTGATCGGCGCAGGCCTGCAGGTGGGGTTGATGGCCATTCTCAACGTGTTTTTCTACCTGGACCAACGCCGCATCGTGTTGCTGCTGTGCGCAGAAATGGTGCTGCTCAACATCGCCCTGACCGCGCTGACCCAGTACCTGGGTGCCGCGTACTATGGCTACGGCTTTGCGGTGGCGATGCTGATCACGCTGTGCACAGGCTTGGTACTGCTGACCCGCCAGCTCAACCGGCTGGAGTACGAGACCTTCATGCTTCAGTGAAGGGGCGAGGAGTGAGGTGAAAAGTGAAGGGGCGGGTGCCACGGCTGGCGCCCCCTTCATCTCTACCTGTATGTGAACGCGCGGCAAAGCAGGGCTTGGCAGGGTATGCAGCCCATGCGCTTCTGGCACACTGGATTGCATTGCCGTCCTTGGCCACAGAGCCTCATCACCATGCATCGCCCTCGCAAAACACTCCTTCGTTCACTTGGCCTAATTGGCGCAGCAGCAGCTCTGCTGTCTGCCTGTGGCGGAGGAGGTGGAGGTACAGACGCCCCGGCCACGTCGATTCAACTCACGGTTGCCACGCCCACCAGCAGCGGAGGGGTGTTTGAGGTGCAAACACCCGTTGCGGTGCAGACCCAGGTTCAGATCAACGGTGCTGCCGCAGCCGATGGCACCCAGGTCAACCTGTCGATGCCAGGCGGAGTTTTTTCACCCACATCCACCACCACGCGGAATGGAGTCGCTACCAGTTCGCTGACCGGGGCGACAGCTGGTACCCAAACCATTACCGCCACCGCCCAGGCCAACGGTGCTTCAACAAGCGCCACACAGACCATCTACCTTCGTCCCGTGCCCGCGGCCCTGGAAATTCTGGTTCCTGCGTACTTCCTGCCCTCCAGCGGCACCGGCTGGAGCCAGATGGCTGCGTCAGCGTCCGGCACCCCGAGCGTGCGCATCACAGCCATCCTGAACCCCTCCAACGGCGTCTTCACCACCGCCAATGCGCAGCTGCTGAGCGCTGCGCGTGACCTGGTGACTTCCGGGGGATCGGTGGTTGGCTACGTGTACACCCGCTACGGCAACGGCACGCGATCGATGGCGGACATCAAGACCAACATCGACCGCTACCTGGCCCTGTATGGCCGCGATGTGATCAGCGGCATTTTTCTGGATGAAATGGCTTCGGACGCACGCCAGATCGATTTCTATCGCGAGATCTACAGCTACATCAAATCCAAGGATGCGGCACTGCGCGTGATGGGAAACCCGGGAACCACCCCTGCCGACGTGTTCGCTACCGCGGCCGATCTGCTCGTCACCTTTGAAGGCACCGCAGCCGACTACCAGAACTACGACCCGCGCAGCCGATCCGCCTGGCTCTATGCCTTGCCCAATGCACGCCAGTCCGCGCTGGTGCACAACACCGACACCTGCGCCGCCATGCAAACCGCCGTGCGTTCAGCGGCTTCCGCCCGGTTCAATGCCGGCGTGGTGTACGCGACGGATCTGCGCTACAACGCCAGCACGGGGGTAGGCAACCCGTGGGCCAGTTTGCCCACGTACTGGACCTCGTTGGTGAGCACGGTACAAGCTGTCAACACGGGTTCGGGGCTGCCGACCTGCTGAGCCGCAGAGGCGAATAAAAAGGCCGGGTGAACCCCGGCCTTTTTACTGTCGCGCACAAATTGAGCGCGGCAAACATTGGGTGGCTGGCTGTTCAGACAGCGTCGCCCAGCTCGTCCGCACGCGCTTGCGCAGCTGCAAAATCAAGGTCACCCGAGTAAATCGCGCGGCCGCAGATCACGCCCTCCACACCTTCGCGCTCCACCGCGCACAGCTGCTCGATGTCGGCCATGCTGCCCAGCCCGCCCGATGCGATGACGGGAATCGTCAGCGCCTGTGCCAGCTTCACCGTGGCGTCGATGTTGATGCCCGAGAGCATGCCGTCGCGGCCGATGTCGGTGTAGATGATGGATTCAACGCCCCAGTCTTCAAACTTCTTGGCCAGGTCCACCACTTCGTGGCCGGTGAGCTTGCTCCAACCGTCGGTGGCCACCTTGCCGTCCTTTGCATCGAGGCCCACGATGATGTGGCCGCCGAAGGCGCTGCAGGCGTCTTTGAGGAAGCCGGGGTTCTTGACCGCGGCCGTGCCGATGATCACGTAGCGCAGGCCGCCGTCGATGTATTTTTCGATGGTGTCCAGGTCACGAATGCCGCCGCCCAGTTGCACCGGGATCTCTTCGCCCACCTCTTTGAGGATGGACTTGATGGCGGCGTAGTTCTTGGGAACGCCCGCAAACGCGCCGTTCAGGTCCACCAGATGCAGGCGGCGTGCACCGGCATCCACCCATTTGCGCGCCATGGCGGCGGGGTCTTCACCGAAGGTGGTGGATTGGTCCATATCGCCTTGTTTGAGGCGAACGCAGTGGCCGTCCTTGAGATCGATGGCGGGAATGAGCAGCATGGTGGTGAAGTTCGGGGGGGGAAAAGGGCGAGGCAAAGCTCGGCCCGAACGGGTGGGGGGTTAAGAGATCAGGGATTCCAGTGCAGAAAGTTGCGGTACAGGGCCAGGCCGTGCTCCGCGCTTTTCTCCGGGTGAAACTGGGTGGCAAAAATATTATCGCGTGCAATGGCGGCTGCGAACAAACCGCCGTAGTCCGTTTGACCCGCGCAATGGACGGAATTCTGCGGCACAGCATAGAAACTGTGCACAAAGTAGAAGTAACTGTTGTCGGGCACCCCGGCCCACACCGGGTGCACCGCACCTGCATGGGGCATCTGCCGCACCTGGTTCCAGCCCATCTGGGGCACCTTGAAGCGGCTGCCGTCGGGCTGGGTGCGGCCTGCCAGGTCGAACTTGAGCACGTCGCCCGGGATGAGGCCGAGGCCCGGGGTGTCCCCCTCGGCGCTGTGGTCCAGAAGCATCTGCATGCCCACACACACGCCGAACATTGGCTTGGAGGCGGCGGCTTCGAGCACCGATTCCTGCAGGCCGGACTCGCGCAGCTCGCGCATGCAGTCGGGCATGGCGCCCTGCCCTGGCAGCACGACGCGCTGGGCCGCGCGCACGTCTTCGGGGCGCTGGGTGACGACCACGGTCCAGCCCGTGCCTTGCGCCGCGTGCTGCACGGCCTGCGACACCGAGCGCAGGTTGCCCATGCCGTAGTCCACAACCACAACGGTTTTTGCTTCCATATTCATAGCTGCTAGCGCTTATCTATCAAGCGCTAGCGCCCGATTTGACCTAAAAATTTCACAAAGAACCTTTGGTGGAGGGGATGACACCCACCGAGCGCGGGTCGCGCTCCAGCGCCGCGCGCAGCGTGCGCCCGAACGCCTTGAAGATGGTCTCGCACTGGTGGTGGGCGTTGATGCCCTTGAGGTTGTCGATGTGCAGCGTGACGCCGGCGTGGTTCACGAAGCCCTGGAAGAACTCGTAGACCAGCTGCGTATCGAGCTGGCCAATGCTGCCGGCCGTGAACTTCACGTCGATGTGCAGCCCCGGGCGGCCCGAGAAATCGACCACCACGCGCGACAGCGCTTCGTCGAGCGGCACGTAGGCGTGGCCATAGCGGCGGATGCCCTTTTTGTCGCCCACGGCACGCGCAAACGCCTGGCCCAGCGTGATGCCCACGTCTTCCACCGTGTGGTGGCCATCGATGTGCAGGTCGCCTTCGCAGTCGATGTCGAGGTCGATCAGCCCGTGGCGGGCGATCTGGTCGAGCATGTGGTCGAAGAAGCCGATGCCCGTATGCAGCTTGGCTTGGCCCGTGCCGTCGAGGTTGATGCGCACGCTGATGCGCGTCTCGGCGGTGTTGCGGGTGACCTCGGCGATGCGGTCGGCCAGGGGATCGGTGGTCGTGGAGGTGACGAGTGCGGAGGAAGTCATAGGGAAGCCTGGAGTGCGGCCAGCATCTGCGCGTTGTCATCGGCATTGCCGACCGTGAGGCGCAGGCAGTTGGCCAGCATGGGGTGCATTGTAGAAACGTTCTTGACGAGGACCTTGCGGTTTTTCATGCCCTCGTACGCCTTGGCGGAATCCGCCACGCGGATGAGGATCATGTTGGCCTCGCTGTCCCAGCATTTTTCGACGCCCGGCATCTGGCGCAGGGCCGCGACGAGCGTGGTGCGCTCGGCGCGGATCTCGGCCGCTTGGGCCGCGAACACTTCGGCGTGTTCCAGGGCAAACAGCGCCGCCTCGCAGTTGAGCACGCTCACGTTGTAGGGCGGGCGCACCTTGTCGATCTCGCTCACAAAGGCTGAGGGCCCAATGAGGTAGCCCAGGCGCACGCCCGCCAGGCCAAACTTGCTGAGCGTGCGCATGAGCAGCACGTGGGCGTTGCGCGCAGGCTCGGCCCGCATGCGGTCGATGAAGGTGCGGCTGGCAAACGGCTGGTAGGCCTCGTCCATGACCACGATGCCGCCCTGCGCGCCCGCGGCGTCGATGATGCGCTGCACCGCGCCCTCGTCCCACAGCGTGGCCGTGGGGTTGTTGGGGTAGGCGATGTACGTAATGGCGGGGTTGTGCTGGGCAATGGCCGCCAGCATGGCGGGCTCGTCCAGCTCGAAGTCGGGCGTGAGCGGCACGCCGACGAAGTCCAGGCCCTGCAGCTGCGCAGACAGCGGGTACATCACAAAACCTGGCATGGGTGCCAGCATGGTGGCGCGCTGGCCCGTGCCGGGCTGGGCGCAGGCCAGGGCCAGCAGGGTGATGAGTTCGTCCGAGCCGTTGCCCAGCACGATGCCGTAGCCCTCGGGCATGTCGGCGTATTTGGCAAGGGCGGCCTTCAGGTCTGCAATGCGATCACCCGGGTAGCGATTGAGCGCCAGGGCGCCCAGGCGTTGGCCCAAAGCGGCCTGCAGATGGGCCGGTAAACGGAACGGGTTCTCCATCGCGTCCATCTTGAGCATGCCGGTAGAGGGCTGCACGCCATAGGCGTGCATGGCGCGCACGTCGGGGCGGATGCGGGCCAGGGCTTGGAGAGGAGACGACGCAGGAGTAGTCATTCGGTGGTGTCCAGTTCGTTGGGGGTAACAAGAAAAGGGTTGATGGGGCGCACGGCGTCCAGGGCCTCGCCATGCGGCAAGGCTTCGGTCAGCAGGTAGCGGCAGCCCTGCTGGTGGGCGGACGAGAGGATGAGTGCGTCCCAGTAGCTCAGGCGGTAGCGGTCCTGCAGATCCCAGGCGCCGTCGACGGTGTAGGAGTCGAGGTGCGGCGGCAGCCACACGCGCAGGCGGCGCACCTGGGCGCGCACCTGCTGCAGCACCTGCGGGCCGTCAAAGCGCTGGATCGCCTGGTTGTAAAGCTCGTTGAGCACCTGCGAGCTGATGCGGCCACTGCGCGTCTGCCAGCAAAAGTTCATCCACTCGCGGGCACGCGCCTGGCGCTCGGCATCGCGGTCGTCCACGCTGGCCAGCAGGACCTCGGTATCGACAAAGATGGGGACGGTGGCCATACGCTCTCCGCTGCTCAGCGCAAAAACAGGGTCTCGCGTGGCACATAGGGCCCGCTGGACGCGCCCCAGGATTCAAAGCCCAGCGCCTCGCGCATCGCCTGGGCGTAGGCGTCTTCCTGGCGCATCTTCTCGGCCAGCCATTCACCCAGCAGGCGCGACACGCTGCTGCCGCGCTTGGCCGCTTCCACCCGCACCCATTCGGCGACGGTGTCATCCATGGTCACGGTGATGTTTTTCATGCAATTGATATTACACGAAGTTCGTGCACCACGAAGTTCGTGTAATTAATTTTTCGTTGATACGAGGTTTTTTACGCCGCCTGCCGCTGGCTTTGCAGCATCTGCGTGGCCATGTCGCCCACGGTGCGCAGCGCCTCCAGATGGGCAGGCGACCAGTCGCCCCCCACCCCGATGCGCAGGCAGTTGCGAAACCGCCCGCTGGTGCTGAACACCGTGCCCGGCGCGATCAGGATCTGCCGGGCCAGGCAGGCTTCGTGCAACTGCACCGAATCGAGCGCGCGCGGCAGCTCCAACCACATCAGCAAGCCGCCGGGCGGGTCGCTCACCCGGGTGCCCTGCGGGAAGTGCGATGCGATCACCCGCCGCGCCTCGTCCATGCGCGCCGCCACGCCCGCGCGCAGCTGGCGCATGGCGGCGGCGTGGCCGGCCTGGGTGATGAGGTCGGCCAAAGCCAGCTCCAGCACGGCCGACTGGCCGCCCGCCTGCAGGTCCTTGATGCCGCGCACCTTGTCGGTCCAGCGCCCGGCCTCCAGCCACCCCAGGCGCAGCCCCGGCGCCAGCGTCTTCGAGAACGAATCGCACAGCATCACGTGGCCCGTGGTGTCGTACGACTTGACGGTGCGGCGCATCTCGTCGACCTCGACCAGGTCGTTGTAGATCGCGTCCTCGATCACCGCCATGTCGTGCCGCGCGGCCATCTGCGCCAGGCGCTTGCGTTCGGCCTGCGGCATGCAGCTGCCCAGCGGGTTGCTGAGCGTGGGGACGATCATCACGGCCTTGACCGGCTGGGTGTCCAGCGCCAGCTGCAGCGCGTCCAGCGACAAACCGTGGCGCGGGTGCGTGGGGATCTCCAGCGCGCGCAGGTGCAGGCCCTGCAGCACCTCCAGAAACGAAAAATGCGTGGGCGACTCCAGCGCCACCACATCGCCCGGCTGCGTCACGGCACGCAGGCACAGCGCGATGGAGTCCATGCAGCCGCCGGTGATCACGATGTTCTCGGGGTCCAGGCTGCAGCCCATGCCGACGGCGTAGCGCGCCAGGGCGCGGCGGGCATCCTCGTGCCCGGCCGATGTGGGGTAGGTACACAGCAGATAGCGGTGGCGCTGCGCAGCGCGCACCACGGCGCGGCGCACGCGGTCGGGGTTGAACAGCTCGAAGCCTGGCGTGCCGCTGCTGAAGGAGATCATGTCCTCAGGCTGGTTGCGCCCCAGGATGCGCTGGCCCAGCCAGTCCACAGACACCTCGCGCGGGCGGCGCAGGGGACGGGGTGTGCTGGGCTCGGGCAGGCTCACCGGCCGCGCCGCCACAAAAAATCCCGAACGCGGTCGCGCGGTGATCAATCGAGCGTCTTCCAGCCAGTGGTAGGCCTGCACCACCGTGGTCTGCGCCACCGCATGCTGGCGGGCCAGCTCGCGCACGGACGGCAATTTTTCGCCGCGCGCCAGGGTGCCATTGCGGATCAACTGCGCGAGTTGCTCGGCAATCTGCAGGTAGAGCGGAGGGGCATCATCGGTAGTCATGCCGCATTCTGTACTGGCACTCTGGTCGATAAGCAGTACAGAGGCACACCAGTACGTACAGTACAGATGGATCACTTCGCGCTTCTGTACTGGCCCAGATGGTCCGTGCCTGTAGCTGGTGGTGCGCGGCCGGTGGCCGCACAGTGAAGGCATGAACTCGCTGCACATCCCCACCCCACCGTCGCCCGTCCTGCCCACCCAGCCAGCGGTCCCCCTCACCCTGCAATGGAAGCGCCAGCCGCTGCCGCCCCTGCAGGCCGTCCAGGTGCTGGACTTCCGCGCGGGCGACATCGCGTTGCTCGAAGTGGAACAAGGCCGTGTCTGGGTGACCTGCGATGGCCTGCTGGAAGACTATTTTCTGGAAGCCGGGCAGCGCTTGTCGTTCACAGGCCCAGTACGGTTGCGGGTTAGTGCCGAGGGGAGCAGGCCTGCCAAGCTGAACTGGGCGACGCACCGACCAGGAGAAAGCGCCGTCTGCCCACAGAAGCCTACGGCAACTTCGAAGCCATTGAGGGGCACGCCAGTTACGCTGGCAAACGGAGCATCCGCGTGAGTTGAACGATCTAGCAAGGCCACTGCCGGGTCATCAGTCCTGAGCATCGCCAGAAGCCTGCTGCAGATCATTCCTGCGGGCCCGAAGAAGAGTCCCTTGCTCACGCAGACGTTTTTGAAGCTTGAGATTTTTGGCCTCCAAAGCTTTATTTTTCTTTAGGAGTTCTTCGATTTGACGTTTTGCACCCGAACTATCAACAGCCTCCTGTTCCGGAAGCACAGTGCTCAAGACTACTGGCGACAAAACTGGCAAAGGTGAGTATCGCCCCTGCGCCAGCTCAGGAGGCACTCCAAGGTAGGCACACCAAAATGCGTCTAGTCGCTCCGCTAACCGCAGCCACAGCAGCGCGAAGTTGCACTGGTCTACGTGCACACCATCTTTTTTTAGCGCCAGTTCCATCTCAAGCATTTGATGCTCGATCGGTCGCAGTAAGCGATGCGACCTCAACTCCTGCCAGTCAGACGCGCTCTCGGTTGGCAACACTGGGATGCACGCCATCAAGGCCCTCTTCAACTCGCCGCCTCGCTTTTTAAACTGCTGCCGAGAGAGCGCAATGAAAGCCTTCTCGTATCCACCACACCCGTGCGCAAGTTGGTTTCGAAAGCTATTCAACATGAAGGCCGCTTCAGCGCTGATACCCAGTAAGCGCTTTGAAGCCTCAGTCCCAAGCGTTGGCCTGCCGTCCATTGCCTCGACACAAAGCATTAACTGCAAGAAGCGCACTTCAGCGGGCACCGCCGAGTTCTTGCCAAGAACAGTGAACTGCTGGGCAGAGCTAATCTTGTCAAAGTGCTCGTCGGACAGGGCCAACATTCCGTTCATCAATGCAATGCACAGGCGGGTGGCCTGTCCAAGATGGCTATCAGACAGAAGTGGCAAGTAGCTATAGCGACTCTTTGCTGGCAATCCATAGAAAACCAGTGAATCCCCGGAGCGCTCCATCACCGAACTAAGGGGCTGTCCACAAATAAGTTCGAGCGCGGCCTTGATCCGGATGCTTCGCTGAGAAAAATCGGAGTCACTAAATGCACAAAGAACACCCTTCGCCAATGCATGATTGGCAAAAAATATTTCCGACCCAGTCCCCTCAGCCATAACACCGTACGGCAAAGGAACATCGCACAGCGCAATTCCCCAGTGGTATTGAAAGCGATGCTGCGCGCTCAGCGGTGCAAGCGCGTCCAACCGGACGACCGAATTCGCTGCCGCGAACGTGACCAGACATGGGTTGGACTGGTCCGACGCTTCCAGTCCGAACCAGAAGTCGCAGAGCCAAGACCAAGATTTTTGCGGACGCACCTCGATCGCCGAGTGGGCGGTAAGTTCGAGATCACCAGACTCATCACGCAAAAGAAAATCTTCAAACGCCAGCGATGCGAAGGCCTCTACCGCTTCAAGCTCTTCAATGGCTGCTCGGTGAGAAGAGAAGTCAGCTGTGAATTCAAGCGACTCAGGGTCAAACTGAACGGGGAGATCGCGGATTCGCACCTGTGACATTGAACATGTCAGAGTCGCGTGGCCCTTCATCCGCCGCAACAAAGGATGGCCCATGTTGCGCGACGTGCCTTATTTCAAGCGCATTTCAGCGGCTTGCGCATGCGCCTGCAGGCCCTCACCATAGGCCAGCTCGGCAGCGATTTTTCCAAGCACCTGGGCACCGGCCTCGCTCACCTCGATGAGGCTGCTGCGCTTTTGGAAGTCGTACACGCCCAGCGGGGACGAGAAGCGTGCCGTGCCGCTGGTGGGCAGCACGTGGTTGGGGCCGGCGCAGTAGTCGCCCAGGCTCTCGGAGGTGTAGGCACCCAGGAAGATCGCTCCGGCGTGGCGCAGCAGCGGCTCCCAGCGGTGGGGGTCGGTGCTGCTCACCTCCAAGTGTTCTGGCGCAATGCGGTTGCTGATCGCGCAAGCTTCTTCCATGTCTCTGGTCAGGATCAGCGCGCCCCGGCCGTTGAGGCTCTTGGCGATGATCTCGGCGCGCGGCATGGTGGGCAGCAGGCGGTCGATCTCGCACTGCACGGCGGCGATGTAGGCAGCGTCGGGGCACAGCAGGATGCTCTGGGCCAGTTCGTCGTGTTCGGCCTGGCTAAAGAGGTCCATCGCCACCCAGTCGGGCGGTGTGGTGCCGTCGGCCAGCACCAGGATTTCACTCGGGCCCGCGATCATGTCGATGCCCACAGTGCCGAACACGCGCTTCTTGGCACTGGCCACGTACGCATTGCCGGGGCCGGTGATCTTGTCGACCTTGGGCACGGTGGCGGTGCCGTAGGCCAGCGCGGCCACGGCCTGTGCGCCGCCGATGGTGAAGGCGCGCGTGACGCCCGCCACGTAGGCAGCCGCCAGCACTAGGTCATTGCGCTCGCCCTTATCGGACGCCAATTGCGCGCCCGAGCCACCCGTGGCCACACTGCCACGCACGGGCGTGGGCACGACCATGATGATCTCCTGCACGCCCGCCACGTGAGCAGGAATGGCGTTCATCAGCAGGCTCGATGGATACGCGGCCTTGCCGCCCGGCACGTAGATGCCCACGCGGTCGAGCGGCGTGACCTTCTGGCCCAGCAGGGTGCCGTCTTCGTCGCGGTAGCTCCAGCTCTCGCCCGAGGCTTTTTTCTGCGCCTCGTGGTAGCTGCGCACGCGCTTGGCGGCGGCCTGCAGGGCGTCGCGCTGGGCCTTCGGAATGGCGTCGAACGCGGCCTTGAAGTCGGCCTGGGTCAGCTCCAGCCCGGCCATGTTCGGGGCCGAGAGGCCGTCGAACCGCGCGGTGTACTCCAGCACGGCGGCATCGCCACGTTGCTGCACATCGGCCAGGATGTCGGCCACGCGTTGCTCGATGGCCGCGTCGGTGTCGGCAGACCAATGCAGACGGGCTGCAAAATCAGCCTCAAAAGTGGCCGCAGCGGTTGACAGACGGGCGGGAGCAGCTACCAAAGTCATAGTGTGAATGGGCGTGGGTTCAGTTGGTTTCAGCAGGAATGGCCGAAGCAAACGCATCGATGATGCGCCGCAGCGGCGCCTGCTTGAGCTTGAGCGCGGCCTGGTTGACCACGAGGTACGAGCTGATGTCCATGATGCGTTCGACCTCCACGAGGTGGTTGGCCTTGAGCGTGTTGCCAGTGGACACCAGATCCACGATGGCATCCGATAGTCCAATGAGCGGCGCCAGTTCCATGCTGCCGTAGAGCTTGACCATGTCCACGTGCACGCCCTTGGTTGCAAAGAAGTCGCGGGCGATGCTGGTGTATTTGGTGGCCACTTTCAGGCGCGAGCCTTGTTTGACGGCGCGTTCGTAATCAAAGTCATTGCGCACAGCGACGCTCACGCGGCACTTGGCGATGCGCAGGTCGAGCGGCTGGTACAGGCCCTGGCCGCCGTGTTCGATGAGCGTGTCCTTCCCGGTCACGCCGATGTCGGCACCGCCGTATTCCACATACGTGGGCACGTCGGTGGCGCGCACCAGCACCACGCGCACATTGGGCTGGTTGGTGGGCAAGATGAGCTTGCGCGACTTCTCGGGGTCTTCCAGCACCTCGATGCCAGCGGCAGCCAGCAGGGGCAGGGTTTCGTCAAAGATGCGGCCTTTGGAAAGCGCCAGGGTGATCATGTTGCTGCTGCTCATGCTTTCACTCTTTCAATGTCGGCACCCAGGCCGCGCAGTTTGGCTTCCATGCAGTCGTAGCCACGGTCCAGGTGGTAGATGCGGTCGACCACGGTTTCGCCGTCAGCCACCAGAC
>NZ_JBKBTV010000049.1:0-39625 GCF_046291265.1 Acidovorax sp. | reverse complement strand
GTCGGCCACCTAATCGACGGCAAGATCGTTGCCGACACGGCCCGCACCCAGCCGGTGTTCGACCCGGCCACGGGCCAGTCCACCACCAACGTGGCGCTGGCGAGCCAAGCCACGGTCGAGGCCGCCATTGCCTCGGCCGAGGCGGCCTTCCCCGCCTGGCGCAACACACCGCCCCTGAAGCGCGCGCGGGTGATGAGCAAGCTGAAAGTCCTGCTCGAAGACAACGCCGACAAGATTGCCGCGCTGATCACCGCCGAACACGGCAAGGTGCTGGCCGACGCGCACGGCGAGCTGCAGCGCGGCATCGAGAACGTGGAATACGCGAGCTACGCGCCCGAGCTGCTCAAGGGCGAGCACAGCCGCAACGTGGGCCCGAACATCGACTCGTGGAGCGAGTTCCAGGCGCTGGGCGTCACGGCGGGCATCACGCCCTTCAACTTCCCGGCCATGGTGCCGCTGTGGATGTGGCCGATGGCCGTGGCCTGTGGAAACACCTTTGTGCTCAAGCCGTCGGAGCGCGATCCTTCTTCCACATTGTTCATCGCCCAACTCGCGCTGGAAGCGGGCCTGCCACCGGGCGTGCTGAACGTGGTCAACGGCGACAAGGTGGCCGTGGACACGCTGCTGCGCGACCCGCGAGTGAAGGCGGTGAGCTTTGTCGGATCGACCCCCATCGCCGAATACATCTACGCCGAAGGCTGCAAACACGGCAAGCGCGTGCAGGCGCTGGGCGGCGCCAAGAACCACGCGGTGCTGATGCCCGACGCCGACGTGGGCAACGCCGTGAGCGCGCTGATGGGCGCGGCCTACGGAAGCTGCGGCGAACGCTGCATGGCCATCCCGCTGCTGGTGGCCGTGGGCGACGAAGTGGGCGACGCCGTGGTGGCGGGCCTGAAGACCGAGATCGCCAAGATGAAGGTCGGCCCCGGCACGGACAACAGCAACGACATGGGCCCGCTGGTCACCAAGCAGCACTTCGAGAAGGTGAAGGGCTATGTGGACCAGGGCGTGGCCGAAGGTGCCACGCTGGTGGTGGATGGCCGCGGTGTGCAAGTAGCGGCGGGCCACGAGCAGGGCTACTTCCTGGGCGCCTGCCTGTTTGACAACGTCAAACCCGGCATGAAGATCTACCAGGAAGAAATCTTCGGCCCCGTGCTCGGCGTGGTGCGCGTGAAGACGCTGCAAGAGGCGATGAACCTCATCGACGCGCACGAGTACGGCAACGGCACCTGCATCTTCACCCGCGACGGCGAGGCCGCCCGCTACTTCACCGATCACATCCAGGTCGGCATGGTGGGCGTGAACGTACCCCTGCCGGTGCCCGTGGCCTACCACTCGTTCGGCGGCTGGAAGCGCAGCCTGTTTGGCGACCTGCACGCCTACGGGCCGGATGCCGTGCGTTTCTATACCAAGCGCAAGACGATCACCCAGCGCTGGCCGAGTGCCGGTGTGCGCGAAGGGGCTGTGTTCAGCTTTCCGAGCAGCCGCTGAGCGCCAACACTCGAACACCCGCAGGCGTCCCCCGCCTCGCCCTGTCTCTGTGAACGGCCCCTCGCGGGCCGTTTTCTTTGGGCGATCACTTTCAGCGCGACCAAACATGCACCACTGTGGGGACGCACCGGTGCATTGCTTCGTTGATGGTGCAGCCGGGGTTTAGCAAACACTGAAATGGTGTGGCATGTCACTTGCTATGAAGGGTTGACCCTCAACCCCCCCATCTCGAGAAGGTGATCCCATGAGCCAAGCCCTGTCGTCGTCGCAAACCCGTATCGACCCCCACCAGCGCCGCCCACGGCATGCACCGCTGGCCCTGGCTTTGGCGACGGCCTTGTCCCTGATGGGCGGCTCGGCCGCGATGGCGCAGGAGAAGGTCCTGCGCATCGCCATGACGGCAGCCGACATCCCGCGCACGCTGGGTCAGCCCGACCAAGGCTTTGAAGGCAACCGCTTCACGGGCATCCCGATTTATGACTCGCTCACGCAGTGGGACCTGTCCAAGGCCGATGCGGCCAGCGTGCTGATTCCTGCGCTGGCCACGTCGTGGGCGGTGGATGACAAGGACAAGACCAAGTGGGTGTTCAAGCTGCGCCCGGGTGTGAAGTTCCACGACGGCTCGGCGCTCAATGCCGACGCCGTGGTGTGGAACGTGGCCAAGGTGCTGGACAAAGACGCCGTGCACTTCGACCCCAGCCAGGTGGGCGTGACCGCATCACGCATGCCCACGCTGCGCACGGCCCGCAAGATCGACGACATGACGGTAGAGCTGACCACCAGCGAGCCGGACGCTTTTTTGCCCATCAACCTGACCAACCTGTTCATGGCGTCGCCCGCGCACTGGCAAAAGAAGTTTGACGCGGCGGCAGGGGCCACGCCCGCCGACAAATCCAAGGCTGCATGGACCGCCTTTGCAGCCGACCCGGCAGGCTCGGGCCCGTTCAAGGTCACGCGTTTTGTGGCGCGCGAGCGCCTGGAGCTGGCCGCCAACAAAACATACTGGGACGCCAAGCGCACCCCCAAGATCGACAAGGTGGTGATGCTGCCCATGCCCGAGGCCAACGCCCGCACGGCCGCATTGCTGGGCGGCCAGGTGGACTGGATCGAAGCGCCCGCGCCGGATGCCATGCCGCAGATCACGCAGCGCGGGTTCAAGATCTATTCCAACGCCCAGCCCCATGTGTGGCCGTGGCAGCTGTCGTTTGCCGAGGGCTCGCCCTGGCTGGACAAGCGCGTGCGCCAGGCGGCCAACCTGTGCATTGACCGCGGCGGCATGAAGCAGCTGCTGGGCGGCATGATGGCCGAGCCCAAGGGCACGGTGCCCCCTGGCCACCCGTGGTGGGGCAACCCCAAGTTCGACATCAAGTACGACGTGAAGGCCGCGCAGGCGCTGATGACGCAGGCGGGTTACTCCGCGGCCAAGCCGATCAAGGTCAAGGTGCAGATTTCGGCCTCGGGATCGGGCCAGATGCAGCCGCTGCCCATGAACGAGTTTGCGCAGCAGTCGCTCAAAGCCTGTTTCTTTGACGTGCAGTTTGATGTGATCGAGTGGAACACCCTGTTTACCAACTGGCGCAAGGGTGCCAAGGATGCGTCGGCCAACGGCGCCAACGCGGTGAACATCAGCTTTGCCGCCATGGACCCGTTTTTTGCCATGGTGCGATTTGTGAGCACCAAGGCCTTCCCGCCCGTGTCGAACAACTGGGGCTACTACGGCAATGCCGAAGTGGACAAGCTCGTGGCCGATGCCCGCACCAGCTTTGACGACAAGGCGCGCGACGCGGCGCTGGCCAAGCTGCACGCCCACGTGGTGGAAGACGCACCGTTTGTGTGGATTGCGCACGACGTGGGCCCACGCGCCATGTCGGCCAAGGTCAAGAACGTGGTGCAGCCGCGCAGCTGGTTCATCGACATCGCCACGATGACGATGGACTAAGCGGCCCGCTGTACCCAATCGCCGCGTCACCCCATGCTCGCCTACCTGCTGCGCCGCTTTCTGTATGCCCTGCCCATCATGCTGGGCGTGGCACTGGTGTGTTTTCTGCTGGTGCATCTGGCACCCGGTGACCCGCTGGTGTCCATCCTGCCGCCAGATGCTTCCGTAGAGCTGCAGGCGCAACTGCGCGAGCTGTATGGGTTCAACCGGTCGCTGCCCGAGCAGTTTGTGATGTGGGTGTGGCGCGCGCTGCAAGGCGACCTGGGGGTGTCGATTGCCAGCAACCGCGCCGTGGCGGGTGAGGTGATGACGGCCGTGGGCAACACGCTGCGGCTGGCCGTGGTGGCCACCTTCATCGGCTTTGTGCTGGGCAGCCTGTTTGGTTTTGTGGCGGGGTACTTTCGCAACTCGTGGGTGGACCGGCTGGCGTCCATGCTGTCGGTGCTGGGGGTGAGCGTGCCGCACTACTGGCTGGGCATGGTGATGGTGATCGTGTTCAGCTCGCAGCTGATGCTGCTGCCCGCCACGGGTGCGGGGCCCGGCGGCTCCAGCGACTGGGCGTGGGACTGGGAGCACCTGCAGTTTCTGGTGCTGCCCGCCATCACGATGTCGGTCATCCCCATGGGCATCATCGCGCGCACGGTGCGCGCGCTGGTGGCCGACATCCTCGACCAGGAATTCATCATGGGCCTTCGCGCCAAGGGGCTCACGCACCTGGGCGTGTTCCGGCACATGGTCAAGAACGCAGCACCCACGGCGCTGGCCGTGATGGGATTGCAGCTGGGCTATTTGCTGGGTGGCTCGATCCTGATCGAGACGGTGTTCTCGTGGCCGGGCACGGGCTTCTTGCTCAACTCCGCCATCTTCCAGCGTGACCTGCCGCTGCTGCAGGGAACGATTCTGGTGCTGGCGCTGTTTTTTGTGCTGCTGAACCTGCTGGTGGACGTGCTGCAGACGCTGCTGGACCCGCGCATCGCCCGCGCCTGAAGCTGAAGAACAAGGCAACCCACCATGGCCTCACTCACCGCGTCTTCTTCATCCGCTGGTGCCACCGACGAAAGCGCAGTGCCTGCACAGCGCTCGCGCGGCTACTGGACGGCCGCGCTGGTGCGCTTCACCCGCGACCCGGTCGCCATGGGCGCAGCGCTGGTGGTGCTGCTGCTCATCGGTCTGGCGGTGTTTGGCCCATGGATCGCCCCGGCAGACCCCTATGCGGCGTCCATGCTCAAACGGCTCAAGCCCATCGGCACCGAGGGCCTGCCGCTGGGCAGCGACGAGCTGGGGCGCGACATGCTCTCGCGGCTCATCGTGGGCGCGCGGCTGTCGCTGTTCATCGGCATCACGCCGGTGGTGTTTGCGTTCATGATCGGCTCGGTCATCGGCATCGTGGCGGGGTATGCGGGCGGTTTCATCAACACCGCCATCATGCGCACGGTGGATGTGTTCTACGCGTTTCCCTCGGTGCTGCTGGCGATTGCGCTGTCGGGCGTGCTGGGAGCGGGCATGGTCAATTCGCTGATCTCGCTGACCATCGTGTTCATTCCGCAAATCGTGCGTGTGGCCGAGAGCGTGACCACGCAAGTGCGCAACCGCGACTATGTGGAGGCCGCGCGTGCATCGGGCGCCAGTGCCTTCACCATCGTGCGGGTGCATGTGCTGGGCAATGTGCTGGGCCCCATTTTTGTGTATGCCACCAGCCTCATTGCGGTGTCGATGATTCTGGCGTCGGGCCTGTCGTTTCTGGGCCTGGGCGTCAAACCGCCCGAGCCGGAATGGGGCCTGATGCTCAACACGCTGCGCACCGCCATCTACGTGCAGCCCTGGGTGGCGGCGCTGCCGGGGCTGATGATTTTCATCACCTCGATCTCGTTCAACATCCTGTCGGACGGCCTGCGGTCGGCGATGGACAACAAGGGCTGAGGGTCTACCGATCATGCAAACGATCACCGATGTCGGCGGACCGGCGCAGCCCTTGCTCACCATCCAAGGCCTGGTCAAACACTTTCCGCTCAAGAAGGATGCTTTTGGCCGTGGCGGTGGCGTGGTGCATGCGGTGGATGGCGTGAACTTTGAAGTCCTCAAAGGCGAAACGCTGGGCGTGGTGGGGGAATCGGGCTGCGGCAAGTCGACCACCGCGCGCCTGCTGATGCAGCTCATCGCGCCCACGGCGGGCGAGATTGTGTTTGACGGCCGCACCGTGGGCAGCCGCGATCTGCCGCTCAAGGAGTTTCGCCGCCAGGTGCAGATGGTGTTTCAGGACAGCTATGCATCCCTCAACCCGCGCCTGACCATTGAAGACTCCGTCGCGTTCGGCCCGCAGGTGCACGGCGTGCCACAGCGCGAGGCGATTGCGCGTGCCCGCAGCCTGCTCGACCGGGTGGGACTGGCCCCAGCGCGGTTCGCCGAGCGCTATCCGCACGAGCTGTCGGGCGGGCAACGCCAGCGGGTGAACATTGCACGCGCACTCGCGTTGCAACCACGCATGGTGATCCTCGATGAGGCTGTGTCTGCGCTGGATAAATCGGTGGAAGCTCAGGTGCTGAACCTGCTGACCGATTTGAAGGCGGAATTTGGCCTGACCTACGTGTTCATCAGCCACGACCTGAACGTGGTGCACTACATGAGCGACCGGGTGATGGTGATGTACCTGGGCCAGGTGGCAGAGATCGGGCCGTCGGATGCGCTGTTCAAACAACCTGCGCACCCCTACACCGCAGCACTGCTGTCGTCCATGCCATCCATGGACCCGGACCACCGCACACAAGAAGCCCCGCTGGCGGGCGACCCGCCCAACCCCATCAACCCGCCGTCGGGCTGCCGGTTTCATCCGCGCTGCAGCATGGCTGCGGCGGTGTGCGCGCAGCGGGTGCCCGTGCGCACCATCACCGGCCCGCACCATGTCGCAGCTTGCCTGGTGCATGAACCCGGCAGCGGCCACCCGCAAGCCCCTCAGCCTTTGGCGCAGGCCGCATGAAAGCAATGCCATGACCCTGGCCACCTCTTCTGTCGCACCTGCCGCCACCGACCCCATGGTGGACCTGCGTGATCTCAGCGTGACCTTCACCGGCGGACGCAAGCCGGTGCAGGCCGTCAGCGGCGTGAGCCTGCAGGTGCAGCGCGGCGAGGTGGTTGCGCTGATCGGCGAGTCCGGGTCGGGCAAGAGCGTGACGCTGCGCACCTTGCTGCGCCTGCACCCCGAGCGGCGCACCCGCATTGCGGGCGAAGTGCGAGTGGCGGGCCAGAACCTGCTGACGCTTTCAGGGCGCGAGTTGGCGGACTACCGGGGCAAGGTGGCATCCATGATCTTTCAGGAGCCGTTGCTGGCCCTGGACCCGGTCTACACCGTGGGCGCGCAGATTGTCGAATCGATTCGCCGCCACGAGAAGGTGACGGCGGCGCAGGCCCAGGAACGCGCGCTGGCCTTGTTTGAGCGCGTGCGCATCCCCAGCCCAGAGCGCCGCTTGCAGGCGTATCCGCACGAGATGTCGGGCGGCATGCGCCAGCGCGCCATGATTGCGCTCGCGCTGGCCTGCCACCCGCAATTGCTGCTGGCCGACGAACCCACCACCGCGCTTGATGCGACCGTGCAGATCCAGATCCTGCTGCTGCTGCGCGAACTGCAACGCGACCTGGGCCTGTCGGTGATCTTTGTCACCCACGACATTGGTGCCGCCGTGGAAGTGGCGGACCGCATTGCGGTGATGTACGCCGGGCGCATTGTGGAAGAGGGCACGGCGCGCGACCTGATCCGCCACCCACGCCACCCCTACACCATTGCGCTACTGAAAAGCCGCGCCCACGGCGCCATGGCGCGCGGCACGCCGCTGGAGACCATTGCCGGGGCGCCGCCGGACCTGTCTGACCTGCCACCCGGCTGCGCCTTTGCGCCGCGCTGCACCTTGGCCACCGAGGCCTGTCGCGCCCAGCAACCGCCTGCGGTGCAGATCGCGCCCGGCCACCGCGCGCTGTGTCTGCGCACCGAAGCGGCTGCCGCCATCGCGCCCGACCTTCTTCCCGTTCTCGAAGCCACTGCGCCATGACTGTGTACGACCCGGCCCACGCCTTTGTTCCCTATCCCCCCGCGCCCGTGGCGCACGCCAGCACCGGGCCGCTGAGCGGGCTGTGTTTTGCAGCCAAGGACCTGTTTGACGTGGCGGGTTACCCCACCGGTGGCGGCAACCCGGTGGTGCTGGCGCTTTCGGGCATCAAAACGTGCACCGCGCCCACGGTGCAAAAGCTGCTGGATGCGGGCGCGCGTTTTGTAGGCAAGACGGTAACAGACGAGCTGGCGTTTTCGATGAACGGAAACAACGCGCACTTTGGCGCGCCCCTCAATGGCGCAGCGCCAGACCGCATCACAGGAGGTTCTTCCTCCGGCTCGGCGGCAGCGGTGTCGTCCGGGCTGTGCGACTTTGCACTGGGCACCGACACCGGCGGGTCGGTGCGGGCGCCTGCCAACCACTGCGGCTTGTACGGCCTGCGCCCCACCCACGGCCGCGTAAGCCTGCAAGGCGCGCTGGACCTGGCACCGAGCCTGGACACCTGCGGCTGGTTTGCGCGCGATGTGCAGACGTTTTCGCGTGTTGCCGACGTGTTGCTGGGAGATGACGCCGCGCCACTGCCGCCGCAGGTGCGCCTGCTGTGGCCCACCGATGTGTGGGCGCTGCTGGACCCCGCCGTGGTGAGCGCGCTGCAGGGCGCTACGCAGCAGGTGACGGACCTGATCGGCCCCGCACAATCCGTCCATGCAGTGCTGGAATCCTTCGACACGATGTACTGGAACTTTCGGTATGTGCAGGGGCGCGAAGCCTGGATGACCGATGGGCCGCTTATTGAACGCTACGCGCCGCCCCTGGGACCTGGCGTGGCCGAGCGTTTTGCTTGGTCACGTGCCGTGACCGACGAACAGGTGGCCAACGCACGCGTTTTTCGCGAGCGCTACCGCGTGCACCTGGCGGCTTTGCTGGGCCAGGACGGTGTGCTGGTCATGCCCACGATGCCCGACATTGCACCGCTGCGCACCGCCCCGGAAGGGAGCCTGGAGGACTACCGCAACCGCGCCATTCAGATGCTGTGCATCGCGGGTCTGGCTGGATTTCCGCAGGTGTCAATGCCCCTTGCACAACGTGACGGCGCTCCACTGGGGCTGTCGCTGCTGGGCCCCGCAGGCAGCGACCGGTCATTGATAACACTGGCGGAACACATTGCAGCAGCGGGGTGAGAGGACGCGACCGCAGGGCTCTACGGGCACCCCAGCCACACGGGAACCGCCAGCCGATGGATATCACAATCGGTCACCAAGGCGGCTCGTTCAATCACCAAAAAATCGCCGGAGTCCACCGCCAGCAAGGCGTGGTGCCACGTGCCCGGGGCCAGCACAACGCCCTGCCGACCATCGGTGATAAAGGCCTGGAGCGACGCAGCCGCAACCGGCGGATCGCCTGCGGGGGCTACGACCAACACAAAGCGGCACGCGCCCCAGGGCACAAAGGTCTGGCTGCCCAGGCAATGGCGCTCCATCTCCAGAATCTGCAACGGAAAACTGCGTGCCTGCGCTCGAAAGAGCGCCAGCTGCGCCCGCCCGCCTGCCGCCCCAAGCTGCAGGTCATCCACCAAATCAAAGCGTTCAGAGCTGCCTGCATTGATAGAGCGGCCCAGACCCGTGGGCGCCTCCAGCACGGTGCCAAAGGATTGGAACGCTGTCGCGGTCAGGAGGCTCGGCACCAGCCGTGCACAGTCATCGGATGGGGGAAAGGTGGCGGTCATCCCAGCACCTGAGCAAGAAGCGAACCCAGTACTTTCAAAGCGACCCGCGCCTATCGCTTTTTTGCATGCTTTTCAACCGGCGATTGGCTGCATCGGGATCACAATGGAATTGCCCATGTAAGCAGATTCGCTTACTAGGGTTTTTACGACCCGCCCCCTACAATCGCTGACCCTTACAAAGCTGACAGCCGGCGCGGGGCTGCTGCAGCACGGTTTTTTGCACCCATCCTGAGTTGGAGACACTGAATGCCCGAGAACACCACGGCCCAGAACAACAACAACGACGACAACGACAAGCGCGCCCAGTTGCGCCGTGCCGCTCTCGAATACCACGAGTTTCCCAAGCCCGGCAAGATCGCCATTGCCGCGACCAAGCAGATGGTCAACCAGCATGATCTGGCGCTGGCTTACTCGCCGGGTGTGGCGGCACCCTGCGAAGAAATCGTCAAAGACCCGGCCAATGCGTTTCGCTATACCTCGCGTGGCAACCTGGTGGCGGTCATCACCAACGGCACCGCCGTGCTGGGCCTGGGTGACATTGGCGCGCTGGCCTCCAAGCCGGTGATGGAAGGCAAGGCCGTCCTGTTCAAGAAGTTTGCTGGCGTGGACGTGTTCGACATCGAGATCGATGAGAAAGACCCCGCCAAGCTGGTGGAGGTGATTGCTGCGCTGGAGCCGACCTTTGGCGCCATCAACCTCGAAGACATCAAGGCGCCCGACTGCTTCTACGTGGAGCGCGAGCTGCGCAAGCGCATGAAGATTCCGGTCTTCCACGACGACCAGCACGGCACGGCCATCACGGTAGCAGCGGCCATCGTGAATGCGCTGAAGGTGGCAAACAAGAAGATCGAGGACGTGAAGCTCGTGACCAGCGGCGCGGGTGCCGCAGCGCTGGCCTGCCTGAACCTGCTGCTCAAAGTGGGCATTCAGCGCAAGAACGTGTTCGTCACCGACCTGGCCGGTGTGGTCTACGAGGGCCGCGAAGAGCTGATGGACGACGACAAGCGCCAGTTCATGCAAAAGACCGACGCGCGCAAGCTGGCCGAGGTGATGGTGGGCGCGGACGTGTTCCTGGGCCTGTCGGCTGGCAATGTGCTCAAGCCCGAGGTGGTGGCCACCATGGCCGAGCGCCCCGTGATCTTTGCGCTGGCCAACCCCAACCCCGAGATCCTGCCTGAGCTGGCCCACAGCGTGCGCAGCGACATCATCATGGCGACCGGGCGCTCGGATTATCCGAACCAGGTCAACAACGTCCTGTGTTTCCCGTACATCTTCCGCGGCGCGCTGGATTGCGGCGCCACCACCATCACCGATGAGATGGAGATTGCCGCCGTTCACGCCATTGCCGAGCTGGCGCAGGCCGAGCAGAGCGAAGTGGTGGCAGCAGCCTATGTGGGCGAAAAGCTGTCGTTCGGCCCCGAATACCTGATCCCCAAGCCGTTCGATCCGCGCCTGATGATGAAGATTGCGCCAGCTGTGGCGCAGGCCGCCGCAGACAGCGGTGTGGCGCAGCGCCCCATCGCTGACATGGATGCCTATCGCGACCGGCTGCAGCAGTTTGTCTATGCCTCGGGCACGACGATGAAGCCCATCTTCGACGCCGCGCGCACCGCCGCCAAGAAGCGCGTGGCCTATGCCGAGGGTGAAGAAGAACGCGTGCTGCGCGCTGCGCAAATTGTGGTGGACGAGAAGGTGGCCCGCCCCACGCTGATCGGCCGCCCCGCCATCATTGCTCAGCGCATCGAAAAGTTTGGCCTGCGCCTGAAGGAAGGCGTGGACTACGACGTGGTCAACACCGATTTTGACCACCGCTACCGCGACTTCTGGCAGACCTACCACCGCATGACCGAGCGCAAGGGCATCACCCAGCAGGTGGCCAAGATCGAGATGCGCCGTCGCCTCACGCTGATCGGCTGCATGATGCTGCACAAGGGCGAGGTGGACGGCCTGATCTGCGGCACCTGGGGCACCACGGCCAACCACCTGCTGTACATCGACCAAGTGATCGGCAAGCACGCGGGTGGCGCTGACAGCACGGCGCAGGATGTACCGGTCTATGCCTGTATGAACGGGCTCATGCTGCCGGGGCGCCAGGTGTTCCTGGTGGACACGCATGTCAACTACGACCCCAACCCCCAGGAGCTGGCCGAGATCACCGCCTTGGCCGCCGAGGAAATGATGCGTTTTGGCGTGAAACCCAAGGCTGCGCTGCTGTCGCACTCCAACTTCGGCACCAGCAACAGCCCCAGCGCGATCAAGATGCGCCAGACGCTGGAGCTGCTGCGCCAGCAGGCCCCCTGGCTGGAGGTAGACGGCGAAATGCACGGCGACGTGGCGCTGGACGGCAAGGCCCGCGCAGCCCTCATGCCCAGCAGCGAGCTGACGGGTGACGCCAACCTGCTGGTGTTTCCCAACATCGACGCCGCCAACATCGCCTACAACCTGCTCAAGACTGCGGCAGGCGGCGGCATTGCCATCGGCCCCGTGCTGCTGGGCGCTGCCAAGCCGGTTCACATCCTGACGCCCAGCGCCACGGTGCGCCGTATTGTGAACATGACAGCCTTGACGGTGGCGGATGCCAACGTTTCAAGATAAGCCACAAATAGATAGCAAGCGCTAACTTAAAAGGCTTGCCATTCCCTTCAGCGTCTGCCCAATCTTTGTGCAGACGCTTGCTTTTTGGGGACTGTTGAGCGACACTAGCGGCTCGAAATTTCGGGTTAACCCGTAGGTTTCTGGACGCTGGACTTATGCAAACATGGGTGCATGAAGTGCGTTTTTAGAGGACAAGCGACCTGCTTGTCCCCGAATTGCATAAGTCGTGTGAAAGGTTCGTTGATGCTGAAGGCTGTAGCCACCCGGGCGCGCAAAGCAGGGTTTTTGTGTGTTTTGGGTGTTGCGTTCGTGTTGTCCCCGGTGGCGGGGCATGCCCGGAAATCTCCGTCCACCGACGGTTCCATCACCTCCATCGCACTGGCCGAGTTGCCGCCCCAGGGGCGCGCCACTTATGCGCTCATCCGAGAAGGAGGGCCCTTTCCGTATGACAAGGACGGAACGGTTTTTGGCAATCGCGAGCGGCTGTTGCCCGCCCACCAGCGGGGTTACTACCGTGAGTACACCGTCAGAACACCAGGATCGCGTAACCGGGGAGCCCGGCGCATTGTGTGTGGAGGCAAGCCCCGGGTTCCGGATGCTTGTTACTACACCAGCGATCACTACGCCAGTTTTCGCGAAATCGTTGAGTGACCCCCGTTGCGCTGCACGCAGGCCAGAGATACGCTGGCAGCGGTCAGTGCGCCCCCTTGAATCCCCCACCCGCAGGTTGCATCCCGCAGCCTTGCGGAGAGCCAGAAGTTTGTGGACTTTATTAAGAAAGAGTAGCGGAGATGCAGACGCCACTTCGTAAAGACCTGGAAACGCCACTGCGTGGCGTGCGCACCAACATCGTGCAGTCCATTCGCGCTTTCCGCGTGCAGGACCTGCAGGATGCGGCCACCTCCATGGGTCACCATTTCTTGTACGCCAACCTGGCCCACGCACAGTCCAAACAGGATGTGCTGGACCTGATTGCCGGGCAATTCACCTTCCCGTCGCACTTCGGCAAGAACTTTGATGCGTTGTACGACTGCATGACGGATCCCTTGCATAAATCGGGCCCGCAGCCCGGCTTCATCGTGGTGCTGGAACAGATCCCGGCCACGGGCAAGTTCGACAAGGAAGCGCGTGAACAGCTGCTCGATATCTTCCGGGACGCCGCCGACTACTGGGGTGACCGCAAGATACCGTTCCGGTGTTTCTATTCTTTTCTGTAGCCCGTTCTGCATCCACCAGCCAAGCAGAACGGGCGAATGAGGCTAGCCCGGCAGAGGGAGTCAAAGGCATCGATATCGGTGGAGAACCCGTTGAAAAGATGCCCACTGACAAACTGGTCGACGTGTCCCCCATGGCGCTGCGCATGAGCAGCCCTTTCAACGCGAGCTACTGGCTCAGCGCCGCCTGAATTCGGTTCATCCCCCTGAGGCGCTTTGCGCCTTCCCCCTTCTCTCGGCTTCGCCGGGAAGGGGGAAACCGCCACCGTGGCGGCCTTTGCGCGGGGGTCGCTGGCCTGGGTCAATACCGTGCTGGGCAACCTTAAGCACAGCATTGCGGGGATGTGCGTTGATCATGCCAAGCACGCTGTGCGCTACTTGGCCGAGTTCGCCTACCGCTTCTATCGCCGTTTTGATCTGCGGCCATGCTGAACAGCTATTGAAAGCAATGGTGACTACCCAACCGCTTTCGTTGAAGGTGCTTCGGTATCTGAGACAGGTCGAAAGTCAGTTCGAATCGGCCTCTAGCTAACGCAGATAAAGCGTTGGCAGCTATCAAAATTGCTTGATTAGCAACGAGTCTCAGAAGGCCGCCGGAGTTTAGGGATCGTGCAAGGCGAGGTCAGCACAGCAGCGCGCAGCAGCCGCGCAGGCATGCTGGCCAGATCGTAGCGGCGGTTGAATCGGTACGTGAACTCAGCAAAGTAGCGCGATGCGTACTTCTTGTGCTTGATGCTGTGATACGTGCATTGAGCGATGTCTTGAGATTGCCCAATACCGTGTTGACCCATTTGAAGCGGGGCATCCGCACCGCGTTGCGGCCACTGCCGGTGACATGGCGCTCGTGGCTCGCCCCCATGTGCTTGACCTGGGCAAAGCAGACCGCGCCATCGGAGACAACATGCGCTGTAGGTGCCAGCGCCTGTTGCGCCCATGCCTTCAAGGCTTCCTTGGTGAAACCATCCACAGGGTCCAGGCGCATCACCTGAGGCTTGCCTTCTTCATCCGTTTGTACCGCAGCAACAAAGGCACTCTTTTGCAGCGTGCTGCGCCCGCCATACGCATGTCCCGCACGCTCACCTCCCAGGTAGGCATCGTCGATCTGTACGACGCCCTCCAGGCGGCGCTTGTGCTCGCGCTCGCCCATCACCGCAAGCAGTTTGTGCTTGAGGCTCCAGGCCGTGGGATAGCTCACCCCCAGCATCCGCTTGAGCTCCAGGGCGCTGGTGCCATTCTTGTTTTGGGTGAGCAGATACATGGCCAGGAACCACACCGTCAGAGGCAGCTTGGTGTTCTCCAAAATCGTTCCAACTATTGAGGAGGACTGGTAGCCGCACAGGAAACATTCCCATAGCAGACGGCCTTTGCCATAGCGGGTGTGGAAAAGCGTGAACAGCTGCAGTGCGCGCAACGCCAGTCCGAGGGCCAGCGTGCCTTGGCCAAGGCGGCTTCACACTGCTGCTCGGTGCCAAAGTCCTTGAGGAACTCAGGCAACGGCAGGCTGCGTTGAAACTGGATCTGGTTGATGGGCATGGCAACTCCTGATGCTGTGTTTATGCACAGCTGGTGGCGCCATCCTCATTCATCAAGGGTCGGTCTGAGACTCGTTGCTAATCAAGTCAATTTGATAGCAAAAGAGGTAATGAACACTATGACATGGGCCAGATTTTGCGTAAAAAAGCCCCGCAGGCCAGCTGAGGGGCTCTGAGCGGGGACTGCGGCGTCGCCGCAGCCTTCCGTACTTTTAATTACTGCTGCGGCACGAAGTTGGCGGCCAAGTCCGAGATGTGGGCGCGCAAGGCGGGATTGTCTACGCCGACTTCATCGGTCTTGTAGACGATGCCTGTGAGATTGCCGCCAGGAGTGACGAGGCGTCGGACGAACAGGTCTTGCGGCGTGCCCGTACCAGAGCGTTGTGAAAAGCCTTCGCCTTCGTTGACGCTGTAGCCGAAGGCATAGCCGCGTGTCAGCGTGCCGCTGCTGGTGACTTTGACGCACATCACCAGGCCTTTGGCCGCACCGCTCGTTTGGTGTTCGCAACCAAACAGGCCGTCCGCCGTGGTGACCAGGCCATTGCCACCGCTGCTCGGCCCCATGCTCTTGGTCAACGGCACGGCGTCTCCGACCATGCCTTCGGAGCCTATGGAGGTGAAGGTCCAGACGCCTACAAGGCTGGAAGGCACGGCGCTGTAAGCAAAGTTAAAGCGCGAGATGGCCTGCTCGGTCTCGCCGGGCAGGGTGATGAAGCCCCTGATACCGCTGGTGAAACGGATCTTCACCGTGCCAGCATTGCTCGCTTCGGAGCCCGAGCGGGGGCCGCTGCCAAGGTAGCGACCGCCCTTGTAGCTCATCAGGGCTCCGGTGTACTGGTCATTGGTCATCGTTCCCGAGGTCAGGAAGAACGTGGCGTTGCCATTGCTCTCGTAAGCGTACATCTGCATGACCAGCGTGTTGTTCTGCACGTCGATGGCCAGGCCGCGGCCGGGTTTTCCGTCGAGTTCCGAGTCCACCGCCCAGGTGCCTGCTTGGGGTGCAAAAGCTTGGGCCAAAGTGGCGCTCATCAGCAAAAGGGCGGCGGCGATTGTTTTCTTCAACGACATCAAAAAACCTCTCTCAGGTGGATAAACAGACCATATGACCAAAGCAAATGTATCCCAACGCGTATTTTTTTGTAACAAAAACCAAGTAGCTGAAAACCCGCGGGCTGGCTGCACGCAGTGGCCGCGCTTGCATGGGCTAGAGCGCCGTCACCGTGGCCCCGCCTGTTCTGTGGTCCTGACGGTGTTTGGGTGGCGGGTTCTGCCCCAATCGTGCGCTGCTGCCTATCGGCCCGCGCTGAAGACCCGCAAGGGCAGTTGAATGTGACTGGTTGAAGGCCCGGCGGCCTGCGTTTGTTGTCAGCTGCTTTGCTGCGCCACCCGCAATACCTCCGCCCCATACGCCTCCAGCTTCTTCGCCCCCATCCCGCTGATGCCTTGCAGGTCTTCCAGCGATGCCGGGGCGCGCTCTGCAATCGCCGCCAACGTGGCGTCGTGAAAG
Organism: Acidovorax sp.; assembly: GCF_046291265.1. GTDB lineage: Bacteria > Pseudomonadota > Gammaproteobacteria > Burkholderiales > Burkholderiaceae_C > Acidovorax. Next base: position 23,581 of record NZ_JBKBTV010000049.1, on the reverse strand, counting down.
ATCACATACGCAGGCAGGTTGTGCTCGCGTGCCACCTCAGCGCGCCAGGCCTTGAGGTTGATGAAGCGCACTTGCGCATCCGGCCCCAGGTTGGCGGCCGCGGCGGGTGGGGCGCTGCCAGTGCCCTTGCGGGTACGGGTGCGTTTGGCAGGGGCGGACGACACCGATTCGCGCAGCTGCACCGGTATGTCACCTTTGAGCACGGCGCGCGACCCCTCGGTGAGGCACAGCGTGTCAAAGCTGTGGCCGCTGTCCAGCATCACCTTCTGCAGACCTAAGGCTCCGGTAGCGATCAGCTGGCGCAGTACCCCGCGCAGTTGGGGCTCGCTCAGGTCGGCCCCAATGCCGAAGGTGGAGATCTTCTCGTGCCCGAACTGCGCCACCTTTTCGGTCTTTTTTCCGCGCAGGATGTCCATGATGTGCCCGGTGCCAAAGCTGATGCCGCTGGCCTGGTTCACGCGGTAGATGGTGGACAGCAGTTTGCGCGCGGCATCGGTCGCATCCCACACGGCGGGTGGGTTCAGGCAGTTGTCGCAGTTGCCGCAAGGCGTGGAGGCTTCACCAAAATACGCCAGCAGCCGCACGCGGCGGCAATCGGTGGCTTCGGCCAGCGCCAGCAGTGCATCCAGCTTGCCGCGCAATGCCGCCTTGAACTCTTCGCCCGCCGGGCTCTCATCGATCATACGGCGCTGGTTCACCACGTCGTTCAAGCCATAGGCCATCCAGGCATCGGCATTCAGGCCGTCGCGGCCCGCACGGCCCGTCTCTTGGTAGTAGCCCTCGATGTTCTTGGGCATGTCCACATGGGCCACAAAACGCACGTCGGGTTTGTCGATGCCCATGCCAAACGCAATGGTCGCCACCATCACGATGCCTTCTTCGCGCAGAAAGCGGTCCTGGTTCTTCTGGCGCACTTTGGTGTCCAGACCCGCGTGGTAGGGCAGGGCGTTCAGGCCTGCGTCGCTCAGCGTGGCGGCAAGTTCTTCCACCCGCTTGCGCGACTGGCAATACACCACGCCCGCCTCGCCCGCATGCTCGCGCTCGATGAAGCGCAGCAGCTGCGTGGTGACGTCCTTTTTTTCCTCGATGCGGTAGCGGATGTTGGGCCGGTCGAAGCTGCTGATGAACAGCCGCGCGTCTTCCAGCTGCAGCCGCTCGATGATGTCGGCGCGTGTAAGGTCGTCTGCCGTGGCCGTGAGCGCAATGCGCGGCACCCCCGCATACCGCTCGTGCAGCACCGTGAGCGCGCGGTACTCCGGGCGAAAGTCGTGGCCCCACTGGCTCACGCAATGCGCTTCGTCGATGGCAAACAGTGCAAGGTGCCCGCCCTGGTACAGGCTGTCGAGCAGGCCGAGGAAACGCGGCGTGTTCAGCCGCTCGGGCGCCGCATACAGCAGCGTGATGTCGCCAGTCTGCAAGCGCAGCTCCACATCCTGCGCCTCGTCAAAACTCAGGGTGGAGTTGAGAAACGCGGCGCTCACCCCCGCCTCGTGCAGCGCGCCCACCTGGTCGTGCATCAGCGCGATCAGCGGCGAAATCACGATGGTCACCCCGCGCCCCTGCTGCTGTCGCACGATGGCGGGCACCTGGTAGCAAAGGCTTTTGCCGCCGCCCGTGGGCATGAGCACCAGCGCATCGCTGCCGCCAATCACATGCTCGACGATGGCCTCTTGCGGGCCGCGAAATTGTTCGTAGCCGAAGACGTCCTGCAGGACGGTGTGGGCGGGGGACAAAGCGGGGGACGGACGAGAAGACAAACGGATACTCTGAATTTGATAGCTAGAGGCTCAGCATACACAAGCGCTAGCACTCTATTGGGTTCATATTTTGACTGTGGTCGGGCCTTCGTGCCGCCCACCCAGCAAGCGCGTATTGTGCGCTGCATGATCCCTGGGAGATCGTGAGCAGATTCTGAGTGCGCAGTCTTTCTTGACGGGCATATCGAGGTCGTATACACCTGCATCTGCTCTGTGTGATCTTGATCTAAGTCAAGGCGCACTGCGTTCAGCCATCTCCCCGCGCACTCACGGTTCGGTGTTTCGCCATCCGCCTTCTGGCAGATGTCTTGAGGTGGTGTTTGCTCATTCAGGGGGGTTCTATGGTGAATGCGGGCTCAACGGTTGACGCTGGCGAAGCGGTGCGGGAGTTTCTGCGGGGCATCGGCCAGCGTGCCGACACCCTGATGCTGGCAGCTATGGCGCTGGGGTGGATCGTCGCCCTGTGGATCGGCTACATCCATGGCCGCATGGGGACTGCGGCCGTCTGGGGGCTGGCCTTTGTGGGGGTTGCCGCGCTTACCTGGGCCATGGCGCGCGGCACACTGCTGTCGCGCCTTGTGATGGCGGCCATGGGCATGGGCATGGTCGCGTTGCACATCCAGCTCAGCATGGGCATGTCAGAGTTTCACTTCGGCGTCTTCGTCTACCTGGCCCTGCTGCTGGCTTACCGCGACTGGCGGCCCATCGTGTTCGGCGCGCTTGTGATTGCCGTGCACCACATTGCGTTTGACCGGCTGCAGTTGTTCGGCCTCCCGCTGTACTGTTTGACCGAGCCCGACTTCGGTCGCATTTTGATTCATGCGGCGTTCGTGGTTGTACAAGCCGCAGCCGAGGTGGGTATTGCGGTCCGCACCCGCGCCGACGCCATTGAATCGGCCGAACTGCGCTACCTGTGCCAACCGCAGGCCGACGGCCAACTGGCGCTGGACGTGGACCACGCCGCCGTCACGAGTGCGTCCGCACAGGCGTTGCGTGGCGCGCTGTCGCGGCTGAACAATGCGGTGGCCGATGTGCATGTGGCCGCCCAAAGCATGTCAGGGGCCTCCACCGAAATCGCCGGTGGCAATCAGAACCTGAGTGCACGCACCGAACGCACCGCGATGTCTCTGCAGGAAGCCGCAGCGTCGGTGGACCAGCTCGGCAGCGTGGTGCAACATAGCGTGCAGCAGGCTGCAGCGGCCCGTGCGCTGGCCAACGAGGCATCTCAGTTGGCGCGGCAATGTGGCACCGTCGTGTCGGATGTCGTGTCCACCATGCAGGGCATTCATGCCAGTGCACGGCGCATCGCCGACATTGTGGGCGTGATCGACGCGATTGCTTTCCAGACCAACATCCTCGCGCTCAATGCCGCAGTCGAGGCCGCGCGGGCGGGCGAGCAGGGGCGCGGGTTCGCGGTGGTGGCCAGCGAGGTTCGGTCCCTGGCCAGCCGCAGTGCGGAGGCCGCCAAAGAAGTGCGTACGCTCATCAACACGTCGCTTGATCAGGCCAATCGCGGCGCCAGCCTGGTGACCGACGCTGGCGAAAGCATGGGCAACGTGGTGGAGCGTGCCGAGCGGGTGTCGCAAATGGTGGGCGCCATCAGCGTCGCGGTGGAAGGGCAGTCCAGCAACCTGGGCCGGGTCAGCGCGTCGGTCAACGAGCTGGACGAAATGACCCGGCAGAACACGGCGCTGGTGGAGCAGTCCAGCGAGGCCGCCATCAACCTTCAACGGCAGGCACAGCGCCTGACGCAGGTGGCGGGGGGCTTCCGGTTCCGCGCAGTGATGCAGGGGGCGCTCCCCGCGCCATAACGGAGCGAACTTTACAATGGGGTGATGCAAGCCCTCCACTACACCCGCGCCGCCCAGCTCCCTGACATCCTCAGTCAACGCATCGTCATCCTCGACGGCGCCATGGGCACCATGATCCAGCGCTTCAAGCTGGGTGAGGCGCAGTACCGGGGCGAGGGCTACACCGGCCCCGGCGCGGTGGGGGACCGGTTCAAGGACTTTCCGCGCGATGTGAAGGGCAACAACGAGCTGCTCAGCATCACGCGGCCCGACGTGATTCGCGACATCCACGAGCGTTACCTGGCTGCAGGCGCCGACCTGATCGAAACCAACACCTTTGGCGCAACGACTGTGGCGCAAGACGATTACCACATGCCCGAGTTGGCACGCGAGATGAATCTCAAGTCGGCCCAGCTGGCCCGCGCCGCCTGCGACAAATATTCCACCCCCGACAAGCCCCGCTTTGTGGCGGGTGCCCTGGGCCCCACACCCAAAACGGCCAGCATCAGCCCCGACGTGAACGACCCCGGCGCGCGCAATGTCGACTTTGAGCAGTTGCGCGCTGCGTATTACGAGCAGGTCGAGGCGCTGGTGGAGGGGGGCAGTGACGTGCTGCTGGTCGAGACCATCTTCGACACCCTGAACGCCAAAGCTGCGCTCTTCGCCATCGACGAGTTTTTTGAAAACAGCGGCCAGCGCCTGCCGCTCATCATCAGCGGCACCGTCACCGACGCCTCGGGCCGCATCTTGAGCGGCCAGACCGTGACCGCCTTTTGGCACAGCGTGCGCCATTCGCGCCCGCTGGCCATTGGCCTGAACTGCGCGCTGGGCGCCACGCTGATGCGCCCCTACATTCAGGAGCTGAACCGCGTGGCGGGCGACACCTTCATCAGCTGCTACCCCAACGCTGGCTTGCCCAACCCGATGAGTGACACCGGGTTTGACGAAACGCCCGAGATCACCAGCCGCCTGGTGCACGAGTTCGCAGCCGAAGGGCTGGTCAACATCCTGGGCGGCTGCTGCGGCACCACGCCGGACCACATTGGCGCCATCGCCAAGGCGGTTCAGAACGTGCCCACCCGCAAGATGTTCTACCCCGCTGAAGCCTGAAATTTGAGTCAAATTGGTCTCTAGCGCTTATCCAATAAGCGCTAGCAGCTATAAAAACAGTAGTAAATGCCGTGCTGGCGCAGTACGGCAGCCCATTGCAGGGCGGTGGCCCATGCGGCAACCTTGCAATTCCCGCCCACCGCGCCTTCCTTTTTCGCCCCTGGCTTGCTCATCCCCATGCTCGACACCGCCACCCTGCCCGCGCAATCCTCCGTCGAAGGTGACGACGCAGCCGCAGCGGCCACCAAAGCCGCCGCCCACGCCGCGCTCAAGCTCGAAAAGCGCCTGGTGCGCCAGGTCGCCCAGGCCATCACCGACTTTGGCCTCATCGAAGACGGCGACAAGGTGATGGTGTGCGTGTCGGGCGGCAAAGACAGCTACGCCATGCTCGACGTGCTGCGCATGCTGCAGCAGCGCAATGGCAACCGCTTCGAGCTGATCGCCGTCAACCTCGACCAGAAGCAGCCGGGCTTTCCGGCCCATGTGCTGCCTGAATATCTGGCGAAGGTGGGCGTGCCCTTTCACATCGAAACGCAGGACACTTACAGCGTCGTCAAAGAGCACATCCCCGAAGGCAAGACCATGTGCAGCCTGTGCAGCCGCTTGCGCCGGGGCATTCTGTACCGCGTGGCCGACGAGCTGGGCTGCACCAAGATCGCGCTGGGCCACCACCGCGACGACATGCTGCAGACGTTCTTTTTGAACATGTTCTTCGGCGGCAAGCTCAAGGGCATGCCGCCCAAGGTGCAAAGCGACCGGGGCGACCACCTCATCATCCGCCCGCTGGCCTACGTGGCCGAGGACGACCTGAGCCGCTGGGCCGACATCCGCGCCTTCCCCATCATCCCGTGCACGCTGTGTGGCAGCCAAGAGAACCTGCAGCGCAAACAGATCGGCCAGATGCTGCGCGACTGGCAGCAGCTCTACCCCGGCCGCATCGAGAACATGGCCGTGGCGCTGCGCAACCTGGTGCCCTCGCACTTCATGGACCCGCGCCAGTTTGACTTCAAGGGCATGGTGCCCAATGGTGTGCAGGACGCCGATGGCGACAAGGCGTTTGACCCGCCAGAGTTTCCGGCGCAGGCCGTGGGCATGCTCGCGGGCCTGTCGGTGATGCCGCGCTAACGGCGCGCGCCACCTCAAGGCCGACAAGGTCTACCTCATCGAAGAGGCCGGCCGCCCCGGGCAAAAGATGCCCATCATGGAAGACGAGCACGGCACGTACATCATGAACAGCAAGGACCTGCGCGCGGTGGAGCATGTGGCGCGCCTGGCCCAGATCGGCGTCGATTCGCTCAAGATCGAAGGCCGCACCAAGAGCCTGTACTACGTGGCCCGCACCGCCCAGGTCTACCGCCGCGCCATCGACGACGCCGTGGCTGGGCGGCCCTTCAACCCCGGGCTGCTCATCGAGCTCGAAGGCCTGTCGAACCGCGGCTACACCGGCGGCCTGCTGGAGCGCCGCCCCAGCAACGACTACCAGAACTACATCAACGGGCACTCCCTCACCCAGCGCAGCCAGTATGTGGGCGAGGTGCTGGGTGCTGACGGGCAGGCCGACGTGGGTTTGCAAGGCGACTGGGTGCAGGTGGAGACCAAGAACCACTTTGCGGTGGGCGACCTGCTGGAGGTGGTGCACCCGAGTGGGAATATCACCGTGCGGCTGGAGCAGATGCGGGACGCGCTTGGCAAGAGCGCGCAGGTGGCGCAGGGGAGTCCGGTGCGGGTGTGGATTCCGTTGGCGGGGCGGTATAGCGGGGCGTTGTTGGCGCGGGTTGTAGAGGCGCAGCTAGAGGCGGCATGAGCTGGGATGTGCGTGGCAACACGCGTTTCCTGGCCTTATTGGCTAAGAGTCAGTAGTTGGATGATGAAATTTCAAGATGCGACTGACTTATTGAGTATCACTTTGGGCTCACCATTTGTTCCGTTCGCAGGAACGCGCGAAGTCCTGTTTCAAACCGTATCTTGACGTCCTCGATCTTGGCGAAGGCCTCACGCTTGTCAGCTTGGTAGGCAGAGTCTTCTACCGTACGTTTCATAACGTTCTTGAATTGATTGAATGCTGTGATGCTTTCTTCGTGAAGGTCAAGGAGGGACGCCGGTAGAAGTAGCCGAGCTGATCCTTCGAATGCAGCCATTTCTGCGCGCCAAGCATCCAGTTTTTCCCAGAACGTATCCCTTGTTTTCACGACGTTACCGTCTGGGAATTTGTGCGCGTCATGATTCGCGGCGCTCTGGCAGATCCGATAGTGCCGGTAGAACACCTCGTAGTAGCGGATCAGTAGCTCAAGATGCTTGGTATACGCGGACTCCCGAAGCTTAAGCTCATGAGACAAATCAGCAACCTTCTGTCCAAGGTGGGAAGCCTCTCTCTGCAATGTTCGCTTGGCGTGAAGGTCTGACAGATAGTGGAGGAGAACGGCGACAACCGCAGCCCAGCCACCAAACGCCCCAAGAATTGATAGCAGGTCTATGTACCAAGGCTGATAAGTTGGGGTCATGATGATTTATAGACGGCAGTTAGAAGGTCGCGGGATGGCATGAGCAATAGATGCTAAGAGCGTTTTCTTCTCTGATAGATTTTTCCTGCGCGTGCTTGTCACCACCCGGATCGCAGCGCATGCTCAATAAACGCACGGCAGGGATGCGAGCCATTTGCGAACACCTCCGCCTTGACCAACACCCCCAGCGGGCCCACCCCCTGAGGTCTCCACGATAAAACGACCAGATCCTTGCGCCCTACCAACGGCCGCACAAGGCTTGCTGGCACGCAGACCAGCATGTCGCTTTCCGCCAGCATGGCGTAGATGATTTCCGTCGAGCGGCTCGACACTCTGCACAGATCCGGCACCCCGCCCAGTTCGTCAAAAAGACTGTCCACCTGTTGAGGCCCCAGGCCCGTGAGCGGCGGGGCCAGCCAGCGTTGTGACAGCAGTTCAGCGCCCGTGACGGTGGCCTGCTGCGCCAACGGGTGCCCAGGGCGGCAGGCGATGACGAATTCATCCTGCAGCGCGGCGTGGAACTCGAACCCCTGCGGCAGCGGGGTCGGTTCGCGGCAGATTGCCAGGTCCAACGTGCCCTCCTGGATGCTCTCCAGCAGGTTGTCGATGGTGACTTCGTGCACATCGATGGCGGCGCTGGGGTGCAGGGTGCAGTAGGCCGGGATGGCGGCGGTCAGCAATCCGTTGATTCCCGCCGCAATGCTGCCGATGCGGATCAACGCGGACGCGGCCCCTTGCTGCATCAATGCGGCATTGCCAGCAGCCGCTTGCAGGGGCACCAACGAGGCGCGCAGCAATGGCAGAACCGCTTCCCCCAGGCGGGTCAGGCGCATGCCCTTGGAGTGCCTCTCAAAAATCGGGCCGCCCAGGGAGCTTTCCAGTTCTGCCAATGCATGGGTCGCTGCAGGCTGGCTCAAGCCAATGGCAGAGGCCGCGCGGTGCAGGCTTTGCAGGTCGGCAATCGCAATCGCCAACTGCAGGTGCTTGAGGCGCACGCGCCCCAGGATGCGATTGAACAGGACGGAAGGCGTCAGGTCTGGCATGGGCTATTCAAAAATTGAATTTTGTTGAAAAAGAAGCATTGGCTCTGCGCCGAACGCTGTGCAACGATGGCGGCGCCATGGTGCACAAGCTGGCCCATGGCTCATTCAATTAACGAATCTTATTCCCGCGCAGGGCGCAAGCCCGTGCGCAGGAACCCAGGAGACAAAACCCATGCCGTCATTGCAGCGCCCCACCTTGGGCGAGATCACCTCGCGCCCGTCCCGTTTCCTCATCGCCCCGGTGATGGCGGCCATCTTCGCCATGGGCCAGGCCAACGCCGCCGATACCCTCGACACCGCGTGCAAGACCACGGCCGAGTGCCAGGCGCAAGTGGCCAAGATCCAGGGGGTGGTCAAAGGGGATGCCACCAGCGCCTTGGCAAAGTCGCAAGACACGTTCTACTGGTTCGGTCGCATCAACATGGCATCGACCGTGGTGAATGCCGAGCAGGGCATCATCCCCAAGGCCCAGGCGGGTCGCATTGCGCGTGGTGTGGAGCTGTCGATCACCCAGGCCACCACGCCCGGCGGCAAGCGGCCCACCGATGTGCTGCAGGTCGAGAAGATCATCACGGATGCCGTGGGCCCCGAGGCAACGCTGATCCACACCGGGCGCAGCCGCCAGGACATGCACTCCACCTTGAACGCTGCGCAGTTGCGCCTGGAGATGCTGGACTTTGCCGATGCGCTGGACCAGGTGCGCGCACGGCTCATCACCACGGCGCAGGCGCACACCGCCACCTATGTGCCCGCGTACACCAATGGCGTGCAGGCCATGCCCATCAGCTACGGGCACTACCTGATGGCCTGGGCCGATTCGTTCGCTCGCGACTCGGCGCGCATTCGCGAGGCCTACGCCCGCATCAACCTCAGCCCCATGGGCACGGCGGTGTTGTCCAACTCCAGCTGGGGCATCAACCGCGAGCGCCTGGCGCAGTTGCTGGGGTTCGACGGGCTCATCGTGAACTCGCTGGATGCGGGGCAGATCAGCACCTACGACATTCCCATCGAGGCCACGTCCATCGCCAGCTCCACTGCCATCCGCGTGGGCGCGTTCATGCAGGATGTGCACACCCAGTACCACCAGACGCGGCCCTGGCTGCTGCTGGCCAGCGGCAAAACCTACACCAGCAGCGCCATGCCGCAAAAGGCCAACCCCGGCATCATCCAGAACACGCGGGCCAAGGCCAGCGACGTGGTGGCCTCGGCCCAGGCGTCGCTGTGGCGGGCGCATAACGTCACGCCCGGCATGATCGACTACAAGAACACCTGGAGCCCGGCCAGCGCGAAGACGTTTGTGCATGGCGTCGAGATGCTGCAGCAGTTTGCCGATGTGCTCGACTCGTTGCGCATCGACCCGGCACGTGCACTGGACGAACTCGAATCCGAGTGGACCACATCGATGGAACTGGCCGAGGCGCTGCAGCGCAGCCATGGTGTGCCGTTTCGGGTAGGTCACCACTTTGCGTCGGACGTGGTGGTGTTTGCCAAGGAGCGCAGCATTCGCCCCAAGGATTTTCCGTACGCCGAAGCCGTGCGCATCTACCGCGAAGCGGGCAAGAAATACGATCTCAAGGACCAGCGCCTGCCGCTGGGTGAAGCCGCATTCCGCCGCGCTTTGTCACCCTCAGACATGGTGACCACCCGTACCGGCACAGGCGGGCCGCAGCCGCAGGAGGTCATGCGCATGGCGACCGTTGCCAAAGACACCCTCGCCAAAGACAGAGCTTGGTCTGGCGGAGCGCGGCAGCGGCTGCTGGCGGCTGAGGCTGCCTTGAATGCGGCTTTTGAGGGTGTGAAGTCGTTGCCTTGAGCGTGGGCTCGCGGGCTGTGTGCTTCAGACAGGCCGAAGGGCTCGACCCGAGCGGGTCCCTCGGGCGCGCGATACTGACGCCCACCGCGAAGGGAGGCAACACACATGCGCACGACATCGAAAGCCCAGCAACGCTTCCGAGTTCCCGCCGCGTTAGCGGTCGCCGTAGCGGCTGCGGCGGTTACCGCGCTGGCGGGCGTCAGCGCGTGGGCCCAGGCCCCGGCTGTAGCACCCGCCAAGCAGCGCTATGTGCAAGGCTCGTGGGTCAACCTGCGCGAGTCGGCTCAATCCCAAGCCCGCATCGTCGCCCAAGTACCTGCCAACACCGTGCTGCAACAGCTCACCGAGCGCGACGGCTGGTGTGCAGTGCTCTATGCGGGCGACGCGCGTCTGGGGCCGCCGTTGCCGGTGCCTCTGCAAGCCCACATCGCCTGCAACCTGCTGGCCGACCAGCCCCTCACCCTGGCCCAGGCCGGCAAAGACGCTGCGCGCGCCTTCTGGGTCGCCCCATCGCCCAATCGCTTGCGCGCCTATGGCAGCGCCTTGCCACGCCCGCCGGCGCTGCAGTGGCCTGCCCTTGCCAAGAGCCACGCGCATGAAACGCCAGTGCAGTACCCCACCCGAACCGAGTGGGAGGCTGCCAAAAAGCTACTGCGCACTGGCGTGCTGTTGCGGCCAGAACAAGAGATCGACCGAGGCGGTCCCGTCAACCCACTGGACGACCTGAAGCTGGCCACACGCCCCGAGTACGACAACATCCCCGCCGTGGCCCCTTTGGCCGCCAAGCCCACCTTGCCAGCAATTGCGCCTTCGTACTTTCGCAGCCACTCCAGCGTGGCCCTGCTGCACGAGACCGATGCCGACGGCCTGGCGGCCGTGGCGGGCACCCGCATCAGCGTCATTCCTACCGGGGCGCCCGTGGGTCGGTTCAACAGTCACAATGGGCCTGAAATCGAATACATCACCGGCTTCTGGGATGTGGGCTCTGCCGACCAGGCTTTTGCCCCAGCGCTGACCATTTATGCCATCACCCACCAAGGTCTGGTGGGCGCGCAAGCCGTGCGACAGCGCTATTGGGACATCAGCAACGAAGACCACTACTGCGGCGGCCACTACCCCGGCCGTGGGTTCAAGGACCCCGGCGAAGAAGCCCAGCCCGTGCGTGGCTACGCCAAACTGTCCGACACCGCCGAGGTGCTGGTCCGCCTGGTCGTGCCCGGCAAGCTGCCGCCCGATGCCGTGAAGGTGAAGGCCCGGCGCTATGCCACCAGCTGGATGCAGCCCGCCGACCCGCCCATCCGGGACAAGCCCCAGCGCAAGAACACGGCCGTGATGGTGCACGAGATCGACATGGACCGCGACGGTGTGACCGACATCCTGCGCATCGATACCCCCGCGCCCGGTAGCATGAGCTTTGAGCCGGTTTTTGACTGGCGCTGGTACCTGAACATCAGCGGCCAGTGGTTCAGGGCGGGGTACTGGGTGGACCAGGAGTGCACCTGAGCGACCCCTGCGGGGTAGCCCATTGGGGCCTGAAACCTGCCGCTCGGCTGTGCAGGTCACCCGACCCCCGCAGTTTTGGTTAGCATCGTTTCCGAGAGCGCCAACGCGTTCTGCAGTCCCGCTCGTCGGACCACCGGACTACCAGACCAAGATCCACACGAAAGGCCCCCATGTCCGCTGAGCCCCACCCCGCTTGCGTGCGGGAGTTTCGCCAGGTCCTGCTGTGGCCCCTGCGCCTGATGCCGGTGCGCGGCTCCGAGGGCCGGCATGCCAAGCCCTGGCAACTGCTGGCGGACATGGGCGAGGAGGCCTCGCCCTGGCGCGAGGTGGTGGACGAATTCACAGGCGACAGCAGCCGCTTCCACGAACGCCACTACAACGAGTTCGTGACCTTTTTGCCCTATGTGCAGCGCTTCCTGTATGGCGAAGGGCGCAGCCGGGAAGGCGGCCGTGCCACCGGCTCGCCGATGCGGGTGTTCCGGCGCAGCGACGTCAGCGCCGTGCGGGCGGTGCTGCGCCCCGGCGATGCGCCGATCACGCTCGACATCGTGCATGTGGACCTGTACTTTTTTCTCGACCTGGACCTGGTGCTGCTCAATGTCGAGGTCAGCGCCCGCGACCTGCAGCTCGCCCAGGCGCAGGAGCTGCTGTACCGCTTCGGCCGTGGCTACCCCGCTGGCTGGGACGCAGAGGGCCATGCCCAGCACTGCCTGTACAGCGCCGAGTGGCTGGACGCCGCCGGGCAGGTGCTGGCCGCGTCCGACGCCAACCAGCGCGACCTCTTCATGGCCCACGTCAGCAGCCACCGCGCCCCGCGCATCTCGGCCCACTGGGCCTGGCTGCTGGAGCCGCTGGTGAGCGACCATTCCGAACGCAGCGGCCCCCTGCGCTACCGCCAGATCGAGTACTACCGCATGCCGCAGCTGGCCTTTCTGGCGCTGGACGACCCGCGCGCGCTCAGCCGCAGCGACTTCATCCGCTTCGGCCTGGTGACGGGGGCGGCCCCGCCCAGCGACGACGACACTTGCCTGCCTTATTCAGAAGAGCATCTGGCCGATTTTGAAAAGCGGTTCTGCTACGACCGCTTCTGGAGCAGCAGCGGTGCCGCCCCCAACACGCGCTACCTGTGCAGCGGCCACTCGCTACTGGTGCTGGGCGATGCCAGCAGCCCGTTCTATGTCTGCCGCGACCGGGGCGTGCTGGCGCAGTTCCGGCACCAGCACTTCCTGCTGTTCTTGATCGCGCACTTCCAGAAGGCGGCGCTGCTGATGTTCTCGGACCGACTGGCCGAGGCCCTGAAAGACCTGGACATCTCCGACGCTGCCAGCGTGCGCCGCTTCAAGCGCACCATCCGCGACAGCTTTGCCGGTTTTCTGCGCTTCACGCACCGCTACTGGTTCCACGAGGTGTCCGAACAGGCCCAGGTGCGCGCCCTGTTTCGCATGTGCGCCAACCACCTCGGGCTGGACCCGCTGTACACCGAGGTCAAGGAGCGCATTGGCGAAATGAACCAGTACCTGGACGCCGACAGCCTGCGCCGCCAAGCCAATACCGTCGTGCGGCTCACGGTCGTCACCATCTTCGGCCTGATCGGCACCGTGACCACGGGCTTCCTCGGCATGAATCTGCTGGCAGAAGCCGATGCGCCGGTGAGCCGCAAGCTGGGGATTTTTGCCCTGGTGTTTGTATTGACCACCTCGCTGACCATCTACACCATGGTCAAGTCCAAACGCCTGTCGGACTTTCTGGACGTGCTCTCGGACGAACGCGCCAGCGCTTTGCAGAAGTTCAAGGCGCTGGCCCTGGTGTGGCGGCGCACGGGGGATTGAGGGGGGCGCCGAACGGGCGTGGCGGGCGGTGAAGGGCGAAGACCACAGGTCTAGCCCGCCTGCAGCGGTACCCGTATCCTTACCGCACACCCGGCTGGCGCAGTAGCGCCGCGAGCACCAGGGCTTCGGCCACCACTTCCAGTGCTTCTTCCAGCGTAGCCAACAGGGGCGGCAGCTGTGGCAACCACAGCCACTGCGACTGCACCTCGGGCCACTGGTCCACCGCAATCGCTGCCAGTCCCACCGCAAATCCCGCCCACAGCAGGCAGCGCGTGCGGCGGTGCGACAAAGCCCGGTGCAGCCAGGCCAGCGTGACCAAACCCACCAAGGCCACTGCGAGCATCGGTGCCTCGCGCACGGCGCTCCAGCGGCAGGCATCGATCCATTCGTGGCAGCGGAACTTCCACATCTCATGCAGCATGAATTGCTCGTCCAGCGCCAGCGCGCCGAAGGCCAGCACCAGCCACGCGCCCAGCCGCCAGGGCAGGCAGCGCTCGGCGGTCAGGTGCAGCGCAGTGATGCACAGCGTGAGCAGCAGCGCGCTCGACAGCCACGATGCGGGCGAGTTGTCGGAGCGGAATGCGCGCTCCCAGCCCGGTGCAAATATCCACGCACTGAAAAGCAAAAAACCCGCCACGGCACCCAGCAGGGCGGGTGCGACCCAGCGGTGAGGCGCTGGTCTGGGGCCTGGCGGGTTGTCGGATAGCTGGAGGATGGGGTGATGGGACATGGCGGGTTTGAAACCACGGGATGCTGGCGTCGGGCGGACCAGCGGGACGACAAAATTTTGAATGAAATAGGCCACTAGCGCTTTACTGTATTGTATTTTAAGCTATGCATTTGATAGCGTATTGGTGAGCTGCTGCGCTGTGGGCGGTGCGCCCTGTTCACGCTGGAGGAATCGCTACAGAATCGGACATCCCTCTGCACATACGGCATGTCCCTCCCCATCGACCCTTCTCGCAGCGCCCTGCCGCCCGTGGCCCAGTTCCTGGCCGAGGCGGCGTTGCAGCGGCAGTCGGCGTTGCTGGGGCTGGAAAAACCCAAGCCTATCGCGGCGCCATCACCGCTGCCCGGGGCCGACCCCAGCGCCCCACCGCCATCGGTTTCATCACCCAGTCCGCCCGCCGGGCCGCTGCCCACACCGGCCGACAAGGCCAGCATCTCGCCCCAGGCGCGTGAGCAACTGGCGGCGGGGTTTGATCCGCGGGGTGCAAGCGCGGCCAACGGCAGCTTGCAGGGCGCGCGGGGTGAGGGTGCGTTGCGCGCTGCACCACCGGCGCTGCCCAGCGGTGCCCCGGCGGCGCCGGGCAGCGCAGCCGCATCGGCAGTTGCTTCCGGCGTGGGCGGCGCGGCCTGGCCCACATCGGGGCTGGGCGCGCCGCTGCTGCGTTTGGTCAGCGCGCTGGTGGCGCAGGTGACGGCGCAAGCGGGCGTTCCGCAGCGCGTCGTGGCTGCGCAGCCCTGGCCCATCGGCATGGCCCAGGCGCTGGAGAGTGGCGCGCTGGACGCCGACCAGTCGCCGCTGCAGACCTGGCTGGTGCGCCAGGGCGTGGTGTTGACGCCCGAGGGGCCGCGCGGCATGGCGCTGACCTTGCGTGCGGCGGTGCCGTGGCTGGCTGCGCAGCAGGCGCAGACAGTAGGAACAGGGGCCGGGGCACCGGCAAGCGCTGCTAGTGCGCTGCAAGTGCCTTTCGCCGGGGGCGGGCAGGCGCTGCAGTCGGGCGTGATGGCCCTGGTGCTGCAGGGCATGGATGCGGCGGCGCCGCGCACCAGCGCGTTGCTGGTGATGGATCTCCAACCGCAACTCGCCGCCGCCGTGTACGGGCGCGAGATGCTGCAGCAGGCGATCACAGGCCGACTGGACCCATGGACGCAGATGGCCGTGCTGCAGGCCAGCGGCCAGGTGCCGCGCGAGGACGAGCGTGCGCGCAATGGCGCGTCGGGCCTGTGTGAAACAGTGGGCTGCCCCTATGCCGCGCGGGCTGCGTGCGTGCAACCGTTTTGCATGGCCCAGCGCGGCGTGTTGCCGCCCGAGCCTGTGGGGCCGGTGCCGCTGGCCTGACACCGAACGCCACCGATCACAAAGCCACAAAAAAACCGCCAGGGCCGGATCGCGGCGGCTGGCGGTGGTTGGCTGTGGTTGTTGGTCCTATCGGCCTGAATGAGGCGATGGACCCGTCTTGATGCATACCGACACCGTTCGGGCTGAGCCTGTCGAAGCCTTGCACGGCGCTTCGACAGGCTCAGCGTGAACGGTTTGTGGTGGCGCCGAAGGCCACTCAAGGAGCGCTTATGGATACAGGCCGCGCATTTCGCGCGCATGCAAAATCCGCTGGCAGGCCACGATGAACGTCGCAGTCCGCAGGCTCACCTTGTGCTCTTGCGCCACCTGCCAGATGCCCGCAAAGGCCTCTTGCATGATGCGCACCAGGCGGGCGTTGATCTCGTCCTCGCTCCAGAAGAAGCTGGAGAAATCCTGCACCCATTCAAAGTAGCTCACTGTCACGCCGCCAGCGTTGGCGATCACGTCGGGCAGCACCAGCACGCCCTTGTCGTGCAGGATGTCGTCGGCCTCGGTGGTGGTGGGGCCGTTGGCGCCTTCGATCACGAGCTTGGCCTTGATCTGGCCTGCGTTGTCCTTGGTGATCTGGCCTTCCAGCGCAGCAGGGATCAGGATCTCGCAGTCCACGCCCCAGAACTCTTCAGCCTTCATCACATCGGCACCGGCAAAGCCGCCCACGCCGCCACGGGTCTTCACGTGCGCCAGCAAGGCCGGCACGTCCACGCCGTTGCCGTTGAAGATGGTGCCGGTGTGGTCCTGCACGGCCACCACCTTGGCGCCCGCCTCGGCAAACAGCTTGGCGGCAATGCCGCCCACGTTGCCAAAGCCTTGGACTGCGATGCGGGCACCTTGCAGCGCCAGGCCGGTCAGCTTGGCGGCTTCCACGCCCACGGTGTACACGCCCCGGCCAGTGGCTTCGACACGGCCCAGCGAGCCGCCGAGGTCTACGGGCTTGCCGGTGACCACGCCGGTGGCGGTGGCGCCGGTGTTCATCGAATACGTGTCCATCATCCAGGCCATGATCTGGCCGTTGGTGTTCACGTCGGGTGCAGGGATGTCCTTGGAGGGGCCGATCAGCAGGCCGATCTCGCTGGTGTAACGGCGCGTCAGGCGCTCCAGCTCACCCAGCGACAGCTTCTTGGGGTCCACGCGGATGCCACCCTTGGCACCGCCGTACGGCACGTTCACCGCCGCGTTCTTCACCGACATCCAGGCCGACAGGGCCATCACTTCAGACAGCGTGACATCCTGGTGAAAACGCACGCCGCCTTTGCCGGGGCCACGGCTCAAGTTGTGCTGCACGCGGTAGCCTTCGTAGTGGGCGATGGTGCCGTTGTCCAGCTCGATCGGCACATCCACGATCAGGATGCGCTTGGGGCGCTTGAGCGTTTCGACCCAGCGCGCCAGGCTGCCCAGGTAGGGAGTGACGCGGTCTACCTGCTGCAGGTAGTTGCCCCAGGGGCCGAGGTGGTCGGCCTGCAGGTACGAAGGCAGGGTGTGCACGGCGCCCAGTTTGGAAGGGGTGGCCGGAGCGCCGGAAGATTGCGACATGGTGAATTTCCTTGTGGGATAAGTTCAAGCCACGAAGCTTATTCCTGCCCCGCAAGGCTGTCCAAGGCAAGAGTGTTACAGGGTTATGCAATCGATGCATAAACTTGGAAATCCCTCCCTGGCTGCCAATCGCTCCGAAATGGATAGCACTCGGGCCTTTCTGCGAAAGCGCTGCTGGCCATCTCCGCGCGATGTTGTCTGCCTGCTGCCTTCCCTTGCCAGTCACACAGGAAGGCCCTTGGCGCGCAGCATTGCGTTGAAGCGCTCCGGGTCGGATGTGCCCGCGAGGTTGCTCGCGCGGATACGCGCCTCCTTCTCCAGGTGCAGGTGCGCGCGCTCCAGCACCGTGGCTGCATCGGCGGCGGGGATGGCGATGACGCCGTCGGCATCACCCAGCACCAGGTCGCCCGGCAGCACGGCCAAGCCTGCGCATGCGATGGGCACGTTGATCTCTCCCGGGCCTTCCTTGCTGGGCCCGCGGTGTGTATGGCCGCGCGCGAAGACGGGCAGCCCGCCTTCGGCCCACTCCAGCCGGTCGCGCACGGCACCATCGATCACCAGGCCGCCGAGCTGCAGCATCTGGCAGGTGGTGCGCATCAGCCCGCCCATCAGGGCCTGTGTCAGATCGCCGCCACCTTCGATCACCAGCACGTCGCCCGGCAGCACCATCATCAGCGCCTTGTGGATCATGAGGTTGTCGCCCGGGCGCACGCGCACGGTGACGGCCGGGCCGCACAGCACGGTGGCCAGGTTCCCGTGGTAGCCGTGCAGGCCTATGGCGCCCACGCTGCGGCCCATGCAGTCGCCGGCAACGGCCACGGGAATGCTGCGGAATGCGTTAATCAGCTCTGCTGGCAGGCGGTTCTGGCGGGGCTCTATGCGGTAGCCAGGCGGCCATGCGCTCGGGGAGGTGGGGGTGTGGGGGATGGCAGTGGTCATGGCAGTGCGCGCTGAGAAAAGGAGGAAAGCACCTGCGGGTTCACGCAGTGGGCGGGATCGATCTGTCCGTGCCGCAGGGCAGCGAGCACGGTCTGCGCAGCACCACGGGCCATGGCGGCGAGTGCCGCCGGGGTGGAGCCACCCACATGGGGGGACAGCACCACACTGGGTACTGCCAGCAAGGGGCTGTCCGGCGGCAGGGGCTCGACGGCCATGGTGTCCAGCCCGGCTGCAAACAGCTGTCCACTGCGCAGTGCGTCGATGAGTGCGAGTTCGTCCACCACCTCGCCGCGCGCGGTATTGATCAGGATGGAACCCGGGCGCATCTGCGCTATCCGCCTGGCGTCCATCAGGCCGCGCGTGGCAGCGTTCAGCGGTACATGCAGGCTCAGCACATCGGCTGCGCGCACCACCTCATCCACCGTGGGCAGCAGGCGCACGGCCCCAAGATCTGCAGGCACGGCGCGCAGTCCGGGGTCGGTGGTCACGACGGGCATGCCCAGCGCCAGCGCCACGCGCGCTACGCGCTGGCCGACCTCGCCAAAGCCCACCAGGCCCAGGGTGCGGCCCTGCAGCTCCAGGCCATCCTGCGCACGCGACCAGCGGTTCGCGCGCAGCTCGGCATCCATCCAGGGGATGCGGCGTGCCGCAGCGAACAGCAGGCCCCAGGTCATCTCTGCGACCGACTGGGCGTTGGCCCCGGGCGTCACGCACACCGGGATGCCGCGCTGCGTGGCCGCCTCCACGTCAATGTTGCTCACGCCCACGCCGTGCTTGCAGACGATGCGCAACGTGGGGCAGGCCGCCAGGTCTGCGGCGGTGATCACCGCCGTGCGGGAGATGACGGCATCCACGGGTTCGGCCGCGAGGATACGGCCCAGGGCAGACGGGTCCTGGGCGTCCGGCAGGTAGAGGGTGTCGCAGCCGGCCTGTTCCAGCAACTCAGCCCCGGCACGGGCCAGCTTGGGCGCCGTGACGAGGATGGTGAAGGGCATGTGGGGGCGGTCCATCGTCATCAGTCGATCTGGATCTTGGCCTGGCGCACCAGCTCGCCCCAGCTGCGGTGCTCGGCGCGCACCAGTTCGACAAACTGTTGGGTGCTGCGACCAGTGGCGGCCGTGCTGCCTTCGGCGGCGAACTTGGCCAGCACCTCGGGCCGGGCGAGCACGCGCGTGACCTCGGTGTACAGGCGTGCCAGGATGGGCTGAGGGACTCCGGCGGGCGTGACCACACCCGACCAGGTTTGCGCGTCGAAGTCCGCAAAGCCCGATTCCGCCACTGTGGGCACGGCCGGCAGCGCCTTCAGCCGGGCGGGCGATGTCACTGCCAGCGCGCGCAGGCTGCCGGCGTTGACCTGGCCGAGCACCGAGATCGAGTTGCCGACGAAAAAGTCCACGTGGCCGGCACGCAGGTCGTTCACGGCGGGGCCAGACCCCTTGTAGGGCACATTCACCAGCGAAATGCCGGCGTGGCGTTCCAGCAGTTCAATGGTCAAGTGGGCCACCGTGCCATTGCCCGCAAATGCGACGCGCATCGGCTCGGCGCTTTTCTTGATGGCTGCCAGCAATTCGGCCAGGGTGCGGTAGGGCGCATCGGCCTTCACAGTGACCACCATGGGTTGCGAGGCGACCAGGGCTACGGGTGCCAGGTCCTTGAGTGGATCGAAGGGCATCTTGGCGTAGAGCGCCGGGTTGATCGCCATGTTGGCGGTCTGCCCGATACCGATGGTGTAGCCGTCCGGCGCCGCCTTGGCCACCGCGTCCAGGCCGATGTTGCCCGCCGCGCCAGCGCGGTTTTCCACCACCATCACCCAGCCCGTGGCCAGGGTGATCTTTTCCGCCACCAGGCGGCCCAGGAAGTCGGCGCTGCCACCGGGCGGAAATGGCACCACCAGCCGGATAGGGCGCGAAGGCCAGGCGTCCGTGGCCTGGGCCATGGCGTTCAGCGGGGCCAGCGCGGTGGCGGCCGCAGCGGCTGCCGCGGTGGTGAGCAAGGTGCGTCGATGGATCATGGTTGTCTCCTGTTTTATGGGCTTGGGCGGGGGAATTCTGTGGCGCCAACTCATTCCCGTCTATTGGATAAAATTCATTTATTCATTTCTTTTATTCATGAATTGATGGCTGTCAATCTTCGCGACCTGGGCTACTTTGAAACGGTGGCCGAGCTGGGCCATCTGGGCCAGGCGGCCGAGCGTCTGGGGCGTACCCAGCCCGCACTGAGCAAGTCCATCCAGCGCCTGGAGGAAGCGTTTGACGCGCCCCTGTTCCACCGCGCAGGGCGCGGCATCCAGTTGACTGCCGTGGGCGAGGTGTTGCTGGCGCGCGCGCGGCTTCTGCGCAGCGCATCGGATGAAGCCATGCGCGAGGTGGCCGACTTTGCGCAGGGCAACGCTGGGCATGTGCGCATCGGCAGCGGGCCGATCGCAGCCGACCACGTGCTGCCAGCACTGTGCCAATTGCTGCTTTCCGAGGCGCCCCGCACCACCATCGACATCACCGTGGGCCCCAGCATGGAGCTGCGCCAGCGGCTGAGTGAGGGCGGCATCGATCTGCTCATCGGCCTGGTGCCTGCGCCGGATGCACAGTTCCAGACGCACTCCATCTTCGAAGATGCCGTGGTGGTCGTCACCAGCC
This sequence comes from Acidovorax sp., assembly GCF_046291265.1. GTDB lineage: Bacteria > Pseudomonadota > Gammaproteobacteria > Burkholderiales > Burkholderiaceae_C > Acidovorax. The sequence continues at coordinate 3,047 of NZ_JBKBTV010000049.1, read as the reverse complement.
CCGACCATCCGGTGTTCGATTCGGGGGACATCACACTGCACAGCCTGCTCGCGCATGCCTGGGCGCTGCCCAGCACCTCCATCCCGAGCCGCCAGTGGCTGGACTCGGTGTTTCAGTTGCACGGCCTGCCCGCGCCCCGCGTGCAGATCACCGCCAACTCCATCCCCCTGCTGCCCGCACTGATCGCGCGCACAGGGCTGCTGAGCTTTGTCTCACGGCGTACGCTGGTGGCCGCCAGCAAAGGGGCCCTGCGCGAGGTACCGCTGGCCGAAACCACACTCATGCGCCCTCTGGGCGTGACCTACCGGCGCGACGGATACCTCTCACCCGCCTCGCGGCGGCTGGTCACGCTGCTGCAGTCGCATGGCGAGCGGCTGATTGCGCAGGCCGGGGGAGAGACCTGGTAGAGCGCGGCCTCCAAAGATCCACTCACTTCACCTTGAAGCCGGCGAGCAGCGGATCGCCTGGCGGGTAGCGCAGGTCCAGGTTCTGCAGCACCTCGCGCAGCACGGTGGCAATCATCAAATTGCGGTGGGTTTTTGAATTGGCGGGCACGATGGTCCACGGCGCCCAAGGCGTGTGCGTGGCGTTGAGCAGCGTGTCGTACGCGCCCCGGTAGTCGGCCCACTGCTTGCGCACCTCGATGTCGCCCATGCTGAACTTCCAGTGCTTGGCCGGGTCGTCCAGGCGCTCCTGCAGCCGCTCGCGCTGTTCGTCAAAGCCGATGTGCAGCAAGAACTTGAGCACGATGGTGCCCGTCTCGCTGAGCATGCGTTCAAAGTCGTTGATGTGCGCCAGCCGCTGCTGGTGCTGCGCGGGCGTGATCCAGCCATTGACCAGGGGCACCAGCACGTCTTCGTAGTGGCTGCGGTTGAACACCGTGATGTCACCCGCCTGCGGCACCTGCTGGTGGATGCGCCAGAGGTAGTCGCGGGCGCGTTCTGCCTCGGTCGGTGCCTTCCAGCCCACGGCGTGTACGCCCAAGGCGCTCATGCGGCCAAACACGCCGCGGATGGTGCCGTCCTTGCCCGAGGTGTCGGTGCCTTGCAGCACCACGAGCAGCTTGTAGCGCTTGTCCGCATAGAACAGGTTCTGCAGCGCGTCCAGCTCCACGGCCAGGGCTTCTACCGCGGCTTTGTCTTCGGACTTGTTGCCTGCCGCAAACGGCTTGTCGCCGGGGTCCAGCGATTCCAGAGAAAACGCTTTGCCCGCAGCGCCCTGGCCGGGCACATGCGCGGTGCCGGGCTGCCAGCGCGCCCAGCGCTGTGCCGTGGTTTTGTCGCGGGCAGAAAAAATGGTGGCGGGTGAGACGGTGTCTGGCACAAAGGCTCCTTGGAGTGATGGGCGGTGCAGCATCCAGCGCACGCAGTTGGTCAGCGTACACCGTGCGCCATGCGGTAGGCCAGCGGCGTTTGCCCCGTGGCCTGCCTGAAGGCGCGGTGCAGGCCCGCCTCGCTCGCAAAACCCAGGTCTTGCGCAATGCGCTTGAGCGGCATCGGCGTGTCGCACAGCGCCTCGCTGGCCTGGCGCAGCTTGATGCGGCGCATCCAGTGCGCGGCCGACAGCCCCGTGTGCGCCTGCACCCGCCGCGCCAGCGTGCGGGGCGACACGCCCAGCGCCTGCGCCAGCGCGTTCAGTCGCAGCGCGGCGGCCGGGCTGCGCTGCACCCACAGCAAGGCACGGCGCAGTTCGGGGTCGGTCAGGGTCATCAGGTCATGGCCCGAAAAAGCGGGGTGCGCCGTGCGGGGGCGGGGCAGCATCAGCAGCGCTTGCAGGTCGGCCAAGGCGTCGGGCGTCAGGCGCGCGGCCAGTGCGTGCAGCATCAGCGGCAAGTAGCCGTTGGCGCCCGCCGCCGTGGTGACCGCGCCGCCGGTGACCAGCGGCTCGTCAAAGCGCCAGTCCACGCTGGCAAACTGTTGCTCCAGGGCCGAGCGCAGCCACCAGGTGGCGGTGGCCGGTTGTGCGCGCAGGCGCCCGCTGGCAGCGGCCAGCACGACCCCGGCGCAATAGCTCCACACCTGCACGTGCCGGGGCAAGGCCCGCAGCGCCTGCACGGTGGTGGCCAGCTGCTGCAGCGGTGCCTGCAGACCATCGGGGGACGACAGCCACAGGCCGGGGACCAGCACGGCATCCACCTCGGCCTGGGCCAGCGCCACGGTGGGCGTCAGCGCAGGGCCCTGCCAGGTGGCCACCGGTTGCAGGTTGACCCCCGCCCAGCACGTGTGGATGACCGGCGCCTGCGCGCGCAGGTTGGCGGCACGCGCCATGTCAGCCGCGGCAAACAAGCCTGCGGGCATACAGCCGGGGTAGAGCAGCAGGGCCAGCCGCAGGGGTGGGCTCGGGTTGGGAGGTGATGGGCGAGTGGGCATGTGCGGCAGGCAGTGGCAGAAATTCGCAGAACGTGGTTAGGCATGGCTGAGCGTGGCAGCAAATGGCAAAAAATTGTCTGAATGGGTCATTTTCAGGCGAAGGTGATTTTTCAACAATCGACTTCACCACCTCGCCTCCACCTCTCCCCCCTTCACCCCCACCAACGACGGGCCTGCAGCGCCCCGGAGCCCACCATGCACATCACCCACCTGCGCAACGCCACCCTTCTTTTGGAGTTTGAATCCCAGGGCCGCCCCATCGGGCTGCTGGTCGACCCCATGTTGGCCCCGCGTGGCACGTTGCCCGCGTTGCGCTACCTGGGCAGCGGGCGCCAGCGCAACCCCATCGCAGACTTGCCGCTGAACGCCGATGCCTTGCTGGCGCGGGTGACACATGCGCTCATCACCCACTGCCAGCGCGGCCACTTTGACCACCTGGACCGCACCGGCAAACGCTTTCTGCGGGACCGGCAGATCCCCGTGTTCTGCATGCCGCGCGATGCAAGCTACCTCGCACAGCGGGGGCTGAACGTGGCGCCGCTTGCCGGCCCGTCGCGACAGCCGTTTGCGCTGGGCGGCCACATCACACCCATTGCCTGTGTGCACGGCCATGGCTGGGTGGGCCGTTTCATGGAGCACGGCCATGGCTACCTGATCGACATCCCGGGTGAGCCCAGC
>NZ_JBKBTV010000048.1:0-39669 GCF_046291265.1 Acidovorax sp. | reverse complement strand
TGCGGCGCATCCGAAGCATCCACTCATCCCGATTGCACTCCAACGCGATCTCCAAAAAGACATTGAACAGGTTCCAATTATTGTCATGGGTGGCAGGTTTGGTGACAAGTCGTAACTGTTACCTGCTCGGGGGGGGATTTTCCCGCTTTTCAGTCAGCAGTTCTGTTGAAGTGATTTCGGGAATCCCTTTGCCCATGAGTCGTTCTTCGGCTTCCCGGGTCAACACCGTGATGGTGATGCGCCGGTTGGCAGGGGAGCGGGGGGTGTCTGGCTCCAGCAGGTCGCTGGCGGCCAGGCCCACAACACGGCCCAGTTTAGCGTCTGGCATGCCGGCGGACACCAGTTCCCGGCGCGAAGCGTTGGCACGGTCGGCCGACAGCTCCCAGTTGCTGTAGCCCCGGTCGCTGTTGCCATACGGCACGGCGTCGGTGTGGCCCGCCAGGCTGATGCGGTTTTCGACCCCGCCCAGCGCCGCGCCGATCTCGCGCAATATGTCGCGCATGTAGGGTTTTACCAACGCACTGCCGCTGTCAAACATGGGGCGATTCTGGTCGTCGACGATCTGAATCTGCAATCCGTCGGGTGTGATGTCGATGCGGATCTGCGACTTGTATTCGTTCAGGCGCGGGGTTTCGGTGATCAGAGCGTCGATCTTGGCTTCCAGCGCCTTGATGCGATCCAGGTCCTGCTTGGCGCGTTCGGCCTTTGCCGCATCGATGCTCATGCGGCGCTGCTTGGCTTCTTCCGAATCGGAGCGCCGCACCTGGCCGTGCACTTTGGACAGGTCATTGCCGCCGCCCGGAATCACGCTGGAGCTGTTGCCCGCGCCATCGCCTCCGGTCATGGCCACCTTGAGCGGGGACGCAAAATGCGCCGCAATGCCCTGCAGCTCGCCCTTGGCTGTGGAGCCCAGCAGCCACATCAGCAAAAAGAACGCCATCATCGCCGTCACAAAGTCGGCGTACGCAATCTTCCAGGCGCCGCCATGCACCGCATGGCCGCCCTTCTTGATGCGCTTGATGATGATGGGTTGGAGTTTCTTTTCTGCCATGGCGTTGGACCCGTGCAAGAAGTGCTGCTAGCGCGCTACTTCTTGCCTTTCACATGCCCCTCCAGCTCGGCAAAGCTGGGCCGATCGGTCGAGAACAGCACCTTGCGGCCAAATTCGATGGCGGTGGCCGGGTTGTAGCCCTGCATGCTGGCCAGCAAGGTGGATTTGATGCATTGCAACTCTTTCGCGGCATCTTCTGTCTTTTGCTCCACCAGCCCGCCCAGAGGCTCGACCACGCCATACGCCAGCAAAATGCCCAGGAACGTTCCCACCAGCGCCGAGCCGATCATGCCGCCCAGCACCGATGGCGGCTGCCCCACCGAGCCCATGGTGTTGACCACGCCCAGCACCGCCGCAATGATCCCGAATGCGGGCAGGGCGCCGGCCAAACGCTGCAAGGCGGCGATGGGGGCGTGGGCTTCTTGGTGGTGGGTTTCAATTTCACTGTCCATCAGCGCTTCAATCTCATGCGAATTGAGATTGCCCGACACCATCATCCGCAGGTAGTCGGTCATGAACTCAATCACATGGTGGTCGCTGCCGACCGTGGGGTATTTTTTGAAAATTTCGGATTCCCCAGGGGATTCCACATCCTTTTCAATCGCCATCAGCCCCTCTTTGCGGGCTTTTTGCAGGATGTCATAGAGCATCGCCATCAGCTCCATGTACCGCGCCTTCGTGTACTTGGAGCCCTTGAGCGCCATGGGGATCGCGGCCATCGTGGCCTTCAATACCTTGGGCTGGTTGTTGACGACAAACGCACCGAGGGCGCCACCCATGATGGTGACGATTTCAAAAGGCAACGCCGTCAGGATCACCTTGATGTTCCCGCCGTGAAAGACATACACGCCGAAGATGCATCCGAAGCAGACGATGTAACCAATGATGACGAGCATGCTTTTGACGGGTTAGGCGGCGGCCGAAGTAAAAAAGGAGCGGGGCTGGTGAGCCCGCGGTCAGCGCGGTTTACCGAAGGTTACTGCAAATGTATCGGATTGATGAGCGCGAAATGCCATAAGAAAGATGGCAATACGGGGCTTCTCTGGCCAATGAGGTCACCACGGCGCCCGGCAGTCGAGCACTATTTACATGGGGGCCACCAGACCAGTTCGTCTGGGCGCTCCGTCGAAAGGGCGTTGCTGGTGTTGTGCGCGCCGCCCTCGCGTCCTGCGCAGGCGCTGGGTGATCGCGTTCGCAAAAAATCAAGTCAAAAGTGGCTCTAGCGCTTTACCGGAAAGCGCTCATTGCTAACGTATTGATAGCAATTCGATGGTGTGGAGTTGTTGCAGTCGCTGCCCTGGCGCGCGCAATCGCTGCATTTGGGCCGTCTTTCCGCAGTGGCAGGGCCTTTTGGTGGCTCAAGCGCTGCACTATGCTGCGGACATGAAAGCCGTACTGCTCGCGGGGGGCCTGGGAACCCGCATCTCGGAAGAGTCGCACCTGCGTCCCAAGCCCATGATCGAGATCGGTGGGCGGCCCATCCTTTGGCACATCATGAAGATGTATGCCGCCCATGGCGTCAACGACTTCATCATCTGCCTGGGTTACCGCGGCTATGTCATCAAGGAATACTTCGCCAACTACTTCCTGCACATGTCGGACGTGACCTTCGACATGGCCAACAACCGCATGGAAGTGCACCACCGCCACGCCGAGCCCTGGCGCGTGACGCTGGTGGACACCGGCGAAAGCACCATGACCGGCGGCCGTTTGCGCCGCGTGCAGGAATATCTGCCTGCGGGCGAGCCCTTCTGTTTTACCTATGGCGACGGCGTGGCCGACCTCGACATGACGGCCCAGTTTGCCTTTCACCGCGCCCATGGCCGCCAGGCTACGGTCACAGCCGTTCAGCCCCCGGGCCGTTACGGCGCACTGGTGCGTGACGGAGATACCGTGGCCGGGTTCGAGGAAAAACCGCGTGGCGATGGCGGCTGGATCAACGGCGGGTTTTTTGTGCTGCAGCCCGAGGTGATCGACCAGATCGAAGGCGACGCCACCAGTTGGGAGCTGGAACCCATGGCGCAGCTGGCCACCAGTGGCCAGCTGCGCGCCTTTGAGCACACCGGCTTCTGGCAGCCGATGGACACGCTGCGCGAGAAGAACCTGCTCGAAGACCTGTGGCAATCGGGTCGCGCCCCGTGGAAGTGCTGGTAACCCACGATGCGCCCTGATCCCGACTTTTGGCGCGGAAAGCGCGTGTTGCTCACGGGCCACACTGGCTTCAAAGGCGCGTGGCTGGCGCTGTGGCTGCAGCGCCTGGGCGCGCAGGTAACCGGCGTGGCGCTGCCGCCGGGCACTGAGCCCAACCTCTTTTCCCTCGCCCGGGTGGAGCAAGGCACCGAAAGCCATTTTTGCGACATCCGCAGCGCCCAGGCCCTGGCGATGCGTGTGCGCGCCGCCCGGCCCGAGGTGGTGTTGCACCTGGCCGCGCAGGCGCTGGTGCGGCCCGGCTATGCAGAGCCGCTGGATACCTTTTCCACCAACGTGATGGGCACGGCGCATTTGCTCGATGCCTTGCGCGGTCTGGCCGATGTGCGTGTGGCCGTGGTGGTCACCACCGACAAGGTCTACCGCAACCGCGAATGGGCCTACCCCTACCGCGAGGACGACGCCCTGGGCGGGCACGACCCCTACAGCGCCAGCAAGGCCGCCACCGAGCTGGTCACGGCCAGCTACCGCGATTCCTTCCTGGCCGCCCAGGGCATCGCCGTGGCCACCGCGCGCGCGGGCAACGTGATCGGCGGCGGCGACTGGGCCCAAGACCGCCTGCTGCCAGACGCCGTGCGCGCCTGGGAGGCGGGTCAGACCCTGCACATCCGCCGCCCCCAGGCCACGCGCCCCTGGCAGCATGTGCTGGAGCCGCTGGCCGCCTACCTGCGCCTGGCCCAGTGCCTGTGGGAATCGCCCGCACTGGCCGGTGCCTACAACTTTGGCCCGCTGCCCCACGAGGCCGCCACCGTCAAAAATGTGATCGAATTGGCCTCTGGCGCTTATCCATCAAGCGCTACCAGCTATGAAAAAGAGAGTGAAGGCCCGCACGAGGCTGGCTGGCTGGCGCTGGAGACCGCGCACGCCCGCCAGGTGCTGGGCTTGGCCCCGCACTGGGCGCTGAACACCGCCGTGGCCCGCACCATGAACTGGTACCGCCAGCAACACGGCGGCGCAGATGCCCGCGCGCTGTGCCTGGCCGACATCGACGCGTGGGAGGCGCGCCCATGAGCCGCCTGGCCTTGGCGCCACTGCCCCTGGCGGGGCTTTTTCGCGTGATGCGCCAGCCGCTGGTGGACGAGCGTGGCTTTTTTACCCGCATGTTTTGCGCTGCCGAACTGGCGGGCGCAGGCTGGACAGCCCCCGTCGCCCAGATCAACCAGAGCTACACCGCATTGAAAGGCACCGTGCGCGGCATGCACTACCAAAAGCCGCCGCATGCCGAGATGAAGCTCGTGAGCTGCCTGCGCGGCGAGGTCTGGGACGTGGCTGTAGACCTGCGCCAGGGCTCCCCCACCTTTTTGCAATGGCACGCCGAGCATTTGTCGGCCGACAACGGCCACGCATTGCTCATCCCGCCGGGTTTCGCTCATGGCTTCCAAGCGCTGAGCGATAACGCAGAGCTGCTGTATTGCCACTCAGCGGCCTACGCACCCGCAGCCGAAGCGGGCTTGAACCCGCTCGACCCTCGCCTGGCCATTGCCTGGCCGGTGCCCGCGAGCCACCTCTCGCCCCGCGATGCGGGCCAGCCGTGGCTAACAGAAGAATTCGAAGGAGTGCGCCTGTGAAGTGCCGACACTGCGGCAGCCCGCTGCAACTGCCGTTTTTGGACCTGGGCAGCGCGCCCCCGTCCAACGCCTACCTGAGCGAGGCCGCCCTGCGCGCGCCCGAGACCTGGTTCCCCCTGCGCCTGTTGGTGTGCGAGACCTGCTGGCTGGTGCAGACCGAAGACCACGCCGGGCGCGAGGCGCTGTTCACCGACGACTACGCGTACTTCAGCTCGTTCTCGTCGTCGTGGCTGGCCCATGCCCAGGCGTATGTGCAGGCGATGCGCGAGCGCCTGGCACTCACGCCCGCAAGCCGCGTGGTCGAGGTCGCATCGAACGATGGCTATCTGCTGCAGTACGTGCAGGCGGCCGGCATCCCCTGCTACGGCGTGGAGCCCACGGCCAGCACGGCGGCCGCAGCCCGCGCCAAGGGCATTGAGGTGGTGGATCGGTTCTTTGGCGTGGCGCTGGCCGACGAGCTGGCCGCCGCAGGCCGCCAGGCCGACCTGATCGCCGCCAACAACGTGCTGGCGCATGTGCCCGACATCAACGACTTTGTGGGCGGCTTCACGCGGCTGCTCAAGCCCCATGGCGTGGCCACCTTCGAGTTTCCGCACCTGCTGCGCATGGTGGAGGGCTGCCAGTTCGACACGGCGTACCACGAGCACTATTCCTATTTGTCGCTCACGGCGGTGCAGCGCATCTTTGCGGCCAATGGGCTGGTGGTGATTGACGTACAGGAGCTGCCCACGCATGGCGGCAGCCTGCGCGTGTTTGCCGCCCGCGCCGACACCGTGGGCCACCCCCAGGCCACGGCTGAAGGCGCCGCCCGCGTGCAGCAACTGCTGGCCACCGAGGCCACGGCCGGCATGCTGGGTGCGGGTTTTTACAGCGATTTCCAGGCCCAGGCCATACGGGTCAAGCGCGAGCTGCTCACATTTTTGCTGCAATGCCAGGCCGACGGTATCTCCGTGGGCGCCTACGGCGCTGCCGCCAAGGGCAACACCTTGCTCAACTTTGCGGGCGTGCGGCCCGATCTGCTGCCTTATGCCGTGGACAAGAACCCTGCCAAGCAGGGCCAGTACCTGCCTGGCAGCCACATCCCGGTGGTGAGCGAGGCGCACCTGCGCGCCCACAAGCCGCAGCGCATCCTGATCCTGCCCTGGAACCTGCGCAGCGAGGTGGCCGACCAGCTGGACTACACGCGCAGCTGGGGCGCGCAGATGGTGGTGGCCGTGCCGCGCCTGGAGGTGTTCTAGGTGATCGAGATCCATCCCACCGCGCAGCTCTCGCACCTGGCCGACATCGAAGACTCGGTGCGCGGCACGCGCATCGTGGTGGGCGCGCATTCGGTGATCGACAGCTTCGTCAAGGTCAAGCCTGCGGGCGGCAGCGGCGACCTGGTGGTGGGTGAGCATGTGGTCATCAACGCGGGCTGTGTGCTCTACACCGGCAACGGCATCCACATCGGCAATTACGTGGCGATTGCCGCCAACTGCACCTTTGCGCCGGTCAACCACGCCTATGCCGACCGCAGCCGCTTGATCCGCGAGCAGGGTTTTCTGCCCAGCAAGGGCGGCATCGTGATCGAGGACGACGTGTGGATCGGCGCCAACTGCGTGCTGCTCGACGGCGCCGTGCTGCGGCGCGGCTGCGTGGTGGGCGCGGGCTCCATCGTGCGCGGTGAGCTGCTGGCGTACACCGTGTATGCGGGCCAGCCGCTGGCGGCCGTGGGGGAGCGCCGGTGACGGGCCTGCCCCCTTCCGCCTTCACCGTGCTGGGCGCCACGGGCTACATCGGCAGCCGCTTGGTGGCGCACCTGCAGGCCCAGGGCCACACCGTGTGGGCGCCTGCGCGCGGCGATGCCGAGGTGTTCACCCGCCCGCTGGGCCATGTGATCTATTGCGTGGGGCTCACCGCTGACTTCCGCACGCGCCCATTCGACACCGTGGACGCCCATGTGGGGCTGCTGGCCGAGGTGCTGCGTCGCGCGCAGTTTGATTCGCTGCTGTACCTGTCTTCCACCCGCGTCTACATGGGGGCGGCTGATACCCACGAAGACGCGCCTCTGGCCGTGCTGCCAGGCGACCCGTCGTACCTGTACAACCTCACCAAGCTCACCGGCGAATCGCTGTGCCACGCCAGCGGCCGTGCCGAGGTGCGCGTGGCGCGGCTGTCGAACGTGGTGGGGCCGGACATGGATGCGGCATCGGGCAACCTGGTGGCAGACCTGCTGCACCAGGCCCGCCAAGGCCATATGGTGCTGCGCTCTGACCCGCAGTCCGCCAAGGACTATGTGCATGTAGCCGACGTGCTGGACTGGCTGCCGCGCATCGCGCTGCGGGGGCGAAGCACGGTCTACAACGTGGCCAGTGGGGTTCAGACCCCACACGCCCAGTGGCTTGAGTGGCTGGGGACTCGTTACGCCAGCACTTACGAAGTGCAGGGCGGTGCGCCATTGCAGCGTCTTGCGCCCATCAATGCGTCTCGTCTGCACGCTGAGTGGGGGGTGGTTGCACGCTCCGTGTGGGGCGACGGCACAGCGCTGTGATCTGTTGAGTACAAAAGAGAAGAGAAAGGAAATCCCATGGGCAACCACTTGAGCACAGTTTTCTTCGGGGTCAAGGAGCCGAATGGCTTCGTTCAGGGCCTTCAACAGGCCATCGACCAGGTGAATGGCCAGGAAGGCATCTACGCGGGCGACAACCTTTTCACCTACCACCGGAACCTGGGGTTCCTGGAGGATGAGGCCCTGATGCGGGCATTCAACGCCCACGCGAGCACAGACATCGAAAAAGCAGTGCTGTGGCGGATCTCCACCGTGCTATGGGGGGTGCGCAATGGACTGCGGCTGGAGGGCGATTTTGTCGAGTGCGCTTGCTACAAGGGCACAACAGCTCGCATCATCTGCGATGCAGTGGACTTTGCGAACCAGCCAGATCGCCACTATTACCTGTATGACTTGTTCGATCACGACCCGTCACTGCCGCACCATGCCATGCCCGAGCACAGCAAGCAGCTCTATGCGCAAGTCAAAGAGCGGTTTTCCGATTTTGACAATGTGACCGTGACGCAGGGCAAGGTGCCGGAGGTTCTGGCCGAGGTTGCTCCGCAAAAGATCGCTTTCATGCACCTGGACATGAACAATGCAGATGCAGAGGTTGGTGCACTGGAAGTGCTTTTTGACCGCATGGTTCCGGGCGCTGTCCTGATCCTGGACGATTACGGCTGGCTGGCGTACCGGGCACAGAAACTGGCGGAGGACCCCTGGTTCGCCAAGTACGGGTACCGTGTGCTGGAGATGCCCACAGGTCAAGGTATGTTGATTAAGTGAAAGATCCGGTCATGCACCCTTCAGAACAATTCCGCCAAGAACGGCAAGCGCGTTTGCAGTCGTACGCAGAAGATGGCGCTTTCAAGGCGTTGTCGCGCGACTGGCTCCAGGCCTCGATGCAGCGTCAGTACGTCTACAACTTTGACTGGATGGGCCGCCCCATCATTCAGTACCCGCAGGACATGGTGGCCATGCAGGAGCTGGTGTGGCGCGTGCGGCCGGACCTCATCATCGAAACCGGCATTGCTCACGGCGGCTCGCTGGTGTTGAGTGCCTCGCTGTTGGCGCTGCTGGACATGAGCGATGCCATCGAGGCGGGCACCCCGATGGACCCGCGCGTATCGCGCCGCAAGGTGCTGGGCGTGGACATCGACATTCGCGCCCACAACCGCGCCGCCATCGAAGCCCATCCCATGGCCAGCCGCATTGCCATGATCCAGGGCTCGGCCGTGGCGCCGGATGTGGTGCAGCAGGTGCGCGACTTTGCGAAGGGCTACCAGCGCGTGCTGGTGTGCCTGGATTCCATGCACACGCACGACCATGTGCTGGGCGAGCTGGACGCGTATGCGCCGCTGGTCACCCCCGGCAGCTACTGCGTGGTGTTTGACACCTTTGTGGAAGACATGCCGCCCCAGTTCTTTGCCGACCGCCCCTGGGACGTGGGCAACAACCCCAAGACCGCTGTGCACCAGTGGCTGGCCGGGCATGCCGAGTTCGAGGTCGACGTCGAGATGGAGCAGCGCCTGCAGGTGACGGTGGCGCCGCATGGGTTCTTGCGGCGCAAGGGGTGATTCGTCCGTTGTTGCAGTCGAAAATATGGTGAAAATGGGCTCTGGCGCTTATTTTATAAGCGCTGGTAGCTACTATTTTTATAGTGATTGATCCCGACTGGCCGGGCACTATGCCTTGAAGGGCTCCATCCCCATCGCTTGTGTGGCGTGCCGCAGGTAGGTGACGGCAAATTCCGTGTGGCCATGCGCGTGTTCCACCTCGGCCAGGCACGCCAGTGCAACGGGGTCGTGTGGCACGGCGTTCAGGACCACCTCGGCCAGTTCTGTCACCGCGATCCATTGGCGACCGGTGATCTGGGCACCTGACGCATCCGCCTGGGCGTGGGGGTTGGAAGTTTTGGCTCTTTCCACCAGATGCTGCAAGCGTTCATGGGCCTCGGACAGGCTGATCCGCTGGCCGGGCTTGAGCCCAACCCCCGGAGTCGGCGCTTGGGTCCATTCCTCTGGCAGTTGAGGCAACCACTCCTGCATAGCCTGCATCTGGGCATCGGCATTGCCTGGGTGCTGTGCCTGGGCAAGCCACTGCAGCCACATGACCCGCAGGCCCTCGCCAAAGTGGTGGTTAAAAACGTCCTCGCGCATCAGCGCAGATCGCTCCACCTCATCACGCAACCCCAGCCGCAAGGTGTTCAGCGCCTGGGCGTCGGCGGCCAGTCCACATGCGATGCGCACATAGTCTTCGGCTGTTTTTGCCAACCATTCAGTGCGGCCCAGGTAGGTCAGCAAACCAACCCCCATCCGGCTTTTAAAGCTATGGCCCACCATGGAAACGATGGGCACACCCATCCAGAGCACGTCGAAGGTGGTGGTGCCACCGGTCAGCGGGAACGGATCGAGCGCGATGTCGATGCGGTGATAGGTCAGGTACTGGTTGTCGCCATCCAGCGCCACCAAGTCCAGCCGCTCCGGGTCCAGGCCCAAGCCTTGGCAGCGCTGGCGGTAGGCATTGGCGAAATCGGGCCGGTCAAGGTTTTTGCCTTCGATCAGCAGGCGTGAACCCGGCACCGCCGCAAGCACCTGGCCCCACAGCGCCAGCACGCCATCGGTGAGTTTGCCCAGGTTGTTGCAGGAGCCAAACGTGATGAACCCGTTTTCCATCGCCGGGGTAGCGCGCACCTGATAGCGCGGCTGATAGCGCCACAGCGGGTGGCGGCTCATGGGGCGGTAGCAGGCAAACAGGGTGGGCAGGCGGTAAAGCTGCTCGGTGTAATGCGCTTGGGCGTCTGGAGGGTCGGTGATCTCGTCGGTGAACTTGTAGTCCACCGCGTCCAGCCCCGTCGTCGCGGGGAACCCCAGCCACGAGACCTGTACCGGCGCCGCCTTGTGGGCCAAGGTCAGCAGCCCGTTGTAGCCCGTGTGGCCCGCCAGATCGATCAGGATGTCAATCTTGTGGGAGCGAATGGACTGCACCTGCTGCTCGGCACTGAGGCCTGCCAGGCGGACAAAGTGGTCTGCGTGGTGCCGGACCCGAGCCGTGACTTGATCGTCGCGCGGGAACAAATAAAAGGCGAATACTTCAAACTGCCGCCGATCCAGCTGCGCCAGCAATCCCTCGACGAAATACATGACAGAGTGCGCTCGGAAGTCGGGCGACAAAAAGCCAATGCGCAATTTTCGCCACGGCTCGTCCTGGTGCGAGGAAAAATCAGGCCAAGACGGTTTCAGTGAAGGCTCAAACACTTGCCCATAGTCACGTGCGGCTTGGGAGAGACTGGCCGCATCCACATCCGGATCTGCCAGCATGAACAAAAGCCTGTTCGTGTGGTTAGACGACTCCAGCGGCGCCAGGGTGATCGCATCCACGCAATCCTGAACAGCTTCCTTGATTTGCCCCAGCTCGCGGCGATGAATGGATTTTTGGTTGAGTGAGGCTGCTTTTTCGGAAGTGTCTGACGCCAGCTCGGAAGCCCGCTGGGCCGCCTGAAAGCCTTTTTCGTTGTGCGTCATCAAATAGCAGCATTGCGACAACTTGAGCCAGCAAATTGCCATCTCAGGACGTAAATCACAAACTTTTTCTAGAACCGGCAGCGCCTCAGAATTACGCGCCTGATTGAGCAACACATTGCCGTAGTTGATCAAAAGTTCTGCATCGTTCGGCCAAATCAAGGTTCCGCGGCGGTACACCTCTATCGACTCGTCCGCTTGGCCCAGACAGTCCAGCGCGTAACCCAACAGGCGTGTGGCATGAAGGTCGCGGGAGTTCTTGCGCAGACTCTGCTTGCACAGGCGCGCCAGCAAATGCCAGTCTTTGGCATCCAGAGCGGCCTGAAGCCTGCCATCTGCGGGAGCTTTGTTTTTGCCAGGGTTTCTGCCGTGCACGTGAATCCTTTGCGAATTGTCTGGTCGGCAGTTTGGCCATTGGCATCTGCCGCCGCTTCGGTGGCGGCAGATGCGCGCACCAATGCTAATTTTGCAGCAGCGCGAGGACACCCTGTGGAATCTGATTCGCCTGCGCAACCATTGCGGTGCCTGCCTGTTGCAGGATCTGTGCGCGTGACAGGTTGGCGGTTTCAGCGGCGAAGTCCGCGTCGAGAATCCGGCTGCGCGACGCAGACAGGTTTTCGGATGTGATGTTCAGCGACGAGATGGATGTTTCAAACCGCGCTTGCAATGCACCCAGTTTGGCGCGTTCACCGTTGATGAATGACAGTGCGGAGTCCACCGTCTTCAAAGCTTCTGTAGCCTTTTTGAAGGTGGTGACATCCAGATTGGCCACCTCTTGTAAATCGGATGCACTGTCTGCAGGAAGCGTGGTGTTGAACGCATTGGTGGTGGTGGCATTGGTCGAAAACGACTTTTCCGAGTCAAGCACTACATAGCCGCTGATCGTCGAACTGTCGGCTCCAGCGGCCGCTGCCAGGGCATCTGGCCCGCCAATGGCCGTGCCATTGGCCTGCAACTTCTGAATAGTGATGTCGCCTGCGTTCGCGCCCGATGCCGCACCCTTGTAGATGCCAATATCCTGCCCCGTCGCATTGGTCAGAATAATCCCGGTGCTCGCGGGGTTCAGAGAGGCGGTGACCCCCGTCTTGGCAGATTGTTCGTTGATGGCGGAAATGGCATTTGACAACCCATCCGAGGTATTGGTTGCCGAAATATTGAACGAAATCGACTGTCCGAGTGCCGGTGCCGTCGGAGTGTTTTCTGACCGCAATTCAAAAGTGTAAGAGCCGACCGACACGAAAGACAGGTCAACTTCAGTGCGCGCAGATCCTGTAACACCAGTATTTGCAGTCTGAAGGTTGATTTTGTCAGCCATTGCCTTGGCGGTGTCATTGTTTGCGATGGTGATGTTCTGTGATCCCAGCGCACCGTTGACGGCAAGCGTGCCACCTGTCACGCCGTTGGCACCCCAAGTGCCTGCGTTTGCTCCACTGCCTGCGCCGTTGACCGATGTGTTCTGGTTGTTGCCATACACACTGGTTCGCAAATTGGCCGTAGCTGCCACGATGGTCTGGTTGGCATTGGCGCCCACTTGGAACTGTTGGGTACCAAATGTGCCGTTCAGCAGCTTGGCGCCGTTGAATTCGGTGGTCTGGGAGATGCGGTCCAGTTCAGCAACCAGTTGGCCCACTTCCTGGTTCAACGCTTGGCGGTCGCTTGGGCTGTTCGACGCGTTGGCCGACTGCACCGCCAGTTCTCGTACGCGCTGCAGGATGTCGCCCGCAGCTTTCATCGCGCCTTCGGCTACCTGGGCCAACGAAATACCGTCATTGGCATTGCGTGCGGCCTGGTTCAGACCCCTGATCTGGCTGGTGAAGCGCTCGGAGATGGCCAAGCCAGCGGCGTCGTCCTTGGCGCTGTTGATGCGCAGTCCCGACGACAGGCGTTGGATGGACGTGTTGAGCGAAGTCTGGCTCATGCCCAGGTTGCGCTGGGCCGTCAGGGAGGCTACGTTGGTGTTGATAGTGGCTGCCATGGATGTGCTCCTTGAGGCTCTGGGTGGACATTTGTGCCTGATGGGGTGACTACCGTCCGGCAGGCAATACAAGAACGATGAGGAATTGTGGGCATTGGTCGCCCAGGGCGTTGGCGGGATAAAGAGCGGAAAAACCTGCCAACTTGTGCGTTTGCCCCTAAAGTTTCCCGAGGGGAGGTCGAAACTACTTGCAACGGAAGGCAGACGCCAACCGCCGTTCAACAGGAAGCCGGGTGGGCACTGTGAACCGTATAGCCAGGTGCCTTACCTGGCACCAGGTTGGCGGCAACGCCATATTCAGTTAGTTCTATATCAGGAGCATTTGCTATGGCTGCTACCATCAATACCAACGTCGCCTCGTTGACCGCACAGCGCAATCTGGGCATGAGCCAGACCTCGCTCAACACGTCCATCCAACGCCTGTCGTCGGGACTGCGCATCAACAGCGCCAAGGACGACGCCGCCGGTTTGGCTATTTCTGAGCGCTTCACTTCGCAGATCAAGGGCCTGAACCAGGCTGTGCGCAATGCCAACGACGGTATCTCGCTCGCACAAACCGCTGAAGGCGCGCTCAAGGCGTCTGGCGACATCCTGCAACGTGTGCGTGAATTGGCTGTGCAGTCTGCCAACGCTTCCAACAGCTCTAGTGACCGTCAAGCGCTGCAGCAAGAAGTTTCGCAATTGGTGTCCGAGCTGGACCGCATCTCGCAAACCACCGAATTCAACGGCGCCAAGCTGCTGAACGGAACTTTTGGTACCCAACAGTTCCAAGTCGGCGCCAATGCCAACCAGACGATCGTGGCGGCCACGGCCAATCTGCGGACGAGCCAGTACGGCAACAACCAAAATACGTCGTCGAGCGGTGCAGGTGTTTCTGCGGCAGCGGCCACATGGGGTGCTAACGGCGTAACGGGTGGAACGTTGGCGGTCAGCGGTGCGCTTGGGTCACAAAACATTACCATCGCCGCTAACGATACGTCGAAAGCCATGGCTGACAAGATCAACCTGCAGACGACTTCTACAGGTGTTACGGCCACTGCCCGCACTGAGGTGAAACTGAGCTTCCAGAGCGCTGGTGCCTACACTTTTGAGCTGCGCAGTGACAACACACCGACGTCTCCTGCTGTCGGTCAAGCGATTTCGTTTAACGTTACAGCCACAGGCACATCGGACGGTTTGTCCAACGCGGTGGCAGCGATCAATGAGCAGTCCTCGAAAACGGGCGTAACGGCTGCGCTTGCTTCTGACAACTCGGGCATCATCCTGACAAATGCAACGGGTAACGACATCACCTTGGCAAAAAGTGGTACGGGCGCTGCCAGCGCGGGCGATGTCACCGTTCAGAAGCTGCAGGCAGATGGCACATCGGCTGGTGCTGCAGATACCCTGGCGGCTGCATCTGCAGCAGATGCGTCTACGGTCAGCGGCTATGTGGTGTTGGACTCAGAGAAGTCTTTTGCTATCGCTGCTACAACAACCAACGCCTTTAGTACAGCGACTGCAGCCAATGCCGCCTCTGACCTGCAAGAGGTGTCTAACCTGGATGTGACGACCTTCAAGAAGTCGACAGAAGCCCTGAAGACAGTGGATTCCGCGCTGTCCTTCATCAACGGCGAGCGTGCCAAGCTCGGTGCCTTGCAATCGCGCTTCGAAACGTCGATCAGCAATCTGCAAGTGACTTCTGAAAATCTGTCTGCATCGCGTTCGCGCATTCTGGATGCCGACTTTGCTGCAGAAACTGCCAACCTGTCGCGTTCGCAGATCCTGCAACAGGCTGGTACCGCAATGGTGGCCCAGGCCAACCAGCTGCCTCAGGGTGTGTTGGCCCTGCTGCGTTAAGCGGCGGGTATGGCGGTCAGGGCGTTGCAGCGCCCTGATGTGACCGGGGCGGCGGCAGTTTTCTGCCGCCGCCATTTGGCTTTCTGGAAGGCGGGTGCCAGGACCGCTGGATAAGACGGGTTTCCTGGCGTGTTTACGGACGTTAGTTGTCGCCATTCGGCGCCATAATTTCTGTTGGACCAGTTCAGGAGGTTTGTATGGCAACCATTTCATCCCCAGGCCTCGCGACAAACGGGCTCGATGTCAAGAGCATCATCAAGGAGTTGGTCGCGCTCGAAAAAAGGCCCTTGGCATCGCTGCAGTTACAGGCCGCCACGGTCAGTACCAAGATATCGGCGTACGGGCAGATCAAATCGCTTGTCTCCGCACTGGGGGATGCCGCAGGCAAACTGACCAGTCTGACCGGCTGGAACGGTGTGAGCACGTCATCGTCTGATTCCAAGTACGTATCTGCCACTGCCATCGGTGGCACCTTACCCACGACCTTCAGTGTGGAAGTGCAAAGTCTGGCCAAGGCACAGGCCACCGCGTCTGCCGCACTTCTGCCTGTGGGCGGGGCGTTGGGTGCTGGCACGATCCGCCTGGAGTTGGGCAAATGGAGCGTGGCGCCTGCATCGTTCACGCCCGGCAGCGGTCAACCCGTGGACATCACCATCAGTGCGAGCGATACGCTTACAGACGTGGCCAGCAAGATCAACGGGTCTAACGGGGGCGTGACCGCGTCGATTTTGAGCGACGCTTCGGGTGAGCGCTTGTTGTTGCGCAGCAAGACGACCGGCGAGGAGGCCGGTTTTCGCCTTAGCGTGATGGAAGGCGGAGACACCGATATCGGAAGTGCGGGAAATACCGACGCCACCGGGCTGTCTCGTCTCGTGGCGGGCACCCTTGTGACCCAAGCGGCTGCCGATGCCAAGGCTACGGTCAACGGCATCGCAGTGTCTTCTGCCACCAATACTTTTGCCACCACGATTTCTGGGGTGACCTTCAAGGCAGAGCAAGTGACTACGGCGCCGATCGAAATTGCGGTGGGCAAGGATGACACGGCGATCCAGGCGAATATCGCTGAATTCGTCAAGGCGTACAACGCCATCAATCAGTTGCTGCAGGACGCCACGAAATACGACTCAAAGACCAACTCGGCCGGGTTGTTGCAGGGGGACTCGACGGCTGTTGCGTTGCAGAACTCTCTGCGTAATGCCATCCAGTCTGTGACCTCGGGCGGCGGGGCCTTCAAGCGCTTGGCGGATGTGGGCATCACGCAGCAATTGGGTGGCGACTTAGCGGTGGATTCCACCAAGTTGAGCAAG
Organism: Acidovorax sp.; assembly: GCF_046291265.1. Taxonomy (GTDB): domain Bacteria; phylum Pseudomonadota; class Gammaproteobacteria; order Burkholderiales; family Burkholderiaceae_C; genus Acidovorax. The sequence goes on along the minus strand of NZ_JBKBTV010000048.1, from coordinate 23,673 downwards.
GCGCTGGCAGAGAAGCCAGACGATGTAAAGAATCTGTTTCGCAATACCGGCGGCGGCTCGGCCAATGGTCTTGCGGTGCAGCTGAAGGCGCTCACAACCAATCTGTTGTCCACCGATGGTTTCTTCAAATCGAAGGACGACACGCTGCAGTTGAACCTTAAGCGCAATGGCTTGGATCAAGCGCGGTTCAACGACAGGGTAGATGCGTTTGAAAAGCGCATCACTGCGCGCTATAACGCGCTGGATACGCAGATGAGCACCCTGAATGGCTTGAATGCCTATATCTCGCAACAGGTGACTACCTGGAATAAATCGAACAACTAATCGAGGGCTTCAGTTTTTCTGGCGCTAGCCGATAACTAAAGTAATACCTCGGAAGGATTGTCAGCATGTTCAGCGCCTACAGCCCCCGTGCAGCCAACGCTTATCAGCGTATCAATGTGGAAACCAGCATGCACACGATTGACCAGCACCAGCTGGTTGCGCTGCTGTATGAGGGCGCCATCGGTGCCATTGCAACGGCGCGTGGTGCCATGGCGCGTGGTGATGTGCTGGGCAAGGTCAACAACATCTCCAAAGCCATCCGCATCATTGAAGAGGGGCTCAGCACGGCTCTTGACAAGGTGGATGGGGGGGAGATTGCCCAGAACTTGGGCGCTCTTTACGAATACTGCATTCACCGCCTGATCCTGGCCAATGCCCGCAATGACGATGCGATGATGCAGGAAGTCATGCGGTTGATTGAGCCTGTGGCCCAGGGCTGGAACGAAATCAAGAAACAATCAGGTGCGGGTACTGCAGGTATCTCCGCCTCGGGCCAGCCAGCGCTGGTGGAGGCCTGAACCATGTCTCATATGCTCATCGATTACTACAAAGCCATAGAAGACAGCAGCTCCAAAATGTTGGAGGCAGCCAAGCTGAAGGACTGGGATGGTGTGGTGCGCTACGAGGGTGCCTGCGCTGTGTTGATCGAGCAGTTGCGCTTCAAGTCGCAAGAGCATGAACTGCTGCCAGAGCACAAGCGCGAGAAGACCCGCATCATGCAGCGCATTTTGCGCAACGACGCACAGATTCGTTGCTTGGCTGAGCCTTGGTTGGCGCAGTTTGAGCATCTGTTTGAAGGCCAGCCGCAGATGATGCACTGACGCAGTTGCCCGCCAACGACATAAAAGGAAAGCCCCGCAGTGCGGGGCTTTCCTTTTATTGCTATTGTTTGGTGAGCTGCTAGCGCTCGTGTTTATTGCCGTTGAAGGCGATTTCTATTTGAAATCTTTATTTGACAAGCGCTGGCAGCTATAAATTTTGTAGTACCTGCCCAGATTACACCTGCATGTTCATGATGTCGGTGTAAGCCTGCACCATGCGGTTGCGCACGTGCAGTGTGGCCTGGAACCCGATCTGGGCTTTTTGCATGGCCACCATGGTTTCTTCCAGGCTGACCGAGGGGTTCTCCAGTTGAACCTCTTTTTGCAGATCGGAGGAGCGGTTTTGGGCTGCGCTCACTGATTGCAAAGCGCCCTTGAGCGCCCCCGAGAACCCCACTTCGTTTCCGTCGTTTTGTGGCGCTGCAACACGGCGCGCCAGGCCAGCGCCCTGGAGGGGGGCGGTTGAGCTTGAGATGCGAAGGTCCATGGCGGTATCCGTAGGGAATGGCGGTATGCTGCGTATCCTAGCCACCGCGCTGGAACCCATCGCTCTGAATTGACAGCCAAACGCGCGGCTTATCCAGCGAACATTTTGGAGGCGTGACCGAATAATCGACTCCACGCTTTGGTCTGTTGCCGGGCCTGCCCTCATGGAAAGCACGATGTCTGCAGTTGCTGAAATCCCTCTCGTCACCCCCGCTGCCAGTCCCAACTGGTTGCAGCGGCTGTCTACCCTTGACCGGGCACAGCGCATGCGTCTGGGCGTCGGTGTGGCATTGCTTGTGGCGGCAGCCATTGCGGCCATTGTTTTGGGGCGCCAGCCCGATTACCGGGTGCTGTTTGCCAATCTGAGCGACAAGGACGGTGGCGCCATCGTGGCCCAGTTGTCGCAAATGAACGTGCCTTACAAGCATGCCGACGGCGGCGGCGCCATCCTGATTCCCTCTGACCGCGTGCACGATGTGCGCCTGCGCTTGGCGACCCAGGGCCTGCCCAAGGGTTCGGTGGCGGGGTTCGAGTTGATGGAGTCCAGCAAGTTTGGCATGACGCAATTCCAGGAGCGGCTGAACTTTCAACGCGGGCTGGAGGGCGAACTGACCCGTTCCATTCAGGCCCTGTCGTCCGTGCAGGGCGCGCGGGTGCATTTGGCGCTGCCCAATCAAAATGGATTTTTCCGCGAGCAGCAAAAGCCTTCGGCATCGGTGCTGGTCAGCCTGCACCCGGGCCGCATTCTGGACCGGGCCCAGTTGGCGGGCATCGTGCATCTGGTGGCGTCCAGCGTGCCAGAACTCGCGCCTTCGGCGGTAAGTGTGCTGGACGATACGGGCAAACTGCTGTCGCAGTCTCCTGACAACTCTGCCGGCGCCGAGGCCAACGCGCAACAGTTGTTGTATGTGCAGCAGATTGAGCAGCAGTACACCCGCCGCATCATGGAAATTCTGGAACCAGTGGTGGGCCGTGACAACGTCAAGGCGCAGGTGTCGGCCGAGGTGGACTTTACGCAGACGGAGTCGACCTCTGAGCAGTTCCGCCCCAATCAGACGCCGGATTCCAGTGCGATTCGAAGCCAGCAGGTGCTTGAAAGCAAGGGCAGCGCCAACAAAACCGCCATGGGCGTCCCGGGGGCGGTTGCCAATCAGCCGCCTGTGCCCGCAGCAGCTCCCATCAATGGCGCCAATCCTGCACCCAGCGCAGGCGGGTTGCAGGGTAACGAAGAGCAAACCAGCAAGCGCGAGTCCACCACCAATTTCGAGGTGGACAAGACCGTCAAGGTCACTCGGGGCAGCACCGGTGCTGTCAAACGTCTGAGCGCTGCCGTGGTGGTGAACTACCAGTCGGCCGAAGAGAAAGGCAAGATGGTGCCCAAGGCGCTGACGCCTGAACAGCTGGAGCAAATGACGGCGTTGGTGCGCGAAACCATTGGTTTCAACCGCGAGCGTGGCGACTCGGTGAACCTCATGAATACGCCTTTCCAGGCGACGGCCGCTGCAGCCAACGATGTTCCGCTGTGGAAGCAGCCTGAGGCCCTTGAACTGGCCAAGAGTTTTGCCTGGCCTGTGGGAGCGGTGCTGTTTGCCGCCCTTGTACTGCTGGGGCTGGTGCGCCCAGCCCTGAAGGGCCCCAAGCTGGTGAAGGCGGAAGCCGTTCCTGCGGCAGGTGGCCAGCTGAATGCGCTGGAAGCCGAAACGCTCGATCGGCCTGCGTTGCCTGCCCCGGGGAAAAAGGACGAAGCATTGCCTGCCACGCCGGAGCAATTGCGCCTGGAAGAAGCCCGTGTGCTGGCCAAGGAAAACCCTGTCGCAGTGGCCAACATTCTGAAGACCTGGCTGAACGGCGAGCCCGTTTGACCCACGAATTCAGGGACGATAACTATGGACGACCAAGGACTCAACGACGCTGCCATCATGCTGATGTCCCTCGGCGAAGAAGAGGCGGCCGAAGTATTCAAGCATTTCTCGCCCAAGGAAGTGCAAAAACTGGGCGAAACCATTGCGCGCATGCGCTCGGTGTCGCGCGAGAAGGTAGACCAGGTCATCAACAAGTTCTCTACCGCCGCTGCGGCACAGAGCTTGTTGGTATCTGATACCGGCAACTATGTGCGCGCCGTGCTGCGGCGTGCGCTGGGTGACGACAAGGCAGGGCTGCTGATTGACCGCATTTTGCAGGGCGGTGATGTCTCTGGCATTGAAAGCCTGAAGTGGATGGATCCACTGTCGGTGGCTGAACTGCTGCGCAACGAACACCCGCAAATTGTGGCTGCCATCTTGGTGCACCTGGACAGCGACCAAGCGTCCGGCATCTTGATGCACCTGACGGACCGGCAGCGCAGCGAGATTTTGCTGCGCGTGGCGACGCTAGAAGGTATCCAGCCGACAGCGTTGAAAGACCTGAACGAAGTGTTGTTCAAGGTGCTGGCAGGTGGCGACAAAATTCGCAAAAGCTCGCTCGGCGGCGTCAAGGCGGCGGCGGAGATCATCAATATGCTGGGCGGCAACATGGATGCGGTGGTGCTCGAATCCATCCGTGGCTACGACCCAGATTTGGCCCAGAAGATCATGGACAAGATGTTCGTGTTCGACGACGTGCTCAAGCTCGACGACAAAGCCATTCAGTCCGTGCTCAAAGAGGTGGCGTCCGAAACGCTCATCGTGGCACTCAAGGGCGCTGTTCCCGATTTGCGCGAGAAGTTTTTGTCGAACATGTCCACGCGTGCTGCCGAGGCGTTGCGCGAGGACCTCGAATCCCGCGGGCCGATGCGCTTGTCCGAGGTGGAAGCCCAGCAAAAGGAAATTCTCAAGACCGTGCGCCGCTTGTCCGACGAGGGTCAGATTGTGATTGGGTCAGGCGGTGATGATGCCTTCGTCTAACCAGCGCTCTTACTCGCGGTTTATCCCCAGCGAGGAAGTGGGTGACTTCACGCAATGGAAGTTTGGTGCGGTGGATGGGTCCGACCCCGTGGAGCCGGAACCCGAGCCAGAGCCGACGATTGAGATTCCGGTCGAGATTGACGAGGTGGCCCAGCAAGCACTGGTCCAGCAGGCGTGCGACGATGCCTATGCCGAAGGTTTTGCCCAGGGGCAGGCGCAAACTGCACTGGAATGGCAGCGCCGGATGGATGAGTACATCGCCCAGCAGGGCCATGAAGCGGCACTGCGCATGCAAGCGGTGTTTCAAAACCTCGACGCCACGTTGATCGATATGCAGCAACAGATGGCGCAACAGATGCTGGAGCTGGCCTGTGACATTGCCCGGCAGGTGGTGCGCCAGGAGCTATCGGTCAACCCCAATGCGCTGCAGCCTGTGGTGCGTGAGGCCGTCGGCATGTTGGTCAACGAAGGAAAGCCCGCAACTGTGCGGTTGAACCCCGCCGATATGGAGGCCATGGCGCAGCCTCTGCGCGAAGAAATCGACGCTCCGGGCATCCAGTGGATGGCTGACGCTGCAGTACCGCCAGGCGGTTGTCTGGTCGAATCTGCTGGTACCGTAGTGGATGGCAGCCTCGACAAACGTTGGCAGCGTGCCATTGCCACATTGGGTCTGAACTCACCCTGGGTAGAGGGGAGCGATGATGGGCATTGAGTCCACCTCGTCGTGGACGCGTTTCATGGACGACGCGCGGGAGCGTGCGTCAGAACGTACGCCACTTGAAACGCGCGGCACCCTGACGCGGCTGACGGGTTTGGTGCTGGAGGCGGTGGGTATCCGTGTGCCGGTGGGTTCGCAGTGTCTGGTGCAAATGCCTGGGCATGCGCCTGTGCTTTCCGAAGTGGTCGGATTCTCTGCTGATCGCGCTTTTCTAATGCCTGCGGGTGACATCCATGGGCTTTCCAGCGGTGCCAGTGTGGTGCCCGCAATGCCCTATGTGCCGAGCCCCCGACTGGGCGAGACTTCGCGGCCGGTGCAACGCGCTGGCGTATTGCGCTTGCCGATGGGCGACGGGTTGTTGGGCCGTGTGGTAGACGCGCAAGGCCTGCCGCTGGACCATGGCGGGCCGGTGCAGGACGTGGTGTCCGAACCCATGGACCGCCGCCAGATCAACGCCATGGACCGAGACCCCGTCCGAGAGACGTTGGACACGGGTGTGCGCGCAATCAATGCACTGCTTACCGTGGGGCGTGGCCAGCGTCTGGGGCTGTTTGCCGGTTCTGGCGTAGGCAAGAGCGTGCTGCTGGGCATGATGGCGCGTTACACCCGCGCCGATGTGATCGTGGTGGGGCTCATTGGCGAGCGGGGCCGAGAAGTCAAAGAGTTTGTAGAAGACATTCTGGGCGCCGACGGCCGCGCGCGCTCTGTGGTGGTGGCTGCGCCTGCGGATGCTCCACCGCTGCTGCGCATGCAGGGCGCGGCTTATGCAACGGCGGTTGCGGAGCATTTTCGGGACAAGGGCAAGCATGTGCTGCTGCTCATGGATTCATTGACACGTTATGCCATGGCGCAGCGCGAAATCGCGCTGGCCATTGGCGAGCCTCCGGCCACCAAAGGGTATCCACCATCGTGTTTTGCCAAACTGCCTCAATTGGTAGAGCGCAGTGGTAATGGGTTGCATGGAGTGGGCTCCATCACGGCTTTTTATACGGTGCTGTCAGAAGGCGATGACCAGCAGGATCCGATTGCCGATGCAGCGCGTGCCATTCTGGATGGCCATATTGTTTTGTCGCGTGCCCTGGCAGAAACAGGTCATTTTCCCGCGATTGACATTGAGCAGTCCGCATCGCGGGTCATGCACAATGTGGTATCGCGTGGGCATTTCGACCTGGCCCGCCGTTTCAGAGCGGTGTATTCGCGCTACCAGAAGAGCCGCGATCTTGTGCAAGTGGGCGCGTACATGAGCGGTTCCGACCCCGCCTTGGACGAGTCGATTCGTTTGCAACCGCAGATGGCCCACTTTCTGCAGCAGGACATGTTTGAGGCCGCCTCGATGGATCAGAGTGTGGCAGCCATGGCCTCGGTGCTGGACCATTGACCACGGTAGCGTGCCATGTCCAACCTTACGTCTCTCATGGTTGCCGTTGAAGTGGCTACCCGCAAGCGTGATGACGCTCGCAAAGTTTTGCAGGACACCCAGGCGGCGCAGCAGGCCGCCTCCGACCAGTTGGGCCAACTGGAGGGTTATGCCCGCGAGACAGAGGCACGCTGGGGAATGAAGGCTGATACGGCGATGCAGCCGGAGGTCATGTATCACCATTACAAGTTCATGGATCGGTTGGGTCACGCAGCCCTTCTGCAAAAAGGTGTTGTGGGTGACCAAGCCCAGAGAGTGGACGCGGCCAGGCGGGCGCTGCTTGAAACCGAGTTGCGTTTAGCCAGTCTGCGAAAAGTGGCGGAAAAGCGGCGCCATGACCTGGAGCAGCTGCAGATGCGCAAAGATCAGAAACAAACCGATGAACGGGCTGCATTGCAGTACCGCAACGCGATTCATGGCACCCCAGGCCAGGAGTATTGACAATGGAACAAGCCAGAATTTCCTCTCCTCAAGGCACTCAGGCGCCGCAGACAGCGCGTACTCGCCAAGGCAACGATGGTGCTGGAGCTGCTGCATCCCCCGCCGGATTTCTTGCGTTGCTCTCAGCGCTGGATCAGGTGGAGGTGCAAGGGACAGGGTTGACCGATTTGGCGGGTGAGACGGTCGGCAGTGGCGCTAATCTTTTGGACGGGGGGCAGGGTGCGACCTCTGGAGTCGCAGATGCTTCTGCTGTCGCGGCGTGGCAAGGGCTGCTGGCGCCGGATGCCGTGAGCGTGTCACAGGCACCGGTACAAGGCGGAGCCTCTTTGGGCGCCGACAGTACAACTACAGGCTGGTCGGGTGCGTTGCTGGGTGGCGATGGCCTGCGGCAAGGGTTGGTCGCAGAGACCGCGTTGCTTGACGGTGCGGCAGATGTGACCGAAGCGGGGCTCCAAGGGCCTGTCGCTGGATATGGCCGAATCCTCTCGCGCATGCAAAACGCCCTGGCACAGCGCGCTGACAACACCGCAAGCGCTGCGTTGCAAGACACCACGGTGGGGCGCGCGGCACTTGGCAACCCTTCACATCAGCCCGCAATGGCACAGCAGGCCGTGGTCAATGCCTTTCAAAGCATGGGCGAAAACGCCGCAGCGGGTACTGGTCAGCCGTCCAGCGCGCAGTTGGAGCGTGCTGGCGGGGTAGCTCTTGCAGCATTTGCGTCAGAGTCTCTGTCCTCTGCCGCAGGAGGGCTGATGGGTATTTCGGGCACGGCTCGGGGTGGTGAGTCGCCAGGCGGGCGGTCGGGGGACGGGCAGCCTAACGGGGGCGCTTGGTCTGATAGTGCGTTGGGGGCAGGGGCGATTGAAACCGGCGGCGTTGGTGAATCGTCGGTGTTTGCAGACGCCTCCCTGGCGAGTGCCGAAGAACTGGTGACAGACCAAGTGGCGTATTGGGTCAATCAAAAGACCCAGACGGCAGAGTTGACTTTGGACCGGGCGGGACAACCGGTAGAAGTCTCAGTGTCACTATCTGGTAACGAAGCCCATGTCACGTTTCGCAGCGATCAATCTGAAACCCGCGAGTTGCTTGATCGCAGCATGGCGCAATTAAGCGACCTTCTACGCAGCGAAGGATTGGTACTCTCCGGTATGTCCGTTGGCACCTCTGCACGAGACGGAGCGGGCGCCGGTGACTCTGGGCAGCAGCGCCATCGCGAAGGGGCTCGCCAAGCGCAAGTCGTTACTTCTGCGCCAACCGGCACTGCTGCAGTGCAACGCACGGGCGGGGTGACCGAGCGTACGGTTGATATCTTTGTGTGAACGCGGTCATCCAGGTCGATGTCTGCTCCTCCATGGCGTTGTCTCGGGTGACTTGTTGAGCGAAAGCACAGGGAATGCCATGGTTTTGGGCTTTTATTCTGGCTATTATTGGTCGCTGCCCCGTCCCATAATGGTTCATCCTGAGCTGCTTGCAATTTCATAGCGCACGCAGGGCCCGCTTTCTACCGCAAGGACTTCGCACCGTGTCAGCCAATACCCCCGCAGCGGCACCCGCCAAAAGCAAAAAGATGCTTGTGATAGTTCTTGGCATCGTGGTTTTGCTCTTGGTCGTCGGGGGCGGAGGTGCTGCGTGGTTCCTTACCCGGTCTCACGGCGATGAGGAAGAGGGCGCTAGCTCGGCGCGCAAAGAGGCGCCTAAGGTTCCCCCTACGTTCCTGGCCATGGAAAACATGGTAGTCAATCTGGCGGATCCTGGCGGCGACCGGTTTGCACAAATCGGCATCACGCTTGAACTGGCCGATGCCAAGACGGCGGAGCAGGTCAAGCTGTATTTGCCGACCATTCGCAGTGGCGTTTTGCTGTTGGTGTCTCAGCGCACATCGAGCGAACTTCTGCAGCGTGAAGGGAAAGAAAAACTCGCTGCTGACATCCTCAGAGAGGTCTCGCGCCCTTTGGGCTTCTCGGTTCCCTCTGAGCGTGAACGCGCCCGTGCTGCTGCCGCAACGGAAGCGGATGACGCAGACGAAGAAGAGCGTCCTGCGCGCAAACGCACTGAGCGCAACCCGGTGCATCGCGTGCTTTTCTCCAGTTTCATCATCCAGTGACCCGGGCAAGGACCAGTCATGAGTGATTCGTTTCTTTCGCAGGAAGAGGTTGATGCCCTTTTGGAGGGGGTCACGGGCGAGAGCCAGAAATCGGTCGAGGATGTGGCCGAGGCCGGGTCCGTACGCAACTACGACATCTCTAGCCAGGAACGCATTGTTCGTGGCCGCATGCCGACGATGGAAATCGTCAATGAACGGTTTGCGCGCAACTTCCGTATCGGTCTTTTCAACTTCATCAGGCGCAGCCCTGAAATCTCGGTGGGGACGGTGTCCGTTCAGCGCTACAGCGCTTTTTTGCGTGAGTTGGCGGTCCCCACCAACTTCAATATTGTGGCCATTCGCCCATTGCGCGGCAGTGGTTTGATCGTGTGCGAGCCGTCCCTGGTGTTCGGCATCATCGATACCTTGTACGGCGGCGTGGGCAAGTTCCAGACGCGCATTGAAGGCCGAGATTTTTCCCCTACCGAGCAGCGCGTCATCAACCGGTTGGTGGACGTGATTTGCGCTGAGTACAAGAAGGCTTGGCAGGGCATCTATCCGCTGGAGCTGGAGTATCAGCGTTCGGAGATGCAGCCGCAGTTTGCGAATATTGCGACCCCGAGCGAAATTGTGGTTTCGACGGCTTTCCAGTTGGAAATTGGCGACCTCTCAGGTGCAATTCATATTTGCATGCCCTACGCCACGCTAGAGCCGATTCGAGACGTGCTGTATTCGTCCACACAGGGTGATTCCATTGAAGTGGATCGTCGGTGGGTGCGGGTGTTGACCCGTGAGATCCAATCGGCCGAAGTCACCTTGGTGGCAGAACTTGCTCGTGCCGACGCAACGGTTGAGCAGTTGCTGGCCATGAAGCCGGGGGACTTTATTGAGCTGGACCGTGAGCCCCGCATCCGCGCGTCGATCGGAGGCGTCCCCATTTTTGAGTGCCAGTACGGAACCCACAATTCAAAGTACGCCATTCGCATTGAAGAGTGCCTGCGCAATGCAGACATGAGCTGGCTTGGAGAGAAAGATGTCAACTGAAGAAGACAACAAGGATGGTGCCGCGGAAGACCCGTTTGCGGGTTGGGCCGAGGCGCTGGAAGAGCAAAAAACCACCGATGCAAAACCCGGGGACGGTGAACAGGGTGGGCCCTTGTCCGGGGATCCCGTTCGGCCTTTTTCCGGAGGTGGCGACGGAACGGTCAATGACATCAACATGGTGCTGGACATCCCGGTACAGCTGTCCGTGGAGCTGGGGCGCACCAAAGTGCCGATCAAGTACATCCTTCAGCTGGCACAGGGTTCGGTGGTGGAATTGGACGCGTTGGCCGGCGAGCCGATGGATGTGCTGGTGAATGGGTATCTCATTGCGCAGGGCGAAGTGGTGGTGGTGAACGACAAGTTCGGCATCCGATTGACCGACGTGGTGACACCCTCTGAGCGCTTGCGGCGGGTCAGCCGTGGATAGTGGCAGCATGACCCAGACCTTGGTGGTAGTGGTGCTCTTTGTGGGTGCCATGGCACTGCTGCCTTGGCTGGTACGGCGCGTTCAGCAGCGTCAAGCTTCCGGTGGTGTGACATCGGGTGGTGCGGCTCGGGTGGTGTCAGCCGTGGCCGTGGGTCCTCAGCAGCGGGTGGTTACGGTGGAGGTAGGGCCGGAGCATGCGCGCACCTGGTTGGTACTCGGTGTTACGGCGCAGAGCGTAAGCTGTTTGCATACGCAGCCCTTGGCCCCTGTTCCGTTGCCGTCCGCAGCAAGTCCATCATTTGCGCAAGAGATAGCGGTTGCGGTCAGCGATACAGGGAAAGCTCCGAATGTCTGACATGGTCCGGGATCGACCTCGGGGCGCTTCCCTCGTGCGGAGCTCGAATGCAAGCGGATTGCTTTTGCTGTTGGCGCTTGTAACGCCTCTTTCTGCGTTTGCTCAAGCATCCGGGTCATTGCCTTTGGTCGTGGGTAGTGGTCCCGCGGGGACGAGTTATTCGGTGCCGATCCAGACGTTGCTGTTTTTTACGGCACTGTCGTTTTTACCCGCAGTGGTGCTGATGATGACCGGCTTTACGCGCATTGTGATTGTGCTTTCGCTGCTACGGCAGGCGCTCGGTACGCAGTCTGCACCACCGAATCAGGTCATCATCGGTTTATCACTTTTTCTAACTTTTTTTGTTATGGGGCCCACGCTGGATCGCGTGTACCAGGATGCGTACCTGCCCTACACCACCAACGCAATTACGTTTGAGCAAGCGCTGGACAAGGCCGAGGCGCCCATGCGCAGTTTCATGCTCAAGCAGACCCGGCAGTCTGACTTCGCGCTTTTTTCGCGTCTTGCTCGGCTGGACCCGCAGGTGACCGCAGAAACAGCCCCCTTGCGTGTCATCGTCCCTGCGTTCGTCACCAGTGAACTGAAGTCGGCATTCCAAATCGGCTTCATGATTTTTATCCCGTTTTTGGTGATCGATATGGTGGTGTCGAGCATTCTGATGTCGCTAGGCATGATGATGTTGTCTCCTGTGCTGGTGGCGTTACCCTTCAAGTTGATGCTGTTTGTATTGGCGGATGGCTGGAATTTGCTGATAGGGTCACTGGCCGCGAGCTTCGTGACCTAGAAGGAGTTCGCTATGACGGCGCAAATGGTTCTTACGATCGGGCGCGATGCCTTGACGTTGCTTTTGATGATTGCAATGCCTGTATTGGGCGTGGTGATGGCGGTAGGGTTGATCGTCAGCATTTTTCAGGCGGTCACCCAAATTCATGAAGCTACCCTGGCATTTGTACCGAAGCTGATTGCGGCCATGGTAGTTTTTGCGATAGCTGGGCCTTGGATGCTCAGTACGCTTGTGGATTTCATCCGCCGAACCATTGAGTCGATCCCATCGATGATTGGCTAGTACGCTGTACTGGGATGGCATTCCTTACAGTCGTGGCCGTATAGAACGTCGTTGGCTACCTCAGCAAACCCACCGTGATTACTTTTTCAGAAGCGCAACTGGTTGGGTGGCTGTCGCCCATTCTTTGGCCGTTTCTTCGCGTACTTGCGGTGTTCTCCGTTGCTCCTGTGTTCTCCATGCGAGCAATACCTATGCGGGTGAAGGTCGGACTTGCCTTCTTGGTGGCCTTGTGCGCCCAAGGCGTTTTGGTGGATCAGCCTGTGATCAGCGTGAATGGGCGCGAGGCCCTGGGCGCCGTCGCCCAGCAGGTCATTGTCGGCCTGGCGATCGGGTTTTCAGTGCGTTTGGTGTTTGCGGCTGTTGAACTCGCCGGAGAGTTGATTGGCCTGCAGATGGGGCTTAATTTTGCGTCGTTCTTCGACCCATCATCCAATGCCCAGGTCAGTGCGGTGGCGCGCTTTTTCGGGCATATGGCCATGCTGCTCTTTGTGGTGATCAATGGTCATCTCATGATTCTGATGGCGGTGGTCAAGAGTTTTGACCGGTTTCCGGTGGACGGTAATTTCTTGCAAGCCCTAGGTCAGATGCGAATATACGAGCTGGGAACATCGCTGTTTTCCAGCGCGCTCTGGATCGCTTTACCGATGATTGCGTTGCTGCTTTTCGTGAACCTGACCATGGGGATCATTTCCCGGGTTGCGCCGCAGATGAATATTTATGCGGTAGGGTTTCCCGTCACCCTTACGGTGGGGATGCTGGGCATCGCGGCAACTTTGCCGATGTTGGAGCAACCGGTATTGGCGTTAATGCAGCAAGCGGTTGATTTGTTTGCGGCTCAACGGTAGGTTCAAACCAGTTGATTGCGTATGGCGTACACCGTCAACTCGGCGTTGTTGGACAACTTCAGTTTTTCGAGCACTCTGGACCGGTAAACACTGACGGTCTTGGGGCTGAGCATGAGTTCCTCGGCAATGTCCGATAACCGGCGGCCGGAGGCGATTTTGACCAGCGTCTGCAGCTCACGTTCCGACAAGGCGGTGTGAGGGGCTTCTGGGGTGGGTTGAGCCAAACTGTCTGCCAACATCTGGGCCACTTCAGGTGTCAGGTACTTCCGCCCTTGCATGACTGTGCGGACTGCAGCAATGAGTTCTAACGGGTCTCCCGCCTTGTTGGCATAGCCTTGTGCGCCCGCCTTCAGGCAGCGCAGGGCGTACTGATCCTCCGGGTACATGGAGACGATCAGGACTTTGATGGCGGAGTGCGTTTCGCGCAGACTCGTGAGGACCTCAATACCGCTGCGGCCCGGCATGTTCAGGTCCAGCAGCAAGATGTCGCAAGTCGCCGTCCGCAAAACCTCCCGCAGCTCAGCGTACCCGCCCGCCTCGCCGGTCACCTGGATGTCAGAGGCCTCCGTCAACGTGTCACGAATCCCCCGTCTCAGAACGGCGTGGTCGTCGCACAGGACCACATGTATCACTGGGCATCTCCAGGTGTTTTTGATGGTGGGGCTGATGTTAACGGTATGGACAGGATCACCGAAGTCCCTTGCCCTGGTCGGCTGCTAATGTCCAGCCAGCCCCCCACTGTCCGCGCCCGTTCTTGCAGTCCCTTCAGTCCAAATGCCTTTGGTTTTTCCCGAGTGTGACGGTCCATTCCTCGGCCGTTATCGGCGACCTCCAGAGTCAGTACCCCCTCTTCGTCAGAAAGCTCGATGTCCACTTTGCTGGAATGGGCGTGTTTCGAAATGTTTGTCAGTGCCTCTTGTGCGGTGCGGTAAGCGACCAACTGAATCTCTGCCGCTGTATGAATAGTCTCGCTGCTGGTTTGAACGCGCGTTGCCACGCCCGTACGACGTTCAAAACCTGTGGCCAGCCATTGGACTGCGGCGACGAGGCCTTCCTCAAGAACAGGCGGGCGCAAATTCATCATGATGCGCTGGCTGGCGCCGATGGCGTGTTGCAACATATCTGCGGCTGATAGGGCATGTTCTTGCATTGCCGGATCTGCGCTGTGACGGCCGATCCATGCCACATCAAATCTCACCGCTGTGAGGGCGCCGCCAATGTCGTCGTGGATTTCCCTTGCGATGGACGCTCGTTCCTGCTCAATAGACGTTTGAAGGTGTTCGGTAAGGTCTGCCAACTGGCGCTGTGATACGGCCAATTCAGTCACGGCTTGTTCGCGTGCCCGTCGAGCCTCATGGACCTCTAGCGCGCGGGTGATCACGTGCGGGAGCCGCGACATATCGTCTTTGAGGAGATAGTCGGCGACGCCCTGGCGCATCGCATCCACCGCGGCTGCCTCGCCGATGGCGCCGGACAACAACACAAAGGGCGGATGATGCGGCTTTTGCGCCACATGTTCCCAAGCATCCAGTGCAGTAAAACCGGGCAACCGGTAATCTGCAAGGATGACGTCGAACGGCTGGGAGTCGGTCAAACGGTGGAAGTCGGGGAGCGAATCCACCCTGAAGACCTGGCAAGACAGTCCCGCGCGTCTGAGCGTCCGTATCGCCAATTCGTGATCAGCGATTGAATCTTCGAGATGAAGGATGTTCAGGGGCTGGTCTGGTGCTACGGTGACCATAGGAGCGCTATCATAGGATACAAATTGGAACAAACAAGGGTGTTTGTCCGGTTGGGTTGGTTTTGGCGGCAGCGTCCAATGGATGCGGCTGCTACGGTGTGCACAAAGGCCGGGAGGCCGTTGATGCAGGTATCGTAGTCCTGTGTTTTTGCGTGCTTTGCTGCTGCGTGCTGCGATGGAGAAACGATGCAATCTACGCTAACAACGTCTGGAGGACCTGCTGTCCAGGTTCCCGTCATGGTGGCGGCAGAACTGCAGGATTCATTGCTGGTGGTGATGCATGACCTCCATCGTTTGGAAGGGCTGCTGAACCATGCCACGGATAACCTGCTTGAGCGTTTTGGCGAGGCCAACGCTGTGCTGACCGACGCGGTCGTTGCCGACACCCCGGAATTGGTGGCTGCAAGGGCTGCATTGCGTAGTGCGGTGACCGAGTTGCAGTTCCAGGACATGGCGTCCCAGCTCATCTGGCACACCACAAAAGTTCTCCAGGGCTGTGCCTTCAGGTTGGCGTCGGAAGCCATGGGCAATGATGAAGGTGAAGAAGC
This sequence comes from Acidovorax sp., assembly GCF_046291265.1. GTDB lineage: Bacteria > Pseudomonadota > Gammaproteobacteria > Burkholderiales > Burkholderiaceae_C > Acidovorax. The sequence goes on along the minus strand of NZ_JBKBTV010000048.1, from coordinate 8,475 downwards.
CGCGCCTTTTGCGGAAATGGCGCCCGACAGGCCAAATCCTGTGACGCAGAGCGAGATGGATGCAGGTTCTGTGGACCTGTTTTGACGTGCACATCACTGGTTAACCTATACATTCAAGTCAGTTGGAGCCTTACATGCAATCGATTCTTGCCGTAGATGATTCACCGTCCATGCGAAAAATGGTGTCGTTCACTCTCACGGGTGCTGGCTACCACGTTGTGGAGGCGGTGGATGGGCAAGATGCCCTGGAAAAAGCCGAAAGCCATGACATCGATCTTGTGCTGGCTGACCAGAACATGCCCCGGCTCGATGGCATAGGACTCACCCGCAAACTCCGCGAACACCCCAAGTTCAAGACCATTCCGATTCTGATTCTCACCACAGAGTCCAGTGATCAGATGAAACAGGCAGGGCGCACCGCTGGAGCGACAGGCTGGCTGGTCAAACCGTTTGATCCCAATCGCTTGATTGAAGTCATCCAAAAAGTGATTCGCTGAGCCGAACGGACTCGGATCACCTAGTACACAGGAGCCCACCATGGCGGAAACCTACCAAGAAGGATCGGGTGCAGGCGCGGACTTCGACCTGAGCCAGTTCTATCAGATCTTTTTCGAAGAAGCAGGCGAAAACCTCGACCAGATGGAGCAAATGCTCCTCGATCTGGACTTGACCAACGCGGACGACGAAGAACTCAACGGCATCTTCCGCTGCGCGCACTCGATCAAGGGCGGCTCTGCGACATTCGGGTTTTCCGATGTGGCGGAGTTGACCCATCAAATGGAGTCTTTGCTGGATCGTCTGCGGCGCCATGAGTTGCAGCCAATCCCCCAGATGGTGGACGTGCTGCTGGAGTCGGCTGACGCTTCTCGCAGCCTGCTTGCGCGCCATCAGGCAGGAGGCCAGGGAGATGCGGTTTCAACCACTTCCTTGGTTCGCCGTATCAGTGAGCTAGCGGCCGGGCAGGTGCCGAGCGACGCTCCTGCAGCGCCAGCTCCGCCGCCGTCCGCGCCAGCTCCAGTCGCTGCGACACCAGCGCCAAAGGTGATCAAACCCGTTGTGGCAGGACAAGCTCGCCAGCTCGAAATCCAGATCGGCCCGTTGGAGCGTTTGGAGCAGGCCGATGCCATCAAGGAGTTGTTCCGCGACATCCCCGGCTTAGGGGCTATTCGGGACATTGCCAGCACCCAACCCAACACCCGTCTCTTTGCGGTGGAAACGACGTCCACCAATGACGACTTGCTGGATCTGTTCGCATTCCACGTGGCCAAGGATCAGGTGCTCATCCGTGACCCAGGATCTGCTGACGGAGACGAGGAAGTTCAGGTCGGCGATGAGGCCTTGCTGGCAGTTGACGTCTTGGGTGGGGAGGCGCCTTATGGGTTCTTTAGCGGAGCTCCTGGTGCCCCGCATGCTGATGCATCGCAGGGAGCGGTTGTTGCCTCTGCACAATCGCCAAAGGCTGCTGCGCCCAAAGCAGCGGCTGAGCCCAAGGCCATTCAAGCGCAGATGGAGTCCACCACCATCCGCGTGGATGTCAAGAAAGTTGACCAGCTCATTAATCTGGTGGGCGAATTGGTGATCACGCAGGCCATGCTGGCCCAAAACAGCCGCGGCCTCGATTCAGGTGCTTATCAGCAATTGTTGGCGGGGCTTGCAGATCTGGACCGGAATACTCGCGATCTTCAAGAGTCGGTCATGTCGATTCGCATGATTCCGATGTCGATCGTATTTAGCCGTTTTCCACGGATGCTGCGCGACCTTGCCAACAAGTTGGGCAAGAAGGTTGAGCTTGTGACCCTGGGTGAGGCGACTGAATTGGACAAGGGCTTGGTGGAAAAGATCACCGACCCGCTGACACACTTGGTGCGCAACAGCTGCGACCACGGTGTAGAAATGCCTGCAGATCGCCTTGCCAAAGGCAAATCTGAGCACGGAACGATCACCCTGTCTGCGGCACACCAAGGCGGCTCCATCGTTATCGAGGTGCGCGACGATGGCCGCGGTTTGTCTCGCGAGAAGATCTTGAGCAAAGCGCAAGAACGTGGGATCGAGGTATCAGAGCAGATGAGCGACGCAGAGGTTTGGCAGCTGATATTTGCACCGGGGTTCTCTACAGCGGATGAAGTCACTGACGTGTCGGGACGCGGCGTGGGCATGGATGTGGTTAAGCGGAATATCGCTGCGCTCAATGGATCGGTGGAGATCGACTCTGCCGAAGGCTATGGCATGAAAGTCTCTGTGCGCCTGCCATTGACGCTGGCCATCATGGACGGCATGTCGGTGGGCGTTGGTGAGGAGGTTTACATCCTTCCGCTGTCTTCTGTTGTGGAGTCCTTTCAGGTCAATTCGGATGATGTGAGCACCGTCGCTCAGGGGTCACAGCTGGTGAAGGTTCGGGACGAATACATGCCGGTCATCGCACTGGAAAAAATATTCCAGGTGCCTCGGTTTGATCTCAACAAATCCAGCAACATCATGGTGGTCGTAGAGGCAGACGGGAGCCGCGTTGCGTTGCTGGTAGATGAGCTTCTTGGTCAGCACCAAGTGGTCGTCAAAAACCTCGAATCCAACTATCGCAAGGTCCCCAATGTGTCGGGCGCCACCATCTTGGGTGATGGCACCGTGGCGCTGATCCTCGATACCGGCGGTTTGGTGCGCAGGGCGCGCCATTAGATTCAAGCGCACCGCCCTAAAGGGGCGGTGTTGTCACGAAAGGAGAATGCACCATGAGTGTGATGGGAAAAACTGCAGATGCCGCGCCTTCGGGGGCTCGTGAATACCTCACGTTCCGTCTCGACCAGGAAGAGTACGGCATTGATATCTTGAAGGTTCAGGAAATACGCGGCTACGAGCCTCCCACGCGGATTGCCAATGCGCCCGATTTCATCAAGGGTGTGGTCAACCTGCGCGGCACGATCGTTCCAATTGTGGATATGCGCATCAAGTTCAATTGCGCGCAGGCAGACTACAACAGCTTCACGGTGGTCATCATTCTCAATCTGAGAAACCGAGTGGTTGGGATTGTTGTGGACTCGGTGAGCGATGTGATGGAACTTACTTCCGAAAGCATTCGCTCTGCGCCAGATATCGAGAGTGCCATCGACAACAGCTGCATTTTGGGCTTGGGCTCGGTGGGTGAGCGGATGCTGATCCTTTTGGACATCGAGAAGCTCATGTCCAGCGTGGACATGGGATTGGTCACCGCAAACGAGTAAGGCGTAGCCGCAAAAAACCAGTAGTGGTGGCCCAGGCACATGTCAGGCTGCAAGCGTGAAGCTTGTTGGCCTCTTGGAGCGAACAGGATTTCCCTTCGGACGATCAATATGGCCCAACCCACCAGCCTTTCCCCTTCTGCCCGGTCTACCGCCCCCAGGGTGGACCCGGCCTATGCCGCGGCAGCTGCCCCATCGGGGCCACTGGCCCAAGGGCGGGAATTTGTCTGGACCAACGCTGATTTTGCCCGCGTGCAGGCGCTGATTTACCAGCGCGCGGGTATCAGCTTGCACGATGGCAAACATGCAATGGTGTACAGCCGCTTGTCACGGCGCCTGCGCGATACGGGGCACACCAGCTTCCATGACTACCTTGGCTGGCTGGAAACCCATGACGGGCCCGAATGGCAGGAGTTTGTGAATGCACTCACCACCAATTTGACGGCGTTCTTCCGCGAGCAGCACCACTTTGAGATTTTTGCGTCGCACCTGCGCGCCAAGCCATCTGCCAACTGGCGGGTGTGGTGCAATGCGGCGTCCACAGGCGAGGAGCCGTATTCCATCGTCATGACTGCGTTCGAGGCGCTGGGTGCCAATGCATCGTTCAAATTGACGGCGAGTGACATTGACTCTCGGGTGCTGGCCACGGCTGCGCAAGGCGTATACCGAATCGACAGCTTGAAAGGCCTCAGTCCAGAGCGGCTTCAGAAGTTCTTTCTGCGGGGCAAGCTTGGGAATGCAGGCATGGTGCGCGCTAAGCCAGAACTTCGACGCGTGATTGACTTCATGAGCGTCAATCTGATCCGCGATGACTGGCCGTTCAAAGAGCCCTTCGACGTGGTTTTCTGCCGCAACGTGATGATCTACTTTGACGCGCCTACTCAGCGGCGTGTGCTGGAGCGAATCCACCGGGTTCTCAAGCCAGGCGGTATGTTGTTTGTCGGACATGCTGAAAATTTCAGCGAATCCCGCGATTTGTTCACATTGCGTGGCAAGACGGTGTACGAGCGCCGTTGATCTGTCCATGTTGTCTAGCCCTACGCACCCATGACCAACACTCAATCAGGCGCTTCGCCCACTATGGCCACTGCCGCGTCAGGTGGATCTGAGCGACGCCGGGCCCCCCGTATCGCGCCGCTGAGTGCTGACATCTATTCAGCGGGCTCTACTCCTGCCCGAGAGTCGTCTTTGCAGGATTTGAAAGCCCATGGCCGCAAGCCGGGGGAGGCCTCGTTCTTTTATCTGGACCATCACTTCCAGCACAACGCTGTGAAGGTTCTTCCAGGCGAGTATTTCGTCGCGGACGAGAACATGGTCATCATGACTGTCTTGGGGTCGTGCATTGCGGCTTGCATGTGGGACAGCAGGGCTCGCATCGGGGGCATGAACCATTTCATGTTGCCTGACGGGGATCTGGCAGATGCTTCGGGTCGCTATGGCTCCTATGCCATGGAGCTGCTGATCAATGAAATGCTGAAACTTGGCGCTCGGCGCGAAACCCTGCAGGCCAAAATTTTCGGAGGCGCCCAAGTCATGCATAACTTCACGACGATGAACGTCGGGGAGCGCAACACCAATTTCGTTTTGAACTATCTCCACACCGAGCGGATTCCCATCGTTTCCGAGGACGTGCTGGATATTTATCCGCGCAAGGTGGTTTTTTTCCCCGTCACCGGCAAAGCCATGGTCAAGCGGCTCGCACATGCACATCCCGAGACCCTGGTCGCCCAGGAAGTCCGCGGAAATGCAGCGACCGTTGCCAAGACAACTTCCGGTGGCTCCGTGGATCTGTTTTGAGGAAGGTCTGAGTTAATGAGCAGGAAAATCCGGGTGATCGTGGTGGACGATTCGGCGCTGGTCCGCAGTCTGCTGTCTGAGATCATCAACCGGCAGCGGGACATGGAGTGCATTGGCACGGCCAATGATCCTTTGGTGGCGCGTGAAATGATCCGGGAGCTGAATCCCGATGTCATTACGCTGGATGTCGAGATGCCTCGCATGGACGGCATTGATTTTTTAGGTCGCCTGATGCGGCTGCGCCCCATGCCCGTGGTGATGATCTCCACGCTGACGGAGCGTGGGGGCGAGATCACGATGAAAGCCCTGGAACTGGGTGCAGTTGATTTTGTTGCCAAGCCTCGGGTCGGATTGGCGAGTGGCCTGAATGACTTGGCCACCCAGATCGTGGACAAGATTCGCGTAGCTGCGGTGGCTCAAGTCCGACGAGCGCCAGCGCGCGATGCTTCCTCGACTGCGGGTTCTGCGAGTGGGATGTCTGCTGCGCCAGTCTCGGCCCTGCTCGGTCGCCTTTCTACCGAAAAACTGATCTGTATTGGCGCTTCCACAGGAGGAACTGAAGCCATCAAAGAGGTTTTGGTACATATGCCGGCAGATTCCCCCGGAATCGTCATTACCCAGCACATGCCTCCAGGTTTTACGACCAGCTTTGCTGCGCGCCTGAACGGTCTGTGCCAGATCACGGTGAAAGAGGCTGTGAACGGCGAGCGTATCTTGCCAGGCCACGCGTACATCGCGCCCGGTGGTACCCAGTTCCATGTGGCGCGCAGTGGCGCTAACTATGTAGCGGTGGTGGACGACGGTCCCCCGGTGAATCGGCACAAACCTTCTGTCGAAGTCCTCTTCAAATCCGCAGCCGCAGTGGTGGGGCGAAATGCTTTCGGCATCATGCTGACCGGCATGGGAAATGACGGTGCAGCAGCGATGCGTGAGATGAAAGACGCTGGTAGCTATAACTACGTGCAGGACGAAGCGACGTGCATCGTGTTCGGCATGCCCCGCGAAGCCATTGCCCATGGGGCTGCGGATGAGGTTTTACCTCTGGGTCAGATAGCGCCAGCGCTCATCACCCGCTTGCGCGGCGCGACGGATCGGTTGCATCACCGCATCTGAGGCAAACGGGACAGGCGGGATGCAGATACCCGCCAATGAGGCTTGTATGTGCCTGATTGGCGGACAGATCTATACGGCGGTTAGCGGGTCCCTGTCAGGCGGAAAGATGAGTCCATCGTTCCAGAGCCGACATCAACTCTTCGTCGATTGCACTTGCCCGGGTGGTCATGGTGGCTGCGCGTGCAGGGTCACTGCTGTACAGCGAACCGTCTGCCAGCGCATGCTGCAGTTCTTTTTGCTCAGCCTCCAACGCCGATATTTGCGCCGGTAGCTGGTCCAACTCCCGCTGCTCCTTGTAACTCAGCTTCTTTTTTGATAGCTGCTCAGGCTTGTTGGATAAGCGCTGGACTGTGTTTTTATCTAAATCTTCCGCGGTGCTTTTCGATGCTGCGGCGTTGGATGCGTTGAGTGCGCGGGTACGTTTGGACTGAAGCAACCAATCTTGCACGCCGCCTTCGTATTCACGCCAGAGTCCGTTGCCTTCGAACGCAATGGTGCTGGTCACGACGTTGTCCAGAAATGTCCGGTCATGACTGACCAGGAATACGGTGCCCTCGTAGTTCTCCAGTAGTTCCTCCAACAGGTCCAGGGTGTCAATATCCAAGTCGTTCGTGGGCTCGTCGAGCACAAGGACGTTGGCTGGGCGGGCAAACAGACGCGCCAGCAAAAGGCGGTTGCGCTCGCCCCCTGACAACGAGCGCACGGGTGAATGCGCGCGGGCGGGCGAGAAAAGGAAGTCGCTCAGGTAGCTCTTTACGTGTTTACGTTGGTTGCCAATTTCGATCCACTCACTGCCGGGACTGATGAAGTCTTCAAGGGTTGCGTCCAGGTTGACTGCATGTCGCATCTGGTCAAAGTAAGCGACTTGCAAATTGGCGCCTTGGCGGATCGTGCCGCTGTCAGGTTGCAACTCCCCAAGGATCATTTTCAGCAGTGTCGTCTTGCCAGCGCCATTGGGGCCGATCAACCCGACTTTGTCGCCGCGCAGGATGGTGCCGGTGAAGTTGTGGACGATGGTCTTGTCGCCGAATGATTTTCCGACGCCCTCCATCTCAGCCACGATCTTGCCCTGATAGCCGTTGGAACCACCGGTGGCGACATCCATGCGGACGCTGCCGACTACATCGCGGCGGGCCTCTCTGCGTGCCCGCAGGTGTTCCAGCCGGCTGATGCGGCTTTGGCTGCGTGTTCGTCTTGCCTCTACCCCCCGACGTATCCAGACTTCTTCTTGTGCGAGGAGCTTGTCAGCTTTGGCAGAGATGACAGCCTCTTGTGCCAGCTGTTCTTCTTTCTGTAGAAGATACTGCGCGAAATTTCCAGGATAGGACCGCAAGTGGCCGCGATCCAATTCCACGATGCGTGTGGCGACACGGTCAAGAAAAGACCGGTCGTGTGTGATGGTGACGACGCTTCCTGGAAAGTCGAGCAAGAGGTCTTCCAGCCATTCGATGGAGTCGAGGTCCAGGTGATTGGTTGGCTCATCCAGCAGCAGCACGTCGGGGCGAGCGACGAGCGCTTGTGCCAACGCCACGCGCTTTTTTGTGCCGCCAGACAATGTGCCAACGACTGCCTCTGGGTCGAGATGCAGTCGCTGAAGAGTTTCCTCGACACGCTGTTCCCAGTTCCATGCGTCGTAGGCTTCAATCTCTGATTGCAGGGCGTCCAGGTCCAGTCCGTCTTCCCCGGACAAATACTGATCCCTGATCGCGATCACCCGCTGCAGGCCTTCGGAGGCCGCCTTGAAGATGGTTGCAGTGGGGTCCAGCGATGGCTCCTGGGCAACAAAAGCAATGCGCACCCCTTGTTGTACTTGCAGTGAACCATCGTCGGGCTTGGCGAAACCTCCCAGAATCTTGAGAAGGGAGGACTTGCCTGCGCCGTTTCGGCCGATCAGGCCAACGCGTTCTGCGGTCTCCAAGGAAAAGCCGGCGTGGTCCAGCAATGCAACGTGCCCAAATGCGAGTTGGGCGTCTAGTAGGGTGATAAGTGCCATAGGGGCTGGATTATCGGTGGCGAGCCTTCTTTTTTCATGGCGCGTTCCTGCAAGAGGCCAAAGCATGCGACTGCATTGGTGCAAATTCCCCGGGTTTTCCCTTTTTGTCTTCCAAACTGGTGCTATAGTCGAGGGCTTCGCTACTGACGCGGTTCTGCAGAGATTGCAGGGTTGGGTTGGAAGTTCTGCTGGTGGTTTGGGTCTGTGGCCTGGGGCGCTGGTGGAGAGTGAAGAAAGTTGGTTTTGAGTTGTAGGTGGTGTAAAAACCGGTATATAATTCGAGGCTTCGCTGAGTAGAGATGGTTGCCGCAAGCGGTTGACTGCATCTAAAAGAAAAAACGAAAAGTTTGACAGTTCTTA
>NZ_JBKBTV010000047.1:0-39832 GCF_046291265.1 Acidovorax sp. | reverse complement strand
AACGCCCAATCCATCGCGCAGACCACGCCCACGGGCAATGCCATAGCGCAGGCCGTCGTATCCGGCTGGGCGCTTGGGCCCGTCAAACACTGCGTACTTATGCGGCGCGGCCTCAATCAGGTGTACGAGCTGCGTTTTGACAATGGCCGACACGCCATCGCGCGCCTGAGCGCTGAGAGACCGCGTGGCGAGCCGAACATCGCCTACGAAGCCGCCTTGCTGCTGCACCTGCACGCCCGGGGCATCCCTGTGGCGGCGCCGCTGGCCGCCAAGGACGGCGCATTCAGCATCGCCCTGGACCTGCCCGAAGGCCCGCGCGCGCTGATGCTGTTTGACTTTCTGCCGGGTGATCCGCCCGGCGAATCGCTGGTGGACATCGAAGCCACCGGCCGAGGGCTGGCGCAGTTGCACACCGCTGCGCAAGACTATGCGGGCCCCGCAAGCCGCTATGCGCTGGATTTACCGGAGTTGCTGGATGCCGCGCTGCAGCGGATGTTGACCGCGCCCACGGTGGACGCAGCGCTGGCGCAGGAGTTTTCGACGCTGGCCCGAGACCTTCATGGTCGCTTTGCCACCTTGCCAGGCCTGACCCGCGTGCATTGCCACGGCGACTGCCACGGCAGCAACAACTTCATGACCGATGGGCCAGAAGTCGGAGGTGAAAAAAGCCGCGTGGCCGCGTTCTTTGACTTTGACGACACCGGCCCGGGCCTGCTGGCCTACGAACTGAGCGTGTACCTGTGGGTGCAGCTTCCCCGCAGCCTGGAGACACCGGCATCGGCTGCGGCGCTGGAGCGCTGGCAGCGCTATCTGGCCGGGTACACCAGCGTGCGCGCCATACCACCGGTCGACATGGCAGCCATTGCGCCGTGCTTGGCGCTGCGGCACTTCTGGATCATGGGCGAATACGCAGGCCGCATCCCTGTATGGGGCACGCAGGCCATGCCCACGCACTGGCTGCGCAAGCAGGCTCCGCTGATGCGGGCGTGGATGGATCTGCCGACGCGGGAGGGCCTCACCCCTGCAGTCCCCAGCACACCGGCGATGAAGTAGCCCGCAACGGCGCAACAGAGAACACAAGTCAGGCACTAAGGTGGCCTGCACAGAGGCCAGGGCTTCCAAAAGTAGTCGTTTCCTGCACCGCTCCTCTGAGGCATCTCACTTAACGCTGGTTGCCCTTTCGCGAAACCGCTAACGCGAACGCGGCGACCAAGCCCGCTAGCAGGACAAGTCCTCCTGCGCTGAGCGTGGGGACCGACGCAACGGTGCCACCCGGCGCGGCGGCGGGAGCGAACCGCGCGATGCGATTGCGTGCCTGCCCGCTTATGGTGGTGAAAGCTCCGCCCACATACACCGTGCTGCCCACAGTAGCGATGCTGTTCACTGCGCTGTTCGCGTCAGGGTCCCAGCTGGTCGCCAAGCCGGTGGTGCCATCGAGCGCCGCGATGCGGTTGCGCGGCTGCCCACCAATGCTCGTGAACGCCCCGCCCACATAGACAGTGCTGCCCACGGCCGCGATGCTGTTCACTGCGTTGTTCGCATTGGGATCCCAAGCGGTGGCCAAGCCCGTGGCGGCATCAAGCGCCGCGATGCGGTTGCGCGTCTGGCCGCCAATGCCAGAGAAAACCCCGCCCGCATACACCGTGCTGCCCACGGCTGCAATGCTGTTCACCCCGTTGTTCGCGTTGGGGTCCCAAGCGGTAGCCAAGCCCGTGGCGGCATCGAGCGCCGCGATGCGGTTGCGCGTCTGGCCGCCAATGCTCGTGAAAGCCCCGCCCGCGTACACCGTGCTGCCCACGACTGCGATGCTGTTCACAAAGGTATTCGCGTTGGGGTTCCAAGCGGTGGCCAAGCCCGTGGCGGCGTCAAGCGCCGCGATGCGGTTGCGCGCCTGCCCGCCAATGCTCGTGAAAGCCCCGCCCACGTACACGGTGCTGCCCACGACTGCGATGCTGTTCACTGTAGTGTTCGCATTGGGGTTCCAAGCGGTCGCCAAACCCGTGGCGCCATCCAGCGCCGCGATGCGGTTGCGCACCTGCCCCCCAATGTTTGTAAACGCACCACCCACATAAACTGTCCCGCCCACAATGACAACGCTCTGAATGATGCCGTTGGCGTCGGGATTGAAGCCCATGTCCAGCGAGCCATCGGCATTGATCCTGGCAATGTTGTTGCGCGCCTGCCCCGCGACAGTCGAAAACGCCCCAACGATGATGGTCTTGCCATCAGCTTGAACGACCACCTCATTCACCGTGCCATTGGCCTGCGGGTCGAATCCTGCATCCAGCACGCCCTGCGCCCCCGCGTGCCTCGACATCAACGGCAGCACAAGCAGCGTGGCAAGCATCAGCCGCCACACCCATGACCAAACAGGCATTGACGCATCAGATGGCATCACAGTGATTCGTTGCGGCAGACGGAATGCAGGGGCTACATAGCAACTGAATCTTTGCATGGACAGCTATCAGAAAGTTGGGGGTCATTCAGCGCTGTAGAGCGCTGCGTACCAGACGATGGGGCCACAAATTTTAACGTTTTGCAACAAATCGTCTGCCGATATGCAAAGCACCGCGGCCCTAAAAAAAGAAAAGCCCGCCAATGTGGCGGGCCCTGGATATGAACCATCCGAGCGTTTCGCGGGGTGTTCACCCATCGAAACGTCGTTATTTCAGTTGTCGCGCGCTGCCTTGGCCGTATCCGGGAAGTCGCTGAACACGCCGTCCACGCCGAGTTGATAGAACAGCTTGTACTCCGCCTTCGGGTCGCCCTTGAAGTCCGAAGCCAAGCGTTTTGCTTCGTTGCGGAAGGTGTAAGGGTGAACCACCAGCCCGGCGGCATGAGCGTCCCTCACCACGTTGGTGGGCGACATCATCACGCGGTCGCGGTCGTCGATCACACCGTCGCCATTGAGGTCGTCGGCCTTGCCGTCGTTGTTGGCATCCATCTGCTTGGAAGGGATCAGGTACGGCTTCCAGGGGCCGATGCCGTCGGCATAGGTCTTGACTTCCTTGAGGCCTGCGGGCGTGAGCAGGCTGGCGAATGTGCGTGCGTCTCCGGCCAACGCAAAGTCATAGGGTTTGTCGTAAGGAGCGGTCAGGTCCATGCTGCCGTTGGGGTTGACGTCGTTGGCATCCACCAGTTGCACCAGGCGGATCTGCGTCTTGGTGCGCAGGTATTTGAGGTTCGACACCTCGAACGACTGCACGATGACCGGGGATGTCTTGGTGGTGTAGCCGTACTTGGCCAGCGTGGCGAGCAACCGGTCTTCCAGCTGCAGGCCCAGGTTGACGTGGTACGTGGGGTGTTTGGTCTCGGGGTACACGCCCACGGTGCGGCCCGCTTTGGTGCCTTCGCTCTTGGCCAAGTCCAGCACTTCGTCGAGCGTGGGGATCTGGTACTTGCCATTGTTCGACTGGTCGCGGTCCGCCATGGGCTGGATGGCGCGGAGGGTCTTGATTTCGGCCAGGGTGAAGTCCGAGGCAAACCAGCCTTCTTCTTGCACGCCGTCCACCATCTTTTTGGTCTTGCGGCCCGCAAATTCTGCGCGGGTGGACACATCGGTGGTGCTGGTGATGTTGGGTTCGTGGCGGGCTACCAGCACGCCGTCTTTGGTGGCCACCAGGTCGGGCTCGACAAAGTCGGCACCCAGTTCGATGGCGCGCTTGTAGCTCTCCAGCGTGTGCTCTGGCAGATAGCCGCTGGCGCCACGGTGGCCAATGACCAGGGGCTTGTCGCCGCTCAAAGTCGGATAGAGGTTGTCATCATTGCCGCCACAAGCAGCCAGCGTGGCTACCAAGGCCAGCGCACCCAATTTCGCACCAGAAATGTGCATGCTCTTCTCCTCGTTGTTGTTTAGAACTGCCGAACTGTGTGCGCGGCCTGTGACAACGCCATGACGACCGTTTGCCCATCGGATGACAACGTCAACTTCCAGCTTGATCGCACCAACATGCAGCAATCAAGTCGCCGCATTCCCCACCATTGTGCAGAGGCATGCGCATAAACGTATAACTTTTGAACATAATTCGATGTTGCAGCGCGCCATTGCCTGCCAACGCCCTTGATTCAAATAGAAAGTCTTTAGCAACATGAAACACGCGTCCGCAGGCAGCTTCCTCTCACACGTCGCCCAACGCAACCCGGGGCAGCCCGAGTTTCTGCAAGCCGTCACCGAAGTGATGGAAAGCCTGTGGCCCTTTATTGCCGAGCACCCCCGCTACGCAGAGCACGGCCTGCTGGAGCGCCTGGTGGAGCCCGAGCGCATCGTCATGTTCCGTGTGTCGTGGGTGGACGACCACGGCAGCGTGCAGGTCAACCGGGGCTACCGCATCCAGCACAGCATGGCGATTGGCCCGTACAAGGGTGGCATCCGGTTCCATCCGTCGGTGAACCTGTCGGTGCTGAAGTTTCTGGCGTTCGAACAGACCTTTAAGAACGCGCTGACCACGCTGCCCATGGGCGGCGGCAAGGGCGGCAGCGACTTTGACCCCAAGGGCAAGAGCCCAGGCGAGGTCATGCGCTTTTGCCAGGCTTTTGTGTCCGAACTCTTCCGCCATGTAGGCGCCGACACGGACGTGCCCGCCGGCGACATCGGCGTGGGCGGCCGCGAAGTGGGTTTCATGGCCGGCATGATGAAAAAGCTCAGCAACCGGGCCGACTGCGTGTTCACCGGCAAAGGGCTGTCGTTTGGCGGGTCGCTGGTCCGGCCTGAAGCCACCGGCTACGGCACGGTGTACTTTGCGCAGGAGATGCTCAAGTCCCAGGGGCGCTCGCTCGACGGCCTGCGTGTGTCGGTCTCTGGCTCGGGCAATGTGGCGCAATACGCCGTCGAAAAGGCCATGGAACTGGGCGCCAAGGTGGTCACGGTGTCAGATTCAAGCGGCACCATCGTGGACGAGGACGGCTTTACCCCCGCCAAGCTGGCCCAGCTGATGGAAGTGAAAAACCACCTGTACGGCCGCGTGAGCGACTACGCCAAGCGCACCGGTGCAAAGTTTGAAGCGGACGTGCGCCCCTGGCATGTGCCGGTTCATGTCGCCCTGCCCTGCGCCACGCAGAACGAGCTGGACGAGAAAGACGCGGCCGTGCTGATCAAAAACGGCGTGGCCTGCGTGGCCGAGGGCGCCAACATGCCTTCCACCATCGAGGCGGCCAAGGCGTTTGAGGCGGCAGGCGTGCTGTACGCCCCGGGCAAGGCCAGCAATGCGGGCGGTGTAGCCACATCGGGCCTGGAAATGAGCCAGAACGCTGCCCGCCTGTCGTGGCCGCGCGAAGAGGTGGATGCACGCCTGCTGCAGATCATGCAGGGCATTCACGCCGCCTGCCTGCACTACGGCAAACGCAGCGACGGCACGGTGAGCTATGTGGATGGCGCCAACATCGCCGGATTTGTGAAGGTGGCCGACGCCATGCTGGCGCAGGGCGTGGTGTAACAGGCCTTGGAGGCGAGCCCGTCTTTACACAACCCTCACACAATGGGCACGGACTCTGCTTGCCGTGTCAGAACTTTCTGACACAAAGCCGAGTCTGTCCCTTCCATGAAGCGCACCCCCCTCCTCGTTTCCCTGACTTTGGCCATCGCCGTGACGGCGGGTTGCGCCACCCTCGATGCCAAACAGCGCGAGTGGATCTTTCAACCCAGCGACCGCAGCTGGGGCGGAGCCCAGTCCACCGACGACATGCAGGATGTGTGGATCGATTTTCAGTCCCGCTCCACCAGCAAGGCCGAGCGGCTGCACGGGCTGTGGCTGCCCCACGAACGTGCGGACGCGCCGGTGCTGCTGTACCTGCACGGTGCACGCTGGAACGTGTCAGGCTCGTCGGGCCGCATCCGGCGCATGCACGAACTGGGTTTCTCGGTGCTGGCCATCGACTACCGCGGTTTTGGACAAAGCAGCGCTGGCCTGCCGTCCGAAGTGACTGCTGGCGAAGACGCCCGCGTGGCGTGGGACTGGCTGGCCCAGCAGCAGCCGGGCAAGCCGCGATACATCTTTGGCCACTCGCTGGGCGGCGCCATCGCCATCGACCTGGCGCGCCAGGTGCCTGACGAGCAGGGCACGATTGTCGAAGGCACCTTCACCAGCATTGCGGATGTGGTGAGCACCTTCAAGTGGGGCTGGCTGCCGGTGTCGGGCCTGATCACCCAGCGCTTTGAGTCTGTGCGCAAGGTGTCCGAAATCGGCTCGCCCCTGCTGGTGGTGCATGGCAGCGAAGACAGCCTTATCCGCCCCGCCCTGGGCCGCCAGTTGTACGAGGCCGCACAAGAACCCAAGCAGTTTGTGCTGGTGGAGGGTGGGTCGCACCACAACACGAATTCGGTGGGGCAGCCCGCTTATCGGCAAGCCATGGCGTCGCTGTTCAAGCTGAAATAGCCCTCGGGCCGACCGCGTCAGGGGCGCCGGCGCGGCGCCGTGCCTCCCATATCCCCGTCTGGTACGCTCAGACAGATATGTCTGCCCCCTCCGCCACCGCAGCGTCTGCGGCCGCCCCCGTCTCTATCAATCCTGGCCTGGCCATCCTGGTGCTGGCCTTGCTGCTTAGCATCCAGCCGGTCACTACCGACCTGTATTTACCCGCGCTGCCCGCCCTCACACGCAGCCTGGGCGCGCCCATGTCGGCGGCGCAGCTCACGCTCAGCGGGTTGTTGCTGGCGTTCGGCTGTTCGCAGATGGTGTGGGGGCCGCTGTCAGACCGGTTTGGCCGCCGCCCCATCCTGCTGGCGGGGCTCGCGATCTACACCGTGGCCTCAGTGGGCAGCGCGTTAGCGCCCACCATGGGATTGCTCATCCTATGGCGCATTGCCCAGGGTGCGGCCATGGGCGCCGTGGTGATGTGCGCGCGCGCCATCGTGCGCGACCTGTACACCCCGCTTGAAGGCGCACGCGCCATGTCCAAAGCCCTCACGGGCTTGGGCATCGTGGCCTGCATTTGCGCGCCGATGGGCGGGCTGCTGAGCGAATGGCTGGGCTGGCGCGCGGCGCTGATGGCGCTCACGGTGTATGCCGTGATCACGCTGGCCCTGGTCGCCCTGCGCATGCCCGAGACGCTGGCGCAACGCAACCCGAAGGCGCTGCAACCGCAGGCGCTGTTCAACACCTGGAAACACGTGCTGCGCAGCCCCACTTTCTGGGCGTTTTCGCTGCAGACCACGGCCACTTATGGCGGGCTGTTCACGTTTCTGGCAGCGTCGTCGTTTGTGTTCATCGATGTGCTGAGTCTTACGCGCACACAGTACGGCTGGGTCATGGCGTCAGCCTGCGCGGCCTATTTTGCAGGCACCTTTTTGTGCCGCAGCTTGCTGGTGCGCTTTGGGTTGCAGCGCACCGTGGCCATTGCGGGCGCCTTGAGCGTGAGCGGCGGCACGCTGATGGCACTGGTGGCGTGGATGGGGTGGCACAACCCGTGGGCCTTGATCCTGCCGTTTTACCTGTTCATGGTGGCGCATGGCGTTCACCAGCCCTGCGGACAAAGCGGCGCGGTGGGGCCCTTCCCCAAAGCGGCGGGGGTGGCGTCGGCGCTCAACGGTTTCATGATGATGCTGGCCGCGTTTGCCATCGGCGGGTGGCTGGGCATGCGGCTGGACGGCACGGTGTGGCCGCTGGTCAATGGCATCTGGTTCTGGTCCGTGGTGCTGGCGGTGATTTCATGGACGCTGGTGCAGAAGTTCGGAGCGCCCCGTGAGCACGCCTGAAGCCACCCTTCCCGCCATCGCCCTGGCAGGCCCCACGGCGTCTGGCAAAACCGCTGGCGCACTGGCCATTGCGGCCGTGCTGGGCAAACAGGGTTTGCCGGTAGAGATCATCAGCGTCGACTCCGCCCTGGTCTACCGCGGCATGGACATCGGCACCGCCAAGCCCACTGCGGACGAACTTGCCGCCGTGCCACACCACCTCATCGACATCCGCGACCCGCTGCAGGCCTACAGCGCGGCCGAATTTGTGCAGGACGCCACCCGGCTCATGGCCGAGATCCGCGCGCGCGGGGCGCAGCCCCTGCTGGTCGGCGGCACCATGCTGTATTTCAAGGCTCTGTTCGACGGCATTGACGACATGCCCGCCGCCGACCCCGAGGTGCGAGCGCGGCTCGAAGCCCAGGCGGCCGAACTGGGCTGGCCCGCCCTGCACGCCGAACTGGCCTTGGTAGACCCGGCGACGGCCGCTCGCCTCGCCCCCGCAGACAGCCAACGCATCCAGCGTGCGTTGGAGGTATGGCATGTCTCAGGCCAGCCATTGTCTAGATTTCACACTACAAAAAAAGGAGCTAACAGCGCAATACCTGCAAGCGCTAGCGCCCTTTTTTCTTTAGAACCTGACAACCGTGCCTGGCTGCATGAGCGCATCGCCCAACGTTTTGACACGATGCTTGCCGCTGGCTTTGTCGACGAAGTGCAGGCCCTGCGCTCCCGCGGCGACCTGCACCCCGACCTACCCTCCATGCGCTGCGTGGGCTACCGCCAGATCTGGGAAGAGCTGGACTTCCAGGCCAACCGCCCCGAAGGCACCCCCTTGAACATTGCCTTTTTGCGCGAGCGCGGCATTGTGGCCACTCGCCAGCTGGCCAAGCGCCAGATCACCTGGCTGCGCAGCATGCCGCAGCGCCATACCATTGCCTGCGACCAGCCCCACGCCACCGCCCACCTGGTGCAGGCTGTGCTGCAGCGGCTAGGGCTGCGCACCCCATGACGCTGTTGCACGTAGACGCCCTGGGCAAACACTACGGCACCACACCGGTGTTTGCCAACGTGCAGTTCACCGTAGCGCCCGGAGAATTTGTGGCCATCGTGGGCGACTCGGGCGTGGGCAAATCCACCCTGCTCAACTGCCTGGCGGGCCTGGACACCTGGGACACGGGCCGCATCACCCACGGCACCACCGACCTGGGCCAGCTGGACGACACCCACCGCGCCCTGTGGCGGCGCGCCCATGTGGGTTTTGTCTTCCAGGCCTTCCACGTGCTGCCGCACCTGGATGTGGCCCAAAACGTTGCCCTGCCGCTAATGCTGCTGGGCCAGAACGACCCAGCCCGCGTTCAGCAGATGCTGGCCGCCGTCGGCCTGGCTGACCTGGGCGAGCGCCTGCCGCAGCAACTCAGCGGCGGGCAACTGCAGCGCGTGGCCATCGCCCGCGCTCTGGTGCACCGCCCCGCCCTGCTGCTGGCCGACGAGCCCACCGGCAACCTCGACCCCACCACCGCCGCCCGGGTGATGGACCTGCTGCTCGCGCAGACGCGCGAGCACGGGGCATCGCTGGTGCTGGTCACGCATTCGGACGCCGCCGCGGCGCGGGCGGATCGGGTACTGCGGCTGCGCAGCGATGGCATTGTTGGCGTCTGAACGCGCCCGCTACTTCACGCAAGTCGTATTTTGTTTGTAGCAAGCCTCAACGGTGCTTGTGCCATGGCAGAGAACAGGTGTAGCAAAGGGGCTATTGCTACCGATGTCATATCCCACACCCTGATAACCCGGATCGCTGGAAAACGCAGAGTCTTGCGTCGAGGTCCAGATCAATCCGTTGGTTGCCGCCAAGGGGTTGCTCCCCTGCTGCACGTTGTAGGCCTCGTTTGCCGTCGGCAGGCGGGCACCCATCCCGCTGCAGTACGCCACGGCTTCCGAGAAGCGCATTTTTTGCAGTGGCCAGGACCAGGTAAGACCACCGGATGTGAATGATCCGCCGGAGCCGCCACCGCCCGTGGTACGGCTGCCGGAAAAGCCCCCTTGAATGGCCGCTCCGTCAGACACCCCTGTGTAGCTCCCCGTCACCTTTCCACTGGCGTCGATGCTGCCCGTGAGTACCGCATTGGTGCTGGCTCCATCACTGCCTGACAGGCTGAAGCTTCCGTTGGCATTCACTTTGCCGGAGCAAGTAACCAGCGTACCCGCCGTGCACTGGCTGATATTGCCGTTGCCGTCCACCAAGAATGTGACGGTTACGCCGCTGCCCGAGACGTTGTAAGTGCCAGCATA
Organism: Acidovorax sp.; assembly: GCF_046291265.1. Lineage (GTDB taxonomy): Bacteria > Pseudomonadota > Gammaproteobacteria > Burkholderiales > Burkholderiaceae_C > Acidovorax. The sequence continues at coordinate 29,871 of NZ_JBKBTV010000047.1, read as the reverse complement.
GGGAGAAGTTGTTGGCGTTGGCGTTGGCGTTGGCGTTGGCGTCGGTGTCGGTGTCGGTGTCGGTGTCGGTGTCGGTGTTGGTGTTGGTGTTGGTGTTGGGGTCGGTGTTGGGGTCGGTGTTGGGGTCGGTGCGGCGGGCAATACCGGAGCTCTTGGCCCTTCACTGGGCGTGACCAGGGTGCGATCCAGTACGACACCGGGCAAGGCGTTCCCCGGCGTGCGGAGTCTGTTCGTGTCGCCAATCAGATCAACGATTTGCGCTGGTGTCAGGTCCAGTTGCTGTGATGGCGCTGCGTTCGCAGGAATAACTTGCGGCGATGCCGCGATCTCCTCCCGGCCGGTTTGGCGCAGATGCTCCAGAGTTGCAGGCAACTCGTTCTTGACGTAGTTACGTATCTGGTCCGACTTGTCGCGCAGCCTGATCCGCACAGTCTCTGACATCCCAACCACGGTGGTTGATATCCAGTTGGCAACTTGAAAAACGGGATGTCCATCCAACGCGGGAAGAATCGCGAGGGTACAACCCGTAGTGGCGATCTGGCGATCAAGCTCATCGTCACCACTGTTGTTGGCTACACATCGCCGCACCAGCTCCCCGGCGAGGGACTTGGTAGGTTCCTGCCCGTCAGGCATCCGTACTTCCATTTCATTGCCCTCAGGATCGCTCACCACATAGCGTGTGGCTTGGTCGTTGGAGTCGAAAGCAGTCAGACGAAGTAACGTATCTCCAAACCGGATCGTTTCGACGCGCCCATTGGCAATACCAAAGCGATAGACCGTCTTGTCTTTGGCGAGGAAGTCAATCCGCGCAATCTGACCCGTCGCATCGCGGTAGCCCACGGCGCCTGTACCGTCTGGGCCGCTGTCAACAAAGGCCACGGTCGATTGCGGATTGGTGAAATAGACCGACGAGTACAACTGAGCCGGTGGGGGCGTGGCATCTGCGCCTCCCCCACCACCCCCTCCACAAGCACAAAGTGATGCGACCAAGCCAGCAATGACCGCCAAGCGCCGCGCTCGGCCGGGCGCAAATGCAGAAACAGAGGGCCCAAAAGTGAGTGATGTGGACATTGAAAGCGCCTTGAACAGTGGATGCAGGCCCATTTGTATCAATACGTGTTTCTCCCGACATCCCTCAAATGCATGATGCGAGACACTGCATTCCTTGACCATGTGAAGCAGTAATGACGCCATTGATGCCTCTGTGTCCGGGATGAAGAGCCATGACCACGCTGCTGAAGTACACCCACCACGACACCGGCATGCCAGGCCTGATCCGCAGCGTTTATGACGCGGCTCTGGACGCCACCCGCTGGCAGGAGTTTCTGACGCGATTCGCGACCGAGTTCTCCTCTCAGACCACCATGATCTTTGGACAGGACTTTGCAGACCGGTCCGTGGAAGTGACGGGGGGGACCACCTCTCTGGCGGCTCACCATGGGGTAGGGGAAGACGCCATGGCAAGCTTCGCGGCCCATTACTGCCGCACCAATGTATGGACGGAGGACGAGCGCCTGCACCATGAAGGGCAATTGGTGAACGGTTCGAAGTTCTATCCTGACGAATACCTGCCCCGCACCGAATGGCATTGCGACTGGTTGCGCCCTCTGGACCTCTTCTACACGCTGGCTGCGGTCGTCGAAAAGCGCAAGCACCGCTCCTTCAACGTCACGGCCGTGCGCAGCAAACGGTGCGGCCCCTACACGACCGAAGAGGAGCTGCGGCTGCAATCACTGGTGCCGCATCTGCAGACGGCCTTCGCTCTGCACCGGCGCCTGCACCGCGCAGAGGCCCTCGCACACGCCTCGCTTTCGGTGGTGGAGGGTCTGCCCATGGGCGTGGTACTGCTCGGCGAGGGAGCAGACATGCTGTATGTCAACGGCCGCGCCCGCACGCTTGCACAGTCCAGCGGGCTGCTCCATTTCAGTGACAGCGAAGGCTTAAGCGCCACGCTGCATGCAGACGACCTTCGTCTGCAAGCCGCTATGCGAGCAGTGGTATCCACGCCGACCGGCGCGCCGATGAACGCAGGCACCGGCATGCGATTGCGCAGCCTGACGGACAGTGAATTGCATGTGATGGTGACCCCGTTGCCGCATTGGTCCCAACCTTTTGGAGCGCATGCCTGCGGCGCCGTCTTCATCAGCAACCCGGCCTGCGCACCACAGTCGCTTGAAGGCGTGCTGCGCAATTTCTACGGCCTGACGCTGGCCGAAGCTCGCTTGGCGCAAGCGTTGGTCAACGGGCTTTCCCTGCGGGAATACGCGGACCAGCAGTCGGTATCCATTCACACGGTGCGGTGCCAGTTCCGCGCCATTGCCACCAAGGCGGGTGTGGCCCGGCAAACAGACTTCGTGCGCGCCGTGCTTACAGGTCCCGCCATGTTGCAGATGGCGGACAGGGCGCTGGTCGTGCGCTGAACCAAGGCGTATGCAGCGATCCGGAGACGCGCCTCCGGCAGTGAAGCGATACCCAACCGCTGCACTGCCCCCCTTCGTCAGCAGCGTCCGCCTCGACCCCCCTCTGTCGTACTTGGACTGAGCCTTGGTATAGCTATTCAAGCGCAGCAGCCCCGCATCAGCGGACACAATGCAGCCATGCTCGCCCTGCTCCGCACCTTCTCCTGGCAAGACCTGCGCCACCACCCCTGGCGCAGCGCTGCTGCCGTAGCGGCCGTCATGCTGGGCGTGGCGCTGGCGTTTGCGGTGCATGTGATCAATGCGTCGGCACTCGACGAGTTCTCGCAAGCCGTGCGCGCCGTCAACGGGCAGCCCGATCTGGAACTGCGTGCCATGCAGGGCAGCCTGCCCGAAGCGCTGTACGAGCGCATGGCAACCCACCCGCAAGTGGCGCGGGCCAGCCCGCTGCTGGAGCTGTCGGCGGTAGCCCAGCCGGTTGACGGTGACAGGCCCGCCAACGCGCAGCCCGCAGCCGCGCCGCTGCGCACCACCCTGCGCGTGCTGGGTGCTGATGCCTTGCTGCTGCCGGCCATCGCCCCCGCCCTCTCGCCGCGCCCCTGGGGCGGTGCGGACCGGTTTGCGCTGTTCGCCCCGGCCACGGTGTTCCTCAATGCGGCTGCGTTGCAGGCGCTCGGCCTGTCGACACAAGCCACGGCGCCGTGGCCCCGGCTCAGTCTGCAGGTGGGCCTGCAAAAAACCCTTGCGGTGCAGGTAGCGGGCACCGTGGCAGCCGGCGGCGCGCCGCTGGCGGTGATGGACATCGGGGCCGCACAAGACCTGTTTGGCCGTGCGGGCGTGTTGACCCGCATCGACCTGCAACTGCAGCCGGGCACCGACCGCAGCGCGTGGGAGCAAGCCCTGCGCGCGCAGCCCGACTGGCCTGCCAATGCGGTGCTGGCGCAGCCGGGGGACGCGACGCAGCGCATCAGCAACCTGTCGCGCGCCTACCGCGTCAACCTCACGGTGTTGGCGCTGGTGGCCTTGTTCACTGGGGCGTTTTTGGTGTTTTCAGTGCTGGCGCTCAGCGTGGCGCAGCGTGGGCCGCAGTTTGCGCTGCTGGCCGTGCTGGGGGCTACACCGCGCCAACGGCTGGCGCTGGTGCTGGCCGAGTCGGCCGCGCTGGGGCTGGTGGGCAGCGCGCTGGGCATCGCCCTGGGCACCGCCCTGGCTGCCACCGCCTTGCAGTTGCTGGGCGGCGACCTGGGCGGTGGCTACTTTGCAGGCGTTCAGCCCGCGCTGCAGTGGAGCGCACCCGCGGCCGCGGTGTATGGCGCGCTGGGGGTTGCGGCGGCGCTGGTCGGTGGCTGGTGGCCCGCACGCGCGGCGCAAACACTGCCGCCTGCCCAAACCTTGAAAGGCCTGGGCACCACCGCCAGCCAGGCCGACAACGGCACGGCAGGGTTGGTGCTGGTGGCTGCGGGGGCACTGCTGACCCTGGCGCCACCCGTGTTTGGCATTCCGCTGGCGGCCTATGTCGCCATTGCCCTGCTGCTGGTGGGCGGCATTGCCTTGCTGCCCTGGGGCATGGCGCAGTTGCTGCGCTGGCTGCAGCCACTGGCGGCGCGGCATGCGCTGCCGCTGTTGGCGCTGGAGCGAGCGCGGCGCATGCGCGGCAGCGCCGCCATTGCGGTGGGCGGCGTGGTGGCCAGCCTCAGTCTGGCAGTGGCGCTGACGGTGATGGTGTCGAGCTTTCGCGGGTCGGTCACACAGTGGCTGGATGCCGTGCTGCCGTCGCCCCTGTATGTGCGCTCGGCCATCAACGCGGGCGGTACCGAGGCCGCTTTGCTGCCTGCAGGTTTTGCCGAAACCGTGGGCCAACTGCCCAGCGTCGAGCGCATGCAGGCCCTGCGTGCCAGCCCGCTGCAGCTGTCGCCCACCCTGCCCGCGCTGATGGTGCTGAGCCGCCCGCTGGGCGACGACCCCGCACAGGGCCTGCCGCTGGTGGGAGAGGCCCTGTCGGTGCCTGCAGGCCGCACGGGCGTCTACATCAGCGAGGCGGTGGTAGACCTGTACGGACTGCGCCCCGGCATGGAGTGGCCCGCACTTTCTAAGTCTTTTAGCCCTCTAGCGCTTGATGGACAAGCGCAAACAGCTATCTTTTACATAGCAGGCATCTGGCGCGACTACGCCCGGCAGTCCGGCGCCGTAGTGATGGACCGCGCGGTGTGGCTGCGCCTGACCGGCGATGCCCGCACCAGCGACCTGGCACTGTGGCCCAGCGAGGGCGCAGACATCGGCGCACTGCAGGCGTCGATTCGCTCACTGGCCGCAGCACAAGCGGGCCGATCAGACAGCGCACCGCAAGGTGCCAGCGATGGCGGCAGCAGTAGCAGCAGCAGCGATGCGCTTGTTGAATTCGCATCCTCCGGCGTCATCCGCGAACGCTCGCTGCGCATTTTTGACCGCAGCTTTGCCGTCACCTACTGGCTGCAGGCCGTGGCCATTGGCATCGGCCTGTTCGGCGTGGCCGCCAGCTTCAGTGCCCAGGTGCTGGCCCGGCGCAAAGAGTTCGGCCTGCTCGCCCACCTGGGCCTCACCCGCCGCCAGATTTTGGCCGTGGTGGCAGGCGAAGGCGCAGCATGGACCACGGTGGGTGCGGCTGCGGGCGTGCTGCTGGGCTTGGTGGTGTCGGTGGTGCTGGTGCACGTGGTCAACCCGCAGAGTTTTCACTGGACGATGGACCTGAATGTGCCTGGTGGGCGGCTGCTGGCGCTGTGCGTGGCGGTGATCGTGTCGGGGACGGTGACCGCGTGGCTGGCGGGGCGGGCGGCGGCGGGGCGGGATGCGGTGATGGCGGTGAAGGAGGATTGGTAGGGGGCATCAGCGTGGAGAGGCAGCAGTGCGCTTTGGCTGCGGAGTTTGCATTCCCACAATTCTGCTTGCGGAGCACGCACCCTGCACAGAGACTGTTCGGTGAGCGGACTATAGTATTTGTAACGAATTACTTACGAATCTGATCCAGTAACTTGTGCGGCGCGCGGCAGCGCCCGATATGGACTGCGGTTGGTGCGATCTACATACGTTAGGAGACAAGATGACGAAGCGAGAAGCAATCCACAAAGAACTAGCCGCGCTCTACAAAGAAGGCATTGAACTGGCTGTATCTTTCCAAAAAAAGGAAGACAAGCAATTCCAGTACGACTACCAAAGCTGGTACACAAAGGCACTAAAAGCAGTCGCCTCCTTGGCTTCAGATCGATACGCCGAATTCCGAGGCTACTATGAGGTAGATCCAAAGAGAAAATCACTTGGTTATGGGACGTATGTCATTCAAGATTATGTTAAGGGTGTTGCTCCGGGTGGTTACAAATATGAAGGCTTTGACACTCGCAAGCAGGTGCTGCAATGCTTCCTTAATCAATTGACGATACTTAATGCAGTCAAGGAGCGGATTGATTCAGTTTTATCCAATATCGAGGGCGAACTATACGCAGAGCTACAGGACAACGAAGTGGCAGTGGCTAGGCAACTGCTGAAAGCAAGTCCAAGAGCTGCGGGGGCCCTCGTTGGAGTGCTTATTGAAGGCCACCTGCAGAAAGTAGCGGACTCACACGGCATCAAAATAGCTAAGAAGAACCCCACGATCGCGGATCTCAACGATCCTCTCAAAGCCGCTTCGGTAACCGATACTGCAAGTTGGCGAAAGATAAGTTTCCTAGCTGACCTACGAAATATTTGTTCACACAAAAAAGATGTCGACCCTACCAAGGAACAAGTGGAAGAGTTGATTGCGGGGGCCGAGTGGTTAACAAAAAATGTCTTCTAGCCATTAATTCCACCGTACTGCTTTCGGCATCAGTGAGTTCAAAAATTGAACAACTAATTTCCCTTTTGATTATTGGCTGATCTTGGCCGAAAGCGGCCACTAGCATTAATCCCCTCTGCCCGACATCCCCCATGACCCGCCCCTCCCCCTGGCTCCACGAAGCCATCGCCCGCATCGAAGCTGACTACCAGCGCAGCGCCGACACGCACCTCATCCCGCTGCGCCTGCCCGCTTTTTCCAAGCACGGCATCGACCTGTACCTCAAGGACGAGTCCACCCACCCCACGGGCAGCCTGAAGCACCGGCTGGCGCGGTCGTTGTTTTTGTATGCGCTGTGCAATGGCTGGGTGCGTGAGGGCTCGACCATCGTTGAATCGTCCAGCGGCTCCACGGCGGTGAGCGAGGCCTACTTTGCGCGGCTGCTGGGGCTGCCTTTTGTGGCGGTGATGCCGCGCACCACGTCGCCAGAAAAGATTGCGCAGATCGAGTTCCACGGCGGGCGCTGCCACTTTGTGGACAGTGCGGGCGCGGTGTACGAAGCGGCCCGCACGATTGCGGCGGAGACTGGTGGGCATTACATGGACCAGTTCACGTACGCCGAGCGCGCCACCGACTGGCGGGGCAATAACAACATTGCCGAGAGCATGTTCACGCAGATGGCGCGCGAGCCGCACCCGGTGCCGCGCTGGATTGTGGTGGGTGCGGGCACGGGCGGCACCAGCGCCACCATTGGCCGCTATGTGCGCTACCAGCGCCACGCCACCGAGGTGTGTGTGGCCGACCCGGCGGGTTCGGTGTTCAGCGCGTATCACCGCACGGGCGATGCGACGCTGACGGCGCCGGGTTCGCGCATTGAGGGCATTGGCCGCCCGCGTGTGGAGCCGAGCTTTATCCGCACGCTGGTGGACCGCATGGTGGATGTGCCCGATGTGGAGTCGATTGCTGCGATGCGTGCGCTGTCGCAACTGCTGGGGCGGCGCGTGGGGCCGTCGACCGGCACCAATTTTGTGGCCATGCTGACGCTGGCCAGCGAGATGCGCGAGCGCGGCGAGCGGGGGTCCATCTTGTCGCTGTTGTGTGATGCGGGGGAACGGTATCTGCCCACGTATTTCGACGCCGATTGGGTGGCGGTGCACATGGGCGATTGTTCGGCCGCCCAACAGAAGATCGATGCACTGGTGGGTTGACCGCCGCTGACACAACCACACAGAGCCCCATGCCGCATTTCCCGCCACCGGCCCCATCGGTCAACCTGCCCGACGCATCGCGCCTGCCAGCCAGCACGCGGCGCACGTGGCTGGTTTCTCAGCTCCCGCTGGGGATGGTGGGCTGGATGCGGGCGGCAGGGCTGGGAAGCGTCGCACTGACGCTGCCCCAGGCGGTAGTAAAGACGGCCCACGCCTTGCCAGCGCGCGCGCTGGCGTTTCCGCGCGACCACGGCAGCCACCCTGATCTGCGCACCGAGTGGTGGTACATCACGGGCCATGTGCAGGCGCAGGGAAAACCGTGGGGGTTTCAGATCACGTTTTTTCGCTCGCGGGTGGATGCCACGCAAGGCATGCAGTCGGCGTTTGCGGCCAAGCAGTTGCTGTTTGCGCACGCAGCGGTGACGGATGTGCAGGGCCAGCGCCTGCTGCATGACCAGCGCATTGCGCGCGCAGGTTTTGGTGTGGCGCAGGCGAGCGAGGCGGACACCCGCATCCGGCTGCAAGACTGGACCCTGGCGCGAAGCGACATAGGTGCAAACGACCCGTCTGGCACGCCCCGCAGCCGCTACACCACCCGCATCGCGGGAGCGGAGTTTGCGCTGGAACTGCAGTTCGACAGCACCCAACCGGTGCTGCTGCAGGGCCAGCAAGGCTTGTCGCGCAAGGGGCCGGATGCGGCGCAGGCGAGCTACTACTACAGCCAACCCCAGCTTGCCGTGAGCGGCAGCGTGACGGTGGGCGGCCAGCGCATGGCGGTCGCCGCAGGATCCGGCCGCGCGTGGATGGACCACGAGTGGAGCGAAGCGCTGCTGCACCCCGAGGCGGTGGGCTGGGACTGGATTGGAATGAATCTGCACGACGGCAGCGCGCTGACGGCGTTTCGGCTGCGGCGAGCGGATGGGTCGGCCTTGTGGGCGGGTGGGTCGTTGCGCGCTGCGGGCCAGCCTGCGCAGATCTTTGAGGCCAGCGCCGTTACCTTTACCCCCGAGCGCTGGTGGACCAGTCCGCAAAGCGGCGCCCGCTACCCCGTGCAATGGCGGGTGGACACCCCCGCTGGCCGCTTTGGCGTGCACGCGGTGCTGGACGCGCAAGAGCTGGACAGCCAGGGCTCCACCGGTGCGATCTATTGGGAAGGCCTGAGCGAGTTGCGCGACCTGAACGGTGCGCGGGGTGGTGGCCGCACGGTGGGGCGTGGTTATCTAGAGATGACCGGGTACGCGAAGCCGTTGACGCTGGGTTGATGCGCCAGCGCCCATGCGCCCACGCGCCTACAAATGCTCTGCATTTGATAGCTGGTAGCGCACATAGACAAAGGACTTCAGATATTTTTCCATCTGAAGTCCTTTAAATTCAAGCGCTATAAGCTAACTTTTCGATAGCACTAGCCTTTGCTGGAGCGGCGGCGATCCATCCACGCAATGATCTCGCCCATGATTCCGCGGCGGAAGGCCAGCACGCAGATCACAAAGATCAGGCCGGTGACCATGGTGACCGATTCGCCCAGGGTCTTGAACCATTCGACACTGGTCAGTGCTGCCAGCAGGTTGCCGAATTCGCCGATCTTGTTCTCCAGCAGCACCACCACGGCCGAGCCAATCAGCGGGCCCGACAGCGTGCCCAGGCCGCCCACCAGCGTCATCAGGATGACCTGGCCCGAGGCCGTCCAGTGCACGTCCGACAGCGTGGCAAAGCCCAAAACCAAAGTCTTGAGAGAGCCAGCCAACCCCGCCAGCGCAGCCGACAGCACAAAGGCGAGCAGCTTGAAGCGGTGGGTGTCGTAGCCCAGCGAGATGGCGCGGGGCTCGTTCTCTTTGATGCCCTTGAGCACCTGACCAAAGGGCGAATGGATGGTGCGCACGATGACCAGGAAAGCCAATACGACGATGACCAGTGCCACGTAGTACATGACCAGATCGCTCTGCAGATCGATGATGCCAAAGAGCTTGCCGCGAGGCACGCCCTGCAAGCCGTCTTCACCGCCGGTAAAGGGCGCTTGCAGGCAGACAAAGAACAGCATCTGGGCCAGCGCCAGTGTGATCATCGAAAAGTAAATGCCCTGGCGGCGAATGGCCAGCCAGCCAAACAGCAGGCCCAGCAGTGCGCCACCGCCCGTGCCCAGCAGCAGCCCGACTTCAGGGGTCAGGCCCCAGACCTTGATGGCATGGCCCGCCACGTAAGCCGCCCCACCCAGAAACGCTGCATGCCCGAAGGACAGCAGGCCGGTGTAGCCCAGCAGCAGGTTGAACGCAGAAGCAAACAGTGCAAAGCACATGAGCTTCATCACAAAGATGGGATAGGCGCCGAGGAAGGGCGCAGCAATCAGGCCCAGCAGCAGCAGGCCGTAACCGATAGAGGCAGTGTTCTTGAGATTCATGCTGGCGGCCCCTTATTTTTCTTTGCCGAACAGGCCGGCGGGGCGGATGAGGAGAACGATGACCATGATGACAAACACCACGGTGGACGATGCTTCGGGATAGAACACCTTGGTAAAACCTTCGATGACGCCCAGGCCCAGCCCGGTCAGGATGGAACCCATGATGGAGCCCATGCCACCAATCACCACCACCGCAAACACCACGATGATGAGGTTCTGCCCCATCAGCGGCGTGACCTGGTACACAGGCGCCGCAAGCACACCGGCAAACGCGGCCAGGGCTGCGCCAAAGGCATACGTCAGCGTGACCATCACCGGCACGTTGATGCCGAAGGCCTCGACCAGACGCGGGTTCTCGGTGCCAGCGCGCAGGTAGGCGCCCAGCTTGGTCTTTTCGATCACGTACCAGGTGCCAATGCACACCACCACCGACGCCACCACGACCCAGGCGCGGTAGTTTGGCATCATCATGAAGCCGAGGTTAGTGGCACCTTCGAGCAACTCAGGCGTGTCGTAACCCAGGCCCGAGACACCATAAACAGAGCGGAAGACCCCTTCGATCAGCAATGTGAGGCCGAGGGTGAGCAGCAAGCCATACAGGTGATCGAGCTTGTAGATCCAGCGCAGCAGCAGCCGCTCGATCAACACCCCGAACAAGCCCACCACCAGCGGCGCCAGTACCAGCATCAACCAATAGTTGATGCCAAAGTAGTTCATGGCCATCCAGGTGATCAGGGCGCCGGTCATGAACAGCGCGCCGTGCGCAAAGTTGATGACGTTGAGCAGGCCAAAGATCACGGCCAGCCCCAGGCTAAGGATTGCGTAAAACGAACCGTTGACCAGCCCCAAAAGGAGCTGGCTCAACAAGCCGGGCAATGAGACACCAAAGATTTCCATGGGAAGCAGCAGCAGGTGGAGAGGGTTCAGGTCAGAAGGTGACAACAAACCCGGCCAGCCCACAAGGGCGGCCAAGCTTGTTGAAACACCATCAGCGGTTTACTTCCAGAGCGGGCACTTGCTCTCGGCTTTGGTGGTGAACACCGTGTCGCCGGGCAGTTTCTTGACCAGCTTGTAGTAGTCCCAAGGCTTGGTGGACTCGGAAGGCTTCTTGACTTCCATCAGGTACATGTCATGCACGTAACGGCCATCGGCGCGGATCTGGCCCGAACCGAAGAAGTCGTTCATCTTCATGCCCTTCCAGGTCGTCATGACCTTGTCGGCATCCACCGTCTTGGCTGCTTCCACGGCCTTGAGGTAGTTCATGGTGGCAGAGTAATCAGCCGCCTGAATTTCGGTGGGCATGCGCTTGGTCTTCTCGAAGAACTTGGCCGAGAACTTGCGCGTTTCGTCGTTCAGGTCCCAGTACCAGCTGGTGGTGAACTGCAGGCCTTCGGTGTTGCGCAGACCCAGGCTGTGCACGTCGCTGATGAAAATCAGCAGGCCGGCCAGCTTCATGGTCTTGCCAATGCCAAACTCTTTGGCAGCCTTGATGGCGTTGATGGTGTCACCACCGGCGTTGGCCAGGCCCAGGATCTGTGCCTTGGAGTTCTGCGCCTGCAGCAGGAAGGACGAGAAGTCCGACGCATTGAGCGGATGGCGCACACCACCGACGACCGTGCCGCCCTTGCCCTTGACCACGGTGCTGGTGTCAGCCTCCAGCGCATGACCGAACGCGTAGTCGGCAGTCAGGAAGTACCAAGTCTTGCCGCCGGTGTCCACAATGGCAGAACCCGTGCCCTTGGCAAGGGACACCGTGTCATAAGCGTAGTGAACGGTATAGGGCGTGCACTGGTCGTTGGTGAGTGCGGAGCTTGCTGCACCGTTGTTGATGTAGACGCGCTTCTTCTCTGCGGCCACCTTGGCAATGGCCAGGGCGGTGCCCGAGTTGGTGCCGCCGAACACCATGGTCAGGCCCTGAGTGTCGATCCATTCGCGCGCCTTGGAGGCTGCGATGTCGGCCTTGTTCTGGTGGTCCGCGCTCATCAGTTCGATGGGCATGCCCAGCACCTTGCCGCCAAAGTCGTCGATGGCCATCTGGATGGCCACGGCGCCGTTTTTGCCTTCCACGTCGGCGTACAGGCTGGACATGTCGGTGATGAAGCCGATCTTGACCTTGTCCTGCGCGTGCGCAGCCGAAGTGGCCAGGCCTGCAGCGCCCAGCATCAATGCCAGCACTTTGAGTTGTTTCTTCATGGATTTGTCTCCTGTTGGTGTGGTGGTGGAAGAAAACGGTCGGGGGAAAGAAAACCTTGGGGTGTGCGCAAGTGCGTCAAACGCCCAGCAATTCGTTAAGCACTGGCATCTTTTCTTTCAGTTCAGAGGCTCCGAACTTTTCGACGATGCGGCCATGCTCCATCACATAAAAGCGGTCGGCCAATGGCGCGGCAAAGTGGAAGTTCTGCTCCACCATGACCACGGTGTAGCCTTTTTCGCGGAGCATCTTGATCATGCGGGCCAGGGCCTGGACGATGACCGGCGCGAGGCCCTCAGAAATTTCATCGAGCAGCAGCAGGTTGGCCCCGGTGCGCAGGATGCGGGCCACAGCCAGCATCTGTTGCTCGCCGCCCGACAGGCGTGTGCCCTGGCTGTTCTTGCGCTCTGCCAGGTTGGGGAACATGGCGTAGATCTCTTGCACCGACATGCCGGGCGTGCCGGTCTTGAGGGCGGGTGGCAGCAGCAGGTTTTCTTCGCACGACAGGCTGGAGAAGATGCCCCGCTCTTCCGGGCAGTAGCCCACGCCCAGGTGGGCAATGCGGTGCGTGGCCATGTTCACGGTTTCTACACCGTTGATCTTGACCGAGCCCTTGCGTGCGCCGGTCAAGCCCATGATGGCGCGCATGGTGGTGGTGCGGCCCGCGCCATTGCGGCCCAGCAACGTGACCACTTCGCCGGGCTGCACGACGATGTCCACGCCATGCAGCACATGCGATTCGCCGTACCAGGCTTCGAGGTTCTTGATTTCGAGTGCAGGAGTGCCAGCCATCAATGTGCTCCCTGCAATTGGCCGTCTGTCGTGCCCATGTAGGCTTCCATTACCAAAGGGTTGTTCGAGACTTCTTCGTACGGCCCTTCGGCCAGTACAGCGCCACGCTGCAACACGGTGATGCAATCAGCGATGGTGGAAACCACTTTCATGTTGTGCTCCACCATCAAGATGGTGCGGCCTTGCGACACCTTTTTGATCAGCTGCGTGACGCGGTCCACGTCTTCATGGCCCATGCCTTGTGTGGGCTCGTCGAGCAGCATCAGTTCGGGCTCCATGGCCAGCGTGGTGGCGATCTCCAGCGCACGTTTGCGGCCATAGGGCAGGTTCACCGTGACCTCGTCAGCCATGTCTTCCAGACCCACCTCGGTCAGCAACTGCATGGCGCGGTCGTTCAGCTGGTTCAAGGTGCGCTCGCTGCGCCAGAAATGGAACGACGTGCCCAGCTTGCGCTGCAGGCCCAGGCGCACGTTCTCCATCAGTGTGAGGTGCGGGAACACGGCCGAGATCTGGAACGAACGGATCACACCGCGGCGTGCGATTTGCGCAGGCTGCTCCCGAGTGATGTCGTGCCCGTTGAACCGGATCACGCCGGAGGTGGGCGTGAGGAACTTGGTGAGCAGGTTGAAGCAGGTGGTCTTGCCCGCACCATTGGGACCAATCAGCGCATGAATGGAGCCCCGGCGAACGGACAGATTCACATCGCTGACTGCGGTGAAGCCTTTGAACTCTTTGGTCAGGCTGGTGGTTTCAAGAATGACGTCGCTCATTGCGCCTTGGCCGCTCGGTAGGGTGCTGAGAAAAGGAGCCTTGCTGCAAGGTCTCCGCGAATGGTTGGGTCCGTTTTGGATCGCAGTGCATGGTATGCCGCCCTACCCGGCGGTAGATACTGGGACTAATGCCTATGTATTACTGCCTAAGGGTCTTGCCCCGGTCGCCGCACCAGGGGGCCAAGCACGGCCTTGCAGCGCCCGCCCACACTCGATGTCGCGGTTTGCATGGAGGCACAGCGGCACAGTTTGCAGAGGGACGGGGTGCGACCGTTCGCTGACTCTTTGCTTACATCTCGTTGCCTGCGGCGCCGTTTGGAGGTGGTCGGGCACCCCCCGCCTTCAGCAGCCATCGCCTAGCCGCGCCCTCAAACGGCAAGCCCGGGCTCTACACTGCCGCATGGCATCCACCCTCCCGAATCCCGCCCGGGGCGCACCCCGCTCCTTGTCCGGCCTCCTCCCCTTTTTACGACCTTACCGTCTGCGCATCGCGCTGTCAGGCGTGTTCCTGGTGTTGGCCGCACTGGCCACGCTGGCGTTTCCGCTTGCCTTGCGCAACCTCATCGACGGCGGTTTGGTGAGCAGCACCGCCGACAAGGGCGCGCAGGCGATGGCGTTGCGCGGGCACTTTGAAATGTTGTTTGCCGTAGCCGTGGGACTGGGGGTGTTTTCAGCGGGCCGCTTTTACATGGTGAGCTGGCTGGGTGAACGGGTGACGGCCGATCTGCGTGACGCGGTGTACAGCCACGTGCTCAAACAAAGCCCCCAGTTTTTTGAAACCACGCAGACCGGCGAAGTGCTGTCTCGCCTGACGGCCGACACCACGCTGGTGCAAACAGTGGTGGGCTCATCGCTCTCCATGGGCTTGCGCAACGCAGTGATGGGCATTGGCGCCCTGGCCATGCTGGTGTGGACCAATCCTTATGTGATGTCGGTGGTGCTGCTGGCCGTCGTGCTGGTGGTGCTGCCCACCATGTGGATCGGCCGGCGTGTGCGCAGGCTGTCGCGCGACAGCCAGGACCGGGTGGCAGACTCCAGCGCCATCGCGGCCGAGGTGCTGAACGCCGTGCCGGTGGTGCAAAGCTATACCGCTGAGCAGCGAGAATCCGCACGCTTCGCGCAGGCGACGGAGAACGCGTTTCAGGTAGCCGTCAAGCGCTCGAAGGCGCGCGCCGTGCTGGTGGCGTTCATCATCATCGCCAATGCGGCCTTGCTGCTGTGGGGCCTGTACCGCGGGACCGAGGCGGTGCTGGCAGGCCAGATGAGCGCAGGCCACCTGGGGCAGACGGTGGTGTATGTCATCTTGCTCGCGGGCGCCGTGGCCGTGCTGGGCGAGGTGTATGGCGACCTGCTGCGGGCTGCAGGCGCCACCGAGCGCCTGATGGAGCTGCTGGCCAGCCGCTCCCCTGTGGCGGGCCCGGCCGTGGCAAAGGTTTTGCCCACGTCAGACAAAGGCTTGGAGGTGGAGTTTGTCAACGTGCAGTTTCACTACCCGTCGCGCCCGGACCAACCCGCGTTGCATGACTTTTCGCTGCACCTGGCGCCCGGTGAGACCGTCGCGCTGGTGGGGGCCAGTGGTGCTGGCAAAACCACCGTGTTTCAGCTGCTGCAGCGCTTTTACGATGTGGACACGGGCACCGATGGCACACCGCTGGGCCACATCCGCCTGAATGGCGTCGACATCCGCGACCTGCAACTGGACACGTTGCGATCCCACACCGGCACCGTGCCCCAAGACGCCGTGATCTTCTCGGCGTCGGCCATGGAGAACATCCGCTATGGCAACCCGCAGGCGACCGATGAGGAGGTGAAGGCCGCCACACGCTCTGCGTTTGCGCACGACTTCATCATGGCCTTGCCCGAGGGGTACGACACCTTTCTGGGCGAGCGTGGCGTGCGCCTGTCCGGCGGGCAGCGCCAGCGCATCGCCATTGCACGTGCCATGCTCAAGAACCCGCCCTTGTTGTTGCTGGATGAAGCCACCAGCGCCCTGGACGCCGAAAGCGAACGCATGGTGCAGGCCGCACTGGATATCGCCATGCAGCGCCATACGGGCCGCAGAACCACGTTGGTCATCGCACACCGCTTGGCCACCGTGCAAAACGCAGACCGCATCGTGGTGCTGGAGCATGGCCGCATCGTGGAACAAGGAACTCACACCGCGCTTTTGGCACACGACGGCGTATATGCGCGGCTGGCTGCCTTGCAGTTCACGGCATGAAAAGAGTGACAGTCTCTCCGCTGGCTCACTATGAGGACGGCAAGCCCATGCAGCCGTTCAAGAGATTGCGCAGGGACCGCATGCCTGGAAAACAGCAAACGCTATTAATTAAATAGCTACTAGCGCTTATTGGATAAGCGCTAGAGGCCAAAAAGACCAATATTTTCTTTCACGCGACACACCACAGGCCCTGCCAACAGGCCTGGACATCGCGGCTTATTGCAGCGTTTCCTTGACGGCGGCGGGCAGCGCCAGGGGCAATACGGCGATTCCCTCTTCCAGCAGTTCGACGGCCTCTTCGGCTGTTGCCTGACCCCGAATAGCGCGCTCCTGCACTTCACCGTGGTGCATGCGCCTAGCCTCCTCGGCAAATCGTCCACCAACGTCCTCGGTGCTGGCCACTATCTTGCGAGCGATGTCCAACCAGGCAGCCTGCATGGCTGGCGGAAGCATGCTCGCATCCAGCGGGGCCTGCGATGGGGATCTGGCAACGGTAGACAGGGCACCCGACGGCTCTGATCCGTGCGGCGACGGGGCTGCTGGCGCCGCAGGCTCGCGCGCGCCCAGGTTCAACCGTGGCGCACTCAAGCGTTTTTCGATGTGGTCATCTGCACACAACGGGCATTGCACGAGGCCACGTTGCAGCTGGTCCTGAAAATCGCCTTCGGACCCGAACCAGCCCTCAAACACATGGGCCTGCCGACATTGGAGGTCGAGCACCTTCATCGCAATGGTCGCCAATGGCTGCTGTCAGCCGTGGCGGCGCAGCAGATACCGGTAGATAAAACCCG
This sequence comes from Acidovorax sp., assembly GCF_046291265.1. Classification (GTDB taxonomy): domain Bacteria; phylum Pseudomonadota; class Gammaproteobacteria; order Burkholderiales; family Burkholderiaceae_C; genus Acidovorax. The sequence goes on along the minus strand of NZ_JBKBTV010000047.1, from coordinate 13,299 downwards.
GGAAGGCCAACGTAACAAACAGCGTGCCCGTGATCGCGTAAAACTCCCAGCCCTGGGGCGCAATCTGGCCCGCACGGCGCTCCAGCAACAGCGCCATGCCGCCCACCAGAAAGTACAACACGATCAACTCCGCCAAGCGCACGGGCAAGGCCTTGCGTGGCCCCGCCACCGGCCCAACCACCAGCCAGCGGTGATTGACAAAAGGCAGGTTGGCAGCGATGAAAGCCGCCACGATCACCAGCCAGACGGATGCGGTCAAGGACACAACAGGATCAGCGGGTAGATGGTGGGGGACTGCCGCGGTTTGTTCTGACCGCAGCTCAAGTCGCCAGGGCGCGCACCACTGCGTCAGCACACAGCGTCATCAAGCCGCCTGGCAGCAAGCCCAGGCCAAGGATCAAAGCGCCATTCAGGGTCAACACCACGCGCACGTCCACGGGGGCCGATACGGTAGACGCGGTCAACGGGGCATCAAAATACATGACCTTGACCACGCGCAGGTAGTAGAACGCACCAATCAACGACATGATGACCGCGAACACCGCCATGGCGATATAGAGGCTTTGGCCTGAAGCCACCAGCGCCTGCAGCACTGACAGCTTGGCGTAAAAGCCCACCAGCGGCGGGATACCGGCCATCGAGAACAGGCACACCGCCATCACGCCGGCATACAGCGGGCTGCGCTGGTTGAGGCCTGCAAAGTCCGAAATCTCTTCACTCTCGAAACCTTCGCGCGCCAGCAGCAGGATCACGCCAAAGGCGGCCAGCGTGGTCAACACATAGGTCACCACATAGAACATGGAAGCGCTGTAGGCGTTCTCTACCGCCGTGGCATCCACGTTGCCGTTGATCACACCCGACATCAAGCCCAGCAGCACAAAACCCATCTGCGAAATGGTGGAGTACGCCAGCATGCGCTTGAGGTTGGTCTGCGCGATAGCCGCCAGGTTACCCACCAGCAGCGACCCAATCGCCAGCACAGCCAGCATCTGCTGCCAGTCAATCGCCAGCGGCAGCAGTCCGTCCACCAGCAGGCGGATGGTGATGGCAAAAGCGGCCAGCTTGGGCGCGCCACCAATCATCAGGGTCACTGCCGTGGGAGCGCCTTGGTACACGTCGGGAATCCACATGTGGAAAGGCGCTACACCCAGCTTGAACGCCAGGCCGGCCACCACAAACACCAGGCCAAAAACCAGCACCTGGTGCTTGATCTGCCCCGCGTTGATGGCCTTGAACACTTGGCCGATGTCCAGCGAACCCGTAGCGCCGTAAACCATGGACAGGCCATACAGCAAGAAGCCGCTGGCCATGGCGCCGAGCACGAAGTACTTCATCGCAGCTTCGGTCGCGGTGGCGTTGTCGCGGCGCAGGGCCACCAGGGCGTAGCTCGACAGCGTCAGCAGCTCCAGGCCCAGGTAGATCACCAGGAAGTTGTTGCCCGAGATCATGATGAACATGCCCAGCAAGGCGAACATCGACAGCGTGAACATTTCACCGCCGCGCAGCATGTCACGGTCGGCCGCATAGGGGCGACCATAGACCAGGGTGACCATCATGGCCACGGTGGCAAAACACTTGAGCCAGTTGCCCATGGCGTCACTGACGACCATGTTGCCGAAGCCGTAGAAGGTGTTGCCACTGCTGGCATACATCGCCTGCAAGGTAGCCACCACGGCCAGCGTGAGCATGGTCAGCACATAAGTGCCCGTGCGGCGGGGGCTGTGCACACCCAGGTCGACCAGCGCGATCACGCACGCCATGGTCAACAGCACAATTTCGGGGTAAATCGCTAGCCAGCTGATGTTGTCAATCATCTCGAATCTCTCAGTTCAGTCTGGTCAGTTCAGCTTCGTCAGTGCGACATGCTTGAGCAGTTCCGCGACCGAAGTGTCCATCACGTCCGTAAACGGACGTGGGTACAGGCCCATGGCCAGCACGGCAATCGCCAGCAGCGACATCACAAGGAACTCGCGGCTGTTGAGGTCTTTGAGGTCCCTGACGTGGTCGTTGGCCACCGGGCCCAGGTACACGCGCTTGAACATCCACAAGGTGTAAGCCGCGCCAAAAATCAGCGCGGTGGCCGAGGCCAGGCCAATCCAGAAGTTGGCCTTGACGGCACCCAGGATCACCATCCACTCGCCCACGAACCCGGCGGTGCCCGGCAGGCCACAATTGGCCATGGCAAACAGCAGCGCAAACGCCGTGAAATTGGGCATGGTGTTGACTACGCCGCCGTAGGCTGCGATCTCGCGGGAGTGCACGCGGTCGTAGAGCACGCCGATGGACAAGAACATGGCGCCCGACACAAAGCCGTGGGCAATCATCTGCACCAGGCCGCCGGAGACACCCAGGTCGTTGAAGATGAAGAAACCCAGGGTCACGAAGCCCATGTGCGCTACGGACGAGTAGGCCACCAGCTTCTTCATGTCCTTCTGGACCATGGCCACCAGGCCGACGTAGATCACGGCGATCAGCGACAGCGTGATCATCAGCCAGGCCCATTCGCGCGAGGCATCGGGGGCAATAGGCATCGAAAATCGCAGAAAACCGTAGGCACCGAGCTTCAGCATGATGGCGGCCAGCACGGCGGAGCCACCGGTGGGCGCTTCCACGTGCACGTCGGGCAGCCAGGTGTGGAACGGGAACATCGGCACTTTCACCGCGAAGGCGGCGAAGAAGGCGAAGAACAGCAGGGTCTGGGCCGTGGAGCTCAGGGGCAGCTGGTGCCAGGTGGCGATGTCGAAGCTGCCGCCGGACTGGTTGTACAGGAAGATCAGTGCGATCAGCATCAGGAGCGAGCCGAGCAGCGTGTACAGGAAGAACTTGAACGCCGCGTAGATCTTGTTCGGGCCACCCCAGATACCGATGATCAGGTACATCGGGATCAGCGTGGCTTCGAAGAACACGTAAAACAGAATGCCGTCGAGCGCCGAGAACACACCGATCATCAAACCGGAAAGAATCAGGAAGGCGCCCATGTACTGGTTGACGCGTTCGGTGATCGACTCCCAAGAGGCGATCACGACGATCACCGTGATAAAGGCGGTGAGGGGCACAAACCAGAACGAAATACCGTCGACACCCAGGTGGTAATAGACGTTGAAACGCTCGATCCAGGCGGCCTTTTCGACGAACTGCATGGCTGCGGTTCCGATCTGGAAACCGTCGTACAACGGCAATGTGACCAGAAACCCGATCAGCGCCCCCACCAATGCCAGCCACCGCACCGCACGGGCATGCTCATCCCGCCCAATGGCAAGCAGCAGTACACCAAAGGCAATCGGTGTCCAGATTGCAAGACTCAACAGACCCATTTTGTTGTTTTCCTTATTTGATGAGCTGCAGGATGACGTCGCCCCAGACGAACCAGGTCATCAGAGCGAACACACCCAGGATCATGACCAGTGCGTAGTGGAAGATGAACCCGGACTGGAACCAGCGAACCACACCCGACACGCCACGCACCACTTTCCAGGAACCGTTCACCATGCCACCGTCGATGATGGTTTGGTCGCCGACCTTCCACAGGCCGACGCCCAAAGCACGCGCTCCGCGGGCCAGAATGTTCTCATTGATCCAGTCGAGGTAGTACTTGTTTTCCAGCAAGGCATACAGCGGCATGACACGCGCCTTGATGCCTGCGGGCAGCGCCGGGTTGATCATGTACATGTAGTACGAGGCTGCGACACCAGCCAGCGCCAGCCAGAACGGTGCCGTCTGCAAGCCATGCAGCGCCATGCCGACAGGGCCATGGAAGATTTCAGCCAGCTTGGCCATCGCGGGGTGCTTGGCTGCATCCACAAAGATCACGTCTTTGAAGAAGTCTCCAAACAGCATGGGCTGGATGAACATGAAACCCACCACTACCGAAGGAATGGCCAGCAGCACCAGCGGCACCGTCACCACCCAGGGGGATTCGTGCGGTTTGGCATCGTGCCCGTGGTGATCATCATGGCCGTGATGGTCGTCATGGTGTGCATCGGGGTTCTGGTCGAACCGTTCCTTGCCATGGAACACCAGAAAGTACATGCGGAACGAATAGAAGGCAGTGACAAACACGCCCGCCAACACGGCAAAGTGCGCGAAGCCAGCCGCTGGCAGTTGGCTGAAATGCACGGCCTCGATGATGCTGTCCTTGGAGTAAAAGCCCGAGAACAGGGGCGTTCCGATCAGCGCCAGAGAGCCGAGCAGCGAGGTGATCCAGGTGATGGGCATGTACTTGCGCACGCCGCCCATCCAGCGAATGTCCTGGTTGTGGTGCATACCCATGATGACCGAGCCCGCGCCCAGAAACAGCAGAGCTTTGAAGAACGCGTGGGTCATCAGATGGAACACGGCCACCGAGTACGCCGATGCCCCCAGGGCCACCGTCATATAGCCCAACTGGGACAGCGTGGAATAAGCCACCACGCGCTTGATGTCGTTCTGGATGATGCCCAGGAACCCCATGAACAATGCAGTGATGCCACCAATGATCAGGATGAAATTGAGGGCCGTGTCAGACAGTTCGAACAGGGGCGACATCCGCGCCACCATGAAAATACCCGCCGTCACCATGGTTGCCGCGTGAATCAGCGCGGAAATGGGTGTGGGGCCTTCCATCGAATCGGGCAGCCAGACATGCAGCGGGAACTGAGCCGATTTGCCCATTGCGCCGATGAACAGGCAGATGCAGATCACCGTGATCAACATCCAGTCGGTGCCAGGGAACGACATGGCCCCGAGTTCGCCAGACTTTGCAAACACTTCGCCATAGTTCAACGTGCCAGCGTACGCAACGATCAGGCCGATACCCAGGATGAAGCCGAAGTCACCCACGCGGTTGACCAGGAACGCCTTCATGTTCGCGAAGATGGCCGTCGGTTTGTTGAACCAGAAGCCGATCAGCAGGTAGGACACCAGGCCCACGGCTTCCCAGCCAAAGAACAGCTGCAGCAGGTTGTTACTCATGACCAGCATGAGCATGGAGAACGTGAACAGCGAGATGTAGGCGAAGAAACGGTTGTAGCCCTCGTCCTCTTCCATGTAGCCGATGGTGTAGATGTGCACCATCAGCGACACGAAGGTCACCACCACCATCATCATGGCCGTGAGGCTGTCCACCAGGAAGCCCACCTCCATCTTCAGGCCGCCCACCACCATCCAGGTGTAGAGCGTCTCGTTGAAGCGCGCGCCATCGACCGCTACGCTCTTGAGCGTCATGGCCGACAGGATGAACGCCACCAGCACGCCCAGAATGGTCAGGGTGTGGCTCAGCCGGCGACCGATCCAGTTGCCGCCGAAGGTGGTGCCGAAGATGCCGGCCAGCAATGCGCCCACAAGCGGCGCCAGCGGCACGGCCAGGAGCGTTGAAGCAGAGAGGGTTTGACTCATTCTTGAGAACCTTGGGAATACGGGTGGCTCATCAACCCTTGAGGGTGTTGAGGTCTTCCGCGTTGATGCTGGACTTGTTGCGGAACAGCAGCACCAGAATGGCCAGGCCGATGGCCGACTCGGCCGCGGCCACCGTCAGGATGAAGAACACGAACACCTGTCCGTGCATGTCACCCAGGTAATAGGAGAACGCCACGAAGTTCATGTTGACCGCCAGCAGCATCAGCTCGATGGCCATGAGCAGCACGATCAGGTTCTTGCGGTTCAAAAAGATGCCGATCACCGCCAGCGCGAAAAGCATCGCGCCAAGGGAAAGAAAGTGGCCCAAAGTCAGTGTCATGCTTTTTTCTCCTCGGCAGCAGGCTCCACCGGCACTTCTGGCGCGGGCTTCTGGGTCACAGCAACCTTCACCACCTCCAGGCGATCACGTGCGCGCACCCGAACCTGGGCTGATGGATTAATCGCCTTGCTGTCCTTGCGCTGGCGCAGCGTCAATGCAATGGCAGCAATCATGGCAACCAGCAGAATCACCGCTGCAATTTCGACGGGATACAGGTATTCGGTGTAGAGCAGGATGCCCAGCGCCTTGGTATTTGAGTACTGAACCACCTGGCCCGCTGCATTCACCACAGCGGCGGCAGCCTTGGGTTCATCCATGCCACGGAAACCGCCCATCAGCACGGCAGCCATCTCCAGCGCGATGAGCGCGCCCACCGTAGCGGCGAGCGGGAAATGCTTCCAGAACCCTTTGCGCACGGTATCGATGTGGACGTCCAGCATCATCACCACAAACAGGAACAGCACCATCACCGCGCCCAGATACACCAGCACCAGAGCAATGGCCAAAAACTCTGCTTTGAGCAGCAGCCAAATCGCTGCCGCCTGCGAAAACGCAAGGATGAGGTACAGAACGGCATGCACAGGGTTGCGTGCAGTGATCACCCGGAAGGCCGCGAAAAGCAGCACAACCGAGAAAAAGTAGAAGAAACCAGTCTTGGCGTCCATGAATCGGGTCTTTATAGAAAGTCTGGCGGAAGGAAGGGCTCGCTACCGCTCAGCGGTACTTGGCGTCTGCCGCCTTGGCCGCAGCAATCTCGCCCTCGTACCGGTCACCGACGGCCAGCAACATGTCTTTCGTGAAATACAGGTCACCGCGTTTTTCACCGTGGTATTCGAAGATGTGAGTTTCGACAATCGAATCCACGGGGCAGCTTTCTTCGCAGAAGCCGCAGAAGATGCACTTGGTCAGATCGATGTCGTAGCGCGTGGTGCGGCGCGAACCGTCATCCCGCACTTCGGATTCGATGGTGATGGCCATGGCGGGGCACACGGCCTCGCACAGCTTGCAGGCGATACAACGCTCTTCACCGTTGTCATAACGACGCAGGGCGTGCAGGCCACGGAAACGTGGTGACAAGGGTGTCTTCTCTTCAGGGAACTGCACAGTCACCTTGCGGCGAAAGGCATAGCGGCCCGTCAGGGCCATGCCCTTGAGCAGCTCCACGAGCATGAAGCTCTTGAAGAAATCCTTGAACGAAAAAGGTGCAGCAGCAGCAACAGCAGTCATAGGTGTCCCCGCTTATTTCCAGATATTCCAAGGCGATAGCAACCACCCGCCCACAACGACCAGGCACACCAGCGTGACCGGAATGAAGATCTTCCAGCCCAGACGCATGATCTGGTCATAACGGAAACGCGGGAAGGTCGCGCGAATCCAGATGAACATGGACACAACCACAAAGGTCTTGAGGCCCAGCCAGATCCAACCGGGAATCCAGTTGAACAAGGCACTGTCGATGGGCGATAACCACCCACCCAGGAACATCAGCGCAGCCAGAATCGACACGAGCCACATGCTGGCGTATTCAGCCAGGAAGAAGATGGCGAAGCCCATGCCGGAATACTCCACCATGTGACCGGCCACAATTTCAGCCTCGCCTTCCACGACGTCAAACGGATGGCGGTTCGTCTCTGCCACCCCCGAGATCAGGTAGACCAAGAAAACCGGCAGCAACGGGAGCCAGTTCCAAGACAGGAAGGTCAACCCTTTGTCGGCCGCCATACCACGGCTCTGTCCCATCACGATTTCGGTCAGGTTCATGCTGCCGGACACCATGATCACGATCAGCAAACAGAACCCCATTGCGATTTCATAGCTCACCATTTGGGCAGACGCACGCAGGGCCCCCAGAAACGCGTACTTGGAGTTCGATGCCCAGCCCGCAATGATCACGCCGTAGACCTCAATCGAGGTAATGGCCATCACCAGCAGCAAACCTGCATTGACATTGGCCAGAGCCACATCAGGGCCAAAAGGAATGACCACCCAGGCAGCCAGCGCAGGCATGATGGCCATCACCGGCCCAAGCACAAAGAGGCCCTTGCTCGCAGCCGTGGGCTGGATGATTTCCTTGGTCAGCAGCTTCAGCGCGTCAGCAATCGGTTGCAGCAGACCGAATGGGCCTACGCGATTGGGGCCATGGCGCACTTGCATAAAGCCCAGCAGCTTGCGCTCCCACAAAGTGAGATAAGCCACCGCACCCATCAGCGGCGCGAGGATACATACGATCTTGATCAAGATCCACAACACGGGCCAGGCGATGCCCATCCACCAACCAAATGGCAGGAGGTTCAGCCCGCCGTTGTACAGCGCGTCAATCATGCTGCCACTCCTTCACCGGCAGCCATACGGGCATCGGTGGTCAACTGCAGCGAGGTGGCGCGGCGCACCAGGCCATCCAGCTGATAGATGGACGCGACCGCAGGCTCAGCCACATCAGCCCCACCTTGAGGCACATGACCCACAGCGTTGGACAGTTGTTCGGCTGGCAGCATGGTCAATGTGCCTGCGGGAGCATTGGTGGCGCGAGCCAGCACGTCTTGCGACGTCTCAAAATCAAAACCTGGCACACCCAGCACATTGGCCAGGACCCGCAGCACCTTCCATGCGGGACGCGTATCGCCCAGCGGGCGCACCACGGCGTGGAAGCTCTGCAGGCGCCCTTCGGCGTTGACGAAGCTGCCCGAGGTTTCGGTGAACGGCGCAATCGGCAGCAGCACGTCGCTGATGTCCATGTTGGCCTTGAACGGGCTCAGGGTGACGACCATCTGCGCCTGACCGATGGCGGCGCTGGCCTGGGCACCGTTGGCCGCGTCAAACGCGGGTTCGGTGTTGAGCAGCAGCACGGCTTTGAGGCCGCCGGCCAGCATCTGGCCTGCGTGCAGGCCGCTGCCCACGGGGTGGGCGCCAGCGAACTGGGCACCCACGGTGTTGGCGGCTTCGGTGAGGTAGCCGACGGTGGCGCCGGTCTGCTCGCCGATCCAGTTGGCCAGGGCCAGCAGCGCTGCGGCCTGGCCGTGGTGCGCGGCAGCGTTGCCCAGCAGCACGGCCTTGCGTTCACCACCCAGCAGCGAGCGGGCGATGGCCAGGCTGGCCTCGGAGGCTTCGGCTGCACCCTGGGGGGCAGCGACGTTCTTTTCCTGGGCGATGGCCGAGGCGATGGAGCCGAGGGCTTGCACCCACTGGCTGGCGTTCTGCAGCAGCTGGTGCTTGATGGGCATGGCCCAGTCGCCCACGGAGGAGTCGACCACGCTCAGTTGGGCACCGTGGCGCACGGCATGGCGCACGCGCAGGGCAAACAGTGGATGGTCCTTGCGCAGGCTGGAGCCCACGACCAGCACGCGTTGCAGCGTGGACAGGGATGCGATGGACGTGCCGAGCCAGCGGATGCCTTCGGGCGCCGTGAATTCGGCATTGCGCAGGCGGTAGTCGATGCTGTCGCTGCCCAGGCCGCGCACCAGGGCGGAGGCCAGGTACAGCTCTTCGAGCGTGCTGTGCGGGCTGACCAGGGCGCCGATGCTGTTGGCACCGTGGTCGGCCTTGATGTTCTTCAAGCCGTTGGCCACGTATTCCAGCGCGGTCTGCCAGTCCACGGTCTTCCAGACGCCGCCCTGCTTGAGCATGGGCTGGGTCAGGCGCTCGTCGCTGTTGAGCGATTCGTACGAGAAGCGGTCACGGTCGGCGATCCAGCATTCGTTGACGGCTTCGTTCTCGAACGGCACCACGCGCATGACCTTGTGGTTCTTGACCTGAACGATGAGGTTGGCACCGGTGGAATCGTGCGGGCTGACCGAGCGGCGGCGCGACAGTTCCCAGGTGCGGGCGCTGTAGCGGAACGGCTTGCTCGTGAGCGCGCCCACGGGGCAGATGTCGATCATGTTGCCCGACAGCTCGGAGTCCACGGTATCGCCCACCACGGTGGTGATCTCGGCGTGCTCGCCACGGTGGATCATCCCCAGCTCCATCGCGCCGGCCACTTCCTGGCCAAAGCGCACGCAGCGGGTGCAATGGATGCAGCGGCTCATCTCCTGCATGGAGATCAGCGGGCCCACGTCCTTGTGGAAGACCACGCGCTTTTCTTCCTCGTAGCGCGAGGAAGAGCCGCCGTAGCCCACGGCCAGATCCTGCAGCTGGCACTCGCCACCCTGGTCGCAGATGGGGCAGTCCAGCGGGTGGTTGATGAGCAGGAATTCCATGACCGACTGCTGAGCCTTGATGGCCTTGTCGCTCTTGGTGCGCACGATCATGCCCTGCGTCACCGGCGTGGCGCAGGCGGGCATGGGCTTGGGTGCCTTTTCCACGTCCACCAGGCACATGCGGCAGTTGGCGGCGATGGAAAGCTTCTTGTGGTAACAGAAATGGGGAATGTAGGTGCCGGCCTTTTCGGCTGCATGCATCACCATGCAGCCTTCGGCGACTTCTACCTTCTGTCCGTCGAGTTCGATTTCAACCATATGCGTTTCTCGCGATCAGGCGGAGGCAGAAGCCTGCGGGGTCTCTTTGCGGATCAGTGCTTCGAATTCCGGACGGAAGTGCTTGATCATGGCGCGCACCGGCATGGCCGCTGCATCACCCAGCGCGCAGATGGTGCGGCCCTGGATGTTGTCTGCCACCGAATTGAGCAGGTTCAGGTCGCCATCGCGCCCCTGGCCATGCTGGATACGGTCGATCACGCGCCACATCCAGCCCGTGCCTTCGCGGCACGGCGTGCACTGGCCGCAGGACTCGTGCGAGTAGAAATAGGACAGGCGCAGCAGGCTCTCGACCATGCTGCGGGAGTCGTCCATCACGATGACGGCACCCGAGCCCAGCATGGAGCCGGCCTTGGCGATGGAGTCGTAGTCCATCGTGCATTCCATGATGACGGACGCAGGCAGCACCGGGGAGGACGAGCCGCCCGGGATCACGGCCTTGAGCTGGCGGCCCTTGCGCACACCACCGGCGAGTTCGAGCAGCTTGGCGAACGGCGTGCCCATGGGCACTTCGTAGTTGCCGGGCTTTTCCACGTCGCCCGAGACCGAGAAGATCTTGGTGCCGCCGTTGTTGGGCTTGCCACACTCGAGGTAGGCCTGGCCACCATTGCGGATGATCCACGGCACGGCCGCGAAGGTCTCGGTGTTGTTGATGGTGGTGGGCTTGCCGTACAGGCCGAAGCTGGCCGGAAACGGTGGCTTGAAGCGCGGCTGGCCCTTCTTGCCTTCGAGCGATTCGAGCAGCGCGGTCTCTTCGCCGCAGATGTAGGCGCCGAAGCCGTGCGCCGCATGCAGCTGGAAGCTGAAGTTGCTGCCCAGGATCTTGTCGCCCAGGTAGCCGGCGGCGCGCGCCTCTTCGAGCGCTTCTTCGAAGCGGTCGTAGGTCTGGAAGATTTCGCCGTGGATGTAGTTGTAACCCACGGAGATGCCCATCGCGTAGGCCGCGATGATCATGCCTTCGATGACGATGTGGGGGTTGAACTGCAGGATGTCACGGTCCTTGCAGGTACCTGGCTCGCCTTCGTCGGAGTTGCACACCAGGTACTTCTGGCCGGGGAACGAGCGGGGCATGAAGCTCCACTTGAGGCCGGTGGGGAAGCCCGCGCCGCCGCGGCCACGCAGGCCCGACTCCTTGACGGTGGCGATGACCTGGTCCTGGGTGAGGCCTGCGCCTTCGCCCTGCGCCAGGATCTTGCGCAGCGCTTCGTAGCCGCCGCGCGCTTCGTAGTCCTTGATGCTCCAGTTCGTGCCGTCGAGGCCCGCGACGATCTGCGGGTTGATGTGGCGGTCGTGGAAGCAGGTCTGGACGCCGGTGGCCTGGAACTGCGAGAGGATCTGTGCGGCGGTGGTCATGCTTGCCCCTCTGCGGCCCTGAGGCCATCCACGAGCTGGTCGAGCTTGTCGTTGTCCATGAAGCTGCACATGGTGCGGTCGTTGACCAGCATCACGGGCGCATCGGCGCATGCGCCCAGGCACTCGCACTGCTGCAGGGTGAACAGGCCGTCGGCCGTGGTCTCGCCCATGGTCACACCCAGCTTCTTTTCGAGGTGATGCAGCGCCTTCTGGCCGTCGCGCAGTTGGCAAGGCAGGTTGGTGCAGACGTTGAGCTTGTACTTGCCCGTCGGCTGCTGGTTGTACATGTTGTAGAACGTGGTGACTTCGTGCACCGCGATCTGGGGCATGCCCAGGTAGTCGGCGATCACGGCCTCGCTCGCGGTGCTGACAAAGCCCTGCTCCTGCTGGACGATGGCCAGGCAGGCCATCACGGCCGATTGCTTCTGCTCGGCCGGGTACTTGGCCACTTCACGCGCAAAACGGGCGATGGTCGCCTCGGTGATGGGCGCAGCCACAGGGGCGAGGTTCTTCGCTTCGGTGCTACTCATCGGTCAATCTCCCCGAACACGATATCCATGGTGCCGATGATGGCCACGGCGTCGGCGATCATGTGGCCGCGGGCCATCTCGTCGAGTGTGGCCAGGTGCGCAAAGCCAGGCGCACGGATCTTCAGGCGGTAGGGCTTGTTGGCACCATCGCTCACCAGGTAGATGCCGAACTCGCCCTTGGGATGCTCCACGGCGGCATAGGCTTCGCCCTCGGGGACGTGGAAGCCTTCGGTGAACAGCTTGAAATGGTGGATCAGCTCTTCCATGTTGGACTTCATGGATTCGCGGTCGGGGGCAGCCACCTTGTGGTTGTCGGTGATGACCGGGCCGGGGTTGGCACGCAGCCAGTCCACGCACTGCTTGATGATGCGGTTGGACTCGCGCATTTCATGCACGCGCACGAGGTAGCGGTCGTAGCAGTCGCCCGTCTTGCCCACGGGAATGTCGAATTCCATGCGGTCGTAGACATCGTAGGGCTGGGTCTTGCGCAGGTCCCATGCAATGCCGGAGCCACGCAGCATGGGGCCGGTCATGCCCAGGTTCAGCGCGCGCTCGGGCGGCACCACACCAATGCCCACGGTGCGCTGCTTCCAGATGCGGTTGTCGGTGAGCAGGGTCTCGTACTCGTCCACGCAGGCGGGGAAGCGCTGCGTGAAGTCGTCGATGAAGTCGAGCATGGAACCCTGGCGGTTCTGGTTCATGGCCTCCAGGGCCTTGGCGTTCTTGATCTTGCTGACCTTGTACTGCGGCATGGAGTCCGGCAGGTCACGGTACACGCCGCCCGGACGGAAGTACGCCGCATGCATGCGCGCGCCGGAGACGGCTTCGTACATGTCGAACAGGTCTTCGCGCTCGCGGAAGGTGTAGATCAGGATGGTGGAGCTGCCGCAGTCATTGCCGTGCGAGCCGAGCCACATCAGGTGGTTCAGCAGGCGCGTGATTTCGGAGAACATCACGCGGATGTACTGGGCGCGCTCGGGCACTTCCAGGCCCATCAGCTTTTCGATGGCCAGGCAATAGGCATGCTCGTTGCACATCATCGACACGTAGTCCAGGCGGTCCATGTAGGGCAGCGACTGGATATAGGTCTTGTGCTCGGCCAGCTTTTCGGTGGCGCGGTGCAAGAGGCCGATGTGCGGATCGGCACGCTGGACGACTTCGCCGTCGAGCTCGAGCACCAGGCGCAGCACGCCGTGCGCTGCAGGGTGCTGCGGTCCGAAGTTCAGGGAAT
>NZ_JBKBTV010000046.1:0-40533 GCF_046291265.1 Acidovorax sp. | reverse complement strand
CTGCAGGACCTTGACTCGGTTGTTCTGCACCCAGCCTCTGCCCTGGGTGCTGAGGTTGCTTTCCTCCAGCGCGCTGATGCGGTTGCTTGCCAGGTCGTAATGGAGTTTTCCTCTTATAAATTTTTAATCAACCACACATGTTCAATCAATGCGCTCAACGAAAATCTTCGTACTCCCAATCGAAATATCGAGTCAACTGCAAGCAACTATCTTCAAACGATTCCCCACTGCATTCGGTAACTATTTTCTCTACCCCCTCACACAACAATTTGTAATCAAAATATTCGACAATAATTGTTCTATTTTTTACAATAAAGTACTCTTTTGACTCTCTTTTTTTTAAAGCCTCGGGCGAGGCCAACGTGAAATAAAAATTATTCGATCCAATCTCATTTTCCTCTCCAACTTCGACACATATTCGAAGGGATATATCCTCACCACTCTCCGGCCACCAACCTCTCAGATCAACAATGTCCGAATAAATATCTCGCACGACCAACTTATTTTTCATTATCTAATCCACGTCCAAACGAACATTGCTGCCTTTAGGGTTTTTCACCGTAGGAGCTGATTCAAAATTAACCTAACGACCTGTTTTCGACCATGGCTGGCCTGTAGCGCTGTTAACCCCTTTTTTATCAGCGGGGAATCTAAAGGTCCTACTGCCATCTGCGGATACTGAACCTTTTCCGTTTGACATAGGACGCGCATCAGGGCCTACCCATTTTTCACCAAGCTTCATAGCATCTTTTTCCGAAGCTGAGCCGGATACGCCACGATTACCTCCAGCAGCACTTTGATTATTTATTCGTTTCGTTTTATTTTTTAACTGCGTCTGTGTGCAGTCCTTCCTCACACCCCAAGGATCAATCCAAACGATGGGATTTGGAGCATATTGGTGCAGGCTCAGCCCACCCAAGAGCCCAATGGGATCCGGCATAGTAAACAACCCCAAGTCCGCGTCGTAGTACCGGAACGTGTTGTAGTGCAGCCCCGTCTCCCTGTCCAGGTACTGCCCCTGCATCCGCAGGTTCTGCTGAAGCTGCACTGTCTGGCTGGCTGTTGCTGCTGCTGAACAGGCCTACCCGCTTCGTCGTAGCCCTGCCATTCCTCCCGCACCGTGCTGCCCCACGTGGTGTACTGCGCTTGCCACACTAGGTTGCCACTGTTGTCGCTCAGCTCTTCCGGTAACCCATTAGGCTGGGTGTGGAAGTAATACACCTGCGTTGTTTGCGCCCCTGTTGCTGCGGCCGTTGCGTCAGCTTTTGCAGGGGTAGAGGTTGGCCCATCGTTGGCTGCAGTTGCAATGTTGAATTGGTCGCTCCAGCCGGGATTGGTGGTGGGTACGCTGCCCCGTTTGCCTTGCTCCGCGTCTCCGCCCAAGGCATGCGGCTCCACGGCGCCGCATCCTTCTACGCGCGCAAGCGGCACATAGCTCACTGGTTCGTAGGTGTAGGTGCTGGCCTGTGCGCCTCTACTTTCTTGCAGCACCGGCATAGTTGTGGCCCACGTGTTCTTTGGCCGTGCCGCTGTTGTCCATGGCGAAGGTATCGAGGTCCAGGGGGACATACGCACAGGGCAGCGCACCGAAGTTCACCGGCTTGCCTGCGATCCTCATGCCGAGCACGGCAGCGTTGATGCGCTCGGCCAGATCAAACCAGTCTGGGGCATGGGTCTCTAGGCGCTGGAGCAGCGTGGGCGAAGACGGCACAGCGCGCAAATGCAGGGCGCGAGCAAAGAAAGTTTTGACCGCCTCAAATCATGAATAAACCTGTCCCTTTGATTGGAGCTTATTATGGCGGGTGGATTCGATATGCTTAAGAGGATTTTTTAATTTTATTTCATATACGCTATACCCATTAAATCACTGAGAAAAAAAATTAACATCGCCACCATCTTCATCTATTATTCTTAATTTTAAAATCTTTCTAATATTTTCAATATAAATTTTCATGTCGGCATAAACTTTTTGACTTGATTCGCTCACTTCGATGACTATGTTCGTTGGTTCAAAAAATAACCTAACATCATATTCCCACCCTTCCTTGGAAGAGTCCTTAAATTGTAATTGATGGACTCCGACTATTTTCCGGAAGGTGGGGAGTTTTTTTGCATTTTCAATTAATTTGTTTTTTTGCTTTATATAGCCGGGCGCATCTTCAAATGTAATGAAAAATTCTGATGCCATTATTTATTTAACTCCCATCTCCATGTGGCCTGCCTGAAACGGCTGGGTAGTCCTTTGGATTTCTAATCCCGATGTGAGTATTATCCTTGTTGTAATCCACGCGGCCTTTGTCATTTAACGGAGTTTCGTTGCCGCTTCCATGTCGCCCATAATCCTTGTGCACGTGCGCATTATTTCCACTCTTATATCCAGAGGCGTTATTATTGCCATATTTATGGATTTGCACCTCAGAGCCATCGCCGTGAGTCCAGCGCTCATTCTTTGGGTTGGCGGGATTCGTGCGGGCATACCCATTACTTGACAGTATTTTTCCAATATCACTAGCACTTCGACCTTTAAGCTGAGGAAGTGTTGTTGCGTTGGGCCCCTTTGTGAAACGGCCAGTTGTTGCATCTCTCCAGCGATTTACTTTTGCATCATGCGTGCAAGCCAACCCCCAAGGATCAATCCACGAAAGTGGGTTGGGAGCATAAGAATATAAATTGAACCCACCGAATAAACCAATTGGATCCGGCGTCGTAAACGCCCCCAGGTCCGCGTCGTAGTACCGGAACGTGTTGTAGTGCAGCCCCGTCTCCCTGTCCAGGTACTGCCCCTGCATCCGCAGGTTTTGCTGAAGCTGCACTGTCTGGCTGGCTGGCTGTTGCTGCTGCTGAACAGGCCTACCCGCTTCGTCGTAGCCCTGCCATTCCTCCCGGACCGTGCTGCCCCACGTGGTGTACTGCGCTTGCCACACCAAGCGGCCGCAGTTGTCGCTCAGCTCTTCCGGTAGCCCATTGGGCTGGGTGTGGAAGTAATACACCTGCGCTGTTTGCGCCCCTGTTACTGCGGTCGTTTCGTCAGCTCTTGCAGGGGTAGGGGTTGGCCCATCATTGGCTGCAGTTGCAATGTTGAACCGGTCGCTCCATCCGGGATTGGTGGTGGACACGCTGCCCTGCTTGCCTTGTTCCGCGTCTCCTCCCAGTGCATGCGCCGCCGCCGGGTGCGGCTCCACGGCGCCGCCTCCTTCGACGCGCGCCAGCGGCACATAGCTTCCCGGCTCATAGATGTAGGTGCTGGCCTGGGCGCCTCTGCTTTCCTGCAGCAGTCGCATCCCCTCCCACGTGAACACTGTCGTGCCGAAGCTATCTGTCTTGGCAATGCGCCGTCCCAGGGCGTCGTATTGGTAGCTGAAGACCTGACTCTGCGGTTGGCCGTCTTTGCCCGCTCGCACCACTGCCACTTGCGTCAGCCTGTGCTGTTGGTCGTAGCGGTAGTGCTGCTCCGTGTGGCTGCCGATGCGTTTTCTGATCAGGCGGCCAAAGCCGTCGTAGTCGTAGCGTTTGTCCTGCAGGACCTTGACTCGGTTGTTCTGCACCCAGCCTCTGCCCTGGGTGCTGAGGTTGCTTTCCTCCAGCGCGCTGACGCGGTTGCCTGCTAGGTCGTAGTGGAACTGTTCGTTGCGCCCTGCCTGGATAGCTTGCCCTGTCTGGGTGGTGTGCGTGACGCGCCCGGCTTGGTCGTAGCGGTGGCTCGTCTGGCCTTGCTGGCTGTGTTCGGTGCTGGTGAGCTCGCCGTTCTTGTCGTAGCCGTAGCGTTTGAGCAGGGTGTCTTCGGGGTTGTGGCGCTGTAGGCGTTGGCTCCAGTCTGCGCTGTGGGGGCTCCAACCGGCGCTGGCGTGCTGGTCGTTGCCGATGCCGTGGCCCACGCGCAGCATGGCGGGGCGAACCCAGGTGGCGGCTTTGCGACCTACCGGGTCGTAGGCGAAGCGGCTTGCCAGACGCCCCTGGGTGCGCAGCACTTCGCGGTGCAGGTCGTCGCGCTCGATGTCGGCTAGGACTGCGCCGTCCAGGTTGATCTGGTGCAGGTGGCCGCTGCCGTAGTACAGGTGGTTGAGGGTGCGGCCATCCGGTAACTGGGTGGCAATGCGGTTGCCCAGGGCGTCGTACTGGTAGTGAAGGGTGCTGCTGTGCAGCTGCCCCTGCACGGCGTGCTCCGCGGATTCTTGCAGCACCTGGCCCAGTTTGTCGTATTGCCAAGTGTGGTGGGACCGCAATTCGCCCTGAGGACTGATCTGCTGGGCCTGTTGCAGATCGCCTGCAGGGGTATAGCGGTATTCCAGCCGCGTCTGAAGCACCGGCGGCTGGGCCTCGGCCGTGCCGCTTCCAGCGCCCGGTATATAGATGCTCTTCTGGATGAGCTGGCCTGCCGCATCGCGCACCAGTTGGGTGTGGATGGGCTGCACGTCTGCATGCCCGGGCACTGCATCGCCCTGGCCCATGGGCATGGGGTGTTCGGTGACGCCGATGACCTGGCCTGCCGCGTCGTGGTGCAGCACCTGGCGGGTGCCGTCGATGCGGGTCTCCATCACCAGACGGTCGGCTGCGTCGTAGGCGAATTGGTAGGCCTGGCGGTTTTCGTTGACGAGCGCGGCGAGGCGCCTTGCAGCGTCGTAGCCCAGCTGGATGTTGCTACTCAGGCTGCCTACTGTTTTGCTGCGCCCGGTGAGTTGGCCGCGCAGGTTGTAGCTGTAGCTGGTGCTGTGGCCCAGCGCGTCAACGGCCAGCACGCATTGGCCTGCCCCGTCGTACCGGTAGCCGTGCTTGCTGCCGTCTGCCAAGGTGATTTGAAGCAAACGCCCGTAGGCGTCGTGTTCAAAGGCGGTTGCTTGACCCACAGCGTCAATCTCTTGGCAGAGGTAGCCTCGACTGTCGTAGACGTATCGAGTGGTTTTGCCACTGCAGTCTGTGTAGCTGGTGAGCAAGCCCCGTACGTCCCAGGCGAGCTGCTTGCGTCCACCATGGGCATCTGTGATGACAACTGGCAAACCATGCTCATCATTGGCGTACCGGGTGGTATTCCCCAGAGGGTCGATTTCGGTCGTCAGGTTGCCATCGTTGTCGTAGTGATAACGCCAACTGGCGCCCGCTGCGTCGCTGGTAGCAAGAAGCAGGTTGGCGGGAGCGGGGCTCCATTGACTGGTTTCGGTACGGCCCAGCGCGTCTGTTGCCTGGACCTGGTTACCTACCTCGTCATACGCGTAAGTGGTGGTTTGGCCGAGAGGGTCGGTATGGCTCAGAAGCTGCCTTGTATCGCTCCAGGTCTGGGTCTGCTTGTTCCCCAAAGCATCTGTGAAGGTCGTGATTTCGTAATCACTATTCCATGCCCAGATGCGTGTACGACTCGGGGCACCTTCGCCGGAGCCCATGCGTTCCACCACGGTGGTCGTCCCTGCAGCTACATCGTATTGAAAGTCGTAGTGCTCCCCATCGTCTGTCCAGTGCTCTGTTACACGCGCATGGGGTCCCGGCCTCTTCCCTACACCTTGCGGAAAAGCTTGCCACCGGTAGTGGCACGTCAAGCCCGATGGAAGTCTGTGCTGGGACATGAGCCCTTGCGCATACGCAAACAGGCGCCGCACCTGTCCGTCCCGCCCAATCACTTCGACCAACTGTCCTTCGCTGTCATAGCGATATCGCGCCAGTACCTCTGGTGCTTCCGGCGTTGCGGTATTAGCTCCGATGGCCAAGCGAATCTGAGATACCCGGTTCACGTCGGCTGCGTAGTCGAAAGCGATCAATCGGCCAGTGCTATCAGCTACATGAGTCAGTCGGTGAAGTCCGTCGTAGCGCAAAGCCTGGAAGTTGCCGTTGCGGTCTTCGATACGGCGCAACCGCAGAGCATTTGATCCTCCATGCCCCACAGTGACAGCGTCGACGGGCTTCCCGAACCACTGATACAGCCCGTCTGGCAAGACAACGACGTAGTCGCCACCTTCGCTGCACAGAACTGCGATGCCTTCAGCGACGCTGTAGTGGCTCTCTCCCGGTGGAGGCGCGGGAAACTCAATGTCGCGGCCATCATCCCCATAGTAGGTAGCAGAAGGCAGTCCTTGCGCGTCGACCCCCAGGTGCAACTCGGCGGTGAAAGGGTTGCTCCAGCCGACGCCTAGGTGCGTGTGCGAACGCACATCAAGGCTGTTGTAGACCCGTTGAAAAACAATGGGTAAACGACCCGGAAGCACGAAATCAAGATCTTCGTCCCCGGCGAGTAGCTTGGCCCCTGTGGCGATATGCACTGGGTTCGCCACTATGTCGGCAATGGCATTGAGGGTCATCCCAGCCTGGCCCACTTGCACCAGGCACTTGACGTTCTGCAGCACAGCCCGGGGGTTCTTAAGCAGACTCGTCAAACACTTGAGACTTTTGATGCTCTTGTAGGTCCCGTATGCCCATAGTGCTGCGCGCAGAAACGCGCTGCCTTCAGGGTCGAACTTTCGAACTGTTGCTGGGGGCCCACCGATAAAAACGTTGGGGGAGCCTTCGTGGATATACGCGCCGCACTCAACCTTGTCATCTTTTCTGGCGGCGAGAGCGTGGTTAATCAGCGTTTGCTCAGGGCGCTCTGCGGCACCCTGAGCAATGAAGTTGGTCGGGCGGCTTGAATGTTTGCTGCACAGCACGCTGTCCAGCGGCATCTGGTCGGTGGCACGCGCCGCCTTTTTGCCGTTGATCTTGACGTTCTCGGAGCCTGTGATGATCTTGCCGGTAATCTCCGGTGGAAACAGCGAATCCGCTAGCGCCGTGCCCAATGCTTCGCCTGCCTGCATGCCGTAGTGCGTGCCCGCAAGCGTTGCCGCAGCCACGATGACCGGCGCAGCAGGCGCAGCAAAGCCGCCCGTGATGGCAGTCAACCCTGCAGCGACTGCGCCCCCAATGGCGCCACCGACAAAACCACCCACGATGCCGCCGCCGATCGCACCCCCCATTTGCAGCAGCATGCGGGCATTGGCGCTCGTGTGCGCAATCGGATCGTCAATGCGTGCAGCGGCGGGATAAGAGCTCATGAAGTGAGTGGTGCGCTAAAGCGGTTGAATCGGAGTTGGAGTGGGCCGCCGAGGCAAGAACCCTTGCCATGTAGAACATGGCTCAATGCAGCACGAATCCGCTACTTGCTACTGGGGTCTGAAACTGGAATGGATGGCGCGCCACTGGGCCAGTTGGGTATCCGAGAGAGGCGCCTGAGCGGCCGCAGTCATCACGACGACCTTGCCGGTGTCTCCCAGTAGGTAGCCGATCTGGCGCTGATAGACCATGGCGCCATCCTGTTTGAACTGCACTGCATATTCAACGGCCCTCAATTCGCCAGACGATGGGTCCTTCTGCCCCCGTCGGTCACTGATCTCCGTCTTGCTGAACTGCTGGCCAAGCATCTGCAACTGCCGGTCCACCAATTGCTCGAACGTTTCCCCAGATTCAAGCCGCGACCGGGTCACTACCACGTTAAATCCCAGCCCGCTCTGGTCCGCGAGCAGCATGTTGATGCTGTTGTCTTGCATGCCATCGGGGACGTTGAACGATCCCTCGTTGATTTGGTAGTGCATCGAATTTCCGATTAAGTTTCAATTGAGTTCAGATTGCGAAACGTCCGCTGCGAAGCGCAGCACGCTACGGACAATTGAGCTGTATCGGCGCCCCATGCACATCCAGCAACTCACTCAGCTTGATCAGCCCGTTCTTGCCCTTGATGACCACCTCCCCCTTGTCGGTGAGCTTGAGTGACGCGACGCCCTCGCCTTCACCAATCGTCAAGGTGATGCTTTCGCCCGCTTGCAAACGAATATGTTTGGCGGCCTTTACCAGCACCGAGTCCTTGGTGGCCTGGATGTTGACGTTCTGGTCCCCAACGACGGTGGCAGTGTCTTGCTTGGACGCCAGCGTGATGTTCTGCTGCGCGGTGAGGTTCATGTTGCCGGTCTGTGCCTCTGAGGCAATGTCACCGCTGGCCACGGTGTTGCGCTGACCACCTTCCGACACGTGCGTCAGCATGCCGCCTTTCACAAGCTGCGTGAGCTGCGCGCCGCTGGAAAGCGTGATGTGCTGCTTGGCGTGCATCGACGCGCTCTGCCCCGAACTCAGCACGATCGGCTTGGGGCTGATCATCGAATGCCCCTCGGGGCTGACGATGGACACCACGGGCTTGCTGATGTCCTTGGAAAGTTCGCGCAGTGCCTGCGACTGCGGCATGGCCGGGTCGGTGTTGGTGGGCATGGATGTTTCCGCCCCGCCACCACCTCCACCACCCGCAAGCGCCGCAATGGCGGCTGCGGCTTTGGACAACGTGGCCATCGCGGCCTTGCCTCCTGTCATCGCGGCAATTCCGGAACTCAGTTCCATCATGTGCGAAGTTTTGAGGCCGTTGATGGCTTCAATGGCGCTGTTCATGGCGGACACCGCCTCTCCAGCTTCTTCCATCAATGCGGCGGTGTTCGCCAAGCCTTCGCCCAGGCCGTCAAACCCATCCGGGTTCTCATGCGCAATCTTCTGCTTGAAGTCCTGCGTATAGGTCGTGATCAACAACCCCTTGTCCGCCCGAATCGCCCCCCACTCGTTGGTGCGCAGCTCAAAGCCATAGCTGCGCTTAGCCTCGCTGCTTTGGTTCATCAGGTAACCCATGTGCAGATGGGTGTTGCCGTGGTCGGTGGACAACTCGATGTGCTCGATACCTTTTTGGTCTTCAAACCGCAGCATGTGTTTGCCGCCGCCGCCCTTGCTCCAGTTGGTCTGAAAGCCGGACTGCGTCTTGTGTTTGGGCAACTCCCATGGCGGCATCTGGTCTGCGTTGTAGACACGGCCGGTGATGATGGGGTAGTCGGGGTCGCCGTTCAAAAAGTCGACGATGACTTCCTGGCCGATGCGCGGCGTGAAGATGCCGCCGTACTTGGCGCCGGCCCAAGGGTGTGATACGCGGATCCAGCAGCTGGAGTTTTCGTCCATCGCGCCGATGCGGTCCCAGTGGAACTGCACTTTGACGCGACCGAATTTGTCGGTCCAGATTTCTTCGCCGGGCGGGCCCACCACCACAGCTGTCTGTGGGCCCTGGCTGCGGGGTTTGGGGGTAATGCGCGCCGGGGTAAAGGGCAGGCTGGTGGGCTGGGCCTTGAGCACAAAACGCTGGATGGAGCCCACCTCGTCCTGGGTGGTCTTGGGCGTGGGCTTGGCCACGCTGCTGACCTCGGGGTTCTCCTGGAAGTGGTACTGCACCGAGGTGATGAGGTACTGCTGGTTCTGGTCGCCGCGCGGGTAGTTTTCGAGGCTGAAGGTGTAGCCGGGTGTCAGTGCGCGGCAGTTGGATTTGCCCTGCACGACACTTTGTTTGGTGAGGTTCTCTTGCAGCCGCACCCGAACATAGGCCTCGCCGTCGCCATATTCGGTATAGCCCCCTGGCCATTCATATATCTCGTGGCTGTCGTGCGCATGGCCGGGCGGCGTGGTGCGCATGTTCGACAAATCGGCCTTGGGCTTTTTGAAGTCGTAATCGTCGTTGAAATGGCGGCCCGGCTTGATTTCTTCGGCCAGCTCCCAGGCCGAGACACATTCGCGGTCAGAGATGGCGGCCTTTTCTGGCGGGTAGAACGGGATGGATGCCGCCCCGGGCAACGGGCTGTGTGACCCGACGATGTCGTCTGCCAGGGTCAGTATGTGTTGGCCCGCCGAGTGCTGGTGGTAATAATAAATGCCCTCATGCTCCATGAGGCGGGATACAAACTGGCAGTCTGTTTCGTTATATTGAACGCAATAATCCCAGGTGCGATAGCTGCGGCTGAGTTTTTTATCCAGCGGGTAACCATATTTACCCAGAACCTCTTCAATAATTTCCGGAACGGTTTTGTTCTGGAATATCTTGAAATCGCTTTTGCGGGTGGCCAGCCACAACCAGGGGCTCAGCCGCGCACGGTACGAATACATGCGGTGGTCCTGCCCCTGCATGCCAAACCGGGTGACGATGCCGTCGATGTAGCGCGTGCCGCCCCCTTCCGTCTCGACGATGACCGTGGCGTTTTTGCCCAGCAGCGCCTTGGGGTCCACGCTTTTGCTCTCGCTGAGCAGGTCCACATCCAGGGTAAATAACTGGCTGATTTCTTCAGTGCCTTGAAGCTGCCTGAATTGAAGCTGTTCGCCCAGGGGCGTTTGAATGGTGACGCGACGTTTCATGTGCTGCTGACTGTCTGGCCGGTTTGTGCAAATTGCTGCGGATGATAGCGGGCAGCCCGGCATTTTCTGTTGACAATCAGCCCCATTAACCCAACGAAATTACCGCAAAAAGTAACTTGAGTTACCAATATCGATATTTCGATAGAAATTGCAACATTGCCAGAATAGTTTTGGATATTCAGGTAATGAGGAAAAACGGACCGGCACAGCGGCGGTCCGTAGTTTCAAGCCTCTGTGCGCCCAGGGGCTGCGCCGTGCCAGGGCGTCGATCTCGATGGCAGCGTCAGAGCGCGGCCATTGGGGCCTTCACACCGGCGTCAGGCACCAGCTCACACTCCGCCATCTCCGCCTCCACCTTGCGCAGCAAATCCGCCAGCGTCTTGCCTTCTTCGTGCTGGAACCGTTCGTCCAGCACGGCCACGCTGACGATGCGGTCGATGCGAAAGCCCCGAAAGTCGCCGCGCAGTTCGCACCAGGCAGAAAGTGTCCAGACTTTGCCCCAGTAAAAGCAGCCCAGGGGACGCAGGCGGCGCACGGTGGGGCGGCCGTGGACGTCGGCGTAGTCGATGTGCACCACGTGGCGGGTGTGGACGGCCTCGCGCAGGGTTTGCAGTGTGGCTTGGGCGCGGGCGTCCAGGCCCACCGAAGGCGCGTAAAGCGCTTGCGCCTCTGCGGCGGCACGCGCGGCGGGGGGCAACACGGAGAGGATCTTGCCCAGCGCGCCCTCGACTTCGCGCGCCAAGCCAGCGTCCAGCCAAGCCTGCGCCAGCCGGGCGGCGGCCACCAGCGCATTCGCTTCTCCCTGGGTCAACATCAGCGGCGGCAGCTCAAAGCCTGCGCCCAGGCGGTAGCCCACACCCGCTTCGCCTTCAATGGGCACGCCCTGGTGCTGCAGGTCGGCCACGTCGCGGTAGATGGTGCGGGCGGACACCTCCAGCCGCTCGGCCAGAAAGGCGGCGGTAGACAGACGCCGCCCACGGATGAGCTGCACGATCTGGAACAGGCGGTCAGCGCGGCGCATGGGCAATTCAGTTTTTTAAGTGTTTTTGGCCTCTAGCGCTTATTCCATAAGCGCCAGCAGCTATCAAATTAATACTATGGCGATCTTGGTGGTGCGGGGTGGGCAGCGCAGATGCGTCGGACGATGTTCACTACATTCACCGCGCACGTCACGCAGGCAACACACAACACGTCAGGCAACGATACCAATGTGGATGGCGACCTGGTCGGGGCCATCGTAGGCTTCAAAGTCGGTCGCAAAACGGCGCTGGACCTGAGGGTTGGCGGCAAAGTAGCGCCAGATCTCGCCCCAGGTGTCGATCACCATCTGCGGCATGGCGCCCTGGCCGTTGAAGACGAGGTAGTCGCCCGCCAGCACGGACACGACGCGCGGGGCGTCTGGCGCGCGGGCTGCCCCGTCATCGCTGCCCGCCTGCACGGTCACGCCAGCGGTCACATCAAACGCACCCTGCTCGTTCGATTCATAGGCACTGTAGACACCGAAGATGCGGCGCTCATGGCCTGCGCTGGGCAGTTTGCGCTCCCAGCTCTGGCTGAAAAAGGCGTCCCACAGCCCGCCAAGGCGCGCGGTGGCAGGGTCCATCTCGTCGCGATTGCGGGTGCGCACGGAGACACCAGAAATGTGGAAAGCAGGGATGTGGAGGGCTAGAGGGGGCGTTGGCATGGTTCTCTCAATCGGTGAAACACGGGGATTCGGTGAGAGAAGGATGCTGCTGCCGGGCTACTGACAACCTGGTGTCAGTAGTCTGCGTTGGTGGCAAGCCGTGGAGGCGTTAAGGCGTTGACGTGGTGAAGCGACAACGCGCTCCAGGCTCACAACACCCGCCACGCTGGGTGCGAACAGGCGAACAGGCCCCCGCCTTGTTCGCACCGCCGAGTTACTGCGCCTGCGGCGCCGGGGCTTCTGCCGGGGTTGGCACGTCGGCGACTGCCTCGGCCACGGCTTCGCTCGCCGCATCCGTTGCAGCATCCTCTGGCGTGGGGGCAGCAGACGCTTTGGCCTGCGCCAAGGCCTCATCGGCCTGCCGACGGCGAGCACGTTCGAGCTGCTGGCCCACGGTGCGCGCCACCATGCCGTACATGTCGGCAAAGGCCTCCAGCGTGTGGCCACTGGCCTCGAAGGCGCGCAGCAGGGCTTCGTCCTTGGCGTTGCGGGCCGACCATTCGGCAAAGGCTTCTTCGAGGATGGCGTTGGCCGACTCGTCGCGGCCCTGCACCAGTTCGGTGTAGGCCTCGCGAGTCAGGCCCGAGGCTTCGAACGCGGCGATCATGCGGTTGCGCAGCTTGGGCAGCAGGTCGTCGGTGCCGCGGGCCTTGCGGCGGCGGTACACCTCCAGCAGCGCATGGTGCACATGCTCGGGCGCCATGTCTTCCACGGGCTGGCCTTGCAGGTCGTGGCGCTTGTCACCGGCGGCCACGCTTTGCAGATAGCGGGTGGAACGGGTGTGAATGCCCAGCGCTACCTTGAGCGCGTCGCGCTCGAAAACGTCCGGGTGGGCTGCCAGCAGGTCTTGAAAGATGCCCCGCTTGAGCGGGCGGAACACTGCGCCAAACAGCACTGGGTACAGCGCCGCCAGTTGCTCCAGCATGGGATGGGTACTGCGCTGCGGGGCGCGGGGGCCTGCATCGGGCCCGGCGCTGGCGCCCTGTGCTGCCGATGGCGCGGCGCCAGGGGCTCCGGGGGTGCGCCGCGGCGTGCGGCGACGGTCGCCACCGCTGCGCCGTGGACTGTCTTCGCGCTGCCGAGGGGCTCCGGCGCGTGCAGATGCGGCGGGCACTGCGGCAACCCCTTCGGCCTGTGGGGCGGGGGCTGCGTTCGGTTGTTCAGGTGCGGACGCGGAATCGGTCATGTCTGTGCGAATGGAGGGCAACAAAACCCTCGATCATGCCAGTGTTGGTGCCAAAGGCGGTAAACAGCCCTTGGTACCGCTGAGTTTGCCCAGGTGCGGAAGCCTTGCAGTGAGGGCCGAAAGCGCTACGCAGGCACCCGCAACGCCTCGTCCAGCACCTCCACCCAGTGCCGCACCGGCGTGGCCGTGCCGCTTTGCAGGTGGGTAATGCAGCCGATGTTGGCCGACAGGATGGCGTCGGGCGACTGCTCGCCAAAGGCCTCGCCCAACGCACCGAGCTTGCGATCGCGCAGTTGGTACGACAGGTCCGGGTTCAGCACCGAATACGTACCGGCAGAGCCGCAGCACAGGTGGGGTTCATTGCGCGCCACGCGCAGTTTGAAGCCGAGTTGCGCGAGGTGTGCCTCCACCCCGCCGCGCAGTTTTTGGCCGTGCTGCAGGGTACAGGGCGGGTGATAGGCATACAGCACGTCGGCGGGCTGCACGCGGCCGCGCAGTTTTTGCGCCAGTTCGGGCAGCAGGGCGGGCAGCAGCTCTGACAGGTCGCGCGTGAGGGCGCTGATGCGTTCTGCTTTGGCCGCGTACTGCGCGTCGTCCTGCAGGATGTGGCCGTACTCTTTGACGGTGACGCCACACCCCGAGGCGTTCATCACGATGGCCTCGACGCCCCCTTGCTCCACCAGCGGCCACCAGGCGTCGATGTTGGCGCGCATCTCGGCCTTGCCACCGTCCTGGTCGTTGAGGTGGAACTTGACGGCGCCGCAGCACCCGGCTTTGGACGCGACCACCGTCTCGATCCCCACGGCGTCGAGTACGCGGGCGGTGGCGGTGTTGATGTTGGGCATCATGGCTGGTTGCACACACCCGGCCAACATGAGCACCTTGCGCGCATGGCTGCGGGTGGGCCAGGCGCCTGCAGGTTGGGCGGCGGGCACCTTGGCTTGGAGGGCGGCAGGCAGCAGGCCACGCACCATTTGCCCAGCCTTCATGGCGGGCGCAAACAACGGCGACGGCAAGCCTTCTTTCAGCGCCCAGCGCAGGGCTTTTTCGCCCAGGGGGCGGGGCACTTTTTCATCCACCAGCTTGCGGCCAATGTCGACCAGATGGCCGTATTGCACACCGCTGGGGCAGGTGGTTTCGCAGTTGCGGCAGGTGAGGCACCGGTCCAGGTGCATCTGCGTTTTGCGCGTGGGCGTCTCGCCTTCCAGCACCTGCTTGATGAGGTAGATGCGGCCCCGCGGACCGTCCAGCTCGTCGCCCAGCAGTTGATACGTGGGGCAGGTGGCGGTGCAAAAGCCGCAGTGCACACATTTGCGCAGGATGGCTTCGGCGGCCAGACCATCTGCGCGGGCAGCGTATTCGGGGGAGAGTTGGGTTTGCATGGGGTGCAGCCTGGACGGGGAGCCAAAATTTTTGAACGAACGGTGTCAGCGCGCTGCCGGAGGGTCGACGGGTTTGGCCAGCGCAGGCGCCTTGCGCCACGGGTGCCGCAGCCGCGCACGGTCTGCCCACAGCGGCGGCAGCGACAGGGCCAGCAGCACCAGCGCCAGCGGCACCACAAACACAAAACCCACGTGCTTGAAGCCCGCCGCGCCCGCAATGCCGCCCACCAGAAACATCGCCAGCAGCCCGGCAAACAGCCGCAGCCGGGTGTGGTTGGCGCGCACCTGCGATTCGGGTGCGGTGCCGGTGCGGTTCCAGTACAGCAGCTTGCCCAGTTCAATCCCCAGGTCGGTCACCACGCCGGTCATGTGGGTGGTGCGGATCTGGGACGAGGACATCTTGGTCACCGTGGCGTTTTGCAAACCCATGATGAAAGACAGCAACAACACGGTGGTGGGCACGGCAAACGGCGTGCGCCAGTTGAGCGTGTTGGCCCCCACCCGGCCAAACACCAGCTTGAGCGCGGCCACCACCAGCAGGGGCTGTGCATAGCTGCTGTGCAGCTTGCGCTGGCGCGCCCTGTTCACCATGACCGCGGTGGTGGCCGCGCCGCTGAGGAAGGCCAGCAGCGCGCCCACCGCGCCCAGCACCAGGGCCATGTTGCCCAGCACCAGGTTGTCGGCCAGCATGGAGACAAACCCGGTCATGTGCGACGTGTACAGGTGCACCACCAGAAAACCGCCCGCGTTGACTGCCCCTGCGTTGAACGCCAGCAGCAGGCCCAGCACGCGGTTGCTGGCCACGGTGCGGTGGTGTCCGGTGAGGTGGCGCAGGCGTCGCACGCGAAGCATGGAAAGAGCCCGGCGGAGCGCGGCAGCCGTCACCAGCCCGGGGCCATGCGGCCGGGGTTGAAGATGCCTGCGGGGTCGAAGCTGTGCTTGAGGCGGGCGTGGATCTGTTCCAGCGCGCGAGATTTCAAGTCAAATTGGCCTCTAGCGCTTACTCCACCTGCGCTAGCAGCTATAAAAACAGAAGCACTTCCACCCGCCGCATCGGCGGCGGCGCGCAGTGCGTCGCCCGCGGACTCGGGCGCTTGCACCCAGCGCAGGGCGCCGTGCCATTCCACCAGGGGCTGCGCACCGGCGGGCAGCGTCAGCACCGGTGCGGTGGCGGGCACCGACAGGCGCCACAGGGCGTGGTCGGGGCGCTGGGCACGGGCCGCAAACCACGGCAAGGTTTGATCACGGCAGGCCACCCAGTCCGGCGCAACCGTGGCGTTGTCCAGGCAGGTGCCCCCCATGCTGCGGCAGGCGGCCTCCACCGCGGCCACGGCGCCGCGCAGGCGCACATACAGCGTGCCAGATCCCGCCTCGCCGTCTTGCACCCAGCAGCTGGCGTTGAGCGGCAGGGGCTGGCCGCCCCAGGCGTGCAGCTTGCGCAGCGCGTCGGCCTGGTTGCATTCAAAGCGCAGCGTGGCCTCGCCGGGCGCCACGGGCAAGACCTTGAGGCTGACCTCGGTGATCAGCCCCAGCGTGCCCCAGGCGCCTGCCATCAGGCGCGACACGTCGTACCCCGCCACGTTCTTCATGACCTGGCCACCAAAAGTCAGCAGTTCGGCCCGGCCATTCAGCAGCGTCACCCCCAGCATGTAGTCGCGCACCGCGCCCACACTGGCACGCGCCGGGCCCGACAAGCCCGCCGCCACCATGCCACCCACGGTGGCGCCGTCTGCAGGGGTTTGGGCGAAATGGGGCGGCTCAAAAGGCAGGCATTGGCCCCGCTCGGCCAGGGCGGCTTCCAGTTCGGCCAGCGGGGTGCCCGCTTTGACCGTCACCACCAGTTCGCTGGGCTCGTAGCTCACGATGCCGCGCAGCACCCGGGTGTCCAGCACTTCGCCGTGCAGCGCCAGGCCCAAAAAATCCTTGGTGCCACCGCCCCGAATGCGCAAGGGGGTCTGGTCAGCGGCGGCAGCGCGCACGCGGTCCGCGATGGGGGCAAGGGAGGAATCCATCCACGCATCCTAGCGGCAGCGGTGCGCGGCCAGGCGGGCAAAGCGCGTGAATTTTTTGAATAGCGCGCGTGCAAATGACCTATTGGAGGGCTGGCGCAGGACTGGGCAATGACCGAAGAATGGCGGGTGGATGGCTGGTGGAGGTGCTTGAGCGATCCGCCAAAGCAGAAAACGAGCATGCACCAACCAAAAAAAGCCCGCCGTTTTTGACGGCGGGCTCAATAACCAGGAGGAGTAACTCGCTTGTTCTTTTTGCAACGCTGCGGTGCCACCAGACACCGCAGCGCGTTGGGCGCAGGGCCGAGGATCAGCGGTTGTACGCTGTCTCGCCGTGCGATGTGATGTCCAGACCTTCGCGTTCGGCTTCTTCCGAGACACGCAGGCCCACCAGCAGATCAGCGATCTTGAATGCGATGAATGCCACCACACCGGACCACACGATGGTGAACAGCACGCTCTTGACCTGGATCCACACTTGCGCACCCATGGCGAAGGTGTCGGGGGCCAGGCCACCCGTACCGCCCAGGCTTTGTGCAGCAAACACACCGGTCAGGATGGCACCGACGATACCGCCCATGCCGTGCACGCCGAACACGTCAAACGCGTCGTCCACGTTCAGCATGCGCTTGAGGCCACTCACACCCCACAGGCAGACGAAGCCAGAGATCAGGCCGATCACGATGGAACCCATGGGGCCCACAAAGCCAGCAGCAGGCGTCACGGCGACCAGGCCAGCCACCGCACCGGAGGCAGCACCCAGCATGGAGCCCTTGCCCTTGTGCAGCGCTTCACCGGCAATCCAGGCCAGCGTGGCAGCAGCCGTCGCCAGGATGGTGTTGATGAACGCCAGGCCAGCGTTGGCGTTGGCCGCACCGGCAGAACCCGCGTTGAAACCAAACCAGCCCACCCACAGCAGCGAGGCACCGACCATGGTCAGCGTCAGGCTGTGGGGCGTGAGGGCTTCTTTGCCGAAGCCGATGCGCTTGCCCACCATGTAGGCACCCACCAGACCGGCGATACCGGCGTTGATGTGCACCACGGTGCCGCCCGCAAAGTCCAGCGCGCCATCAGCAGCCAGCAGACCACCACCCCACACGATGTGGGCCATGGGCACGTAGCTGAAGGTGAACCACAGCACCGAGAACACCAGCACAGCCGCGAACTTGATGCGCTCGGCAAACGAGCCGACGATCAGCGCCACGGTGATGGCGGCAAACGTGCCCTGGAACGCGATGAACACGTATTCAGGAATGGTGGCCAGTGCGCCAAAGGTTTCCTGGTTCACGCCCTTGAGGAAGATCTTTTCGAACCCGCCAAAGAACTTGCCGGTGCCCGAGAACGCCAGGCTGTAGCCGTACACGGCCCACAGCAGCGAGACCAGCGAGAAGACCACGAAGACCTGCATCAGCACCGACAGCATGTTCTTGCTGCGGCCCAGGCCGCCGTAGAACAGTGCCAGACCGGGGATGGTCATCAGGATCACGAGCATGGTGGAGGTCAGCATCCAGGCGGTGTCGCCGGAGTCGATCTTGGGTGCCGCGGCAGCAGGGGCTTCAGCGGGTGCGGCTTCGGCGGCGGCTGGCGCAGCAGCAACGGGTGCCGCTGCAGGCGCTTCGGCGGCAGCCGGGGCCGGGGCCGCTACGGCGGCCTCAGGGGTAGCGGGGGCCTGTGCCAGTGCGGCAGAGCCGACGGACAACAGGCTCAGCCCGAGAATGAAGGAAGCAAGCAATTTTTTCATGGCGTTTCTCTTGTGTCTGATGCGGCCAGCCCTTAGAGGGCTTCCTTGCCGGTTTCGCCGGTGCGGATGCGCACCACCTGCTCCAGGTGGGTCACGAAAATCTTGCCGTCGCCGATCTTGCCGGTACGGGCTGCGGTTTCGATGGATTCGATCACGCGGTCGACGAGGTCGTCGGACACTGCGGCTTCGATCTTCACCTTGGGCAGAAAGTCGACCACGTACTCAGCGCCGCGGTACAACTCGGTGTGGCCCTTTTGACGTCCGAAGCCTTTGACTTCGGTCACTGTGATGCCTTGCACGCCGATGTCGGAGAGTGCTTCACGCACCTCGTCCAGCTTGAAGGGCTTGATGATGGCTGTCACCATTTTCATTTTTAGATCCTCCAGGATGGGCGCCACCGGCGCCCATTGAGACTTACAGGGTTTTGGTGAGCGTGACGATCACGCGCGACTTGTTGACGTGGCCGAAGAAGGCCTTCTTGTTGGCGCCCACCACAGCGGCACCCAGCGACAGCCCACCGCCGAAGTCGTAGGCACCACCCAGGCTGTAGTCCATGTAGTTAGGCACGCCCAGGTCCTTGATGTCGCTGGCAAAGCGGGTAAAGCCCACCGAAGCCTTGACGGTGATGCTGGGCGCCACTTCTTGTGCAAACGCAAAGCCCAGGTAACCGGTGTTGCGGCCCTTCAGGCCGGAACCGGCCTTGGCGCCTGCCCAACCGAAGTAGTCCTTGGAGATGGTGTGCGAGTACTTGGCAGAGATCGGGCCAAAGCTGGTGCCAATGTAGGCTTCGGTGGTGTTGCCGTTGGCGTTGCCAGGGTAGAGGTAGGTCAGCGCACCAACGTCCAGATCCAGGCCACCGGCCTTGAATTTGTAGCCGCCGTACAGATCGGATTCGAGCGAGTTGCTGGCCAGCCAGTCCACGCTGGAGTTCCAGTTGCCGACATAGAAGCCGGATTCGCCAAAGGTGTAGTCAAAGCCGCCTTGCAGAGCGGGCTTGACGGCCTTGGCCTTGGAGGCGTCCTGGTCCTGGCCGCGGAACTTGTAGTTCGTAGTCAGGCTGACGTTGCCGGTGAGCTGGGCGCTGGCCAGCATGGGAAGGGCTGCGACAAGGGCAACGCCCAGGGTCTTGATGATGGCGCGGGTCATGTTTCCTCCGGTTGGACAAAGTAGGGACGAGCGCTTTAAGCACGGACCGTGCCACACGTCGGTGCATCCGCTGCATTACCGTTGCATGACGGTTGCGTTGCGTTACACCGATCCCCGGTACATTGGCGTTGTGTGCGCTGGCAGCCGCGCACCTTGTTGGTGCACAACACCAGTGCCTGGCACTAAAAAACCATAAAACGCACCCATCTGGGGAGAAACCGCTTCATGAGTCTTGCTTTGGTGCAAAGTCGCGCCCTTCTGGGGCTGCAGGCGCCCTCCGTCACCGTCGAAGTGCATCTGGCCAACGGATTGCCCAGCTTCACACTGGTCGGACTGGCCGAGGTGGAGGTGAAAGAAGCGCGTGAACGGGTGCGCTCGGCACTGCAGAACGCGGGGCTGGAGTTTCCGCACAACAAAAGAATCACCGTCAACTTGGCCCCGGCCGATTTACCCAAGGATTCCGGCAGGTTCGATCTGCCCATAGCGCTGGGCATCCTCGCCGCCAGCGGCCAGGTCGATGCCAGCCGCCTGGCGGGCTACGAGTTTGCGGGCGAGCTGTCGCTGTCGGGCGAGTTGCGCCCGGTGCGTGGCGCACTGGCCACCAGCCTGGCGCTGCAGACACAGCAGATCACCGCACAACTGGTGCTGCCCCCCGGCAGCGCGGAGGAAGCCGCCCTGGTACCCGCTGCCCAGGTGGTGCGTGCCCGGCACCTGCTGGATGTGGTGCGCGCCTTCTTGCCCCCGGGCAGCGTGGCCGCAGGCGATGCCGATGTGGCCAACGACGGCTGGACGCGCCTGCAAGCCACGCCCATGGCCACCAGCACCGCAGGGCCGGACATGGCCGACGTGAAAGGGCAAGCCACAGCCAAACGCGCGCTGGAGATTGCGGCGGCGGGCGGGCACAGCGTGTTGATGGCCGGGCCACCGGGCTCGGGCAAGTCGATGCTGGCGCTGCGTTTTGCGGGGCTGCTGCCCGCCATGACGGTGGACGAGGCGCTGGAGAGCGCTGCCATCGCCAGTCTGGCCGGGCGGTTTCGCACCGATCGGTGGGGGCAGAGGCCGACGGCAGCGCCGCACCACACCGCCAGCGCGGTGGCACTGGTCGGCGGGGGATCGCCCCCACGGCCCGGCGAAATATCGCTGGCCCACAACGGCATTTTGTTTTTGGACGAAATGCCCGAGTTCCCGCGCGCCGCGCTGGAGGCGCTGCGCGAGCCGCTGGAGACCG
Organism: Acidovorax sp.; assembly: GCF_046291265.1. Lineage (GTDB taxonomy): Bacteria > Pseudomonadota > Gammaproteobacteria > Burkholderiales > Burkholderiaceae_C > Acidovorax. Next base: position 19,996 of record NZ_JBKBTV010000046.1, on the reverse strand, counting down.
GCCACATCACCATCTCCAGAGCGGCGCAGCGTGCGGATTTCCCCGCCCGGTTCCAGATGATTGCAGCGATGAACCCGTGCCCGTGTGGCTACCTGGGCTCCACCCAACGCGCCTGCCGCTGTACACCCGACCAGGTCAATCGCTACCAGTCCAAACTGAGCGGCCCGCTGCTGGACCGCATCGACCTGCACGTGGAGGTGCCAGCCCTGCCCGCTGACCAACTGGTGCAGGCGCCCCCTGGCGAAGCGACCGAAGCCATCCGCGAGCGCGTGGTGCGTGCGCGGGCCGTGGCATTGGCGCGGCAAGGCAAAACCAACCAGGCGCTGCAGGGGCAGGAGATCGACACGCACCTGCTGCTGGACGACACGGCCGCCAAGTTCCTCAACACCGCCGCCGCGCGCCTGGGCTGGTCGGCGCGCAGCACGCACCGCGCGCTGAAGGTGGCCCGCACCATTGCCGACCTGGCGGGCGCGCCCACCACACAGGTCAGCCATGTGGCCGAGGCCGTGCAGTACCGCCGGGTGCTGCGCAGCCCGATGTGATCGAACACGCAAGACGTGAAGTATCAAATTGATAGCTACTAGCGCTTATGGGATAAGCGCTAGAGGCCAATTTGGCTCAAATTTCTAATCAAAACCGCCTCTGCCATGCCGCGTGGCGCCCCGCAAACCCGGGCGCCCGCACCCGGCCCCGGCACAATCGCCCCCATGTCCAGCGTACGTCCCCGCAGAAAAACCGCGCCGTCCACGGCCCTTGTTGAAACCCCACCGCCGGTGACCGCTGAGCCGGTGGACACCTGCTTTTTGCGCACGCTGGTGGGCTACAACACGCGCCGCGCGGCGCTGTCCATCATCGAAGTGTTCATGGAGCGCATGGCGGTGTATGACCTGAAGGTGGTGGACTTTTCGGTGCTGTCGCTGGTGGCGCACAACCCGGGCGTTACCTCGCGCCAGCTATGCGCCACGCTCAACGTGCTGCCGCCCAACATGGTGGGGCTGATTGCCGCGCTGGAGCGGCGTGGGCTGATCGAACGCCGCCCGCACCCCAGCGACGGGCGCGCGATGGGCGTGCACCTGACGCCTGAAGGTGCCGACCTGACGGTGCAGGCCGAGAAGACGGCGGCGCAGCTGGAAGAAGACGCAACCGCACGCCTGACGCCCACCGAGCGCAAGACGCTGATTCGCCTGCTGCAAAAAGTCTACGACTGATCAGGCGGGGGTTTGCGGCATGGGCGCAGGCGTAGTAGCCGTAGCGGCCGCGCCCTGCGGCTTGTCCAGCCCCAGCAACCGTACGGCGTTGCCCTTCAGGATGCCGGGCATCACCTCAGGCTTGAAGCCCGCTTCCTGAAAGTCTTTCATCCAGCGCTCGGGCGTGATGAGCGGGTAGTCGCTGCCGAACAAGATGCGGTCTTTCAGCAGCGTGTTGGCGTACTGCACCAGCTGCTTGGGAAAGTATTTGGGGCTCCAGCCCGACAGGTCGATCCACACGTTGGGCTTGTGCGTGGCCACGCTGAGCGCCTCGTCCTGCCACGGAAAGCTCGGGTGCGCCATCACGATCTGCATGTCGGGGAAGTCAATCGCCACGTCGTCCAGGTGCATGGGGTTGGAGTATTCCAGCCGCAGCCCGCCGCCGCAGCGCATGCCGCTGCCAATGCCGCTGTGGCCTGTGTGGAAGATGGCGGGCATGCCGTATTCGGCAATCACCTCGTAGATGGGCCAGGCCATCTTGTCGTAGGGGTGGTAGGCCTGCACCGTGGGATGGAACTTGAAGCCCTTGATGCCGTGTTCTTCAATCAGCCGGCGCGCCTCGCGCGCACCCATCTTGCCCTTGTGCGGGTCGATGCTGGCGAATGCAAACATCATGTCGCTGTTGGCCTTGGCGGCCTCGGCGATCTCTTCGTTGGGGATGCGGCGGCGGCCCATCTTGGACTCGGCGTCCACCGTGAACATCACCAGGCCAATCTTCTGCTCGCGGTAATACGCCACCGTCTCGGCAATGGTGGGGCGGCGGCCGTTCTTGAAGTATTTGTCGGCGGCGCGGTCGTATTCGTCGCCGTAGTTGTCGAACGGGTTCCAGCAGCTCACTTCGGCGTGGGTGTGGATGTCGATCGCAATCAGGTTCTCGTGGTCCATGCGTGTCTCCTGGGTTGGCACCCTGTTTTGTTGGTCCATGCCGCCAGCATGCGCCACGGGACGTGACGCAGATCAAGGGTAAACACCAATAAAAAACGGGCTTTGCTTGCTTGAATTGGTTATGAACTATAACCACAATTCAACCAATACGAAAGCCTCTATGACCCATCCAGACATCCATTTCGAACTCACCGGCGACCAGCAGGAAGTGGCCGTGATCCGCCTGACCCGCGGCGCCAAGCGCAATGCCTTGAACGACGGCCTCATCCTGGCCCTGCGCGACCTGTTCGAAAAAATGCCCAGCACCGTGCGCGCCGCCGTGATCGACGGAGAAGGCCCGCACTTCTGCGCGGGGCTGGACCTGTCGGAGCTGAAAGAACGCGACGCGGGCCAGGGCCTGCACCACTCGCGCATGTGGCACGCTGCGCTGGAGCGCGTGCAGTTCGGCCCCGTGCCCGTGATTGCCGCGCTGCATGGCGCCGTGGTGGGCGGCGGGCTGGAGCTGGCCAGCGCCTGCCACATCCGCGTGGCCGACGAGTCCACCTTCTACGCGCTGCCCGAGGGCTCGCGCGGCATTTTTGTGGGCGGCGGCGGTGCGGTGCGCATCCCCAAGCTGATTGGCGCAGCGCGCATGACGGACATGATGCTGACCGGCCGCGTCTACAACGCGCAGGACGGCGAAAAAGTCGGCTTTGCGCAGTACCTGGTGCCCGAAGGCAAGGCGTTCGAGAAGGCCGTCGAACTGGCCAAGCGTGTGGCAGAAAACGCGCCGTTGACCAACTACGCGCTGATGCACGCGCTGCCCCGCATTGCCGAGCAGCCCGCCGACCAGGGCTTCTTCACCGAAGCCATGATGGCCGCCATTGCCCAGAGCGCGCCGGAAGCCAAGTCCCGCCTGGCCGACTTTCTGGAAGGCCGCGCAGCCAAGGTTCGCAAGCAGGACTGACGCCGTGCGTTTGCAACCCCAATCCGTTCACGCTGAGCTTGTCGAAGCGCGGGACCAGGCTTCGACAAGCTCGGCCCGAACGGCTTTGGGTGGTTGGACGCAAATCCGCTTGAACCGCCTGCACCCCACCGCCCCAACCACCCCGGATTCCCCATGAGCGCACAGCCCCATATGCCATCGCCGTCCAACCTGCCCCGCTACCGCCCCGTGACCTTTGGCGTCACCCGCGTCAGCCTGCGTGACGGCGCACCGGGCGTGCGTTACCTGCAGGCCGACCTGCCGCTGGGCGCGTATGCCCGGCGCGTGACCGACTACCTGGTGCACTGGGCCGAGGCCACGCCCGACCACAGCTTTGTGGCGCGGCGCGAGCAGTTGGGTGGCGGCAAGACAGGGGACTGGCAGCATGTGACCTACGCGCAGGCGCTGGATGCCGCCCGCAGCATCGGCCAAGCCTTGCTGGACCGGGGCCTGAGTGCTGAGCGCCCCGTGGTGGTGCTGTGCGAAAACACCATCGAGCACGCGCTGCTGGCGCTGGGCTGCATGTACGCCGGGGTGCCGTACTGCCCCGTGTCGCCTGCCTACGCCACCGTGAGCCAGGACTACGACAAGCTGCGCCACGTCATCGACACCCTGACGCCCGGCCTGGTGTTTGCAGCCGACGGCGCGCGCTACGGCCGCGCCATCAACGCGACCGTGGCGGCCGATGTCGAAGTGGTGCTGGCGGGGGGCACCATCGAAGGCCGCACCACCGGCACTTTCGACAGCCTGAAAGCCACCACGGCAACTGCTGCCGTGGACGCCGCCATGCACGCCACCGGCCCGGGCACCATCGTGAAGTTCCTGTTCACCAGCGGCTCGACCAAGATGCCCAAGCCGGTCATCAACACCCAGCGCATGTGGTGCGCCAACCTGCAGCAGATCACGCTGTCGCTGCCGGTGCTGGCCGAAGCCGCGCCGGTGCTGGTGGACTGGCTGCCGTGGAACCACACCTTCGGCAGCAACCACAACGTCGGCCTGACCTTGCAGCATGGCGGCACGCTGTACATCGACGACGGCAAACCCACAGCAGCATTGATTGGTGAGACGCTGCGCAACCTGCGCGAGATTGCGCCCACGGTGTATTTCAACGTGCCCACCGGCTTTGAAATGATTGCCGAAGCGATGAAGACCGACGCTGTGCTGCGCGACAAGCTGCTGTCACGCGTGCGCATGTTCTTCTACTCCGGCGCGGGCCTGGCCCAACCGATCTGGGACAGCCTGCACGCCACGCAAGAAGCCGCCATTGGCGAGCGCATCGTGATGGCCACGGGCCTCGGCATGACCGAATCGGCGCCGTCGGCCATGTTCGTCAACAGCCCCGACGTGCGCTCCGGCCACATCGGCGCACCCGTGCCCGGCATGGTGCTGAAACTGGTGGACGTGGACGGTAAGACCGAGGTGCGCTACCGCGGCCCGAACGTGACGCCCGGCTACTGGCGCTCCGACGCGGCCACGCGCGACGCGTTTGACGACGAAGGCTACCTGTGCACCGGCGATGCGGTGAAGTGGATCGACGAGAACGACATCCACCGCGGCCTGGCGTTTGACGGCCGCATTGCCGAAGACTTCAAGCTGTCCACCGGCACCTTTGTCAGCGTGGGCCCGATGCGCGCCAAGATCATCGTGGCGGGCGCGCCCTACATCCAGGACGTGGTGCTGACGGGCTTGAACATGAAGGAAGTGGGCGCGCTGTTGTTCCCCTCGCCCGCGTGCCGCGAAGTATCGGGCCTGGGCCCTGACGCACCGTTGGCCGATGTGGTGGCCCACCCGGCGGTGCGCCAGCGCATCGAAGCCGTGCTGGACCAACTGGCGCGCGAATCGACCGGCAGCGCCAGCCGCGTGGCCCGTGCGCTGCTGATGGCCGAGCCGCCCTCCATCGACAAGGGTGAGATCACCGACAAGGGCTCCGTCAACCAGCGCGCCGTGCTCAAGCACCGCGATGCGCTGGTCACCGCCCTGCACGACAACACGGCGCCCGACATCCTCCAGCCAGGCGCTTGAACCTACCTCCTACAGGACACACCACCATGCAGATTCAAGGACAAGCCGCCCTCATCACCGGCGGCGCATCCGGCCTCGGCGAGGCCACCGCGCGCGAACTGGCCCGCCTGGGCGCCAAGGTGGCCGTGCTCGACCGCAATGCCGAACTGGCTGAAAAAGTGGCGGCAGCCATCAACACCGAATTCGGCGCGGGCAGTGCCGTGGCCTGCGCCTGCGACATCACCGACGCCGCCAGCGTGACCGCCGCCATCGACCAGGCCGCCGCCGCGCACGGCCCGGCGCGCATCCTGATGAACGTGGCCGGCATTGGCAGCGCCAAGCGCGTGGTGCAGCGCGACGGCAGCGCTGCGCCGCTGGAAGACTTCGTGCGCGTGATCAACATCAACCTGATCGGCAGCTACAACGTCAGCCGTTTGTTTGCCGCTGCGTGCGCCAAGCTGCCCGTGCTGGACAACGGCGAGCGTGGCGTGATGATGTTCACCGCCTCGGTCGCTGCCTTTGACGGCCAGGTGGGCCAGCAGGCCTACAGCGCGTCCAAAGCGGGCCTGGCGGGCATGACGCTGCCCATGGCACGCGACCTGGCGCAGCACGCCATCCGCGTGTGCACCGTGGCGCCCGGCCTGTTTGCCACGCCGCTGATGAAAGAGCTGCCCGAAGCCGTGCAGCAGTCGCTGGCGGCCAGCATCCCTTTTCCACCGCGCCTGGGCAAGCCCGAAGAGTTTGCCGAGCTGGCCTGCCACATCGTGACCAACGGGCACCTGAACGGCGAAGTCATTCGCCTCGATGGCGCCCTGCGCATGGCGCCACGCTGATCGCCTTTCCTTTCACCTTCCCCGTCATTGACACCACAAAACCACCAGGAGACAACCATGACGACCACTCGACGCCACTTTGTACAAGCCCTCGGCTCTGCCGCCGCGCTCGGTGCGCTTTATCCCTTGACCGGTTTCGCGCAGGCGCTGGAACAGGTCAAGATCATGTACGGCTTTCCCGCCGGTAGCGCGGGCGACAGCGTGGCCCGCCGCGTGGCCGAGAAGCTGGGTGGCACGGCCTTCAGCAAGAACCCGGGCTTTGTGGAGAACAAACCCGGCGCGGGCGGCCGCATTGCCGTGGAGACGCTGAAGAACTCGCCCGCCGATGGCTCGGTGCTGACGCTGGCACCCGTGTCGGCCCTGTCGGTGTACCCGCACATTTATCCCAAGCTCAGCTACAAGCCCGAGGATGTGACGCCCGTTTCGATCGGCGCGATCATGCACCACGGTCTGGCTGTGGGGCCTGCTGTGCCTGCCGAAGTGAAGACGCTCAAAGACTTCCTCGCCTGGGCCAAGGCCAACCCGGACAAGGCCATGTACGGCTCGCCCGGCGCGGGTTCGATGCCGCACCTGCTGGGCGCCCTGCTGGGCATTCGTGCTGGGGTGGACCTGAAACACGTGCCCTACCGCGGCACCGTGCCCAGCATCACCGACCTGGTGGGCGGCCAGATCTCTGCCGCCGTGAACCCCAGCGGCGACTACCTGCAGTACATGAAGACCGGCCGCGTGCGCGTGCTGGCCACCTCGGGCAAGAAGCGCTCGCCCTACCTGCCAGATGTGCCGACCTTCACCGAACTGGGCTACCCCGACGTGACGTCCGAAGAATGGTTCGGCTTCTATGCCCCGGCCAAGATCGCGCCCGCCACGCTGGCCAGCGCCAATGCGGCCATCACCGGCGCACTGAAGGACAAGACCGTGATTGACGCACTGGGCATCGTCGGCCTGGTGGCGCACGGCAGCACCCCGCAGGAAATGCTGGCCGACCAGAAGGCCGAGTTCGAGCGCTGGGGGCCGCTGGTCAAGCAGATTGGGTTCACCTCAGAGTCTTGACTCCCCCCTGCGTCGCTGCGCGCCTTCCCCCTGGGGGGGACGCCTCCGGTGGACTGGCAAAGCCAGATCCACGGTGGCGCTCGCCTGGGCCGCGCCAGTGTTTGCGGGCGGGTGGCACAACACAGGGCGCAGCGCCCTCCTTGCAGCGGCCGGGCCCCCAACCGTTCGGGCTGAGCCTGTCGAAGCCGTGACTTGCTGCACCACCCGTTCGGGCTGAGCTTGTCGAAGCCAGGGCACGCTGCTGGTGCAGCCCTTCGACAGGCTCAGGGCGAACGGTCTGCCGGTGGTTTTCCGAAAGTTCGAGCAAAAAACAGGCTCTAGCGCTTATCCATAAAGCGCTTATAGCTATGAAATAGTGAGCAAACGATGCCAGCACGCCAGTCCCTCGCCGACATCCAGCACTTGCTGACGCACGTGCTGCAGGCGCCCAGCCGCTGGCAGGCGCTGGCGCCATTTGCCGATACCGATGGCGAACTGGCCGCGCAGGTGCTCGACGAAGCCGCCAAGTTTGTCGACAGCGCCATCGCCCCGCTGCAGCGCAGCGGCGACGAAGAGGGCTGCCGCTTTGACGCGGGCCAGGTGTACACACCCGCAGGGTTTCGCGATGCGTACCAAGCCTTCTGGCAGGCGGGCTGGCCGTCGCTGTCGTGTGCGCCCGAAGACGGCGGCCAAGGCCTGCCCGCGGTGCTCGAATGTGTGCTGTTTGAATGGCTGGCCGGGGCCAACCACGGCTGGACGATGGCGCCGGGCCTGCTGCATGGTGCGTATGAGTGCATCAAGCACCACGCCAGCGACGCGTTGAGCGCGCAGTACCTGCCCAAGATCGCCACCGGCGAATGGCTGGCCACCATGTGCCTCACCGAAGCCCACGCGGGCAGCGACCTGGGGCAAGTGCGCACACGCGGTGTGCCGCAGCCCGACGGCAGCGTGCGCGTGAACGGCAGCAAGATTTTTATCTCCGGCGGCGAGCACGACCTGACCGACAACATCGTGCATCTGGTGCTTGCGCGCTTGCCGGATGCACCTGCGGGGCCCAAGGGGCTGTCGCTGTTTTTGGTGCCGAAGGTGCTGCCAAACGGAAAGCGCAATGCGGTGGTCTGCGAACGCATCGAAGAAAAGATGGGCCTGCACGGTAGCCCCACCTGTGTGATGCGGTTTGACGACGCCACCGGCTGGCTGGTGGGCGAGCCGAACAAGGGCCTGAACGCCATGTTCGTGATGATGAACGCGGCGCGCCTGCACGTGGGACTGCAAGGCATTGGCCTGTTGGAAGCCGCGTGGCAAAAGGCCAGCGCCTATGCCTCCGAGCGCCGCCAGATGCGCGCGCCGGGCGCCACCGACACCAGCCTCATCCAGGACCACCCCGCCATCCGCCGCATCCTGCACACGCAGCGCGCCTGGATCGACGGCGGGCGAGTGCTGGCGTACCACACGGCGCTGCAACTCGACATCGCCAAACACAGCACCGACGCGGGCGAGCGCGCCGCAGCGCAGCGCTGGTGCGCGCTGGTCACCCCCGTGCTCAAGGCCGCGCTCACGGACCAGGGTTTCCACGGCGCCAGCGCCTGCCTGCAGGTGTTTGGCGGCCACGGCTATGTGCGCGAATGGGGCATTGAGCAGATCGTGCGCGATGCGCGCGTGGCGATGATTTACGAGGGCACGAACGAGATCCAGGCGATTGACCTCTTGGTGCGCAAGGTGCTGGCCGATGGCGGCCAGGGCCTGTCGGCGTTGCTGGCATCGCTGCCCGGCAAGGCGCCCGGCGCTGCGGCCCGCGCGCGCCGCCACACGCTGGTCGAGATCACGCAGACCCTGGCGATTGCTGCGCAGACCGACCCCGAGTTGCCCTACTGGGTGGCCGACGACTATCTGCGCGCCGTGGCGCTGGTGCTGCTGGAGTGGGCCTGGGGCCTCATCAGCACAGCGAGCAAGAGCGACCGGTGGGCCGCCCCCGCCCACGCCCTTACCCAGTGGGTGCTGCCCGAGTTCGACATGCGCGCGGCCATCCTGCGCCAGCGCATTGCACAGGCTCTCGAAATCAAAGCCAAATTGGCCTCTAGCGCTTGATGGATAAGCGCCAGCAGCTACGCATTCAATAGCAACTTAACCTTTTTGCCGATCTCCCTCCTACAGCGTGTTGAGGCCATGCTGCGGGATTCCTTGCGCCTCAGAAAAAACAGGAGACAACACCGTGAACTTCAAAAGAAAAGCGAGAACGCGCACCAACCCCTATGCCCTGACCGCGCTGTCGGCCCTGCCGATAGCGCTGCTGGTCGGCTGCGGCGGGTCGTCTGAACCCGGGCTGCCCCAGCTGGCAGCGGCCGCGCCCGGCACGCTGCAGTCGTGCAGCGCGCTGGCAAGCCGCATCAACTTTGCCAACACCACCATCACCGCAGCCAACACCATCGCTGCGGGCACATTGACCGTGGCGGGCGCGCCCGTGCGTGAACACTGCCAGGTCACCGGCAAGATGTTCCAGCGCGTGAGCACGGTCGACGGCAAGAGCTACGCCATCGGCTTTGAGATGCGCCTGCCCATGGCGTGGAATGGCCGGTTCTTCTACCAGGGCAACGGCGGCATCGACGGCAACGTGCTGCCCGCCACGGGTGGCGTCAACGGCGGCGCAGGGCTGAACAACGCGCTGAACATGGGTTTTGCAGTCATCAGCTCGGACGCGGGCCATGAAGGCTCCATGGGCCCCAACTTTGGTATCGACCCGCAGGCGCGGCTGGACTACGGCTACCAGGCCGTGGCCAAGCTCACGCCCATGGCCAAAAACGCCATCCAGACCGCCTACGGCAAGGCGCCCGACCGCTCGTACTTTGGCGGCTGCTCCAACGGCGGGCGGCACACCATGGTGGCGGCGTCCCGTTTTGCCGACCAGTACGACGGCTATCTGGTGGGCAACCCTGGCTTCAACCTGCCCAAGGCGGCCATCGCCAGCATTGCCAGCGGCAAGATCTACGCGTCGCTCGCCAGCACGCCGGGTGACCTGTCTACCGGCTTTACCACGGCCGAGCGTGCGCTGGTGTCCAAAACCGTGCTGGCCAAGTGCGACGCGCTCGATGGCAGCACGGACGGACTGGTGCAAGACACCGGCGCCTGCCAGGCCGCCTTCAACCTGGACCGCGATGTGCCCACCTGCAGCGGCGCACGCGACGGCAGCTGCCTGTCTGCGGACCAGAAGATCGGCATCGCCAAGATCTTCAGCGGCCCCACCACCACCACGGGCAGCAAGATCTACACAAGCTTCCCGTATGACGCCGGGCTGGCAGGCGGTGGGTATGGTTTTTGGGAGTTCACTGCGCCGCTGGTGCTCGACTCCGGCGGTGTGGCCCTGATCTGGTCTGCGCCACCAGAAGACGCCGCCACGTTCAACGGCCCCGTGTTTGCACTGACCGGCAACGTGGACACCATGGTGGCCCGCGTGAACGCGACCAACGCGGTCTACACCGAAAGCGGCATGTCGCTGATGACGCCCCCGAACCCCAGCAACCTGTCGGCCATCAAGAACCGGGGCGCCAAGATGATGCTGTACCACGGCACCAGCGACCCGATCTTCTCCAGCGACGACACCACGGCCTGGTATGACGGCGTGCGCAACGCCAACAACGGCGACGCCAGCAACTTCGCCCGCTACTACCGCGTGCCCGGCATGAACCACTGCTCTGGCGGCCCCGCCACCGACCAGTTCGACATGCTGACCCCACTGGTGAACTGGGTCGAAAAAGGCGAGGCGCCAGACAGCGTGGTTGCCACCGTGCGCGGCGCAGGCAATGCGGGCGGTGTGAACGCCGACGTGCCCGCCAGCTGGTCTGCCAACCGCAGCCGCCCCCTGTGCGCGTACCCCAAGGTCGCGCGCTACAACGGCAGCGGTGACATCGAAAGCGCCAGCAGCTTCAGCTGCAAATAAGTAAGGCAGCACCCGAAGGGGCCATGGCGGCAGTGGCTGGCCATGGCCCTTCTTCTACTCTTCTGCTCTTTTTCTGTCCTTCTTTTCTTGTCGTCTTCTTTTTGCTGGGTGCCCACCGGCACTCCTCCCCCAACCCGCGCCCAGACCGCCCTCATGGCGCCCCGGAGACTCCGCATGAAAACCTTCACCACTACGCCCACACGCCCCCTGACCCTTGCAGCTGCCATGGCGGCCTTACTGGCAGGCTGCGGCACGGCGCCCCGCGCGTTGTTGTTGCCGCAACTGGCCGCCGCCACGCCCGCCACCCTGCAGGCGTGTTCCAACCTGGCCAGCAGCCTGGCCCTGCCCGATACACGCATCACCTCCTCAGAGCTGGTGGCCGCAGGGCCGATCACGGTGCAGGGCAACACCACCCAGGCGCCCGCGCACTGCCTCGTCAAAGGCAAGATGAAAGAGCGCACCGGCCCCGTGGACGGCGCCAGCTACGCCATTGGTTTTGAGATGCGCCTGCCGCAGAACTGGAACGGCCGGTTTCTGCACCAGGCCAACGGCGGACTCGATGGGAGCGTGGTGACCGCACTGGGTGCGGTGAGCGGCGCTGCGCCAGTGGCGCCGGGCCTGGTGCAAGGCTTTGCGGTGCTCAGCTCTGACGCAGGCCATGCCGCGCCCACGCCGTTTTTTGGCCTCGACCCGCAGGCCCGGCTGGACTACGGCTACCAGGCCGTGGGCACGCTCACGCCCATGGCCAAGAACCTGATCAAGAGCGCCTACGGCAAGGCGCCCGACCGCTCGTACATCGCAGGCTGCTCCAACGGCGGCCGCCACGCCATGGTGGCCGCATCGCGCTATGCGGAGCAATACGACGGCGTGCTAGCGGGCAACCCCGGCTTCAGCCTGCCCAAGGCCGCCACCGCCCAACTGTGGAAGGCCCAGCAGTACGCCAAAGTCTCCACGCCCGGCGCCAACAGCCAGCCCGATCTGTCCACCGCCGTGACGCCCGCCGAGTTCAAGCTCATCGGCAACCAAATCGTCGCCCGCTGCGATGCGCTGGATGGCGCGACCGACGGCCAGGTGAACGATGTGAAAGCCTGCCAGACCACCTTCAATCTGCAGACCGATGTGCCCAGCTGCACCGGCGCCCGCGACGGCAGCTGCCTGACGCCCGCGCAGAAAACGGTGCTTGCCAGCATCTTTGCGGGGCCCAAGAACAGCAAAGGCGAGGCGCTGTACCCCGGCACCTGGTTTGACCCCGGCGTGGCAGGCCGCAACTTTGCGTTCTGGCACTTCAACGCCCCAGCCACGCGCGACGCGGGGGCTGTGGCCTTTTTGTTCACCACTCCGCCCTCCACGATGGAGGCGTTCAAGGCCACCACCGGCCTGCAGTTTGCGATGAACTTCAGCATGGAGACCGACTACCCCAAGATGTTTGCCACCAGCGGGCCATATGCCGAGCCGTCGTGGTCATACATGACGCCCCCGAACGCCGCGGACCTGGGCACGCTGAAGAACCGCGGCGCCAAGATGATGGTCTACCACGGCGTGGCGGACGGCGTGTTTTCACCCATCGACACCGCCAACTGGATGGACCGCGTGCAGGCCAACCACGGCGGCAAGGCCGACGACTTTGCCCGCCTGTTCCTGGTGCCCGGCATGAACCACTGCTCAGGCGGCCCCGCCGCCGACCAGTTCGACATGCTGGCGCCGCTGGTGGCCTGGGTGGAACAAGGCAAGGCGCCGGACAGCGTGACGGCGAACGCACGCGGTGCGGGGGCCAAGGTGGTGAATGCCGAGCTGCCCGCCAGCTGGTCTGCCAATCGCACCCGGCCGCTGTGTGTGTACCCGAAGGTGGCGCGGTACAACGGGACGGGGGATGTGGAGAGCGCTAGCAGTTTTAGCTGCAAGTGATGGGGGATTGAAATCTCAAAGCCAGGCGTGCGCAGGGCTTTTTCTTTGCTTGAGTAGGTTGGCTAGAAAGCCTGCTTGTTGAGACCGCAGGCGTTCATCGTTTTTCAGCCACTGTTGCTCACCAGTGAAACGCTGACCCGGTTGATTCACTGATAGCTTTGCAGCGGTTGCTGTCGCTCAAAGGTAAGTCGCAGACCGCGGCTATGGGGCCAGAAGCAGCCGCTCAAAAACTCGGCTGAGTTATCCGAACTCGCCAGTCCACAGGCTGTTGCCCTGCCACATCATGTCCGCCGCAGCATCGCCGCCAGCCCCAACATTCCCAGAATGGCCGACAGCGCAAGAAAGCCCCCACTCAGAAACCGTCGGAATGCTCGCAGGGGAAGCTGCGGCAGGCCCCCAGCCCTGGACTGCCAAATCAAAATTTGGCACGAGGAAGTTGTCCGAAAAATGGGGCATCGCTTCTCCCGCCGGGAATCACTGCGTAAGTACAGGAATCCAGCAGTTTCACCGCATCTGGCAATTGACTGTTGGTGTAAATCCGGCAAGGTGCATAGAATCCTTTCGCAACAATCTGGCCGATTGACTGGCCCTATTGCACAAACCGCAGCGACAGGACTATGAAGTTGATCGAACGAGCCGCCCGAACCCGCATGCCAGCCATCAAGCGCTTGCAAACCCAAATCCCCCAGTATTTCCTTCCAGCCAGCGTCGCCCTTGTTGCCGCGCTTTGGCAAATGCATGCCGCCGCAGCCGTGGGCTGGAATGTCACTGCACCGATGGCTACTCCGAGAGCACAGCATGCAGGTGCTCTGATGGACGATGGCTCAGTGGGCGTTTTCGGGGGCGTTAACAGGGATGGTTTTGTCGTCGGTAGCGAGCGCTATTTCGGCGGTGCTTGGAACTCGCTAGGGAACTCCGGCATTCAGGGCAACGTATTTGAGGCTGTGACGCTGGGCACCGGTCATGTGCTGGTGCGATCTGATGGAAGTCTGAACGCTCGACTGTATGACCCCGTCGCGAACACTTGGTCGACCGGGGGGGCGCAGGCGGTGACGCGCAGTTTGCCATCAGTGACACTTTTGGACAGCGGCAAAGTCTTGGTAGCGGGTGGTAGCAGCCACAACTCAGCAGAACTCTACGACCCCCTTACTCGGACTTGGACCGCTACAGGCAGCATGTCAGTAGTTCGTCGAGCGCACGGGGCGGTGCTTTTGCGTGACGGACGTGTGCTGGTGGCCTCCGGCTTCAACAGCTCGGGAGAGGTGCCAGAAGCAGAAATCTACGATCCTGTCATTGGCACATGGACCTTGGCGGCCTCGCCGCTGGTACCGCGGCATTACGCCAGCTTGACCTTGCTGCCTGATGGCAGGGCGCTCCTTGCTGGAGGATTCACGGCAGGCGGTGTAACGACGCACGCAGAAATCTATGATCCTGTAGCCAATACTTGGACTGCTACAGGTGCTATGCAGTTTCCTCGCAATGGCGCAATGGGCTCACCGCTTGCCCATGCCACCGTGCTGGCGTCTGGTCAGGTGTTGATAGGTGGTGGCTCAGATAGCGCACGGAATGCGCAACCATTGGCAGAACTCTATGACGCTGCCTTGGGCACTTGGTCGCCAGCTGGATCGATGGCCGTGGGACGGGAAAACGGCACAGCAAACTTGTTGCCCAATGGCGATGTGCTGATGGCGGGCGGGTACACCAGCAATCCCAGCCTCACCTTTTACGCTTCGGTGGAGTTTTACACCCTCGCCGTTCCAGCAGGACCTGTGCCTGTGGTGGACGCGCTGCCCCTGCTGCAACGCGCCGGTACAGCACTGACTTTTACAGGAACAGGTTTCACCGGAGCAACGGGCACAAGTACACCCCAGTTGCAGTTACAGCGTGCGGAAAACGGAGCAATCACCACCTTCGCCCCAGCCAGCCATACGGACACCCTCTTTGCCTCGGGGGCGCCAGGTACTTTGCCCGCAGGTCTTTACATGGCACGTGTGGTGGTGGATGGCGTGCCGTCGGTTGCGCGCTTGGTCCGTTTTACCGACTCAGCCGGTACACCCAGCGGAACCGCGGGTAACGCGCAGGTCGCTGTGAGTTGGGCGCCGCCTGCCAACGACGGGGGAAACCCGCCAGTGGGATACACGGTCACTTCCAGCCCAGCGAGTGCGGGGTGCACGGCCACCCCACCCGCGACCAGTTGCACAGTGGCTGGGCTGGCTAACGGAACGGCCTACACCTTCACCGTGCGGGCTCAGCACCCCAACGGTCCGGGGCCGTTGTCACTCGCCTCTACAGCCATCACACCGGTCGCTAACCAATACACTGGCCCCTCCCCAGGCGGCGCTGGCACCATCAGCGTCGTAGTCACGGGCGGAGGTCCCACTTGCACATTGGTTGGCGCCGATACCTCTGCCACCACGCCACCAGCAGGGGCCCCTGCACAGCTGGTGTTTCCTTACGGAGTGTTCCAATTCCGTGCTACCGGATGCGTGCCCGGCAGCACCTTGCAAATCGACATCACCTACCCGAATCCGCTTCCCGCGAACGTCCAGTTCTGGAAATACGGACCGGCAGTTCCTGCGTCAGCACCCACATGGTTTGCGTATCCGGGCACCACACTGAGTCCAGACCGCAGAACCGTGACGTATTCAATCACCGACAACGGCGTGGGCGACAGTGACAGCACAAACGGTGTCGTGCTGGACCCACTAGGCGCTGCCTTGGCCCCTCCCGGAGTGGGTGTGACTGGTGTTCCAGGACTGTCCCCCGCGGGCGTGGCCCTTGCAACGCTGTTGATTGCAATGGCGATGGTGTGGAGCGGGAGAACCCGACGATCCAGAAGCTGATAAGAGGCCTTCGTTGAATCCGGGCTCAGCTGGTGGATTGGTCTGCAGTAAGACGCGTTCTCTGGTTAAGACACTATTAAGTGGCGTCCAGTTCATGAGTTGATCGACTGCTGTTGATCGCAGCGATCCGCTCACAGGTTCTGGCGCAAGGGCGGCCTCCAGCCTCAGGCTGCCACCCGGGTTGCATCAATTGCGATACACAACCGACACCATGGACTCGTGCAACCCTGTTCGAGGAGTCTCATGGCTCACCAAGTTCAAGAATTGCTCAGGGACTGCAGGCAACGCCGATCCGGCGCATGAAAAAGCCTTGCCAGGCACGATGTGCGCGGCGTCACCCGCCAGGAACAGGTTGCCGTAGCGCATGGGCTCGGTCACAAAGGACCGCAGCGGGGCGATGGACTTTTCGATGGAGGCCCCGGTGACGAGGCATTCGGCCACTTACGCCCGGTGGCCCCCTACTGACACTCCGCTGTCAGCAGCACCGACACACCATCAAGGGGTTTTGGCGCACATTCATTGCCCTGAATGGCAACCGCGTGGGTTTGCACGCATCTCTTGATCTTGAAAGGAACATCACCATGGAAACACAGGAACTGCACCGAGGCCGATTGATTGACCACATCCAGCTTGTCGTGCGCGATCTGGCGGCCAGCCAGGCCTTCTACACAGCTGCACTCGGCGCCTTGCAGGTGCCGATGGGTGGTGCGGACGAGGGCTACTTCTGGGCGGACGAGCTGTTTGTTTCGTCCGCCGACAGCCTGGCCGCGCAAGGCCACCTGACGGGGCGCACGCACCTAGCCTTTCAGGCGCAGGACCGGGCCATGGTGGACGCGTTCTACCAAGCCGCGCTGGCCCACGGCGGCACCGACAACGGCGCGCCGGGCGAACGCCCCTACCACCCTGGCTACTACGCCGCGTTTGTGCTGGACCCGGACGGCAACAACATCGAGGCCGTGTTCCACGGCGAGGCGAAGCGCAGCGCGCCTTCGGTCAAGGTCACCTTCTGATGTCCGGTTGATAGCGCGGGGGGCCTCTGGGGAACTGCGCGGCTGGTGAGGCTCGCCATGCCGCGCATCCCCGGTCACCCCAGGGTTGCAACGCAATCGACACAATCACCCCATGCCGCACTACCCCACGTCCCGCCGCACCCGGCCGCTCAACCCCCACAAGTTGGCACTGAGCAAGTGGACCGCCGTGGTGGCGTTGAACAAGGAAAAACACTTTCTGGTCACCCGCGTGGTGCCACCCGCCAGCCCCGACCTGCCCATTGACGCGGTGGAGCTGGAGGCGGTGATCTCTGGCCGCAGCATGGTGCTGCCCTGGGCCGACTTGCAAGATGCCGCTCGCTGGCACCAGGGTTGGGTGTAGCCGGGCTGCTGCTGCGCTGCTATCAGCACGTGGCTGGCTCAGCGGTGTTTGTACTGCGTGGGGCTATAGGCCCGGTCGACCGCGGGCGAGCGCAAGGCCGCATGTTTGGTGGCGCGCCCCGTGACGCGCTGGCGCCACAGGCGAAACGACCCAGGCTTGAGCTGGCGGCGCATGAGCGTGATGACGGCACCTTCGTTCAGCCCGAACTGCAGCGCGATGGACTCAAACGGTGTGCGGTCTTCCCACGCCATTTCGATGATGCGGGAGATGTCTTCGTCCGTGAGCGCGGTGGGCTGGGCAGGGGCGGGATGTGGGGCGTGTGCGGTGTTGTGCATGGTGGGTGCGCGGCAAGGGCGGTTGCCAGGCGCGCGTATTGGCGCGTGTATTGAACACCGCCCTGGCAAAGTCCGCGCGCTCAGGCACAATGCCCTGATGCTATGTTTGTAATAGCTATCAGCGCTTATCCATCAAGCGCCAGAGGCCAAAAACACACAAACAATACCGAAACAACACGCCTCACCCGTGCCCGGTACCCTCCACTCAACACACCGCCATCAGCGAGTCCACCACCTTGCGCTGGGCGGCGTTCAGCGCGGAGTAGCCCTCGCGCAGCATGCGCAGCACGATCCGATGGATTTCCGTTTCACTCTGGGTCATGGTGTTCTCCTTGCAGGATGACAGAACATAAGCAGCCACGCGGTGGTGGCGGGCCAAGGCGTGCGGACAAAACCGATGGCCCCGCAACGCCCGGGCCTGTTCCCCATGGACCAGGCCCGCTGCCACTGTGCCAACGCGGCGCAGGGGCAATGCGGCGATGTGAGGGGAAATGGCAGCGCTATTCGGGCAGCGCCCGCGGCTGGCAACAGTGAGCGGGCTTGGTGCCACAGCGCTGCCTTTGAACTTGGCAATTCCTGTTTTGATAGCTGTCAGCGCTTATCCATCAAGCGCTATCTGCCAAAAACACTGCAAATCAAGGACATGCAGGGCCCGCCCCCCGGCAAATCGCGCCACGCCGGGCGGCCTTGGGCGTAGCGCTGGTGCATGTAGCCCGCCAGCTCGGGAATCAGCGCTTCGCTGAGCGTGCAGCCGACGCCGGGCATGAAGCCGATGCCGTGCTCCGCGCAAACTGCAATGAAGGCGACCAACGGAAGGGCGCAAATGGCGGGTCTACGGCGCGGTGGCCCCGGGCACGTAGGCGTCCATGACGGCGGGTTCGCTGTCCCCCGCTGCGGTGCGGGCCAGCTTGAGCCATGTCCAGGTCTCGACGTCGGGCGCGTGGTAGCTGCCGTAGGACTGGCCGCCCCACGAGAAGTACGAGCCCTTGTTGCCGGTGGAGAGGGTGCGTGTGCCCACGGCCAGCGCGCCATCCTTCAACAACGCCAAGCGAAAACCCTGGAGAACGCCTGTGCCGCCAGCGTGCTTGCCGCCCGGCGCCTCCTGCGGCGCCACGTCGAGCATGCCGGAGCTGCAACGGGCCTGCGCGCCGCTGTAGGTGACGAGGCTCCATTGGCGGGTCAACGACGAGCGCACATTGCGTGCGCGGTTGATGGTGCGCGTGCGCAGGGTGATTTCTCCGCGCAGCTGCTGCACCCAAACTTGCATCTCGGGCGCGTTGACATAAAACGGCAGGCTGCCCTGCTCCCACCGGTGGTTGACCGGCCTGGGGCCATGCACGCCACTGGCTTCGAGCGGCGGCCAGACATACACCCCTTGCAGCGAGGGGCAGCCAAACCAGCTGCTCTGCACAGCGCCAAACGCCGGGGGCGGCTTGGGTGAGCCCTTCACTTCAGGCCCGCATGCGGCAAGGGCCAGACAACACATGGCTGACACTGCCGTCCAGCACGTGCGCTGCACGCGCCGGTGCGAGGTACGTATGCCGCTGTGTGATGGCGATGCGAGGGCTTGTGTCATGGCGTATGGAGTCGTTGCAGGCCCGATTGTCGGACTGAACACGGCGTCTGCAGATGATCCTATTTTGATAGCTACCCGCGCTTATTCGATATGCGCTGGCGGCCTAAAACACTTCAAAACTTGACGATCAAGGATGTGCAGGCCCTGCCCGCACACGGGCCAGCGCTTCGGGCACGTCGCTCCACGCCGGGCGGCCGGGCGCATAGCGCTGGCGCATGTAGCCCGCAAGCTCGGTGATCTGCGCATTGCTGAGCGCGTGGCCAAATCCGGGCATAAAGCCGATGTCGCGCGTGGCGGGCTCGCGGATACCGTGCACGATGACCTGCAACAGGTTGTCGGGCCGGTCGCTGTGCAGGTTGCTGTTGAGCGCCAGGGGCACGTTCACGCCCAGCAGGCGCGGGCCGTCGCCGTCGTGGTGGCACGCGGCGCAGGCACCGTCGAACAGGCGCTGGGCCTGGCCGGGTTGGGGGGCCAGCGCTGCGGCCTGGGCCACGGCGGTTTGGGCGCGCTGCTGCGGGTCAGACACAGGCTGGGTGGCTGGCTGGGTAACCGCTTCCGTAGCCGTAAACGAGGCCAGGTAGCCCGCCATGGCGCGGATGTCGTCGTCGGGCAAATGCGCCAGTTCGCGCACCACGGGCGCCATGGGGCCGGAGGTGCTGCCATGCTGCGGGCTGTGGCCATGGCGCAGGTAGCCGTAGAGTGCATCGGCCGTCCAGGGCACAGGAGTTTTGGACAAGCCGGTGAGCGCGGGGGCCTCCCAGCCATCGACCATGGCACCCGACAGAAACGCAGCGCCACCCAACTCGGCGCCCAGCGCGTTGCGTGGCGTGTGGCAGGCGCCGCAGTGGCCGACGCCCTGCACCAGGTAGGCGCCACGGTTCCATTCGGGCGGACGGGTCGGGTCAGGCTTGAAAGGGGTGGCGTCGTGGAACAGCGCGTTCCAGCCCGCCATCAGCGGGCGCACGCTGAACGGGAAGGCCAACTCGGTCTTGGGCACCTCGGCCCGCACCGCAGGCTGCGCCATGAGGTAGGCATACAGCGCGGTCAGGTCGTCGTCGCTCATCTTGGCGAAC
>NZ_JBKBTV010000045.1:0-41007 GCF_046291265.1 Acidovorax sp. | reverse complement strand
TGAGCCCAGCGTGTACCTGGCGGGCGACACCGTGCTGACCACCACGGTGCGTGATTGCCTGGCGCGTCTGCAGCCCGACGTGTCGGTGTTGCCCGCCGGGGGCGCCCGGTTTGATGTGGGCGCCGAGATCCTGATGGACGCCGCCGACATGGCCGAGGCCGCGCAATTGACCCACGGCGCGCTGGTGGTCAACCACCTGGAGGCGCTGGACCACTGCCCCACCTCGCGCGAGTCTGTGCGGGCGCTGGCGCAGCAGGGCGGTTGGGCGCACCGCCTGTGGGTGCCCGAGGATGGCGAATGCAGGGCGTACCCGGGCGGGGCGGTGAATTAAAATGCTCCTCAAACAATAGCTGCTAGCGCTTGATAGATAAGCGCTAGAGGCCAATTTGACTCAAAATTTACCTGCCTCAGATGGGCCCCATCCGTTCAGGCTGAGCCTGTCGAAGCCAGGGCGCTTTTTGCGAACAGCCCTTCGGCAGGCTCAGGACGAACGGTCTGTCTGAGGCATTTACCTAGCCAGGCAGTTTGGCCTCCATTTCTTGGCTCAGCCCGCCTGGGTGTCTGGCGTGTTGCGGGGCGCTGCGCTATCCCGCATCAGCGCAACAAAACGCGCGGCGCCCAAGCCCAGGGGCCGCTCCTTAGACCACACCACATCCACCCACAGCGCCGTGCCGTTGCTCAGGTTTTCAAACGGCATCTCCACCAGCCGCCCCGCCTCGATGCGCGGCTGCACCAGCGCACGGGGCTGCCAGCCCCAGCCCAGGCCCGCTTCGATCATCCCCAGCGCGGCCAGGTGGTTGTCGGTGCGCCAGTGGTGGCGGGCAAACACAAAGCGCGGGTCGGTCTGTGCCAGGTCGCGGCTGGCCACCACGATTTGGCGCGTGGTGGTCAGGTGTTCTTCGCGCAGCATGGCGCGCTCGGGTGGCTCGCCCCGGGCCAGGGCGAATGCGCGCGTGCCCTGCAATACCGCGTGGTCCGGCGCCATCACGGCCACCAGCGTCTCGGTGCCCACTTCCTGAAAACCCTCGCGCCCGTCGATGCTGGGCCGCTCGAACACCAGCGCCAGTTGCGCGCGGCCGCTGTGCAGCAGCGCCAGCGCATCCACCTGCGGGGCGGTCAACACCTCCACCTGCAGCAGCGGGTATTCCGATGCCAGCGTGGCCAGCGGGCCCGTCCAGCGGGCGGCCAGCAGCTCGGGGGCGATGGCCAGCGTCAGCCGCTCTTCCAGCCCCTGCGTCAGCGCCAGCGCCTGCGCGTTGAGCTGTTGCAACTGCCCGGCGAGCAGCCGGGCTTGTGGCTCCAGCGCGCGGGCGGCGGCGGTGGGCCGGGGCTCGCGGCCGCTGCGGTCAAACAGCTGCACATCCAGCTCGGCCTCCAGGTGCGCAATCGTCATGCTGACGGCCGACGGCACCCGCGACAGCGACCGCGCGGCGGCCGAAAACGAGCCGTGGTCGAGCGCTGCCAGGAACACCTGCACGCTGTCAGAAGAGAAGGCCATGGGTGTGATCTATCAAATAAACTGAAACAAGCTGACTTTATATATCAGCCACAGGCACATAAAGTCACGGCCATGGACAAGCAACCTTCTCTTTTCAGCCTGCAGGGCATCAAGCGCCGCGTGATCTATGTGAGCCTGTACGAGCTGATCGCCATCGCAGCCGCCACGGCCGGGCTGGCGCTGCTCTCGGGCCAGGGCGCGGGCCATTCCAGCGTGGTGGCCGCAGCGGCCTCGGTGATCGCCGTGGTCTGGAACCTCGTTTTTAACTGGGCCTTTGAGCGCTGGGAGTCTCGCCAGCCTGTGCGCGGTCGCAGCGTGGCACGGCGCGTGGCGCATGCCATCGGTTTTGAAGGCGGGCTGGTCTTCACGCTGGTGCCGCTGTTTGCCTGGTGGTTTGACATCACCCTGTGGCACGCGTTTGTGATGGACCTGGGGCTGATCGTGTTCTTCCTTTGCTACACCTTTGTCTTCAACTGGGTGTTCGACCACCTGTTTGGCCTGCCTGCGTCGGCCATGGCGCCCCCAGAGGCCGTTGCCGCCTGATCCTGTCCCGGCCCGTCCGCGCCATCGTCAAACAGTGTGAACACGGCCCGCAGTGGGTTGGTTGGCATGCTGAGGCTGCAGATAATGAGCCCACCATGTACGGGCTCCTTCGCCATTCCTTCTCCGCTGTTCCCAACACTGCACTGCCGGGCGTGCTGCTGTGTGCGCTGCTGTCAGGCTGCGTGAGCACGGCCCCAGCGCCGCGCGGGGAGGTCCGGGGTGCGTCAACCTCTGCGGCCGAACTGGCGCAGTCAGATGCCAACCGCATCGCGACCCTGGCCATGCAGGAGAACCTGGAGGGCTTGTACCGGCTGATGGACAAGCTCTACCGCCGCAACCCGGCCGAGTGGCGCAAAAGTGGCACGGCAAGCCGCGAACAGGCCATCGAGCAGGTGCGTGCGGCCATCGCGCAGCGCCAGCCCTGGGCGCCGCTGCAAGGGCGCCGCGACATCGCCGCCCTGGGCCTGGCGCTGGCGCCCGAGTTTGCGGGCGACCGCGTGGCGGCGTTCATTCATGCCACGGCCGACATGATCATCACAGCGCATGGCGGCAAGACGGAATTCTTCCTGCTCGACGGCATTGACGCGCAGCACCTGTACAACGCCGCGCGCAACGTGGAGACCGCCGTGTGGCTGCTGGCCCAGCGGCGCAACGCCCAGGGCCAGCCGCTGCTGCTGGCCGATGAAATGGGGCCCCAGGGCCGCAACCTCAGCTTTGAGCGCGAGTTCGGCAAGATCATTGCGCGGCTGGATCTGCTGGCCAACTTCACCACCGAAAAATACCGCCGTGCCGCCATCAGCTACGTGCACGGCATTGTGGGCGGAAGTTTTCTGCAGTTTCTGCCGGTGCGCTGACCGCGCACAGGGGCCGCGTGACAGGCGCGGGGCCGGTAAAATGCCGGTTTCGCCCAAGGAGCGTTGCAGCGGCCCCGTCACAGGATCGGCCGTCAGGCTTGGGCATGGCGCGCACGCGTGCACCCCTTCGCAACGACGCTCACCTGTTTTTCTGCCGTTCCTGCACAGGTGAGTAAGCCCTATGTCCGCTATTGAGTCGTCCCCCATGAAGCTGTCCGGCCTGGAGCCGGTGTTGATCGGCGAGGGCACGCTGTTCGTCAACATTGGCGAGCGCACCAACGTCACCGGCTCCAAGGCGTTTGCGCGCATGATTTTGAACGGCCAGTACGAAGAGGCCCTGGCCGTGGCCCGCCAGCAGGTCGAAAACGGCGCGCAGATCATCGACATCAACATGGACGAGGCCATGCTCGACAGCAAGGCGGCCATGGTGCGTTTTCTGCAGCTGATCGCGTCCGAGCCCGACATTGCGCGCGTGCCCATCATGGTCGACAGCTCCAAGTGGGACGTGATCGAGGCGGGCCTGCGCTGCGTGCAGGGCAAGGGCATCGTCAACTCCATCTCCATGAAGGAGGGCGTGGACAAGTTCAAGCACGAGGCGCGCTTGGTGCGCCGCTATGGCGCCGCTGCGGTGGTGATGGCGTTTGACGAAAAAGGCCAGGCCGACACCTACGAACGCAAGATCGAAATCTGCGAACGCGCCTACCGCATCCTGGTCGATGACGTGGGCTTCCCGCCCGAGGACATCATCTTTGACCCCAACATCTTTGCCGTGGCCACCGGCATTGAAGAACACAACAACTACGCGGTCGATTTCATCGAAGCCGTGCGCTGGATCAAGCAGAACCTGCCGGGCGCCAAGGTGTCGGGCGGCGTGAGTAACGTGTCGTTCAGCTTTCGCGGCAACGACCCCGTGCGCGAGGCCATCCACACCGTTTTCCTGTTCCACGCCATCAAGGCGGGCATGGACATGGGCATCGTCAACGCGGGCATGGTGGGCGTGTACGACGACCTGGAGCCCGTGCTGCGCGAGCGCGTGGAAGACGTGGTGCTCAACCGCCGCCCTGACGCCGGTGAACGCCTGGTCGAGATCGCCGAAACCGCCAAGAGCGGCGCCAAGGACGAGAGCAAGCGGCTCGAATGGCGCGGCACGCCGGACAATCCCAAGACCGTGGGCGAGCGCCTCTCCCACGCGCTGGTGCACGGCATCACCGACTTCATCACCGAAGATACCGAAGAGGCTTACCAGGCCATCCTCGCCAAGGGCGGGCGTCCGCTGCACGTCATCGAAGGCCCGCTCATGGACGGCATGAACGTGGTGGGCGACCTGTTCGGCGCGGGCAAGATGTTTTTGCCCCAGGTGGTGAAAAGCGCGCGGGTGATGAAGTCGGCCGTGGCCCACCTGATCCCCTACATCGAGGAAGAAAAGCGCCAGGACGAACTGGCCGGGCGTGACGTGCGCAGCAAGGGCAAGATCATCATCGCCACCGTCAAGGGCGACGTGCACGACATCGGCAAGAACATCGTCACCGTGGTCTTGCAGTGCAACAACTTTGAAGTGGTGAACATGGGCGTGATGGTGCCCTGCCACGAAATTTTGGCGCGCGCCAAGGTCGAGGGCGCCGACATCGTGGGCCTCTCGGGCCTCATCACCCCCAGCCTTGAAGAGATGCAGTACGTGGCGGGCGAGATGCAGAAAGACGAGCACTTTCGCATCAAGAAGATCCCGCTGCTCATCGGTGGCGCCACCTGCAGCCGCGTGCACACGGCCGTCAAGATTGCGCCGCACTACGAAGGCCCCGTGGTCTACGTGCCCGACGCCTCGCGCAGCGTGAGCGTGGCGCAAAGCCTGCTGGGCGACGGCGTGGACGCCTATGTGCAAGAACTCAACGCCGACTACGACAAGGTGCGCACCCAGCACGCCAACAAAAAGGCCACGCCGCTGTGGTCGCTGGCCAAAATCCGCGCCAACAAGACGTCCATGGATTGGGCCGCTTTCAAGCCCACAGCGCCGCGCGCGCTGGGCCGTCGGGTGTTCAAGAACTTTGACCTGGCCGAGCTGGCCAAATACATCGACTGGGGCCCGTTCTTTCAGACTTGGGACCTGGCCGGTCCGTACCCCGCTATCCTGGCTGACGAAGTAGTGGGCGTGGAAGCCACGCGCGTGTTTGCCGACGCGCAGGCCATGCTCAAAAAGATCATCGAAGGCCGTTGGCTCACTGCCAGCGGCGTGATGGGCCTGTACCCCGCCAACAGCGTGAACGATGACGACATCGAGTTCTACACCGACGAGACCCGCACCGAGGTCGCCATGACCTGGTACGGCATGCGCCAGCAGACCGAAAAGCATGTGATCGACGGCGTGACCCGCCCCAGCCGTTGTCTCGCCGACTTCATCGCTCCCAAGTCCAGCGGCATTGCCGACTACGCGGGCATGTTCGCCGTGACGGCGGGCCTGGGGATCGAGAAGAAAGAAAAGGCGTTTATCGACCAGCTGGACGACTACTCGGCCATCATGTTCAAGAGCCTGGCCGACCGCCTGGCCGAAGCGTTTGCCGAATGCCTGCACCAGCGCGTGCGCACCGACCTGTGGGGCTACGCCGCGGGCGAGCAGCTGAGCAGCGACGAACTCATTGCCGAAAAGTACCGCGGCATCCGCCCCGCGCCCGGCTACCCCGCCTGCCCCGACCACAGCGCCAAGAGCGACCTGTTCGACGTGCTGCAGTGTGGTGAAGTCGGCATGACGCTGACCGAAAGCCTGGCCATGATGCCCGCCGCCAGCGTGAGCGGCTTCTACATCGGCCACCCCGACGCCGTGTATTTCAACGTCGGCAAGATTGGCGAAGACCAACTGCACGACATGGCGCAGCGCCGGGGGATGGACGAGGCGGTGTTGACCCGCCTGCTGGCGCCCAACCTTTGAGACTACTAAATTTATAGCTGCTAGCGCTTATTGGATAAGCGCTAGAGCCATATTTGACTGATGGGGAGGCTGCCTCAGATAGACCGTTCGCCCTGAGCCTGTCGAAGGGCTGTTCGCAAAAAGCGCCCTGGCTTCGACAAGCTCAGCCCGAACGGTTTGGGGCAAATGTGAGGCATCTAGCTAATCAAGCGTATTTGACTCATATTTCGACTTACCCGCCCTTGCAGTGCCGGTAGGCAGCGGCCCCCGAATTCCAGCGGCAAGCAGGCGCTCGCCGCTCAAAGAAACTGCGCGCGCACACCCACCATCAGCCGCCTGCCCGCTGCGGGCTCGAAGAAGCGGCCGTTGCCGTCGTTCACGATGAGCGTGCCCGCGTAGCGGCGGTTGAACAGGTTGTCCAGCCGCGCCCACACCTGCCAGCGGGTGCTGCCTGGCGCTGCGTTGCCCAGCTGATAGCCAGCGTTCAGGCCCGCCACGGCGTAGCCGGGGGCCGAGGCGGTGTTGGTGTCGTTGGCAAACACCGCCCCAGCCAGGTTCACCGTGCCGCCCACGCGCCAGCGCGGGGTGGGGGCGTAGTCAACGGCCAGTTGCGCCATGTGCCGCGCCGTACCCGGCAGCCGGTTGCCCGCTGCGATGGCGGCGCCGCCCGCGCCCGTGTAGGGGTTGCCAAAATAAGCGTCGAGATAGGTGTAGCTGGCACGCGGCGTCCACGCGCCCATCTCGGCGCGCCACGCCAGCTCCAGGCCGCGGCGGCGGACGTTGTCCACGTTTTGAAACACCGACCGGCCGTTGACGGTTTCCACCGGCACGATCTCGCCGCGGCTGCGTGTGTCAAACCAGGCCACGTCCAGTTGCTGGTTCTCGCCCTTGTATTTGGCGCCCACCTCCCACTGTCGGCTGCGCGCGGCAGACAGGCCAAAGTTGGGCCCGGAGTTGCCGCTGCTGTAGGCCATTTCAGATAGCGTGGGGGTTTCAAAACCCCGGCCGATGTTGGCGTACAGGTTGAGCGTGTCGGTCGCGCTCCACACCAGCCCCGCTACCGGGCTGGTGTGGCGCCAGGTGCGTCCTCCGCTGTCGTCGGGGTTGGCGGGGGTGATGAAGTGGTCGTCCACCTCCACGCGCACCTGGCTGGCCCGAAACCCCGCCACCGCGCGCCAGCGCGGCGAAATCCAGGCGTCGAGTTGCGCGTACAGATCGGTGTTGGTGGCACGGTCGTTTTCGTTGCGCCGCAGGTCGCCACTGGCGCCCGACTGGTTCACAAACCCCTGGCGGTGTTCGGACATGCGGTTGGCATCCATACCCACGGTCCACGTCAGGGGCAGGCCCGACGGCATGCGCAGCGCGCGCGTCCAGGCCATGCCCACACCGTGGTAGCCGCGGTCCAGGTCGACCACGCCCCCGGCGCTGTTGGCCGCGGCGCCGCTGAAGGACAGGTGCTGCGTCAGTTGGCGCGTGCCGCCATAGGCGCGCAGTTGCAGGCTGTCGACGGTGTTGAGCTGGTGCTCCAGCACCACGCCCAGCTGGTTTTGCGCCACCGATTTGCGGGTGTCAAACGCGGTGGCTACGGCAACCGCCTGCCGCGGGTCGCTTTGGAACTGGGCCAGGTCCAGGCCTAGCGGGTCTTGGGCCAGCGGCTGGTCGTACAGGTTGAGCAACGCAGTGATGCGCGTGCGGCCATCGGGGCGCGCCACCAGTTTGCCGTTGAAGTGGGTGCGCCGGGCCGCACTGTGCGCGCGCCAGCCGTTGGTTTCGAAGTGCGACAGGTCCACCAGCCCGCCCAGGCGTTGGTCGCCAAAGTCGAGCGACGCATCGACCAGCCGCTGGCCGTACGAACCCACGGCCACGCCCGCCTGGGCCGCGCCGCCGGGCCGCGGGTCGCGCGTGGTGACCTGCACCACGCCCCCCGCCGCGTTGCCATACAGCTGCGCCAACGGGCCGCGCAGCACATCGACCTGCGCGGCCGACGGCAGGTGCGCCGTGGCCGCCTGGCCCTGGCCGTCGGGCATGCTGGCCGGAATGCCGTCCACCAGCACCCGCACCCCGCGCACGCCAAAGGTGGACCGGGCGCCAAAACCGCGCACGGCAATCTGCAGGTCTTGCGCGTAGTTGCCGCGGTCTTGCGCGACCACCCCTGCCTGCCCGGCCAGGATCTCAGACAAGTGCACCAGCGGCGTGGTGGCCGCAAACCCGTCCACCGCCACGCTGGTGTGGCTGGCGGCGCTGTCGAAGCGCCGCTGGGCCTGGGCGCTGTCGACCACTTCGACCGTGGACAGCGCGGGAACAGTGGGAGTGGCTGCAGCGGCTGCGTTGTTGGCTGCCGGGTCAGTGGTTTTCTTTTCTGGATCGTTCAGCGCTGGGGTCTGCGCATGCGCAGCCGCACACGCCCAGCTGGCCAGCAATGGGGCCAGCCCCTGCCAACGTCGATACACCAGAGGAACGGATGTCAAAAACACGGCACGGCGCTGCAAAAGCGGCAGCGGGGCGCGGGTGGCGCTGGTAGCGTGGGTCGTGCGGTCATTCGGCGCGTCCCACGCGCCAGATGGCATTGCCCACATCGTCTGCCACCAGCAGTGCGCCCTTGCCATCCAGCGCCACGCCCACGGGTCGGCCATACGCCTTGCCTTCCGGGTTCAGGAACCCGCGCAAAAACTCCACCGGCGGGCCAGACGGTTTGCCGCCTGTAAACGGCACAAACACCACGTTGTAGCCCGCCAGGTCCTTGCGGTTCCAGGAGCCGTGTTGGCCGATGAAGGCGCCGCTGGCAAACGCCGCAGGCATGCGCGCGTCAGAAAAAGTCATCCCCAGCGGCGCTACGTGCGCGCCCAGGCCGTAGTCCGGTGCAATCGCTTTGGCCACCATGTCCGGGTTGGCGGGTTTGACGCGGGTATCCACGTTCTGGCCAAAGTAGCTCCACGGCCAGCCATAAAAAGCGCCGTCTTTTACCGAGGTCAGGTAGTCGGGCACCAGGTCGTTGCCCAGTTCGTCGCGCTCGTTCACCACGGTCCACAGTGCCTTGCTTTGGGGCTCCCAGCCCAGGCCGTTGGGGTTGCGCAAGCCGGTGGCAAACAACCGCTTGCTGGCGCTGGCCAGGTCGACTTCCCAAATGGCGGCGCGGCCTTGTTCCGATTCCATGCCGTTGTCGCCGATGTTGCTGTTGGACCCCACGGTTGCATACAGCTTGCTGCCATCGGCGCTGGCGATGATGTTTTTGGTCCAGTGGTGGTTGGCCCCCGCAGGCAGGTCGGTGACCTTGGTGACGGGCGAGGCGTTGGACGTTTGACCGGTTTCGTAGGTCACTTTGACGATGGCGTTGGCATTGGCGATGTAAAGCTGGTTGCCCACCAGCGCCATGCCAAACGGCGAGACCAGGTCTTTCATGAACACGGACCGGGTTTCGGCCACGCCGTCGCCATCAGCGTCGCGCAGCAGCGTGATGCGGTTGGCGCTGGGGGAGCCAGCGCCTGCCCGTTTCATCACTAGGCCCATCGCCTTGCCGCGCAGGCCGTCGGCGTGCACGTTTTTGGCGCCTGGTTCGGGATCGGGCTTGTTGCTCTCGGCCACCAGCACATCGCCGTTGGGCAGGGTGTAGGCCCAGCGCGGGTGGTCCAGTCCCGTCGCAAACGCAGTTACCCGAAAGCCCGCCACGGCCTGCGGCTGTGTGCCTTGGGGCCAGCCCTCGGCAGGCGCAATGTTGACGGTGGGCAGCAGAAGGTTTTTGTCGGGGGGCGGCAACTGCGGGTTGGCACCCACGCCCGGAGATGTCTGTGCGGACGCCCCCACGGTGGTGCCTGCGATCAGTGCCGCGAACAGCGGCCACCAGGGGCGAAAGGAGGAGGGTGCGTGGAGGCGGTGCGTGTTCATTCGCCCAGTATTGGACAGCCATTTCTTTCGCGTTTGTAGGTCAAGGCCGCAAATCCGCGCGCAGTAGACAGGGGCGGCGGTGACTGCCACGCGGGTGTTGGGCGCAGGCCAAAAGATGCGAAAGCCAGGGCTGCGCATCGCGTGGCGGCCCCTTGAAGCGCACGTGGGTTCTATCGCCATGAATATCAAATTGATAGCTACTAGCGCTTATTGGATAAGCGCTAGAGGCCATTTTGACCAAAATTTCGACGTGTTTGCAACTACGATCCCTTCCCCATCCGTTCGGGCTGAGCCCGTCGAAGCCAGGGCGCCCCCTGTGAACAGCCGCTCGACACGCTCAGAGCCAACAGCCTCCAAGACGTTATGGATGCGGCCCGGCTTCGACACGCTCAGCCTGAACGGCACTTGATGCACCAAGGGCAAAGGGCCGAATCAATCCATAGTCCGCCTTCAAGCCGCATTACGGCAGCTTCGCAATCACCTTGATCTCAAAGTCAAAACCGGCCAGCCAGTTGACACCCAACGCCGTCCAGTTGGGGTACGGAGCCTGCGGAAAGATTTCATCCTTCACGGCCAGCACCGTCTCGAACTGCTTCTCGGGGTCGGTACTGAACGTGGTGACGTCCACGATGTCGTCCAGCCCGCACCCCGCCGCCTGCAAGGTGGCCTTCAGGTTGTCGAACGCCCGCCGCACCTGCGCTTCAAAGTCGGGTTCGGGCGACCCGTCGTCGCGGCTGCCGACCTGGCCCGAGACAAACAGAAATCCATTGGCACGCACGGCGGGCGAATAGCGGTGGAGTTCGTACAGGGCCCGACGGCCGGGGGGAAACACAACATCGCGCTGGGTCATAAAAAAGTCCTTCATCGTGGGCCACCGGCGGCCCGGGGTTGTTGATGAACTGAATTTAGGGCGCCCTGTACGCCAGATAAACAGGCAAGTCTGTCCACCACTGTTCGTAAAATCCAAACAATCACGACCTCCATAAGCCCCACCGGCCGGCACCCCCACAGCGCGCACGCACCCTCGTCGCCGCCAAGCTGCGGTCAGCAGCACCATCGCAGCAGCACCCCAGGAGCAACCCCCCCATGGACCGATTTGACGCAATGCAGGCCTTTGCCCGCGTGGTGGAGTCCGGCAGCTTCACCAAAGCCGCCCACACCCTGCACATGAGCCGCACCACCGTCACGCAGCTGGTGCAACAGCTGGAAGCCCGCCTGCGCGTGAAGCTGCTCCACC
Organism: Acidovorax sp.; assembly: GCF_046291265.1. Classification (GTDB taxonomy): domain Bacteria; phylum Pseudomonadota; class Gammaproteobacteria; order Burkholderiales; family Burkholderiaceae_C; genus Acidovorax. The sequence continues at coordinate 30,094 of NZ_JBKBTV010000045.1, read as the reverse complement.
GCACTACACGCACCGTCAAGGTCACGGCGGACGGCGCGGTTTACTACGAGCGCGTGGTGCGCCTGCTGGCCGATGTGGACGATGCCGAAACCAGCCTCTCTACCGCAGCCGCTGCGCCCCGGGGCCACCTGCGGGTTGACGTGCCCAGCCCGCTGGCCCGCCTCATCCTCATCCCCGCGCTGCCCGCGTTCCACGCGCAATACCCCGACATCCAGCTCGACCTGGGCGTGAGCGACCGCGTGGTCGACATCGTGGGCGACAACGTCGACTGCGTGGTGCGCGGCGGCACCCTGACCAACCCCGCCCTCATCGCCCGCCACGTGGGCGACCTCGCCCTGCGCGTGTACGCCGCCCCCAGCTACCTGCAGCGCGCAGGCGTGCCCGAGCACCCCCAGGTGCTGGAGGACAGCCAGCACCACTACACCGTCGGGTTCTTGTGGGCCCGCACCGGCAAACCGCTGCCGTTTTCGATGCGCCGCGGCGCAGAGCAGGTGCAAGCCCAGGGCCGCTACGTGTGCGCCGTGGACGACGGCAACGCCTACCTGGCCGCAGGCCTGGCCGGCATGGGCGTGTTGTGGCTGCCCGACTACATGGCGGGCCCCCACATTGCCAGCGGCGAACTGGTGCCGCTGTTTGAAGACTGGACGATGGACCCCATGCCCCTGTACGTGGCTTACCCGCCCCAACGGCACGTTAGCGCCAAGCTGCGGGTGTTCATTGATTGGGTGGCGGAGCTGATGGCGCGGCATGCGCCGGTGGGGGCGCGTGGGGCGGGTCAGTGAAGCAATGCTATTGATTAAATAGCTGATAGCGCTTGATGGATAAGCGCTACAGACTGATTTGATTTATTTTTTATCAACGTGACGCCCGCATCAACACGCAGGCGCCTGACCAAACGACCGCTACAGGAGTACACCGAACCATGCGAAAGACACGTGATTTGAAGACATCCATTGCCACCGTAGGCGTGCTGCTCACGCTGTTGGGTGCTGCCGCAATTGCCGCAGACTGGGCCTTTGCGTTCAAGCCCATCAACGCGCAGATGGCAATCTATTCGGGTGGCCTGGGCGACCCCAGCATGCCTACCGCACAAGAAGCCAAGGTGTCCTTTTACGTGCAAGGAAAAGCCGCCCGTGACCTGTTCGACCACATGGGCCCCGACGTGAAAAACGAATGCAGTTCCGACCCCAAGGCCCGTGCGCGCGTGAAAGGCCATCTGCAGTGCTTCGTGTACGCCAAGTCGGACTACAGCTGCTACTTTGGTTTTGATCTGAAAAACGGCAAAGGCATTGCGGGCAGCATCTGCTGACAGTGGTCTTTGCTATTGAATAAATAGCTGCTAGCGATTTATGGATATGCGCTAGAGGCCAATTTGGCTCAAAAAAATCTGAACCAAACGGCTTATACAAGCCAAGCGGCAATCACCCGCGCCAAGCCGCCTCAATCGATGCCACGTCAATCTTGCGCATCTCCAGCATGGCCTCGAAGGCACGCTTGCCCGCTGCGCGGTCTGGGTCATTGATGGCCTCTGTCAGCACCCGCGGCGTGATCTGCCACGACAGCCCCCATTGGTCTTTGCACCAGCCGCACGCGCTTTCCTGGCCACCGTTGTTGATGATGGCGTTCCACAGCCGGTCCGTCTCCGCCTGGTCGTCTGTGGCCACCTGAAACGAGAACGCCTCGCTGTGTGCGAATGTCGGGCCTCCGTTCAGCCCCAGGCACGGGATGCCCATCACGGTGAACTCCACGGTCAGTACGTCGCCTTGTTTTCCGTCGGGGTAGTCGCCCGGTGCATGCATCACGCGGCCCACGGCACTGTCCGGGAAGGTGTCGGCGTAGAACGTGGCCGCTTCCAAGGCTTTGCCGTTGAACCAGAGGCAGATCGTGTTTTTGCTGGGCATGGTGAAGATCTCCAGACTTGAAGAGCAAGGCGTTTGGATCAGCCGCTATTTGCCCGTCGCGCAAACTGAAATCCGTCGCGATGCAGTTTGCGCTCCAGGCATGTGCGCCACCGCCCAGGCCGCTATGGGCGATCTGCGGTCGCTGGTTGTGCAGGTGCAGCATTACCGTAGTTGCGACTGGCCTGTTTTTGGCCTCTGTACTTTTTCCACAGATAACCGGCTACCGCCATCAAGATCATTTTGCGCATAAGAACAATCCTTTCAAAGTTTGAACCTTGAGATTGGCTCAACCGTGTGGCGTGTTTTGTAGGAATGGAGGTCGAGCGAATGTGCGCGCCCTTGCCTGTGCGTCCCAGAGGACCCCGGCTGCCTAAGCTCCAAATGGAACCCCCAGGGACTGCAACCGCGCGGGAGGGCAATGTCAATGGTCGGGCTCCTACAGCGCTCGCCAGGTGGTTTGGGCCCAATCGATCTTTTTCAACGCAACCGGAGATCGCGCCATGGATTCAATCAACCAGAACCAGCCCGAAGACACCCACAAGCACCTGAGCGGCACCGACGCCACGGAGCGAATCCGGGAAATGGCCGAAGATGCCAAGTCCTGTTTCTTCTGCACCAACGCGCCCCACAGCGAAACGCGCGGGACGCGCCCCATGGGTGTGGAGAAGGTGGACGAGGCGGGCCACCTGTGGTTTCTGAGCGCGGGCGACAGCCACAAGAACCGCGAGATTGAGGCCGATCCCCAGGTGCGGATCTTCATGCAGGGCTCCAAGCATTCGGGCTTTCTGGTGCTGGACGGCACAGCCAGCATCCACCGCGACCGGGCGCTGATCGATGAGCTGTGGGACCCCATCATGAAAACCTGGTTCACCGAAGGCAAGGATGATCCGCGCGTCACGGTGATCGAGGTCGCTCCGGTTTCGGGCTACTACTGGGACACCAAACATGGCAGTCTTGTAGCCGCTACCAAAATGGTCATCGGTGCTGCGATCGGCAAGACGCTGGACGACTCGGTGGAAGGCCGCCTTCACCCATGATGCAGGGCCTGCGGCGCCTGGGCCGCACCATCACCGATCTTCCGGTGGTGGGCATCCTCCTTTTAGCGGTACGCAACTACTTCTTGCACCAAAGCGCGAACCAGGCTGGCAGCCTGGCTTTTTCTGCGGTGTTGGCCATGTTCCCGCTGCTGCTTCTTTTGTCGGCTGCGGCGGGGTTTATCGGCCAGCCGGGTGACGCGGCGGCGATGGCCGAGCGGGTGCTGGGCTACGCGCCGCCCCTGGTGCGCGACGCGATGCAACCCGTGGTGCAGCAGGTGCTGGCCCAGCGCAACCAGGCACTGGTCACGGTGGGGCTGGCCATCACGCTGTGGACCGGTTCCTCTGGCATGCAGGCGGTGCGTTCGGCGCTCAATCGGTCCTACGGCATCGACAGGGGCCTGCCATTTTGGAAGGCGCGCATCAAGTCCACGGTGTTCACCGTGGTGGTCGGCTCGGGCCTGCTGCTGATCTTCAGTTCCGTGATCGTCATGCCCCGTGTTTGGCACTTTGTCGTCACCAACATGGCAGCGGACGGCGCAGACGTGATCTGGCTCTACGACAGCGTGAGATACGGCGCCGCCTACCTGACGCTCGTTGTCTTGTACGCGCTGCTCTACGGCTGGCTGCCCGACATTCCACAGCGCGTCCGCACGGTGCTACCTGGCGCGCTGGTGGGCGCCGCTCTTTGGGTGGCCGCTGCAGCAACGCTTTCGTACACGCTTCGCACGGCGGGCAAGCTGGCCTTGATATACGGCAGCTTTGCAGGCGTGGTCGCCACCCTCGTGTTTCTGTACATCAGCGCGAGCACGCTGATCTATGGCGCGGAGATCAATGCGGTGCTGCGCGAGAAAGCGAAGTCCTGATCGAGCGGTTCTGACGCCGCCATCCGTTACATCTGGGCGCGGGACGACTGCATGCGCCGGTGGTGAGGGAAGGCGGGCGGGGAATTATCACTATCAAATAGATAGCTGCTAGCGCTTGATGAATAAGCGCTAGAGGCCAATTTAGCTAAAGAATCGAACCAGGCTGCCTTAACAAGCCAAGTGGCAATCACCCGCGCCAAACCGCCTCAATGGCCGCAACGTCAATCTTGCACATCTCCATCATGGCCTCGAAGGCACGCTTAGCCGCCGCACAAGCGCTACGCATAGGGAGGTTGGGCATGCCATTCAAACAGCAATCCGTGCAACAGTACCCGCATGCTCTCGCAGCAGATATAGCAGTCCACCGCCATCAATCAGCTCAATCGGCTTGTCCTTGGAGAAGTTGTAAGCATCTGGTCCATAACCACTCGTACAGACCAGAATGCCCTTGTTCGCTCCTTCATTGAGCATGGTCCCATACAGATCCCGCACTGCACTCACTCCGACTGTGTCGCGATAGCGCTTGGCCTGAATGACTACCTTTCCGCCGAGCACGGGACGGGTATCGAAGGCGACCGCGTCGACTCCACCATCCCGCGAACTGCGCGTAAGCTTGGTATCGAGTCCCATCTTGCTGAAGAGATTGGAAACAAGCTGCTCGAAGGCAGCTGGAGTCAGGTCCATTAAGTTGGGACGCGTTTCAAGTCCCGAAAGAGCATCCCCTTGCTCGATGAAGCGCTTGTCGACCATGTCAAATTCGACGATGGGTCTGACTGCTTGCAGCTCGTCAGGGCGGTTGGAGACCTGGGCGCCCAAGTTTCGCAGGCAGGCTACCTTCTCGACCTTGTCCAGTCGAAGTCCGAGAAACTCCATTTTTGGCGCGCGTACCGATATCACCGCTACCCGTACTGCCCTCCCGTTAGCTGGGTCGTGTGTGTCCACCATCCCGTTGAAAGTGACCAAGGCGAGCGCGTCGGCCTGATCGGCCTCGAACAATTCGTGCAGGGTTCTCAGCGTGATGGAGACAACGATGTCTTGGTAGAGCTGCTTGATTTCTACGGGTTTGCGGGCCTTGGATTCAATGGAATCCTTGGTCTTAACGTACCGGTACTCGCTTTCCTTGGGAATCGCCTGCACTTCAGGAAGGTCGTATTCCACAATCAATTCTGAAGAATCTGGGACGTAGGCGACGCGGAATTTTTGCGGAAATCCCTCTGTCGGGTACTCCGACCGTGCTAGCACCATCTCGTTGTAGGCCACCACGGCATCCGGTTCCTTTGCCCGATACGCCGTTTGGAATTCGTCTACCTCGGCATTGCGGCGTTGGACCTCTGCTTCGAAGAGACACCTGCGTTGGTCGTATTCCACTTTAAGCGTGGTGAATCGCTCTCTTTTGGTAGCTTCGGTCTGGTTGAAGCGCGCAACTTCCAGCTCATGATCAGAAGCTGCTTTAACCAACGCAGCGGCATGTTTCTTGGCGGCTCCAGGAATGAGCTTGCGCAGACCAGATGGCGGAGGCACCTGTGGAGCCCTTGGAGCGCGACTTGGTGCAAGCTCCAGAGGCGGCGTAAAGGCTTCAAATTCCGTCGATGGCCGCAACGCGTCGAAGTCGATCCGATCATCTACCGAAAGCGTGTGCGCCAGAATTCCCTGCAGTTCGGCCTGCCGATCCTGCAGTTCAGCGTTGAGGTCATCAGCTTCTCCTTGGCGATCCTCCAGGTACTGAGCCTTTGCAAGCTTTTGCGCGGTCCGTTCATCGCGGTTCTGCTGCGCTTGTGCCATACGCTGATGGCGCTCAATCTGCCGTGCTTGGGTCAGCCGCATACGAATGTCGCGCTGACGCTCACGCTCCGCAGTCGCCACTGCGCGCGCCGTAGCGCGGAGAAATCCCTCAAAACCGCTTCGTCGCCCCATTTCGCCCCCCTTGTATTTGGTGTTGTCCTCAACTGCTCGGATTTCTCAGGGAATGCCTCGACATTCCCTAGCACGGAAGCATTTTTTGACCTACATGCCGTAATACTTGCTGCTGAAGCTTACGGAAAACCGACTCCGTCGAAAGACGGATGACTGGTTCCCTCGCTTCTCTTGCTCCCCATGTTGCCGGAGCAACTCTGCCGCTACAAGTAGTTAAGCGAAGTTCTTCAGGTGACCGTAGCCAGCAGCCGTTCCGCCTGAATTGCATTCCATCAGCGAAAACACACATCTGAAGTTATCGGCTAACGATGCAGCGCATGCTTCGTTAGCTCATGCCGTTCAGAATTGCGCGATGAAATCCGGCAGCTGATAGGAAATCACCTCGGGGCATTCGTGTGCAATGGCTGGGTACTTGTTTGCGCGCCCTGCGCCCCCGCCGCCATCTCCAACTGCATCATGACCATGTTCACCAGCGTGCTCACCGTCGGCCGCCCAGTTTCGATCACGAAGTGCGCTGTCTCGCGGTACAGGACGTCGCGCACTGCATACAGCTCACGCAGCTTGTCCATGGGGTTGCCGCCTTGCAGCAGGGGGCGGGTCTTGTCGTGTTTCACGCGCCGGTAGATTTCTTCAGGCGACGCGCGCAGGTACAACACGTTGCCAAACTGGCGCAGCACCGCGCGGTTTTCTGGGCGCAGCACGGCGCCGCCGCCGGTGGAAAGGACCATGCCGCCGGGCGTTTGTGTCACTTCCGCCAGCACCTGCGCTTCCAGGTCACGAAAGCTGGCCTCGCCTTCGGCTTCGAAATAGCTGCGAATGCTGGTGCCGATGGTTTGCTCCAGCCGGTGGTCCAGGTCAATGAACGGCACCCCGGCCCGGTGGGCCAGCTGGCGGCCGATGGTGGATTTGCCCGAGCCGGGCATGCCGACCAGTGCGCAGCGAATCTGCATAGATAGAAAAAAGAGATCTGGTGGACGGGCCTGCGAGTGGGGCGGTGGGCCTGCTGCATGCGTGCCGTGACTGGAGGCAGAGTGTAAGCCGGGGTCGGTGGTTGCCTTTGGCGCCAGCCGCCGCATGACACTGTGTTGTCCGGTGGGGCTTGCCATACCGATTTGCGTTCAAAACAACCAACCCATTCACGCTGAGCCTGTCGAAGCGACGCGCGAGGCTTCGACAAGCCTGTCCTGAGCCCGTCGAAGGGCTCAGCCCGAACGGTTGGGATGGATCAAGCGCGAATGCTGATCAAAGTGCGGCGTACACCAGTGCCGGGTACAGCTCGCACATGTAGCGCAGCTGTCCGGGCGCCTGCGTGAGCAGGATGGCAAACAGGTCTTCCGCCGGGTCGACAAAGAAGAACGTGCCGCCCAGCCCGCTCCAGCTGTAGGCGCCCGCCGATGCGGGGCTGGTGGCCTGGCCGGCTGCCTTGCGCACCGCCACGCCCAGGCCAAAGCCGTAGCCGGGGGGCAGGATGTCGCCTGCTGCGGCAATGTTGCTGCCCAAGTGGTCGGCGGTCATGAAGTCCACCGTGGCGCGGCTGACCAGGCGCACAGGCCCGTCGGGACCCGGCGCGGTGCCGCGCCCCAGCATGAGTTGCAGAAACCGCGCGTAGTCGCTGGCGGTGGACACCAGCCCGCCACCTGCGGACTCGAACACGGGGGGCGCGGACACATCAATCAGCGCCACGTCGGCACCGGTCTGTGGGTCGCGTGCAAAGGGCTCGGCCAAACGATGCTGGCTGTGCGGGGGGATTGAAAACCCGGTGTCGCGCATGCCCAGCGGGCCGAACACGCGGCGCTGCAGAAGGGCGCCCAGGGGTTCGCCCTCGACCACCTCCAGCACGGCGCCCAGCACGTCGGTGGCGCGGCTGTATTCCCAGCGGCTGCCGGGCTGGTGCACCAGCGGCAGCGGGCCCAGTGCGGTGGCCAACTCGGCGTTGGTCTGGCGGCGTGATCCGATGCGGGCGGCGCGGTAGGCGTCGGGCACGGTGCCCGCCTCCCACGCGTAGCTCAGGCCTGCGGTGTGGCGCAGCAGGTCGTGCACGGTGGCTTCGCGTTGGGCGGGCACGGTCTGGCCGGTGGTTTCGTCGAAAACCCGCTGGCTTGCAAAGGCGGGCAGGTAGTGCGACACGGGCTGCGACAGCAGCAGGCGGCCTTCTTCCATCAGCATCAGTGCCACCAGCGAGGCAATGGGCTTGGTCATGGAGTAAATGCGAAACACCGTGTCGGCGGCCATGGCGGGCCCGGGTTGGCCGTTGGCACCTGGGTGTTGCGCACCGATGGCCTCGTGCAGCACCGTGCGGCCCTGGTGGTGCACCAGCGCCACCGCGCCGGGCAGCAGGCCTTGGTCTACGTGGGTTTGAAGAGCGGTGCGCAGGCTGGCAAATGGGGGCGTTGGCATGGGGCTCCAGGGGTGGCGGGGTGGCTGGGGTGGCATTTCATTCTGCAGTGCAGAACCGGGCACGTGACAGGCATACGGCGGCAGGTGTTTCAGTCTGTGTCTGCCAAGGGCTGTGCAAAGTCGCACACATGACTTGCACGCCTGCCAAACGCTGGGTGATTACCCTGAAATGTTCTGCACAGCGGAATTGAAGGTTGGGGTTGCGGGGCTTCGTTACTAAGCTGAACACGCCTTGAATGTGATGGCGCCATGCCACCCAGCAACCCAGCAACCCAGCAACCTGCGCCGGGCCAGCGGGCCACACCAGCACACGGGGCATGCCGGGCTGCTGCCAATGAGTGGCCTGTCTGCAAACCTACCAGGAGCAAGACGATGGAGACACGCCCCCGCGGGGACGCCCCAATCACCCGGCCACAGGCCCTGCTGCAACCAGTGCCACGCGCTGGCGGCGCACGGCGCACCGGGAGGGTCGGCTGATGGAATTGTTTCTGCAGCAAGTGCTCAACGGGCTCACGCTCGGCGGCATCTACAGCCTGGTGGCGTTGGGCCTGACCCTGGTGTACGGCATCCTGCACGTGCCCAACTTTGCGCACGGTGCGTTCTACATGGCGGGGGCCTTTGTGTCGTGGCACCTGATGGCCGCCTGGGGATGGAACTACTGGGTGGCCATGGCGGGTTCTGCCGTTGCGGTGGCCATGATCGGGGTGCTATCGGAGCGGCTGGTGTTCCACCCGCTGCGCAAGGCCTCGGGACTGCATCCCATGATTGCAGCGATTGGTGTGCTGCTGTTTCTGGAGGCAGGCGCGCAGGCCATCTGGGGTGCGGATTTTCATCGCATGCAAACGCCTTACAACGGCATCATCGACCTGGCGGGTGTTACGGCGCCAGTGCAGCGGCTGCTCATCATTGCGGCGGCGTTTGTGCTGATGGTGGTGCTGCACCTGTTCCTGACCAAAACCGTGATGGGATCGACCATCATCGCCATGGCGCAAAACCGCGATGGCGCATCGCTGGTGGGCATCGACGCCAACCGCGTGGCCATGCTCACCTTTGCCATCTCGGGCATGCTGGCGGCCATTGCTGCCACGCTGTACGCGCCTATCAACCTGGTGTACCCGGCCATGGGGCACCTGGTGATCACCAAGGCGTTTGTGATCATCATTCTGGGCGGCATGGGCAGCGTGCCGGGGGCCATCATCGGCGGGCTGATCATCGGCTTTGCCGAGAGCTTTGGCGCGTTCTACATCTCCACCGACTACAAAGACATCATCGCCTTTGTGCTGCTGGTGGCGATTTTGTCGGTGCGCCCGCAGGGCCTGTTCACCAAGGGAGCGCACTGACATGGCATACCTTGAAGGCAAGTGGGGCTGGGCCCTGCTGTTTGCGGCGGGGCTGGCGTTTCCGCTGATGGCGGGCAATGACTACCACCTCACGGTGATGGGCACCGCCTATATCTTTGCCATTGCCACCATTGGGCTCAACCTCATCACGGGCTACACCGGGCAGTTCAACCTGGCGCACAGCGGCTTCATGGCCGTGGGGGCGTACACGGTGGGCATCCTCACGGTGGATTACCAGGTGCCGTTCTGGGTGGCGTTTGCGCTGTCGGGTGTGGTGACCACGGTGCTGGGGTTCTTCATCGGCATTCTGTCGCTGAGGCTCAAGGGGCACTACTTTTCAATCTTCACGCTGTGCGTGGGCTACATCATGTTTCTGGTGATCGAGAAGTGGGAAAGCCTCACGCACGGCACGGTGGGCATCATCGGCATTCCGGCGCCGTCGCCCATTGGCGGCATCACGTTTGATACGCCGCTGGCGCTGTACTACCTGGCGTTCTTCTGGCTGGTGGTGGGCATGTGGGCCATGCGCCGCATCGTCAACTCGCTGCTGGGCCGCACGTTCATGGCGATCCGCAATAGCGACGAGCTGGCCGAGTCGCTGGGCATCAACCTCATGCGCAACAAGGTGCTGGCGTTCATGCTGTCGGTGTTTTACGCGGGGCTGGCGGGTGGTTTGTATGCGGGGTATGTGCGCTTCATCGGCCCCGGTGTGGCGGGGGTGGAGCACACGTTTGACATGACCATGTACATGCTCATCGGGGGTCTGGGCACCCTGCTGGGGCCGTTGCTGGGGGCGCTGGCCATGCCGTGGCTCACGCAGTACCTGCAGTTTTTGCAGGAGTACCGCTTTCTGGTGTTCGGCCCCATCCTGGTGCTGCTGGTGATTTTTGTGCCCCACGGCATTGTGGGCACGTACCTGGGCTGGCGTGCGCGCCGGGCCGCACAGCGCACGGCACCGCAGCGGTCGGGCACCACCACCGCTACAGCAACGGCAACGGCAACGGCAACGGGAGGTGACCGTGCTTAAGATCGAACACCTCACCAAACGTTTTGGCGGCCTGGCGGCGGTCAACGACGTCAGCACCACCATCGAGGCGGGCAAGATCAACGCCATCATCGGCCCCAACGGTGCGGGCAAGACCACGTTCTTCAACCTCATCAGCGGCACGCACCGGCCTACGTCGGGCACGGTGACGCTGGACGGGCGCGACGTGACGTCGCTGCGCACCGACCAGGTGGCGCGCCTGGGCGTGGCGCGCACTTTTCAGACCACGGCGCTGTTTGACATGGCCACCGTGCTGGACAACCTCATCGTGGGCCACCGGCTGCGCACGCAGTCGGGCCTGCTCGATGTGCTGCGCAACTCCAGCCGCTTGCGCGAGGAGGAGCGCATCTGCCGCGAAAAGGCGCGCGAGGCGCTCGACTTTGTGGGCCTTTCGCACCTGGAGAACCGCATCGCGGGCGACATCTCGCAAGAAGAGCGCAAACGCGTGGCTTTTGCGCTGGCGCTGTCGACCGGGCCGCGCCTGGTGTTGCTGGACGAGCCCGCAGGCGGCGTGAACCCCGACGAAACCCAAGGCCTGGCCAACCTCATCCGCAAGATGGTGGCCAACGGCCTGACGGTGTGTCTGATCGAACACAAGATGAACATGATCATGAGCCTGGCCGACCGGATTCTGGTGCTGAACTACGGCGAAAAAATTGCCGAAGGCACTCCCGCCGAGATTCGCGCCAACCCGGCCGTGATCGACGCCTACCTGGGGAGCGAACATGCTCCAGCTTGACAACCTCTCGCTCAAATACGGCAGCTTTCAGGCGCTCAACGGCGTCAGCCTGCACGCCAAACAAGGCGAACTGGTGGTGCTGCTGGGTGCCAACGGTGCGGGCAAAAGCTCCATCTTTCTCACCATCAGTGGCATCCACCGCGCAGCGGGCGGCAGCGTGCGCTACGGCGACAAGGAGCTGGTCGGCATGAAGCCCTCGCAGATCGTGGCCAACGGCGTGGTGCAGTGCCCCGAGGGGCGCAAGCTGTTCCCGGGCATGTCGGTGCAAAAGAACCTGATGCTGGGCGCCTATGTGCACCGCGGCGACACGGCGGGCAGCAAAAAAGTGCTCGACGAAGTGTTTGCGCTGTTCCCCATCCTGGCCGAGAAGAAGGACGACCCCGCCGGTTCGCTCAGCGGCGGACAGCAGCAAATGGTGGCCATTGGCCGCGCCATGATGGGCCGGCCCAAGGTGCTGCTGCTGGACGAGCCCTCGCTGGGCCTGGCGCCACTCGTGATCAAGCAGACGTTTGAGGTCATTCAGCGCATCAACCAGGCTGGCACCACCGTGCTGCTGGCCGAGCAGAACGCGTTTGCCGCGCTCAAGATCGCCCACCGCGCGTACGTGATCGAAAGCGGTCGCATCGTGATGGAAGGCGACCCTGAAAGCCTGATGAACAACGACGAAGTGCGCCGTGCATACATCGGTGCGTAGCGCCGTGGACAAAGACGAAGACAACGACTTTTCGCAGACCAACCCCAAGGAGACAAACAGCATGATCACGAAACGCAAGACCATTCTTCGACTCGGTGCCAGCGCCTTCGCCGTGGCCGCACTGCTGGGCGCCAGCCACAGCGCCTTTGCCCAGCAGGTCGTCAAGATCGGCTACTCCGGGCCGCTCAGCGGCGGTGCCGCGCTGTACGGCAAGAACGTGCTCAGCGGCATGGAAATGGCCGTGGCGGAGATCAATGCCAAGGGCCTGGAAGTGGGCGGCCAGAAGGTCAAGCTCGAAATCGTGGCGCTGGACGACAAGTACAACCCGTCCGAGACCGCCATCAACACCCAGCGCCTGGTGCAAGAACACAAGGCGCCCGCCGTGCTGGTACCGCATTCGGGCGGCAGCTTTGCGGTGATGGCCACCAACGAGGCGCAGAAGGTGCTGCTGCTGTCGTACACCAGCGTGCCGCAGATCACCGAGCGCAACAACAAGCTCACGCTGCGCATCCCGCCCGAGTTCACGTCGTACATCAAGCCGTTTGTGAACCATTCGATGACCAAGTACGGCAAGAACATGGCCATTGCCAACGCCGACCATGATTACGCCAAGGCCTGGACAGCCGCGTTCAAGCCCGCCTGGGAAGCCGCCGGTGGCAAGGTGGTGGCCGAGAACCCCATGTCTTACAACCGCGCCACCGACTTCTACAGCGGCGTGAGCCGCGTGCTGGCCTCCAAGCCCGACGTGCTGTTTGTGGGCGGCGCTTCTGAGCCCACGGGCCTCGTGATCAAGCAGGCGCGCGAGCTGGGCTTCAAGGGCGGTTTTGTGATCATCGACCAGGCCAAGATGGACGAGATTGGCAAGATCACCGGCGGCTACGGCCCGCTGGAGGGCTCCATCGGCGTGCTGCCGGTGGTGGAAGACAGCTCGCCCGTGACCAAGGCGTTTGTCGAGCGCTTCCGCAAAGCCAACCCTGGCCGCGACCCCAGCTCGGAGGTGTCGCTGAACTACACGGCCGTGCACGCCACGGCCATGGCCATGAAGCTGGCAGGCAGCACGACGGACGCAGCCGCCATCCGCGCGCAGCTGGACAAGGCCTTCAAGTCGCTGCCCAGCGAACACAACCCGCACGAGATGAACGGCGTGGACGAACGCGGTGGCTCCACCGCCAACACGCGCGTGGCGGTGGTGGAGGGTGGCAAGGTGAAGGAAATCAAGCTGACGGACCTGGCCAAGTAAACAGATTGGGGCAGGGCCGCGAGCCCTGTTGGCACTCCAAGAAAAGCCCGCTGGGACATCCAGCGGGCTTTTTGTTTGCTTGGGCTTTTGAAGCCTCGTAGGTCGGGTTACGCTGCGCTAACCCGACCTACTTGGCTGGCCTGCAGGGCGCTTGAAGCGGAAATATTGGTGTTTTTGGCCTCTAGCGCTTATTCCATAAGCGCCAATAGCTATTAATAGAGTAGCAACAAATCCCGTGCAAATGAGGCCTGCTGCCGCGCAGAATCCCTCAGTCCACCGTGACCTTGGCGTCCCGGATCACCTTGCCCCATTTGCCGGTCTCGCTGGTGATGAAGCTCTCAAACTCCGCGGGTGAGCTGCCCACTGGAATGGTGCCCATGGCATCGAGCCGGGCTTTCACGTCATCAAGTTTCACGATGGCCGCCACCTCGTCGGCCACACGCTTGACGATGGCCGCCGGCGTGCCCGCGGGCGCCAGCAGCCCGGCCCAGGTGCTGCCGGTGAACCCGGCAATGCCTTGTTCGATGAAGGTGGGCACATCGGGCAGGGCGGGCAGGCGCTTGTCGCTGGCTACGCCAATCAGGCGCACGCGCCCCGCCTTGCCCGGCGGGATCAGGCCCGACGCGGCGTCCAGAAACAGCTGGATCTGCCCGCCCATCAGGTCGGTCAGCGCTGGGGCAGCGCCGCGGTAGGGGATGTGCACCATGTAGGTCTGCGTGAGCGCCTTGAGCAACTCGCTCGACAGGTGCGCCGCCGACCCGTTGCCGCTGGAGCCAAAGCTCACCTTGCCGGGGTTTTGTTTGGCAAACGCCACGAGGTCGGCGGCGTTCTTGAAAGGTGCGTCGTTGCCCACGGCCGCCACCAGCGGCGAGATGCCGATCAGCGACACCGCAGCAATGTCCTTGCGCGGGTCGTAGGGCAGTTTGGGGTACAGCGTGGTGTTGGCCGCGTAGGCGGCGATCACCACTGCAAAGGTGTGGCCGTCGGGGGCAGACTTGGCCAGCGCGTCGACACCGATGATGCTGTTGGCGCCCGGTTTGTTGTCGATGACCACCGTCTGGCCCAGCCGCTCCTGCAGCTTTTGCGCAACCAAGCGCGCCGTCACATCGGTGAAGCCGCCGGGCGTGTAGGGGACGATGATGCGGATCGGCTTGGCGGGCCAGCTCTGCGCCCAGGTGGCCGGTGCCGCCACAGCGGCCCCGGCGGCCATCAGCCCTGCCGAGAAGCGACGGCGGTTGATGGACGTCTTGCCAAGCGCGTGGTCGTCGTGTTGCCCTGCGGGTGTGGTCGGGGTGGGGGAAGAGGCTTTCATCGCTGTCTCCTGGTGGTTGTTTTTGTTCAGGCTGCGGGGCCTGTGTAGGTGTCGCGCAGTTGCCGTTTGAGCACCTTGCCAATCGCGCTGCGAGGCAGCGCATCGACCCATTGCAGGTCTGCCAGGCGTTGCGTCTTGCCGACCTGCGCGTTGTGCCATTCCATCAGCGCACTGGCCGACACCGCTGCGCCGGGCTGTGGCACCACAAAGGCCACCGGGGTTTCGCCCCACTGCGCTGAAGGCACACCGATGACCGCCGCATCGGCCACGGCGGAGTGCTGGCGCAACAGCGCCTCCAGATCGCTCGGGTAGATGTTGAAGCCGCCCGAGATGACGAGGTCTTTCTTGCGGTCTAGCAATGTGAGAAACCCGTCGGCATCAAAGCGGCCGACATCGCCGGTGCGGATGAAGCGCTTGCCATCCGGCGCGTACCACTCGGCTTCGCGTGTTTTGGCGGGCTGGCCGTGGTAGCCGGTCATCATGCTGCCGGAGTGGCCCACCACCTCGCCAGTTTCGCCCGCAGGCACCTCGGCCCCGGCATCGTCGATCAACCGGATGTCGTGGCCGTCGGCCGGGCGCCCCACTGTGTGCAGCTTGTCGGGGTAGGCATGGGCCTCCAGGATGCAGGTTCCGCCGCCTTCGGTCATGCCATAGAACTCGATCAGCTGGCCCGGCCAGCGCGCCAGCACATCGGCCTTGAGCGCTGAGGCGAACGGTGCGCTGGTGCAGAACTTGGCTTCAAACGCCGACAGGTCAAACGAGCCAAAGGACGGCAGCGCCATGATGCGCTGGTATTGCACGGGCACCAGCATGGTGTGCGTGACCCGGTGCGACTGCGCCAGCGCGAGGTACTGCGTGGCGTCGAACTTGCCCATCAGCACCACGGTGCCGCCCCAGCCCAGCGTGGGGAAGAACACCACCAGCGTGGTGTTGGAATACAGCGGCGTCGCCAGCAGCGTGACGGTGCCCGGCCCGTATCCATAGCGAGCACCGCGCACCACGTGCAAGAAGCGCATGCCGTGCGACTGCACGATGCCTTTGGGCGTGCCGGTGGTGCCCGATGAATAGATGATGTTGAAGGGTGCCTCGCGTGGAACATCCACGGGCGTGGGCTTGCTGCCGGGCGCGGGGAGCCACTCGTGCAAGGGCACGCCAGGCGCGTCTGGCGTGAGTGCGATGCACTGCGCAAGGCGGTCTGCAGGCAGCACGTCGTTGGCGGTGCCGTCCACCACCAGCCAGCGCGTCTGCGCGTCGTGCAGCATCGAGGCCAGACTGGCGGGCGTGCTGCTCGTCGCCACGGGCGCCACCACCACGCCCGCGCGCAAGGCGCCCAGGAACATCGCCGCTTGCCACGGCGAGTTGGCGCCGCACAGGGCAATGCAATCGCCGGGCTGCAGGCCGTCGCGCTGCAGCCCGCAGGCGATGCGATCCATCAGAGCTTCGAGCTGGCTGTAGGTGATGACCTCATCGCCTTGCACCAGCGCGGGTTGGTCGGGGCGGGCCTGCGCGTGGTCGCGCACCTGGTCGGCGACGGTGCGATAGGGTGGGTCTGCGGGCGATGGTGTGGGGACGGCGGGAATGTTCATGCAGATCACCGGTTGGGAAGAAAAAGCGTGGGGCCTTAGCGCGCGGCTGCCTGCTTTTTTTCTTGCTCCTGCAGCTCACGCCACTGCACCTTGCCTGTGCCCGACTTGGGCAGGCTGTCCACAAACTGCACGATGCGCGGGCTTTTGTAGGCGGCCATGTGGTCGTGGCTCCAGTCGATGATGGCCTGCTCGGTGACCTGGCCCTTGAAGGCGTCGCGCAGCACGACCAGGGCCTTCACGGTTTCGCCCCGTCGCTCGTCGTGCGCGGCAATCACACACACCTCCTGGATGGCGGGGTGGGCGTACATCATGGCTTCGACCTCGGCGGGCCAAACCTTGTAGCCGGACGCGTTGATCATGCGTTTCAGCCGGTCTACCATGAAGAAGTAGCCGTCTTCGTCCACCTGCGCCAGATCGCCAGTGCGCAAAAAGCGCTTGCCGTCCAGCGTGATGAAGCTGTCGGCGGTGGCCTGTGGGTTGTTCCAGTAGCCTTGCATCACCTGCGGGCCGTGCACCACGATCTCGCCTATTTCGCCCGGGGGCAGCTCGGCAAAGGTGGCCGGGTCCACCACGCGCGCATCCACGTCAAACACGGGGATGCCCAGGCACTGCGGCTTGGGGCGGTGGGGCGGGTTGATGTGGGTGGCGGCCATGGTTTCAGACATGCCATAGCCCTCCACATAGTCCAGCCCCGTCAGCTCCTTCAGGCGCTGCGCCACCGCCTTGGGCATGGCGGCGCCACCGCCGCGGATGGCCTGCAGGCTGCTGATGTCGTAGTCGCCAATGCGGGGGTTGGCCAGAAAGTCCACCACCATGGTCGATATCGCCTGCCAGATGCTGATGCGGTAGCGCTGCATGAGCTGCGCGGTGGCGTCGCGGTCCCAGCGCGGCAGCACCACCACGGTGGCGCCCACAAACAGCGGCCCGTTCATGCTGCCCGACATGCCGGTGACGTGGAACAGCGGCAGAACGGCCAGATAGGTCGCGTCCTGCGTGCGCGAGAACCACTGCGCCCCGCCCACCAGCGTGCTCATGGCGCTGCGGTGGGTGTGCATGCAGCCCTTGGGGTGGCCCGTGGTGCCCGAGGTGTAGGGCATCACGCACAGGTCGTCCGGCCCGGCGGTCAGCGGGCCGGGAGTGCGCTGCTGCGCCAGCATGTCGCTCCACAATGTCACGCCCGGGGCATCGATGGGTTGGCGAGGCGCTGAGACGAATGCAGGCACAGGCAGGTCGGTGGTCACCTGCAGGTAGTCGCTGTAGGCCGCAACAATGAGGTGCTGCAGACCGCCTTCGCCTGCCGCTGTGCTCACCAGCGGCTGCGCCTGCGCATGCAGGTCCTGCGGCACAAACGCGACGGTGGCGCCGCTGTCGTGCACATAGTGGCGCAGCTCGTCCGTCATGTTCATCGGGTTCACCGGCACCACCACCGCGTTGGCGCGCAAGATGCCGTAGAACGCCAGAATCCACTGCGGGCTGTTCTGCATGTACAGCAGCACCCGGTCGCCCGCCTTCACACCACACACCTGTTGCAGAAAACCGGCAATGTGCTCGGCCTGCTGCTGAAATTGGCGGAACGTCACCAGCGTGTCGTAGAAGACCAGAAACGGCTTGTCCGGAAACCGCGCGGCCGACACCTCCGCATTGTGAAACAGGTTCGTCTGCGGCAGCGTGAGGTGGCGCGACAGGCCGGGAGGCCAGTGGGCGAGGTGGCGGTCAGACATGGAACTTGAGTCTCTTTCTTCGGTGATTTGGGGCGCGCTCAGTGCAACGGTCACAACCCACGCCAGGGACGCCGAGCAAGGGCCGCCCCGCAGCGAGGGCGTCGTCCCCCTGGGGGAAGGCGCGCAGCGCCTCAGGGGGTTAAATCAAACTCGCCCCACCATCCACCACGATGGCGTGGCCGGTGATGTGCCGCGACGCATCGGACGCCAGGAACACCACCGCGCCCTTTAGGTCCTCCTCGCCACCAATGCGGCGCAGCGGAGTGCGCTCGATCATCGCAGGCCCCAGTTTCTCGATGAGGCCACTGGCCATCTTGCTCGGGAAAAAGCCGGGGCAGATCGCGTTGACACGAATGCCATAGTGGCCCCATTCCGAAGCCAGCGTGCGCGCAAAGTGAATGGCCGCCGCCTTGGAGGTGTTGTAGGCGATGGTGTTCATGCCCGGTGGCGTGCCTTTGATGCCTGCTACCGACGCCGTCACGATGATGTTGCCCTTGCCGTTGGGAATCATGCAGCGCTTGCCCACCTCACGCGAGAGGAAAAACGGCGCGTTCACGTTCAGGTCCATCACCTTGTGCCATGCGGCATCAGGATGGTCTTCAGCCTTGGCACCCCAAGTGGCGCCCGCGTTGTTGACGAGGATGTCGATGGTGCCAAAACGCTCCAGCACCTGGTCGACCAGGCCGGGGATTTCAGCGGTCTTTTGCAGGTCGTTCACCACCGTCAGCACCTCGTAGCCCAGACCTTCCAGGTGTTTCTTGGCTTCGGCCAGTTCGTCGGCCTTGCGCGCCGTGATGGCGAGCTTGGCGCCCATTTCGCCCAGGGCCTCGGCCATCTGCAGGCCCAGCCCGCGAGATCCGCCGGTGACCAAAGCCACTTGGCCGGTGAGATCGAAGAGTTGTTTGACGCTCATGGTGTGTTGTCTCCTGGGTAGGCGGGTCGTTGTTCTATGCAACCGCATGCTAGCGAGGCAGCGCCGTAGAGGCTGTCACTTTGGACACTCCATGGCGCGCCCACTCAGTAACGCCCAGGGTCAGCGGTACAGCGCCGTTTCGATGCGCGCCACGATTTCGATGAGACGCGGGCGCACGTCGGTCAGCAGGGCGTCTTGTGTGACGTTGAAAGAGGGTCCTCCACAGTTGATGACCATGGGCGGCAGGCCACCGCCGGGCTGAAAGCTGCGGGCAATGGCGTTCACGTTTTTCTGCCAGTCGCCAAACGAGGTGGCGACCCCCAGGTTGCGATAGTCCTGCAAGGCCTGGTCGATGCCCGGTTGCACCTGCGGCCACGCCGCCTCGTCGCGCGCCTGCAGTTGGGCCAGGGCGGCGCTGCGCTCATTTGCTGTCGCTGCCGCCAGCCATGCCCGCCCCATTGCAGATGTGGCCAGCGAGATGCGCGAACCCACGTCCAGGCTGAGGGTGTGCAGGGCTTGGCTGCGGCAGTTTTCCACGTAGATCATCGACAGCCGGTCGCGCGTGCCCATCGACACTTCGGCGCGCGCGAAGTCGGCCAGCTCCTGCATCAACGGGCGCGCCACCTGGCGCACGTCCAGGCGCACCAGCATGGCGCTACCGAGCGACAGGGTGGCTGTGCCCAGCCGGTACTTGCCGCTTTCTTCCACATGAATCAGGTAGCCCAGCCGGGTCAGGGTGGCGGTGAGGCGCGACACGGTGGATTTGGGCAGGTGGCAGCGCTGCGCGATCTCTTGGTTGCCCAGCAGTTTGTCGCCTGCACGAAAACACGCCAGTACATCAAGGCCACGCGCCAGGGCGGTCACAAAATGCCGGTCCGCACCCGCAAGCGGCGCGGCTGCGCGCGATGGGGGTGCACGGTGGGGCGATGGCATGCGCGCATTATGTCGACGCCCTCCGGGCACGGTTGTCGCGGTGGGCGCAGGGGTGTGTGGGCATTGGCATCGTTGTGCGCGGATGTGGGATGCCGCCTACTTCCTGAAGGGCGGACGGAGGGTGGGCAGATCTGCCCAACACCGCTAGGCTTGGGCGATGAACGCCTCCGATTCCTCACAGCCTCAACAATCTCAAAAACCTCCCTCAGGCCTTCAGCGCCTCGTGCAGTCTCTCGCGCCTTTCTGGCGCCCGGTGATGCCGTTTGTGCGTGCGGCACAGATGTGGCTGGACGCAGAAGGCTTGCGCATGAGCGCTGCCATGTCCTTCTACGGCATGTTGAGCCTGGCGCCCCTGCTGATTTTGTTGGTGGGCGTGCTGGGCTGGTGGATGGACCGCAGCTACCTGGAGTCCAGCCTGATCAGCCAAGTGCAAGCGGTGATGGGCCAGCAGGTGGCTGACGTGATCCGCCAGGCGCTGCAGAGTGCGCAGGAGCCCTCTGAGGGGCGGCTGGCATCCATCATTGGTTTTGTGGTGCTGCTTTCGGGGGCCACCGGGGTGTTTGTGGAACTGCAGTCGGCGTTTGGGCAGCTGTGGCGCGGCAAAGACCCAGCTCCGAAGGGCGCCGCCTGGTGGCACCTGGCGTCATTGCGGCTGCGCGGCCTGGCGTATGTGCTGGCGCTTGGTTTTTTGCTGCTGGTGTCGTTGGCGATGTCTACCGTGATCAATCTGGTGGGGGTTTGGGCGGGTGCGCGCTTCGCCTTCGCCCCTTTGGCACCGATCATGCAGATCGTGAATGAGGCCGTGGCGTTTGGATTTGCCGTGGCGCTGTTTGTCGGGCTGATGCGCATCGGAGTTGGCACCAAGCCGCCCATGCGTTGCATCGTGGCCGGTGCGGTGGTGGGCGCCACCTTGTTTACCGTGGGCAAGCAGTTGCTGGCTTGGTACCTGTCTACGGCCGCAGTGGTGTCTGCCTATGGCGCCGCAGGCTCGCTGGTGGTCTTGTTGATGTGGATTTTCTTCTCGTCGGCGGTGTTGCTGTTCTCCGCCAGCTGCGCGCAGGCTTTCCACGACGAGCTGGAACGTGTTGCGAAAGAACGGTTGCCGCAAACCCCGTAGCAGGCTGGACGCCGTCTACAGGACGACCGGGATCTCGGTGGCTGGTGGCGTATTACGGCTGCGCCCGCAACGCACCAAGCCGTCGATCATGACCATCCCAATGCCGGGAATGTCGCCCAACTGAACGCTCTCCAGCAGCGTGGCGCCTGCAGTGTGCTGCGCCCGGTCCATGAACACAAAGTCGGCGGCACGGCCCACTTCGATCAGGCCGCAATTGAGGTTGCGGATGCGGGCGGTGTTGCCGGTGGCAAAGCAAAAAACCAGTTCAGCGGGGATGTCGGCAAAGCTCGATATCAGCGCAATCATGCGCAGCATGCCCAGGGGCTGCACGCCCGATCCGGCGGGCCCGTCGGTGCCCAGGATCACGCGGTGGGGGCATTTCAGCTCGATGGCCGCGCGTGCCGCCTGGATGGCGATTTTCTCGTTGCCGTTGTGCACCAGTTCGATGGCGCGGGATGATTTCTCGCACAGCTCGCACACGTGCTTCCAGGGCAGGGAGGTATGGCCGCCGTTGATGTGGCCGATCACATCGGCGTCGGCCTCCAGCACCACGTCTTTGTCGATCAGGCCCGAGCCAGGGATGGACGGCCCACCCGTGTGGATGGTGCTCTGGATACCGTGTTTGCGCGCCCAGTCCACCATTTGCTTGGCTTCGTATCCGGCCTTGACGGAACCCAGTCCCACTTCACCCAGCAGTGTGACACCGGCATCGGCCAGGTCCTTGAAGTCCTGCTCGATCATGCCTTTCTCGATGACCGGGGCGCCCGCAATGACCTTCACGCCGCCGGGACGGAAATTGTCGAACGAGCGCTGCGCCGTGATGGCCAGGGCCTTCAATCCCACAATGTCCTTTGGACGGCCGGGCAGGTGCACCTCGCCCGCTGACACCATGGTGGTGACGCCGCCGTTCATGGTGGAGTCGATCCAGCCGATCTGGTTCTGGCGCGGCGTCCAATCACCGAAGACCGGGTGCACGTGGCTGTCAATCAGGCCGGGCGCCACACAGGTCTGGCGGGCGTCGATGGTGGTGCGCGCATGTTCGGTGTCGCAGTCCTTCTCGCGGCCCACGGCCACGATCAACCCATCGTTCACCACGATGGTGTCGGCGTCGAGGATGGGGTGGTCCAAATCGCCCGACAGCAGCAGACCGATGTTTTTGATAACGACTTTGCCGGAGGTGGCCTGGGTGGAGATGTCTGCCATGGGGGTACCAGTCGGGTGGAAGAAGGGCGTGCACTGCGCTGCGTGCGCGTTGCGATTCGTGTAGGGAATACTACATAAGAGGGCGCAGTCGTGCAATATGCAAAGGCGCTACGCAGCGTTGGACGCAGAACAAATACGGCCGTGTGCCGCATGGGCGGCACCACGCGGCAGCCTGCACGCAAAGAGATGGCGGGAAGAGAGCGCAGGGCCACAGAGCGCGCTGGAGCTGCATCCCAGGGGAAGCTTCAGGCCCCTGGCTGTCACGACAGCGCCCTAGCGCGCTGCCTCTGCCTTCACGGTGCGCAGCACCACATCAATCATGAAGTCATCCCAATGCGCCACGGCGTCGGGCAGATCGATGTCTTCACCCAGAAACGCGGAGAGTGTGTAGCGGTTGGACTGGTAGAAGTAGCCCATCGATGCAATCAGCAGGTACAGGTCGCGCGCCCGTATGTCGGGGCGGAACACGCCTTGCGCAACACCGCTGGCCAGCACCTGCTCGATCACCGACACCGCGGGCGAGGAGTATTCGCGTGCTCGCAGCGACTTGGAGATGTGTTTGCCCTTGTGCAGGTTTTCTGTGTTGAGCAACGTGACGAACTCGGGGTGCTTGCGGTAGTACTGGCTGACAAACCGCACCACCGCTTTCAACGACTCAATGGGTTCGCCCAACCGAATATCGAGCGTTGCTTCGGAGTCGTTCATGCGCCGGTAGATCTCCTCCAGCACCTCGATGAAGAGGCCTTCCTTGCTACCGAAGTAGTAGTAGATCATCCGGTCGAAGGACTTGGCGGCCTTCGATATCTTCTCCACGCTGCCGCCCTCGTAGCCATAGCGCGCGAACACCTTGGTCGCCGCTTTCAGGATGTTGTCGCGCGTGGTCTGCGCCGCCTGTTCGCGCACGCCCGTTTTGCGGGCAGTCGAAGAGCGGGTCGCTGCGGTGCGGCTTTTGGTGGGGGTGGCAGACATGGCGGATCCAGTTGGTTGGAGCGGGCCTTTCAGAACAGGTCCTCAAGGCCAGCCGGGGTCACTGCTCTGCAAAGGCGCGTTCGATCACAAAGTCACCGGGCTTGGTGGTGTTGCCTTCCTTGAAGCCGCGCTCTTCCATCATGTGCTTGAGGTCGCGCAGCATCTCAGGGCTGCCGCAGATCATCACACGGTCTTCCACCGGGTTGAGCGCTGGCAAGCCCAAATCTTTCGCCATCTGACCGTTTTCGATGACAGTTGTGACGCGGCCCTGGTGCTTGAAAGCTTCACGCGTCACGGTGGGGTAGTACTTGAGTTGCTTGCTCACCGTCTCGCCCAGAAACTCGTGCTGGGGCAGCTCTTGCGTGATGTAGTCGTGGTAGGCCAGCTCCTTCACTTCGCGAACCCCATGCACCAGGATGACTTCCTCGAACTTTTCGTAGGTCTCGGGGTCGCGGATCAGGCTGAGAAACGGGGCCACACCGGTGCCGGTGGACAACATGTACAGGCGTTTGGCGGGCAGCAGGTAGTCGATCAGCAGAGTGCCCGTGGGCTTTTTGCCGACCACGATCGTGTCACCCACCTTGATGTGCTGCAGGCGCGAGGTCAGCGGACCGTCGGGCACCTTGATGGAGAGGAACTCCAGGTGTTCTTCGTAGTTGGGGCTCACGATGCTGTAGGCGCGCAGCAGGGGCTTGCCGTTCTCGCCGCGCAGGCCAATCATCGTGAAGTGGCCGTTGGAAAAGCGCAGAGCAGTGTCGCGCGTAGTAGTGAAAGAAAACAGACGGTCGGTCCAATGGTGGACGGTCAGGACGCGTTCTTCTAGAAAGGCGCTCATGGTTTTTTAGTCGGCAAAGTTGAAAAAACGGGTGAAAAGCTGGCTGAAAGTCCGGTGTGCATAGCGTCAAACGCTCACATTCAGGCCGGAAAGCTTGTGGCTCACAACCCTCCATTGTTCCGCATCTGGGAGCGGATGCTTTCTTTTGGTGATTGTGGGCAGGCCCGGAGCCAGCTTTTTGTTGAATTCGAGGAAGGATTCAAACTCGGTGGGAAGGTCTGTGTCGGCATAGATGGCATTGGCCGGACATTCGGGAATACACACCGCGCAATCGATGCACTCGTCTGGGTCGATGACCAGGTATTCCGGCCCCTCCTTGAAGCAATCGACCGGGCATACATCGACGCAGTCGGTGTATTTGCACCGAATGCATGCGTCTGTGACAACGTGCGTCATTTTGGGGCTCCTTGTGCACTGTTTCAGGGTGCGCGAAAACACTATTGCAGACCAGGATTGATTGCGCTACATTGACGTCAAATGTAGTGATTGCAACATTTAAGTTAAGTGAATGCTACACAAAATGCAATGAGCGTACAAGCGGTTGAAACGATGCAATGGACGGGCCCCTACGATGACTGAACACACAAAGACCGATGGACTTCCGGGCATGGACATGCCCGAGTTGCCGCAGGTCCTTGAGCGGGCACGACCACGCAACGAGCGCATGAATGCCGCCAAGGTGGAATGCAACGCCTGTCCCGTGTTATGTCAGATATCGGAGGGCCGCGCGGGTGCCTGCGACCGTTATGCCAATCAGGCGGGTGTGCTGGTGCGGGTGGATCCCGTCGTTCTACTCCGCAAAACGCTGGAGGCAGGAGAACCGACACTGGTGCCATTTGCAGGCCGGGCAGCCCCGAGCGATGGTGTAGAGGAGGCGAATGCGAGTGCTGTGGCTGCAGGTGATCCTCCCGCATGGTCCGGAGACCTTTTGCTGACCGAGGCGGTCTTTGTGACCGGGGTGGGCTCGTCCACCACGTACCCCGACTACAAACCCGCGCCGTTCATCGTAGGCTCCCAGGTGGATGGCGTAGACATGGTGACGGTGGTCACCGAAGGCATCTTCAGCTATTGCAGCTTCAAGGTGAAAATCGACACGGACCGATTCCTCGGGTCCGAGCAGGCCAATGTGCGTTGCAAGGGCGAGGTGGTGGGCCATGTGACCACCGCAGAATATGGGTCGCAAATGCTGTCGCTCGGCGGTGTGCACCACCTGACCGGGGGCGCCAAAAAAGAAGGTCGCATCACCGCCGAGATGATGCAGCTGCTGGGCAACAAGCAGGCGGTCGAGTTCACCATCGACGGCGGTTCGCAGCTGATCATTCAGGCGGGTCGCGCGCCCATCGTCAACGGGGTCGCAGAGCAGCGCATGCGCGTGGGCTGCGGATCGGCGGCCATCGGCATCTTTGCGCGCCAGTTCTTCGGCCACGCCGATGAGGTAGTGGTGGTGGACGACCACATCACGGGCGTACTGACGGAGCACCAGGCTGGCCGGTGCCTGGACATGAAGCCTTCGGGCATCCAGATGCACGGGCGCAAATCCACCCCTGGGCGCTACTTTCAGGTGGCCAACCCAGGCACAGGATGGGGCGGCACTGACATTGCGGACCCGCTCGCCATCATTGAAGGCTGGAACGCCGACGTGGCATGGCCTGGTTTGCGGTTGCTCATGACCTCGACGACCGGGGAGCATGCCAGCTGGTATGTGCTGGATGAGCAACTGACGCCGGTAGAGACCCAGATGCCCGATGAGATCCGCCGAATCGTGGAGCGCATCGGTGAGAACTGTGAGCCCTCTTTGTCGTCGGTGCTCTTTCTGGGCGGGGCAGGTGGCAGTTTGCGCGCGGGGGTTACCGAAAACCCGGTGCTGTTGACCCGTTCGATCAAAAACGCGTTGGTCAACGTGACCTGTGGCGGTGCGCCAGCCTACGTGTGGCCCGGTGGTGGCATCACCGTCATGGCCGATGTACTGCGCATGCCCGACAACAGTTTCGGCACCGTGCCCACCCCCGCCATCGTCGCGCCCATCGAGTTCAGCATGCGCAGCACGGATTACGAGGCTTTGGGTGGCCACATGGAGCAGATACGCAGCCTCAGAGACGTGCTGACAAACGGAGCTTGGCACAACGAAGGTGCGCCGCAGGCGCGCAGCTGGCTGACGCTGCCGTCGATCAACCCGTGGCCCCTGGGCCGTCCGCCGCTGCTGGGTTAAAGAAATGCACAGCATGCACGCCTGCCGCAACTGGCTGCCCGACAACCGGTGGCACTTTCAGCACGGCCCCATCGATCTCGTGATCCACGCAGACGGCAGCGCAGGCGCCGTAGCCGATGCCCATGAACGCGCGTGGAATCGATTCACTAGTGTGCTGCAAGAGTTGGTGGGCGAACTGCCCGCTTTGCGTGCCCCGGTGGGCGACGTCTGCCCGGTGCACGGAGTGGTCGCGCAGCGCATGTGGGCAGCGTGTACGCCCTATCGCTCGGGCTTCATTACCTCGATGGCGGCGGTGGCGGGGGCCGTCGCCCAAGAAATTCTGGACTGCTATGTGCGGGACGGTATTGACCGAGCGTGGGTGAACAATGGTGGCGACATCGCGCTGCACTTGGCGCCCGGTCAATCCGCGTCAGTCGGTGTGGTGTCTGACATTGCGGGGCTTGGCATGCTGCATCAGCACAACGGCTTGGTGCTGGACGGCAAACTTCGCATCACCAGCACCATGCCGGTGCGGGGCGTGGCCACCAGCGGGTGGCGGGGGCGCAGCCAATCGATGGGGATTGCGGACAGTGTCACGGTGTTGGCCCACACTGCGGCCCAGGCAGACGCTGCGGCAACCATCGTGGCGAATGCCGTGAATGTGCAAGACGCGCGCATATCGCGCATGCCCGCCTGGCTGGTGCGCGACGACAGCGACCTGGGCGGGCTGCACGTAACGGTCGATGTGCTCGCGCTGCCGCTGGCGCAGGTACAAACTGCGCTGCAGCGCGGCTTGCACAAGGCGCGAGAATTGAAGGCTGGTGGGCTGCTGTGGTTTGCGTTGCTAACCTGCCAGGGGCAATATGCGGCGACAGCCGACCCCGCGGCACTGGGGTACGCCCCAACAGGCGAAAAGAATGAGGCAGAAGTTGAAGTTGGTTCAGTATTTGCTTAATGAATTGCACAGGTCTCCAAATGATTCAGATACGACGCGTTTTCACCCATCTTGAGGAAATTAGGCACGAATTTGGGCCGGTGGCCGAGGTGCCGCTGCTGCGTGGTGCCATCGGCGCGGTGCTGACCAACCCTTACGCGGGTCGCTATGAGGCGGACATCCTCCCGATGATGGAGGCTCTGCAGGACGTAGGCCTGGACATGGCACAACGCCTGCTCAAAGCCATGGGGGTGCCCGCAGACCGCATCGAAACCTACGGCAAAGGCGCCATTGTGGGCGCGGGCGGAGAACTGGAGCATGGGGCGCTCTGGCATGTGCCTGGCGGTTATGCCATGCGCGAACTGCTGGGCTGGAAAGGTGACCGCAACGCCTATGCAAAAGGCCAGGCGGAAGAGAAGACGGGGCAGCCTGCCAATGCGCTCTCCATCGTGCCCTCCACAAAAAAGGTGGGTGGGCCGGGCGCCGCGCTGGATGTGCCGCTCACGCACATCAACGCCAGTTATGTACGTAGCCATTTCGATGCCATGGAGGTGCGTGTGCCAGGCGCCCCCGCCGCAGATGAGATCGTGTTCATTCTGGCCATGACCACCGGTTCCCGCATTCATGCCCGCGTGGGTGGGCTCAAGGCGGCCGACATCAGCCAGTGGAACGGTCTGCGCTAGGCCGCCACAGCCCTTTCACCATTGCCACAAGTACAAGATTTCAAGGAGCCAAAATGCCTGCCAAGATTCGCAAAATCATCGTCCAGACGGACGAAGTCCGCGTAGAGATGGGGCGTGACGTGCAACCGCCCGTGCGCAAGGCGCTGGCCATGGCCGTGATCGAAAACCCGTTCGCTGGCCGCTATGTAGAAAACCTGGATGAGCTCATCGCCATCGGTGAAGAGCTGGGTGGCCTGTTGGGTGATCGTTGCGTTCAGGCGCTGGGCATTTCGCCAGGGGACGCGCACAGCTACGGCAAGGCGGCCATTGTGGGCGAGGCGGGCGAGCTGGAACACGCCGCCGCCATCCTGCACCCCAAACTTGGCGCACCACTGCGTGTGGCTGTAGAAAAGGGCGCTGCCCTGGTCCCATCCAGCAAAAAGATGGGCGGCCTCGGTACGGCCATCGACGTGCCGTTGGGACACAAGGATGCCGCCTACGTGCGCAGCCATTTCGACGCCATGGAAGCGCGCGTGGCCGATGCCCCGCGGGCCAATGAAATCGTGGTGGCCGTTGTCGTGACCGACAGCGGGCGGCCGTTGCCACGTGTCGGCGGCCTGACGGCCTCCGAAATCCAGGGTGTGGATGGTCTGCGCTGAGCCCTGCGCGCGTACAACACACACCTGCCCTGTCTCAACCCCGTTCGATCTCTCTCCAACCCCTCTTTCAGGAGTCTCCCCATGACGATGCGACGAAACCTCATGCGTGCCACGGCTGCGGCTGCACTGGCCCTTACCCTGGCCCCTGTTTTTGCCCAGGGTGTGATCAAGATTGGCGAGGTCAACAGCTACAAGGCACAGCCCGCTTTCCTGGAGCCCTACAAGAAAGGCATGGAGCTGGCGGTTGATGAGATCAACGCTGCGGGCGGCGTCAACGGCAAGAGGATCGAGCTGATCACGCGCGACGACAACGCCAACCCCGGTGACGCCGTTCGCGTGGCCGAAGAGTTGGTGTCGCGCGAGAAGATCGACGTGCTGGCTGGCACCTTCCTGTCGAACACCGGCCTGGCCGTGGCCGACTTCGCCAAGCAAAAGAAGTTCTTCTTCCTCGCTGGCGAGCCGTTGACCGACAAGATGACTTGGCAGGGCGGCAACCAGTACACCTTCCGCCTGCGCCCCGGCACCTACATGCAGGCCGCCATGCTGGTGCCTGAGGCCGCCAAGATGAAGAAAAAGCGCTGGGCGGTGGTCTACCCCAACTACGAATACGGCCAGTCCGCCGTGGCGGCGTTCAAACAACTGCTCAAGGCCGCTCAGCCTGACGTGGAATTCGTGGCCGAACAAGCCACGCCACTGGGCCGCGTCGATGCAGGCAGCGTGGTGCAGGCCTTGGCAGACGCCAAGCCCGACGCGATCTTCAACGTGCTGTTTGGCGCCGACTTGTCGAAGTTCGTGCGCGAAGGCAACACCCGTGGCCTCTTCAAGGGCACCGAGGTGGTCAGCGTGCTGACGGGCGAGCCGGAATACCTGGACCCTCTGAAAGACGAAGCACCCAACGGCTGGTTGGTAACCGGCTATCCCTGGTACGGCATCAACACCCCCGCACACAAGGCGTTCGAGCAGGCGTACCAGGCCAAGTTCAAGGACTACCCGCGCCTGGGTTCGGTGGTGGGTTACAGCATGATCAAGTCGGCTGCGGCCGGTATTGCCAAAGCCAAAAGCACCGACACGGACAAGCTGATCGCCGCCTTCAAGGGCCTGCAAGTGGACACCCCGTTCGGCAAGATCACCTACCGGCCTGAAGACCACCAGGCCACCATGGGCGCGTTTGTTGGTCGCACCAAGAACGAAGGCGGCAAGGGCGTGATGGTGGACTATGTGTACCTGGACGGCGCCGATGCCAAGTACCAGCCCTCCGCCGCCGACGTGAAGAAATCACGAAGCGTGGATTGATTCCCTCTGAGGCCTGAGGCGCCTGCTGCGCCTTGGTCCCCGCAGACGCTACCGGCGGTCTGGCACAGCCGGACTCACGGTGGCGTTCGCTGGGGCGTGTCCGGCTTCTTTCATGTGCTGCGAGTGATGCGCAACACGGGTGGTGATGACTTGAGGGTTTATCGAACATGAGTTTTTCGGGTTTCATCGTTCAGCTCATCAATGGGTTGGCGAGCGCGTCGTCGCTGTTCCTCGTGGCGGCGGGTCTGTCGCTGATCTTTGGCGTGACCCGCATCGTGAACTTTGCCCATGGCTCGTTCTTCATGGTGGGCATTTACGTCGCGTACTCGCTGGTCGAGCGTCTGAGTGGCGCGTTTGGCTTCTGGGTGGCATTGCCGCTCGCAGCGCTGATCGTTGGCGTGCTCGGTGCGCTGATCGAGGTGGTGCTGCTTCGCCGTATCTACAAGGCTCCCGAGCTGTTCCAGCTGCTGGCCACGTTTGCACTGGTGCTGGTCATCAAGGACGCGGTGTTGTGGCTCTGGGGCCCCGACGAGCTGCTGGGGCCGCGCGCGCCGGGCCTTTCGGGTTCTGTGAGCCTGCTGGGGCGGCAGTTCCCCACC
>NZ_JBKBTV010000044.1:0-42182 GCF_046291265.1 Acidovorax sp. | reverse complement strand
GTCACGCCACCAGGCATTGCCGCCAGCGCCTTCGCCCGGAGGAGGCGCCAGGTGCAACACGCGCGTGGCCACGCCCGACAGCCGCCGCAACGTCCCCACATCGTCCAGGTTACCCACCAAGGGCGTGGCGCCCTGAGCGCGCAACGCGGCCACCCTGGCCTCACTGGAGGTCAGCGCCAGCACCCGCATGCGCCCGGCCCCGGGGCCGGTCTGCAGGTTGTGAAGCACCCGTTGACCGACATCACCACAGCCTACGATCAGCAGGCGTTCACGGCGAAAGCGCGCTGGCAGAGCGCCGAGGGGGTTTTGGTTTGAGGGCAAAATCGGATCCGTTTGCTACGAACCGGTGCGCGCGGCGGGCATTGCCCCAACACGCACGCCTTCGGTTCTTGAAGATGTACGTCCCAAGGATACCCACAACATGACCAGCGCAGAGGCTGCCACCCCCGCAGCGTTCCAGATCACCGTGCAGCCCAGCGGCCGCGCTTTCAGTGCCAATGCGGGCGAAGCCATCCTGGCCGCAGCCATCCGCAGCGGCGTGGGCCTGCCCTACGGCTGCAAAGACGGCGCCTGCGGGTCCTGCAAATGCAAAAAAATCAGCGGCGCAGTTCATCACACCGAGCACCAGTCCAAGGCGCTCACCGCCGATGAAGAGGCCGCGGGCCTGGTCCTGACCTGCTGCGCGCAGCCGCTCACCGATGTGGTGCTGGAGTCGCGCCAGGTCACCGATGAAAGCGCCTACCCCATCAAGAAGATGCCGGTGCGCGTGTCCACGCTGGAGAAAAAATCGCACGACGTGATGCAGGTGCGCCTGCAACTGCCCGCCGCCGACACCTTCCGCTACCACGCAGGCCAGTACATCGAATTCATCCTGCGCGACGGCGCCCGCCGTGCGTATTCGATGGCCAACGCACCGCACACACAGACCGAGGCCCCGGGCGTGGAGCTGCACATCCGCCACATGCCCGGCGGCAAGTTCACCGACCATGTGTTCGGCGCCATGAAGGAAAAGGAAATCCTGCGGGTGGAAGGCCCGTTTGGCAGTTTCTTCTTGCGCGAGGACTCGGAAAAGCCCATGGTGTTCCTCGCCTCCGGCACGGGCTTTGCACCCATCAAGGCCCTGATTGAGCACATGCAGTTCAAGGGCATCACGCGACCCACAGTGCTCTACTGGGGCGGCCGCCGTCCCGGCGACCTTTATCTGCACGACTGGATGCTGGCCCGCGTGGCCGAAATGCCGCACCTGACCTACGTGCCCGTCGTGTCCGATGCGGCAGCGGAAGACGGCTGGTCAGGTCGCACCGGCTTTGTGCACCAGGCGGTGATGGACGACTTTGCGGACCTCTCGGGCCACCAGGTGTATGCCTGTGGTGCGCCCATCGTGGTGGACTCGGCACGCGACGCCTACAGCGCCCACCGCGGTCTGCCCGCAGAGGAGTTCTACGCGGACTCTTTCACGTCTGAAGCTGATAAACACGGCGGCTGAGCAGACGCTGCACCGCCATGGGCCCGCCCCACATACCGGCCATGCCCATGGATGAGAGAGTGACTGACGCCGCGCACGGCGGCACGCCCCCAGCCCAGTCCGCCACCACCTTTTCCCGCCTGCGCGCTGCCTTGCGCGGCACCGGCTCCATGGCAGCCGTGCTGGGCGTGGCGGTGCTGCTGGTGCTGGGCGCGGGCGAATGGGCTACCCGCGACGAGCTAGACACCCAATGGGACAACCTGCGCCGGTCCGGCGAAGTGCAGGCGCTGGCCTTGCGCGGGGTCGCCACGCGGTACAGCTACCTGCCTTTTACCGCCGCCCAGCAGCCCCTGGTGGCGGCCCTGCTGCGCGACCCGGACTCCCGCAGTGTGCGGGACGCCGCCAACACCTACCTGCAGACCGTGAACGCCCACGCGGGATCGGACACGCTGTATGTGATGGATGCCAATGGCCTCACGCTGGCATCGAGCAACTGGAACACCCCCAGCAGTTTTGTGGACCAGAACTACAGCAACCGCCCGTATTTTCGCGATGCACTCCAGGGGTTGGCCGGGCGTTTTTACGGCGTGGGCAAAACCACCGGCGAGCCGGGCCTGTTTGCATCGGCCCCCGTCTACGACGATGGCAAGGTCATCGGCGTGGTGGCTGTCAAAGTGCAGATGCAGCCCATTGTGGACACCTGGGCGCAGCTGCGCGACCCGGTGTTTCTGGCGGACGAGCGTGGCATCCTTTTTCTCGGATCGGTAGCGCCCTGGCTGTACAAGACCACCCGACCGCTGTCGGCGCAGGACGTGCTGCAGGTGCAGCACGACGAGCAGTACGGCGCCCGGTGGGCCCCGCAGCCCGTGCCTTGGCAAGTGCGCCAGCGCGACGACCAGCCGGGCGTGGAGCTGAAGCTGCCCAGCAGCGGCAAAAACTATCTGGCGTTTGAAGAGCCTCTGCCCGACCTGGGCTGGACGCTGACCCTCACCGCCGACAGCAAGGTGGTGGCCCAGGCCCGGCAGCAAGCCTGGGTGCTGGCCACCCTGGCCTCGGGCCTGCTGGTGCTGGGCGCGCTGTACTGGCAACTGCGCGAGCGCCGCCTGCAAGAAAACCGCCAGGCCCGCATTGAACTGGAACAACGCGTGCTGGAGCGCACCCACGCGCTGCAGCAGGCCCAGGCGTTCAGACAGTCGATGGAAGACTCGCTGCTGGTGGGCATGCGCGCCCGCGACCTGGAAGGCCGCATCGTCTACGTGAACGCCGCCATGTGCGACATGGTGGGCTACAGCGCAGATGAACTCATCGGCTGCCTGCCGCCCTACCCCTACTGGCACCCCGACGACCTGGACCGCCACTGGAACGACAGCGACACCGCGCTGGCTGGCAAGGCCGCGCCACAGGGCAACGAAAACCGGCTGCGGCACCGCAATGGCTCGGACGTGTACACCATGTTCTACACAGCCCAGCTCATTGATGGTGACGGCAAACACATCGGCTGGATGAGTTCGGTGGTGGACATCACCGCGCAAAAGCGCGCCGAAGAACAGCAGCAGCAGCGCGAAGCCCAGTTGCAGCGCGTGCAGCGCGTGATCACCGTGGGCGAGATGGCCTCCACCCTGGCGCACGAACTGAACCAGCCGCTGGCAGCGCTGGTCAACTACGCGGCCGCCGCACGTTCGCTGGCCGCGCAGGGCAAAACCGAGCTGCTGAACGACAGCCTCACGGCCCTGTCGGCCCAGGCACTGCGCGCCGCCGACATCGTGGGACGCATCCGCCGCTGGGTTCGCCAGCACCCCGAAGCGCGCGAGCCCTGCGACCTGAATGCAGCCGTGGACCAATCGCTGGACTTGCTGCTGCGCGCCGAGGCCCGGCGCCATGGCGTGGTGGTGCGACTGGACCTGGCGCAAGCCTCTTTGCAGGTGCACGCAGACCGCGTACTGCTGGAGCAGGTGGTGCTCAACCTGGGGCTGAATGCCCTGCAAGCGATGCAGGCCATGCAGACTGCAGCCAAGGCCCTGCACACTGCCACACACCCCCAAGAGCTGCTGCTGCGCACCACGACCGACGCAGGCCAGGCATCACTGCAGGTACTGGACCGGGGCCCAGGCCTGCCGCCCGAAATCGCCGAGCGGCTGTTCGAACCGTTTTTCACCACCCGCTCGGACGGACTGGGTCTGGGCCTCAACATCTGCCGCTCGATTGTGGAGAGCATGGGCGGAGAACTGCTGGCCCGCAACCGCGAAGGCGGCGGTGCCATCTTTGAAATCCGTTTGCCCCAGGCGCCCACCCCATGACAGACGACCACCTCGCCCCATCTGATGCAACCGAGCCCGCCACCGTCCACATCGTGGATGACGATGAGGGCGTGCGCCATTCACTGGCGGCCCTGCTGCTGGCGGGTGGCTACCAGCCGCACACCTACGGCAGCGGACCGGAGTTTCTGGCCCGGGCTGACCTGGCCCAGCCCGGCTGCGTGCTGCTGGACCTGCGCATGGACGGCATGAGCGGCCTGCAGGTGTTTGAAGACATGCGCAAGCGGCAGACGGTGCTCAAGACGGTGTTCCTCTCGGCCCACGGCGAGCTGGCGTCGGCCGTGGCGGCCGTCAAACACGGGGCGGTGGACTGGCTGGAAAAGCCCTGCAACGAGCAAACGCTGCTGAGCGCCGTCGCCAAAGCAGCGGCCTTGTCGCAAACCGAGGCGCAGCGCGCCCAGCGCCGCCACCAACTGCTGGAGCGCTGGAACAGCCTGAGCCCGCGCCAGCAGGCCGTGGCGCGCCTGCTGGCCACGGGCCTCAGCAGCAAAGAAGCCGCCCGCGCCCTGGCCCAGCAAGACCCCGAGCGCCCGATAGACCCCCGCACGGTGGACACCCACCGTCTGGCCATCTTCCTCAAACTGGACATCCGCACGTCGCACGAACTGGGCATGCTGGTCGAAGATCTGGGCCTGCCCGCCGATGTTTTTCGCATCCCATGACAGGGTTTCATAAGCTTTCTTACGATTCTTTTGCACAATGGCGCCCATGAACCGCAGAAACCACCTCCTCGCCAGCGCCGCTCTTGCAGCGGTTTTTTCGTCCCCGTTTGCTGCGTCAGTGGCATTTGCACAGGACTCCGGCCAGCCCATCCGGCTGATCGTGCCCTACGCACCGGGCGGCCCCATCGACGTGACGGCCCGCGCACTGGCCGAGCGGGTGCGTGACTCGCTGGGCACGGTCATCATCGACAACAAGGGCGGCGCAGGCGGCAACATCGGCGCCGACGCCATCGCCAAGGCCGCACCCGACGGCCTGACCATCGGCATTGCCGCCACCGCCACCCACGCCGTCAACCCCTGGCTGTATGCGCGCATGCCGTACGACGCGGCCAAGGACTTTGCGGGCATCACGCAAATGGTCCGCGTGCCCAACGTGCTGGTCATCAACGCCGCCAAGGCCGAGCAGCTCAAGATCAACACCCTGGCCGACCTGATTGCGTATGCCAAGGCCAACCCCGCCAAGCTCAACTACGGCAGCGGCGGCAACGGCAGCGCGGGCCATCTGGCGGGCGAAATGTTCAAGCAGCGCGCAGGCATCTTTGCGCTGCACATCCCTTACCGTGGCGCCAACCCCGCGCAACTGGCCCTGCTGGGCGGCGAGGTGGACTTCAACATCGACAACCTGGCAGCCGCCGCCCCCAACATCCGTGCGGGCAAGCTGAAGGCGCTGGCCGTCACCTCGCTGGAGGCCTCACCGTCGCTGCCCGGCGTGCCCCCGCTGTCGGCCACGTTCAAGGGATTTGCCATCGACACGTGGTGGGGCCTGGTGGCACCAGCGGCCACGCCCAAGCCGGTGATCGACAAGCTGAACAAGGCGTTTGTGGCCGCCCTGAACGCGCCTGAAACCAAGACCCGCTTCGGCCTGCTGTTGGCCGAGCCCGTGACGAGCACGCCGCAGCAGTTCGACACCTTCATGGCCAGCGAACGGGCTAAGTACCAGCAGGTGGTGAAGGCGTCTGGAGCAAAAGTCGACTAACCCCCTGAGCGGCTGCGCCGCTTCCCCCAAGGGGGACGCCCCCGGTGCGGCGGGGCGGCCCTTGCACGGGGGCACTGGTGGTGGGCCGCGCCGGTTTCAAACGGTGCCGGTGAAACCGGTGCGCGGGGAACGATTTTTAAGTGTTTTTGGCCTCTAGCGCTTATCCAATAAGCGCTAACAGCTATTAATTCGGGAGCACTTGATCTACCCACCACGTAACACCGTAGGTCGGGTTAGCCCGCCAAGGCGTCACCCGACAAACATCGGACGCGCACCGAGAATGTCGGGTTACGCTGCGCTAACCCGACCTACGGGATAGCGGTGGTCCCGCAAGCGCCGCAGATTCTCATTCAGGAGCGTCCAGTCTTTCCGCCCGGTCACCCTGCACACGCCAGGGGCCTGTCGGGTTGCCACAAGGCTCGGCCGGAGTGCCTAAATATTGAGTGTTTTTGGCCTCTAGCGCTTATCCATCAAGCGCTAGCAGCTCCTCTTTCAGGAGCAAATCACCCTCAATCCACCCGATCCGCCCAACTCGGCCCTTCCAGCGGATGGATGTCCTGCGACGCCACCGCCTGCAGCAGGTCTGCACCCACGCGCTCGGGCACCAGGTCCGCCAGGGGGCGCAGCACAAATGCGCGTTCTGCCATGCGCGGGTGGGGCACGGTGAGGTGGGGGGTGGTGATCACTTCGCCGCCAAACCACAGGATGTCGAGGTCCAGCGTGCGCGGGGCGTTGCGGTAGGGGCGCTCGCGGCCTGCGGATTGTTCGATGGTTTGCAGGGCCTGCAGCAGGGCTTGTGGCGCCTGCGTGGTGGCCAGTTCGGCCACGGCGTTGAGATAGTCTGGCCCGCCCGCATCCACCGGGGCGCTGCCATAGAGCGGTGACACGCGCAGCAACTGCGTGCCGGGCAACTGGCCAATGGCGGCCAGAGCGCTACGCAGGGTGGCTTTGCGGTCCCCCAGGTTGGCGCCCAAGCCGATGAATACGGAGGAGACGCCCCCCTCAGCGTCGGGAGACTCAGGCATGGGCAACCACGCTGCGCCGGGGTGCGTCAATCGCCCGCGGCGGCGGGTGCGGCGCCTTCGCCACCCCCTGCACCACCGGGCTTGCGGCGACGGCGGCGGCGCTTCTTGGGGGCGCCACCGTCTGACGGAAACTCGGCGTCGCCATCGTTCGCGTTGGCATCGCCCTCAGCACCCTCGGCACGGGGCAAAGCGCGCGGGTCGGCGGCAGGCGCGGCGCGGGGCACACGCTTGACCACCGGCTGGGCCTTTTGGCGCACTTTCTGTTCTTCACGCGCCTGGTCCATCAGGTCTTCGCGACGCTCGTCATCAGCGGTCTGGAAGTCCTGCCACCATTCGGCCAGGGCTTCGCCCACCTCGCCCACATCCGCGCGCAGGCGCATGAAGTCGAAACCGGCCCGAAAACGCGGCTGCATCACCATGCCAAACGGCGTGCTGCCCACGCGCTTTTCAAAGCGGGGCTGCATCACCCAGATCTCGCGCATGTCAGCCGCCAGCTTGCCGCGGCCCGACACGTCGCCAATGCGCTTGTCGAACACTTCGTCGATGGCCTCCTGCAGCGCAGGCAGCGGGTGGTGGCGCTGGTTCAGGCGCTCTTGCCAGCCATTGCGCACGTCTTCCCACAACACGCAAGCCAGCAAAAAGCTCGGGGCCACGGGCTTGCCTTCGTTCACGCGGCGGTCAGTGTCGACCAGGGCGGCTTTGACAAACGGCGTGTCGGCGCGCTCCACCGCCACATCCAGCAGCGGGTAGATGCCTTTGGCCATGCCCAGCTTGCGCAGCTGTTCGATGGTGGCAATGGCGTGGCCGGTTTGCAGCAGCTTGAGCATTTCGTCAAACATGCGGCTTTGGGGCACCTCGGCCAGCAGCAGTTGCGACTGCACCAGGGGCGCGGCGGTCTTGGCCTCGATGCTGAAACCCAGGCCACTGAGCTTGGCGGCAAACCGCACGGCGCGGATGATGCGCACGGGGTCTTCGCGGTAGCGCGTGGCGGGGTCGCCAATCATGCGCAGCGTCTTCTTCTTGGCGTCCTGCAGGCCCTTGTGATAGTCGACCACGATCTGGCTGACCGGGTCGTAGTACATGGCGTTCACGGTGAAGTCGCGGCGCGTGGCGTCTTCGTCCTGCGGGCCCCAGACGTTGTCGCGCAGCACGCGGCCGCTGGCGTCCACGGCGTGCTGCATGCCCGACAGCTGTTGTTTGCTGGTCTTTTCGTTGCCCGCGACCTGGCCCGCAGCGGCGTTGTCGAGGTAGGCGCGGAAGGTGGAGACCTCGATCACCTCGTGCTCGCGGCCCCGGCCGTGCACCACATGCACGATGCGAAAACGCTTGCCGATGATGAACGCGCGGCGAAACAGGCCCTTGACCTGCTCGGGCGTGGCGTTGGTGGCCACGTCAAAGTCCTTGGGGCGCAGGCCCAGCAGCAGGTCGCGCACGGCGCCGCCGACGATATAGGCCTCAAAGCCTGCCTGCTTGAGCGTGGCCACCACCTCGGCGGCGCGGCGGTCCACCAGTTCGGGGTTGATACCGTGGACCGAGGCGGGCACCTCTTCACGCTTGCCGAAATGGGGCTTGCCGCCCGAGGTGCCAGGCGTCGATTTGCCCATCAGTTTGTCTAAGAACTTCTTGATCATGGAATGAAAGGTTTCAGGGGGTCGGGCACGAAACGGCGGCTGGTGGGGGCTGGAAAGAGCTCACGCAGCGGGTGGTGCAGGCGTTTCGGCGTCGGCCGAAAACAGGTCCAGTATGCGCCAGCCGCGCTCCTGGGCCAGCGCGCGCAGGCGCGGGTCGGGGTTGGTGGCCACCGGGTAGTTCACCTTCTCCAGCAAGGGCACGTCGTTCATCGAGTCGCTGTAAAACGTGCTTTCGACATCGGCCCAGCCCAGTTGTCGCTCGGCCAGCCATTGCTCCATGCGCAAAACCTTGCCTTCGCGCATGGTGGGAATGCCGTCGATCTCGCCGGTGTACCAGCCGCTTGCATCGCGCGCCAGTTGCACGGACAACAGTTGCGGCACCCCCAAGGCCTGGGCGATGGGGGTGGTGACGAACTCGTTGGTGGCGGTGACGATCAGCACCTCGTCGCCCGCAGCCTGGTGCTGGCGGATGAGGGCCAGCGCCTGGGGCTGGATGGCCGGGGTGATCACATCGCGCATGAACTGCAGGTGGGCGGCCGCCGCCGCCTCGGGGCCGCGTGCGCGCACTGCCTCAGTCGCAAAACGCACGTAGTCGTGCACATCCAGCGTGCCTGCCTGGTAGTGGGCATAGAACGCGTCGTTGCGGCGCGCGAATTCCACGGGGTCGTTCCAGCCGATGCGGATGGTGAACTCGCCCCACTCGTAGTCGGAGTCGAGCGGCAGCAGCGTGTGGTCCAGGTCAAACAGCGCAAGCCGCAGGCGGCGGGGTTCAGAAGTCATTCAGGTTCACGAGTAAAAGGGGCCCATGGATCGGCATCATTCCGATTCCAGCATCGTCTTGAGCAGGGGAATCGTGATGGCGCGCTGGGTGCGCAGCGCAAAGGCGTCGAGTTGGTCGAGCAGGTGCATCAGGCTGCCCAGGTCGCGCGAGAAGCGGTTGAGCATGTAGTCCATCACGTCGTCGCCCAGGAACACGCCGCGCGCGTCGGCCTCCTGGCGCAGCACCGCTCGGCGCTCGGCCTCGCCCAGCAGTTGTAGCTGGAACACGTGGCCCCAGCCCAGGCGGCTGCGCAGGTCGTCGCGCAGGGGCAGGTCGGCCGGGGGCAGGTTGCCCGCAGCCAGCACCCAGCGCTGGCTGCCACTGGCGGGGCTGATGGCGTTGACGAACCAGTTGAAGGCCGTGGCCTGCTGGGCGGTGCTGTACAGGTGCACGTCGTCCATGACGACGGCAGCCCAGTGGTCGTCGAAATCCGGCGGCTCTGCGACCGAAGGGTCCAGCCAGCCGACGCTGGAGCCTTGTTCGCGCAGCGACTGGCGCACGGCGTTCAGGAGGTGCGACTTGCCGCTGCCAGCCTCGCCCCAAAGGTACGTGGGCACCGGCGACCGGGTGGCCTGGCTGCTGCCCTGACCCACGGCCAGGCGCAAGTGTTGCAAAGCTGCCTCATTCGGCCCCGCATAAAACCGGGCCAGCGTGGGCCCGGTGGCCAGGCCAATGTCCAGCGCCAGCTGTTTCATCATGGCTGCAGCCTGCAGGCGCGCGGGCCCTTGCAGCGGTTGGTGGCATGAATCAGCATGGGTTTAAGGGGCAAAACAGGGCGGTAAGAAGGGGTGAGCGGGTGGCACTGGGTGCGCAACCCGTAAAATCTGGGCAAATTTTAGTCTGCCGCGCACGCTGGTCCGTGTCATCTCTGCCTTGAGCACCCCTATGAGCACCTCTGCCACCTCCCCCACCCCCCTGTCCTACAAAGACGCTGGCGTTGACATCGATGCGGGCGACGCCCTGATCGAGCGCATCAAGCCGCTGGCCAAAAAGACCATGCGCGAAGGCGTGCTGGCCGGTATTGGCGGGTTTGGCGCATTGTTTGAAGTGCCCAAGCGCTACAAGGAACCCGTGCTGGTGAGCGGCACCGACGGCGTGGGCACCAAGCTCAAGCTGGCGTTTGAATGGAACATGCACGACACCGTCGGCATCGACCTGGTGGCCATGAGCGTGAACGACGTGCTGGTGCAAGGCGCCGAGCCCCTGTTCTTTCTGGACTACTTTGCGTGCGGCAAGCTCGACGTGGACACCGCTGCAGCCGTGATCGGCGGCATTGCCAAGGGCTGCGAGCTGAGCGGCTGTGCGCTGATTGGCGGCGAAACCGCTGAAATGCCCGGCATGTACCCCGCAGGCGAATACGACCTGGCTGGTTTTGCAGTCGGCGCGGTCGAAAAGTCGAAGATTCTGACCGGCAAGGAAGTCGCCCCCGGTGACGTGGTGCTGGGCCTGGCCAGCCATGGCGTGCATTCCAACGGCTTCAGCCTGGTGCGCAAGTGCATCGAACGTGCCGAGGCTGCGGGCACCCTGCCCGCCACGCTGGACGGGAAACCCTTCAAGCAAGCCATCATGGAACCCACCCGCCTGTACGTGAAGAACGTGCTCGCGGCGCTGGCCGCCCACCCCCATTCGGACGATGCCACCTCGCCCGGCGGCATCAAGGCCCTGGCCCACATCACCGGTGGTGGCCTGCTAGAGAACATTCCCCGCGTGCTGCCCGACGGCACCGCCGCCCACCTGACCAAGGGCAGCTGGCCCCAGACGGAGCTGTTCGCCTGGCTGCAAAAGACCGCTGGCATCGACGACATCGAGATGAACCGCACTTTCAACAACGGCATTGGCATGGTGGTGGTGGTGGGCGCGGCGGATGCCGACGCCACGGCCGCCACGCTGCGCGCCGCGGGCGAGCAGGTGTACGCCATCGGCACGATTGCGCCGCGTGGCGACGGCGCTGCCGTAGTGGTGGCCTGACCCGCCGCCGCACCTCCTCATCACCACACCACGAACGCCCGCGCATGGCGCAAAGCCCCCCCTCGGCCCCCGTCGTCATACACCACACGCCTGAGCCCGCCCCCACCACGCTGCCGCCGCGCCACAGCACGCACGGCATTGTGGTGGCCAGCTACGTGCTGATGGCCGCCGCGCTGCTGCTGGTGATGTGGCGCGGGCTGCTGCCAGGCTTGTTGTGTGTGTGCCTGGGATTTCTGCTGACCCGGGCGCTGACCCGCTGGTTTGCACAGGGCCTGAGCGGCTTGCAGCGCCGCGGCCATCCGTCCGTCTCGGGGCTGCGCGTCGCGCAGATTGCGGCCGCGGGCCTCGTGATGCTGCTGCCGCTGGCGCTGCTGGCCGTGGGCTTGACCCATTCGCGCGGATACCTCGTCACCGCGCCGCAGCAGTACCAGGAGCTGATGAACTACATGGCCCGCACGGTGCTGGAGCTGCGCCTGAAACTGCCGGTGGACATGGCCTCCCACCTGCCCGAAGGCGCGGCAGAAATCCAGCGCATCATCGCCAGCTACCTGGGCGCCAAGGCAGGTGCACTGGCCATGGCCGGGCGCGCCTGGCTCGCGGGCGTGTTGTTTGCCTATGTGGGCCTGTTGATTGGCGCCCTGGCCGCTGTGCGCCCTGCGGTGCTGGCGCGCGGCCCGCTGGCGCAGCAATTGCGGCTGCGCATCTCGCTGTTTGGCGAGGCGTTCCGGCAGATCGTGGCGGCACAGTTCTGGATCGCGGCGTTCAACACCTTGTTGACGGCGCTGTTTTTGCTGTTTGTGCTGCCGCTGTGGGGCCTGGAGCTGCCCTACACCCCCGTGCTCATCACCTTCACGTTTGTGGCGGGGCTGGTGCCGATTGTGGGCAATCTCATCTGCAACGTGGTCATCACCATCGTGGGGCTGTCCGTGTCGCCATTGGCGGCTGCGGCCTGCCTGGGGTTTTTGATCCTGATCCACAAGGCCGAATACGTGATCAACGCCAAGGTGGTGGGCCGCCGCACGCAGATGGGCGTGTGGGAGCTGCTGTCGGTGATGTTTGTGGCCGAAGCCGTGTTTGGACCCGCAGGGCTGGTGGCAGCGCCACTGTTTTACGCCTACCTCAAGAAAGAACTGGTGGCGGCGCGGCTGGTGTAGCGGGCCTGCGCACCACGCCTGCACACTGCGCCTGCGGCCTTTGCGCCGCCACACAGCCCGGCCCGACCGGGCTTTTTTGCGCTCCAACACATCCCCGATGGTTGCCCGCACAGCAAGCCTCGATGCGGGTTTGTGCCAAGCTGGGCCGCTTGTATCCAGCAGTACCCTGACACGGCGGCGCTCTCTGCCGCAGACAGAGGTTCTCGATGACCATCGCCAAAAAACTGGCCCTTCTGGTGTTGAGCGCCATCCTTGGCATCGCAGTGATGACGGGATGGTTCCTGGTCTCCGAGCGCAAGCTCATCCTGGAAGAGCGCCAGACCGGCGTGCGCCAGGTGGTGGAG
Organism: Acidovorax sp.; assembly: GCF_046291265.1. GTDB lineage: Bacteria > Pseudomonadota > Gammaproteobacteria > Burkholderiales > Burkholderiaceae_C > Acidovorax. The sequence continues at coordinate 29,762 of NZ_JBKBTV010000044.1, read as the reverse complement.
GCCGCGCACGGCATTGCCACGCATTTTCACGACCTGAGCACCAAGGGCGGCATGCCCGACGACGAGGCCCGCAAGCGCGCGGCGGCGGCCATCCAGGCGGTGCGCTACAGCGGCAACGAATACGTGTGGATCAACGACATGCACCCGCGCATGGTGATGCACCCCATTCGCCCCGAGCTCAACGGCCAGGACCTGACCGCCAACAAGGACCCCAACGGCAAACAGTTGTTCGTCGAGTTCGTTCGCACCGTGCAGGCCAGCGGCGCTGGGTTTGTGCCCTACCTGTGGCCCAAGGCGGGCAGCGACACGCCGGTGGAGAAAACCTCGTACGTCAAAGGCTTTACGCCCTGGGGTTGGGTGATTGGCTCGGGCGTGTACATCGACACCGTGGATTCCGCCATCTGGAAACGCGCCCTGGGCTTTGGCGCCATCGCGCTGGTGCTGGGCGCGGCGCTGCTGGTGGTGGGCACGCTGATCTCGCGCAACCTGCTGCACCAACTGGGGGGTGAGCCCAGCTATGCCCGCACCATTGCCCGCAGCATCTCTGAAGGCGACCTGTCGGTGGACGTGACCACCCGCAAGGGCGACCAGTCGAGCCTGATGCTGGACATGCAGGCCATGCAGAGCAGCCTGCACCGCATCGTGCAGCGGGTGCGCGACGGCACCGAGCACATCGCCAGTGCCTCGCAGGAGATCGCCCTGGGCAACCACGATCTGTCAGGCCGCACCGAGTCGCAGGCCAGCGCGCTGGAGCAGACCGCTGCCTCGATGGAGGAGATGACGTCCAACGTCAAGCAGAACGCCGACAACGCCCGCCAGGCCAGCGTGCTGGCGCAGTCGGCGTCCGAAGTGGCGCGCCAGGGCGGCGCGGTGGTAGAGAAGGTGGTGCAGACCATGGGCTCCATCGACGCGTCGTCGCGCAAGGTGTCGGACATCACTGGGGTGATTGAGGGCATCGCGTTCCAGACCAACATCCTGGCGCTGAACGCCGCCGTGGAGGCCGCGCGCGCCGGTGAGCAGGGCCGGGGCTTTGCGGTGGTGGCCAGCGAGGTGCGCAGCCTGGCGCAGCGCTCGTCCGAGGCAGCCAAGGAGATCAAGGCGCTGATCGGGAACTCGGCAGAACAGGTGAAAGCCGGTGCGCTGCTGGCCCAAGAGGCCGGGGCCACCATGCAAAACGTGGTGGACAGCGTGCAGCGTGTGTCCTCGGTGATCGAAGAAATCAGCCAGGCCAGCCGCGAGCAGACCGATGGCATCGAGCAGATCAACCAGGCCGTGGCGCAGATGGACCAGGGCACGCAGCAGAACGCGGCGCTGGTGGAGCAGGCGACGGCCGCCGCCGCCGCATTGCAGCAGCAGGCGAACGAACTCAAGCAGGTGGTGGCGGCCTTTCAGCTGCAAGCGGGGCACGGGGGCGACGCAGGTGCGCGCGCCCTGCCCGCTGCGCCCACGCCGCGCCCGTTGCGCTGACACCGGCACGGTTGGCGCGGGGGCAGGGCTGGCGGCTGGGCCCGCCGCTCACCCCATCATCTGTTGCCCTGTGCCGATTCTTGCGATGCAGGGGGCGGCCAGATTGCTACCAAAAAAGTAGCTTCCAGCGCTTATCCAATAAGCGCTAGAGCCTAATTTGACTCATTTTTTAGCAAACTGCCGCACCACAAACGCCCACACCAGCGCCGACGCATCCGGCCCGGCCGGGTCGCTGAAGGACAGCTGTGCAGTGCCGCCGCTCCAGGCGTGGGCCAGACCCACCACCTCGCGCAGCGCCACCACGGTGCGCCCACCGGTCTTGAACTCTGTCACCCGCATGGCATGGCGCTGCCCGCGCTGCAAGGTGCGAATGGCGCCTGCGCGTGCGCCCAGTGCGCCCGCCCACAACAAGGCGGTGGCCGCAGCATTGCGCACCGATACCACCCCATCGGCATCGCCATGCAGCACCAGCAGGGGCGGCAGCGCCACGGGAGTTGCGCCTTCGGCAAAGGTGTTGGGCAGTTGCGCCTCGCGCCGCCCGTGCATGGCGGCCATGGCCGATGCGGCGGATTCGGCCGTGCCCGGTGCCACGCCCGAGTGCATGGCCACGGCGCAAAAGCGCTCGGGGTAGCGGGCCGCCATCAGCACGGCCATGCTGGCCCCGGCCGACAGGCCCGCCACGGCGACACGCGCCAGGTCCACCGGCTGCTTGCGGGCGACCAGGTCAACCGCGGCCAGCAGCGTGGCGGCTTCGGCCTCGGCCTTGCCGTTGCGGCGCTCAAACCAGTTCCAGCAGCCGTGGGCGTTGGCCATGCGCTCTTGCTCGGGGTACAGCACCAAAAAGCGATGGCGCGCGGCCAGCCGGTTCATGCGCGACACGGCCGCCAGGTCGCGCCCCGTCTGCCCGCAGCCGTGCAGCATGACCAGCAGCGGCAGCTTTTCGCCGGTCTTGAGCGCTAACCCGGGGGGGACGTACAGCTGATACCGCCGCGCCCCGGCAGGCCCGGGGGCAAGGCCCGCCAGCCATTCACCGCTGACCGGCGTGGGCTTGCCCACCGAAGGTTTGGTGCGCGCCACCGCGGGCGCCTTGGGCGACACCACCCGCAACTTGGCCGGGGCCTTGGGCCGCGCGGGTTTGGTCGCACGTGCAAACGCCTTGAGGTTGCGCTGGTACGCCCGGGTCAGCGCAGACAACGAGAACAGACGGGAACGGCGCGGCATGGATGGGTGGGAGCGGGTGGGAGCTGGGGGGAGCTTTGTCAGCGGGGGTAAGGGCGAAGCAGGTATAGGGAAAACCCTTGCCACCATAGCAGTTTCCGGCCCTGGGCGTGAAAACTATCAAATCTATAGCTGCTAGCGCTTATTGGATAAGCGCTAGAGGCCAATTTGGCTTAAAAACCTTGCATCAGTGAGTCCTTTGAACTTAAGGAATGCACCAAACGCTCGACCAAACACCACACCTATGGCTGAAAATGATCGACTCTTGTCTGCAAGGGTTCGGACATTGCCGCGGCATCCAATCAAAATAAGCGGCACCAATCACCCGCCAAAAGACCCATCCCATGCAATCTTGTCTGATAGTGATCGACGTCCAAGAGTCGTTCCGCCACCGTCCATACTTCACCGACACGGATCTGCCCGCCTACCTGAGCGCGCAAAACGACCTCATCAACGGCTGCATCGCGCGCGGCGTGCCGGTGGTGCGGGTGTTCCACAGCGACGGGCCCGACGTGCCCGAGAACGCTTTTTCCAAAACCTCCGGCCATGTGCGCCCGCTCGAAGGGCTGGCCCCGTTTGACGCGGCGGCCACGTTCACCAAGTCCCGCCACAGCGCGCTGGTGGGCACCGGGCTGGACGTGTGGCTGACACAGCACGGCGTTCAACGCCTCATCGTGAGCGGCATCCGCACCGAACAATGCTGCGAGACCACCACCCGCCATGCGTCAGACCTGGGCTGGGAAGTGGACTACGTGATCGACGCCACGCTGACCTGGGACATGGCGCAGCCCGACGGCCAGACGCTGACCGCTGCAGACATCAAAACCCGCACGGCCACCGTGCTGCAGGGCCGTTTTGCCACGCTGTGCACGGTGCAACAGGCGCTGACACGTTCAACGCCAACCACGCAACCCTCATAACCCGCTAACCCGCGTAACCCTAAGGAGCCCACCATGCTGGAACTGCGCCCCACCTGCGAGCACTGCAACACCGCCCTGCCCCCGGCCTCGTTGCAGGCCCGCATCTGCAGCTTTGAATGCACCTTTTGCGCCACCTGTGTGGACACGGTGCTGGGCAACGTGTGCCCCAACTGCGGCGGCGGTTTTGCGCCCCGCCCTGTGCGCCCGGCGCACGACCGCCGCAACGGCAACTACCTGGGCAACGATCCGGCCAGCACCCAGGTGCGCCATCGCCCCGTGGATGTTGCGGCGCACGCGGCTTTCGCCGCCAGCCTGCGGGGCGTGCCACCCGAGCAGCGATGACCCCTGCCACCCTGGGCCAAGGCCCCGACCCCATCCATATCTACTTCGCGCTGCTGCCCCACAGCCTGCTGCTGGACTGGGCGGGCCCGGCCGAAGCCCTGCGCATTGCCAACCAGACCCTGCGCGCGCTGGGCCAGCCCGAGCGGTTTGTGCTGCACTTTGTCAGCCCCACACCGCAGTCGCTCACCTCGGTGGGCGTGATGCTGACGGGGCTTGCGCCGCTGCCCGATACCGCCACCCTGCCCCGCCCCTCCTGGGTGGTGCTGGTCGGCCTGCCCGGACAGCGCATTGACATCAACAACCCGGACGCGCTGGCGCTGCTGCACTGGCTGCGCGGCCTGCGTCTGGCCACCGGCCAGCTGGAGCTGGTGACCGTGTGCGCTGGCGCCGTGCTGGCCGCCCGCCCACGCCGGCCTGCTGACCGGGCGCCGCGCTACCACCCACCACCAGCACTTGGACGAGCTGGCCGAAGTGGACCCGCAATGCGACGTGGCCCCCAACCGCGTGTTTGTGGCCGATGGCCCGGTGCACACCAGCGCGGGCGTCACCACCGGCATCGACCTGCTGCTGCACCGCATTGCCGACACCTGCGGCCCCGCCGTGGCCGCACAGGTCGCGCAAACCATGGTGGTGGCCCTGCGCCGGGGGCCCAACGACCCCGAGCTGTCGCCGTTTTTGCACCACCGCAACCACCTGCATGCCGCCCTGCACCGCGTGCAAGACGCCGTCGGCCGCGAACCCCAGGCCGACTGGAACGTGCCCGCCATGGCCGAGGTGGCCCACACGTCGCCCCGACACCTGACGCGGCTGTTTCTGGAACATGCGGGTATCGCGCCGCTGTCGTACCTGCGCCGCATCCGCCTGGCCACGGCTGAGGCTGCACTGCAATCGGGGCAGAACGTGACGCAGGCGGCGCTGATGGCCGGGTTCAGTTCGGACACCCAGCTGCGCCGGGCGTGGCACCAGTTCGGGCGCGGGGGGACGCCATCGCAAGGCGGCGCGGGGCGGGCGCACTGAGGCCACGTGGCGGAGCGGGGCGGTGCGCCGGGTGCAGCGCTGATTTTTGAGTGCTTTTGCCTGATGAGGTACCTGCCTCAGATAGACCATTCGCCCTGAGCCTGTCGAAGGGCTGTTCGCAAAAAGCGCCCTGGATTCGACAGGCTCAGCCCGAACGGTTGGGGGCAGATCTAAGGCATGTAGCCAATCAAGTGTTTTTGGCCTCTAGCGCTTTATGGATAAGCGCTACTAGCTATTTAATCAATAGCAAAACGACCACATCCGCGTGGCCCAGTGATCAATACACCTCAGGCACGTACATGCTCGCGGGCACGGGCTGGCGCAGGTATTCGGGGTTGCGCACGCGGGCGGGCAGCACCACGGCGGGGTGCGGCACATCCTGGTAGGGCAGTTGCGACAACAGGTGCGCAATGCAGTTCAGGCGCGCTTTTTTCTTGTCTACCGCCTGCACCACCCACCAGGGCGCTTCGGGGATGTGCGTACGTTCCAGCATCGTTTCTTTGGCCTTGGTGTAAGCCTCCCAGCGCACACGGCTTTCCAGGTCCATGGGGCTCAGTTTCCACTGCTTGAGCGGGTCGTGAATGCGGCCGAGGAACCGCAGGTGCTGCTCTTCGTCGGTGATGGAGAACCAGTATTTGACAAGCGTGATGCCCGAGCGCACGAGCATCCGCTCGAAGTCCGGCACGGTGCGAAAGAACTCTTCGTACTCGTCGTCGCTGCAAAAACCCATCACGCGCTCGACGCCCGCGCGGTTGTACCAGCTGCGGTCAAACAGCACCATCTCGCCCGCCGCGGGCAGGTGCGCCACATAACGCTGAAAGTACCACTGCGTGCGCTCGCGGTCGTTGGGTGCGGGCAGCGCGGCCACGCGGGCCACGCGGGGGTTCAGGCGCTGGGTGATGCGTTTGATCACACCGCCCTTGCCTGCAGCGTCGCGGCCTTCAAACAAGATCACCACCTTCTGCCGACTGTGCTGTACCCAGTCCTGCAGCTTGACGAGTTCGCCTTGCAGGTGAAACAGGTCTTTGAAATACTGCTGGCGCGCCAGGCGGTCGGTGGGCTGCGGCGCGCCGATGTCGTCCACATTGCGGTCCTCAATCTCCAGCTCCAGCTCTTCGTCGTAGCTGTCGATCAGGTCATTGGCGATGCGCTGCATCAGGTCCTGGGTGTCGAGGGCGTTGTTGTGGAACATGGGCGTCAAACCAGGCAAAAAATAGAATGTGCCATGGTGGCGCCCGTGGGTGACAGCGGCGTGACAACTGTGACATTTGTGCAAAACGTCACAACAGCGTCACAGCCCCGTCAGATTCTGACCACCCGTGCCCGCTTCTGACCGACCTCCCCACGCCCCCGCCACCCTCGCCTCGGTGAGCGCCAGCCTGAACTACGGCGGTGACTCAGCGGGACTGATCTGCGGCTACTTGCTAACCGATGGAGATGGCGCGGCGCCTCAAACGGTGGATTCTGCGCAAGCCGCGCAGTGGCTGGCACAGCGGGTGGTGCACGCAAGCGCCGCGGGTTCGGCGCCGCCCCAGACACCGCGCACATTTTTATGGTTGCACTTCAACCTGAGCCACGCGCAGGCCGTGCGCTGGATGGAGCGGCATGCCGATCTGCCCGAGGCGTTTTTTGATGCACTGAAGGACCGCTCGGTCTCGACCCGCATTGAGCGTGACGATGACACGCTGATCGCCGTGCTGAACGACGCGCATTTCGACTTTGCGTTTGAGCCGTCGGACATCGCCACCCTGTGGACCAGCGTGGCGCCCCACTTGATGGTGACGGGGCGCACCCGCCCGCTGCGGTCGGTGGATGCGCTGCGCACGGCCGTGCGCGCTGGCAACGCACCCAACTCCAGCGTGGCACTGCTGGCCGAGTTGATGCGCACCCAGGCCTCGGGTCTGGTGGACATCGTGCGGGGCGTGACGCAGCGCATTGACGATGTCGAAGACGCGCTGCTGGCCGGGCGGCTGGACCACAAGCGCGCGCGGCTGGGTGTGCTGCGGCGCCTGCTGGTGCGCCTGCAGCGCCTGATGGCGCCGGAGCCTGCCGCCTTGTTTCGCCTGCTGCAGCACCCGCCCGCGTGGATGGGCGCTGATGACGCGCAAGAGCTGCGCGATTCGACCGAGGAGTTCTCGGTGGTGCTGCGCGACATGCTGGGGCTGCAGGAGCGCATCAAGCTACTGCAAGAAGAGATTGCTGCCAGCGTGCAAGAGGCCAACAGCCGCAGCCTGTTTGTGCTGACGGTGGTCACGGTGCTGGCCCTGCCCATCAACATCCTGGCCGGGCTGTTTGGCATGAACGTGGGCGGCGTGCCGCTGGCGGACAACGGCCACGGGTTCTGGATCATCGTGGCGGTGGTAGCGGCATTCACGGCGGTGGCTGGCTGGCTGGCACTGCGAGGCACGCGCGACCGGTAAAGATGCGCGCTGGGTTGTGGCCAGCATGTCTACAATCGCGCCCCTTGCCTTGCCCTGCCCCCCGACTGCACGCCCACCATGAACATCGTCGTCAACGAAGAACTCAAAGCCTATATCGAACCCCTGACCCCCGACGAGCACGAGGCCCTGGAGCGCAGCATCCTCACAGAGGGCTGCCGCGACGCGCTGGTGCTGTGGGGCGACGTGCTGGTGGACGGCCACAACCGCTATGGCATTTGCCAAAAACATGGCCTGCCGTTTCAGACCGTGCAAAACCCGCGCTTTCAGTCGATGGAAGACGTGCACCTGTGGATGATTGACCAGCACCTGGGACGCCGCAGCGTGTCGGACTTCCAGCGCGGTGTGCTGGCCTTGCGCAAGCGCGAAATCGTGGCTGACCGCCGCGCCCGCGCGGTCGCTGCGCCTGACGCAACCGGTGCTTCGGGCGAGAGCGCCGCCAACTCCTACCCCGCAGAAACCGCCGCAGGCCTGCCCGCCGCCGACCCGTTGAACAGCCGCGAAGCTATTGCCAAGGCTGCACGCCTGAGCAGCAGCCAGGTGGTGATGATCGAAAAGATCCAGAAGCAAGCCGCGCCGGAGCTGGTGGCGGCGGTGAAGTCCGGCACCATCTCCATCAACGCGGCCGCCGCCGTGGCCACCTTGCCCGCCGAAGAGCAGGTGGCGGCTGTGGCCGCAGGCAAAGAGGAGCTGAAGCAGGCCGCCAAGCGTGTGCGCGACCTTAAGCGCAAGCCCCCGCGGGAGGAAGCGCCAAAAGATCAGCCGGATGCAGACCAGGCCGATGTCGAAAACGAGAGCAGTAGCGGTGACAGCGATGAGGTCCAGCGGCTGCGCCAGCAGATCGCAGAGCTGACGGCAGAGAACGCCGAACTGCGCCGACAGCTGGCCCAGCTCAACCCCGCCGATCAGCCGTTCTGACGCGGTGTGTTGACCGCCCTCGCGGGGCGGTCAATCCGGTCGATCCGGCCCACCCGACTCACCGGTTGGCGCTGCGCAGCGCGCTCAGCCGGTCGGCAATCAGGTCAATGTCAAGCCCATCGTCGGCATGGGCCAGATAGGCCTCCAGGTCGGCCACGGCCTCTGCCGTATTGCCGCGCTCGGCATGGGCCAGGCCGCGGTCGCGCCACTCGCCCCAGGCCTCGGGCAGCAACACGATGAGGCGGTCCAGCACCGCAATTAACCGCTGCCAGTCCTGCTGCGTGCGGTGCACTTCTTTCAGGTTGCGCAACATGCGCGCAATGATGTCGCGCGGCGTGGCGGCCTGCAGGTAAAGGCCCAGGGGCACGTCGTAATCGTCCACCAGGCCGTTGCGGCGCTTGTAGGGCTCCAGCCGCTCGGCCAGCTCTTCGCGGCTCAATGACTGGCCCGAGATCGGGTCGAGCACCACCTGGCCTTTGGGCAAGAGCACCTTGACCATGAAATGCCCCGGGAACGCAATGCCCCGCGCATGCAGACCCAGTCCCTGAGCCAGCTCCATCCACAACACCGCCAGACTGATGGGAATGCCCCGGCGCGTGCGCAGCACAGCGTTGAGGTAGCTGTTTTCGGGGTCGTAGTAGTTGTTGATGTTGCCGCCAAAGCCCAGGTCGGCAAAAAAGAACTGGTTGAGGGTGCGCAAGCGCTGCAGCGCAGGCGCATCGGCAGGCAGGCGGCGTTTGATGCGGGCGAGCAGCTGGTCCATGTCGCCCAGCAGCAGTTGCATGTCCAGCTCGGGGTATTCGTCCTGGGCCAGGCTGGCCGCGGCCTCCAGCAGCGGAAAGTGATCGTCGCTTTGCACCAGCGATGCAAAGTACTCCAGCGAGGTGGGTACGGAATAACTCAGGGACATGGCAGGGTTGTAAGTGCCTCGCCCGGCCGCGTCAAGCGACAGGAAGAGCGGTTTCAAGGGGCATTTGACGGCTTTGAAGGGACAAGCCCGAAACGTCAGCGCCGCAGCATCTTGCGCAACTTGAGGCCCGACGCCCACAGCGCGCCAAAGTAAAGCACCGCGGCGGCGGCCATCAGCGCAGCCAGCAAGCCCACGCGCTGCCAGGTCTGCGCTTTCATTCCCACCCAATCAAAGTGCTGCGCGCCCCACACCAGCAACACCGCCAACAGCGCACTGGCGGCCACCACCTGCAGCGCAAACTTGCCCCAGCCCGGCAGCGGCTGGTAGCTGCCGCGCCGCAGCAAACCCACCAGCAACCACAGGGCGTTGATGAGCGCGCCCAGACCAATCGACAGCGCCAGGCCCGCGTGCTCAATCAAAGGCACCAGCGCAATGTTGAGCAACTGGGTGATGACCAGCACCACGATCGCGATCTTGACGGGTGTGCGCACGTCCTGGCTGGCGTAGTAGCCGGGCGCCAGCACCTTGATGGCCACGATGCCGAGCAAACCGGCGCCGTAGCCCGACAGCGCGACAGCAATCTGCGCCACATCGTTATCGGTCAGCTTGCCATGGTGGAACAACGTGGCCACCAGGGGCGTGGAAAACGTGAGCAGCGCCACCGCGCAGGGCACGGACAGCAGCACCACAATGCGCAGGCCCCAGTCCAGCATGGCCGAGTAACGTTCAGAGTCGCCCGCGGCCTTGGCGGCCGTGAGCTGCGGGGTGAGCACCACACCCAGGGCCACGCCGAGCAATGCAGTCGGAAACTCCATCAACCGATCAGCGTAAAAAAGCCAGGTCACGCTTCCGGGTTCCAGGTAGGAGGCGATCTGGGTATTGATGAGCAGCGATATCTGCGCCACGCCCACGCCCAGCAGGATGGGACCCATCAGCATCAGCACGCGCCGTACGCCGGGCTCGGCCCAGGCCGCACGGATGGCGCCCCAGGTCACGCCGATGCGTGGCAGCAGACCCAGCCGCGCCAGCGCAGGCACTTGCACGGCCAGTTGCAACACACCGCCCAGCATCACACCGCCCGCCATCGCAAAAATGGGCTCGATCCCCCGCGCCTCCAGCTGCGGAGCCCCCAGCCAGGCGGCAGCGATCATGCACAAGTTGAGCAGCACCGGCGAGACGGCGGGCACCGCAAAGTGCTTCCAGGTGTTGAGAATGCCCGCCGACAGCGCCACCATCGACATGAAGCCGATGTAGGGGAACATCCAGCGCGTCATCAGTACCGCTGCGTCATAGGCCTCGCCGCTTTGGCGCAGGCCGCTGGCCAGGGCCCAGACCAGCACCGGCGCGCCGAACACGCCCAGAATGCAGGCCAGCAGCAGCACCCAGGCCAACACGGTGGCCACCGCTGCAATCAGGCGGCGCGTGACCTCTTCGCCCTCTTGCGCTTTGGTGGTGGCCAACACCGGCACAAAAGCCTGGCTGAAGGCGCCCTCAGCGAACAGGCGGCGAAAAAAGTTGGGAATGCGGAAGGCGATGTTGAAGGCGTCCGTCAGGGCGTTGGCCCCGAACATGGAGGCCATGAGCAGATCGCGCACCAGGCCCGTCACACGGGAGGCCAGGGTCAGCAGGGAGACGGTAGAGGCGGCTTTGAACAATGACACCGCAGGGAGTGTATTCCCCCTGAGCCGCTTCGCGTCTTCCCCCGAGGGGGACGCACCCGGTGGCCTGGCAGAGCCAGTTCCACGGGTGCGCTGGCGATGGCGGCGCTCCGGTTTTTGAGTGGGGCGGCACCCGTAACCCACCCTGGGCTATAATCGCGGGCTTTGCTGGCATCATCCACAGACCCCAAGGAAATAAATTATGGCATCCGCTAAACCAAAGAAGAAGAACCCCCGCCTGGCCTCCGGCCGCAAGCGCGTCCGTCAGGACGTCAAGCTGAACGCTGCGAACACCTCCATGCGTTCCAAATACCGTACCGCTGTCAAGAACGTCGAAAAGGCTGTTCTGGCTGGCGACAAGACCAAGGCGACCGAACTGTTCGCCAAGATGCAAGCCGTGGTGGACACCGTGGCTGACAAGGGCATCTTCCACAAGAACAAGGCAGCTCGCGATAAGAGCCGTCTGTCTGCCAAGGTGAAAGCCCTGGCCCTGGCAGCAGCCTAAACATTCACCGCCTGCCTCGGCAGGCAAACAGCCCGAACGGCATGTGCCGTTCGCCGTTTGTAACGGGTGCGCTGCCAGCAAAAGAAAAACGACTAAGCCGCCTTCGGGCGGTTTTTTCGTTTCCGGCCCCTTCACGGGCTTGTGACATTGCGTGGGTTACACCGGGTACCCCATGATCCTGGGCTAGGAGCGGCCAGCACCCCTCAAACGCGAGTTGGTGATTGAACTACCGGGGGTGGAGCCGCCATTGCCGCTTTTTGGGCATTGTTGGGCTCATCGTGCGGTACTGAGTCGGGCACCAGTGGTGCACGCGCAGCACACCAGCCAGCCAGACCTTTCCCGATCCAACTGTCAGGGCTTGGGAAGCGGCGGGACGTCCGGCAACAAGCAGGCTTCGGCCACCTGCAGGTTGTTGTCGCGCGCAAAGTTGATGACGAAATCCCAGGCCATGGGCTCGTGGTCGCGCAGATCGTGGTTCACCACCACGCATTTCACACCGTTGAGCGTGGTCGGAATGCACCAGGGTGAATAGCTCAGATGGCTGCCCGGGCGTGCCCCACCCGGGCGGAAACTGCTCATGACCCCGGCCAACCGCTCGGCCCAGTCGCTGGGGCGAAAGGTTTTCCCGTCGTGGGTAATGCCCTGAATGAAGACTTCTTTGGAGGAGGGGGAAACCATCGGGGATTGGAGTGGTAGTGGGCGCGCCAGACACAGGATCACTGCATGCTGCACCGCAGCGCGACATTCTAACTCTTATATAAGAGCTGACTCCCTAATCCTTATGCCGCGCTACCCATAGATCCCAAACTCAGGTAGAGCACTGCATTGCAGTGATGCGCAATCGTCAACAGACGATCACCCTGCTCCCCCTAGAATCGTGCTTCGCTTTTTCGGGTTTACAGGCCACAAGCCGACCCATTACCGTACCGTCTGGAGATTTCTGCATGACCGCTTCCATCCCGGCAGCTTCGCCCCACGTGATGAACACCTATGGCCGTGTGCCGATTGCACTGGCACGTGGACAAGGCAGCCGCGTCTGGGACGTGAACGGCAAAGAATACCTGGACGGCCTGGGCGGCATCGCGGTGAACACGCTGGGCCACAACCATCCCAAGCTCGTGCCCGCGCTGCAAGACCAGATCACCAAGCTGATCCACACCTCCAACTACTACCACGTGCCGCTGCAAGAGCAGCTTGCCGCCAAGCTGGTGGAGCTGTCGGGCATGACCAATGTGTTCTTTTGCAACTCGGGCCTGGAGGCCAATGAGGCTGCACTCAAGATCGCGCGCAAGTACGGCGTGGACAAAGGCATCGCCAAGCCCGAGATCGTGGTGTATGAAAAAGCCTTCCACGGCCGCTCCATCGCCACCATGTCGGCCACGGGCAACCCCAAGATCCACAACGGCTTCGGCCCGCTGGTCGAAGGGTTTGTGCGCGTGCCCATGAACGACATCGACGCCATCAAAAAGGCGACCGAAGGCAACCCCAATGTGGTGGCAGTGTTCTTTGAAACCATCCAAGGCGAAGGCGGCATCAACGGCATGCGCATTGAGTACCTGCAGCAGCTGCGCACGCTGTGCGACGAGCGCGGCTGGCTCATGATGATCGACGAAGTGCAGTGCGGCATGGGCCGCACCGGTAAGTGGTTTGCCCACCAGTGGGCGGGCATCGTTCCGGATGTGATGCCCTTGGCCAAGGGCCTGGGTTCTGGCGTGCCGGTGGGGGCTGTGGTGGCGGGCCCCAAGGCTGCCAACGTGCTTCAGCCCGGTAACCATGGCACCACGTTTGGTGGCAACCCGCTGGCCATGCGGGCCGGGGTCGAGACCATCCGCATCATGGAAGAAGACGGCCTGCTGCAAAACGCTGCCACGGTGGGAGATCACCTGCGCGCGGCCCTGCAGCGCGAACTGGGCAGCCTGCCCGGCGTGAAAGAAATCCGCGGTCAGGGCCTGATGCTGGGTATTGAGCTGAACAAGCCCTGCGGCGCGCTGATTGGCCGCGCGGCGGAAGCGGGCCTGCTGCTTTCAGTCACCGCCGACAGCGTGATCCGTTTGGTTCCCCCGCTGATCCTGACCCCTGCCGAAGCCGACGAAATCGTCGCAAAACTGACCCCGCTGGTCAAAGCCATCCTGGCCGAATGATCGGCCGGCACTGAGACACAAGCCCATGAAACATTACCTGCAGTTCAGCGACCTCAACGCCGACGAATACAGCTACCTTTTCGAACGTGCCGCGCTCATCAAGAAGAAGTTCAAGGCCTACGAAAAGCACCACCCGCTGGTCGACCGCACCCTGGCCATGATCTTTGAGAAGGCCAGCACCCGCACCCGCGTGAGCTTTGAGGCGGGCATGTACCAGCTGGGCGGCTCGGTCGTGCACCTGACCACGGGCGACAGCCAGCTGGGGCGCGCCGAGCCGATTGAAGACAGCGCCAAGGTCATCAGCCGCATGGTGGACCTGGTGATGATCCGCACCTATGAGCAGACCAAGATCGAAGACTTTGCCGCCAACTCGCGCGTGCCTGTCATCAACGGCCTGACCAACGAATACCACCCCTGCCAGATCCTGGCGGACATCTTCACCTTCATCGAACACCGTGGCTCCAAGGACGGAACCGGCCATCTGACCGATTGCCTCAAGGGCAAGACAGTGGCCTGGGTGGGTGATGGCAACAACATGGCCAACACCTGGCTGCAGGCGGCTGCGCTGCTGGGCTTCAAGGTACACGTCAGCACGCCCCGTGGCTATGAAATTGATGAGAAATTGGCCGCTGGCGCAGGTGGGATAAGCGCTGATAGCTATCAATTTTTTAGCAACCCACTCGAAGCCTGCCAAGGCGCCGACCTGGTCACTACCGACGTGTGGACCAGCATGGGCTACGAGGCCGAGAACGAAGAGCGCAAGAAGGCGTTTGCCGACTGGTGTGTGGATGCCGAAATGATGGCGGCCGCCAAACCCGATGCCCTCTTCATGCACTGCCTGCCTGCGCACCGTGGCGAGGAAGTCGAGGCGGATGTGATCGACGGGCCGCAATCGGTGGTTTGGGATGAAGCCGAGAACCGGATGCATGTGCAGAAGGCGCTCATGGAATATCTGCTGCTTGGCAAGGTAGCCTGATCCCCAAAGCCCCATCCATGCCTTGGCGCCGCCAGCCTGCCCATAGCGCCGAACTGCTGGCGCATTGGCAAACATTGGGCCAAGCGCTGGGCAGGGATACACCGGCTTGGCGCAAGGAAGGGCGACGCTTGGTACTCGCCTGGTCTCGCTGGCCGCGCGCGTACCACGACACCACCCACCTCTGGGCCTGCCTGCGGCGTTGGCAAATGGTGCAGGATCAGAAACCGGGTGCGCTCGACAATCCGCACGCTGTGGCTCTGGCCCTGTGGTACCACGACGCCATCTACTGGCCGTGGAGCAAGCACAACGAAGCGCGCAGCGCCGACTGGGCCAGCCGTTTCCTGCTCAGCCAGGGCCTGTCCGCCACGCTGGCGCAGACCGTACACCAGCACATTCTGGACACCCGCCACATGCCAGGCCCCCTCGCGGGCGATGCACAGTGGGTGGTCGATATCGACCTGGCCATCCTGAGCCAGAGCGATGCGGTGTACCGCCAGTTCGAGCGGAACGTGCGGCGCGAATACTTCTTTGTGCGCTGGCCGCGCTATGTGGCGGGGCGCAGTGCGGTGCTGCAGGGGTTTCTCGACCGGCCTCGCATCTACGGCACGGACCTGTTTTACCAACGGTATGAAGCGCAGGCGCGCGCGAACCTGCGCCGTGCGCTGGGGGCGCTGAGCGGGGGTCGACTCTACGGCCCAGAAACAAAATAAGGCGTTGGCTCAGGAAAGCGCGTTCGGCGCTTCATTCATCGCAGGGTTGAAACCGTCGGCACTCCTCCACCACGTGCATGGAGGTCAGGAAATTCTCGCCCTCCACAGACCGGGCCGTGAACTTGACCCAGGCGCCTTCTGGAATACCAGCCAGCCACGCCCGATCCACCGCCACGAACGCCAGCGTGGTAAACGGAATCTTGGCCCGCGGCAGCAGCTTCAAACGCACCAGCAATCGGCCGTCTGGCTCCTTCTGCACCGACACCAGAGCGGCCCGCGTGTAAACGGGATCCACGGTGGCGGCGCCCGAGTCGCCCTGCGCTGCCGGGGCAGACGGTGCGGCAACCGCACTCGGCGCTAGGGCGCAGCACAGCGACGCCGTCACTACCAGCACCGCGAGCTGGCCAGAAACTGCTGGAAACCTCATTCCTGTTTTCAGGTTGACCTTTCTGGCTTACTCAGCGCCCTGAGCGCGCAGACGGATGCTTTCACCGCCGCTCCGCCCCATGATCAAAACTGCGTCCCCACGGTCAGGTACGCGCGTGGCGTCCACTGCATGCTGCTGCGGCTGACCAGCGGCACCGCGCCCGAGGCATCCACGCGGTCCCGGCGGAAGTGCGCGTCGCCCACGTTGTACACACCCAGCCGCCAATACCCCAAGCCGCGCACCAGCTGGCCCACGTAGAAGTCCAGCATGGCGCTCGCGCGGTTTTGGCCGGTGAGTGTGGCGTTGATGTCCTGGTCGGCACGCCCTGTCAGGGTCAACGTGGCACCGCCATACCAGCCACCCCCGCGCGGCATGGGCTTGGCAGCGGTCAGCGTGGCCACATAGCGTGCCTGCCCGGGTATGCGCCGCCCTTCATTGGGCCCGCTGGTCATGCGCGACTGCAGCAGGCTGGCATTGGCCGACAGGGTCCAGTCGCGCCCCAGGCCCAACCACGCCAGCCCCGTGCGCGCATCGGCCTCCAGGCCCCAGACCATCGCGTCGCCCACGTTGGCACGTTGCTCCAACCATCGCGATCCGTTCAATGCCAGCGTCGGCGCCAGCACATCGCTCATCTGCCGCACAAACAGGTTCAGGCCGGCGTGCCCGTTGACAAGGCGCCGCTCAAAGCCTGTGTCCAGCGTCCACGCCACCTGCGGGCGCAGGTTGGGGTTGCCGATGGTGTCGGGGTTGCTCAGGCTATTGCTGCCCTGACTGGGAATGACCCGGTCCACCAGGTCCCACACACGCGGCAACTGGGTAACGCGGGCCAGGTTCACGCGCCACTGCAGGTCGTCGGACAGCGGCGTGCGGGTGTGCAGCGATGGTTGCAGGATGTTCCACTGCTTGCTGCCCGCCACTGCAGAGCTTCCGCCGTTCAGCTCCACACGTTCGCCGCGCAGGCCCAGCGTCAGTGTGGTGCTGGCGGGCAGCTCCCATTCGTTCTGCCCCCAGACCACCCACCGGCGAATCCCGGCGTCCAGACCTGAATTCACCGGCAGGGCGCCGCTCGCGGTGGTGCTCACGAAAAGTTTGCGGTCTTCCAACTGCGCCCCGGCGCTCCACAGCAGTGCATCGGCCGTGCCGGTGAGTTTGCTGCTGAGACTCCACACGTCCTCGCGCCGGTCGTCCACAAAGCTGTAGCTGTCCGTCACGACGGCACCGCCCGCGCCAATGTTGCGCAGCAGATCGCCTCTTCGGTCCACGGTGTCGCTGGCGCGGCTGGCGGTGAACGTGGTTTCGAGCTTGCTGGCAGCAAAGCGGTGCGTCCAGTCGGCGGCTGCTTGCAGGTAACGCCGGTCGTACTGGTGCGACTCCTGCGAGTTCAGTGCGTAGGTGCCATCGCCACTGCCTACGCTGTCGGCTGTGCCGCCAAAGTCTGCCTTGCTGAGCGTTGCCCGCAGCGTGACCTGGTCTGCCGCACCCAGCTTTCCGCTGATGCGCGGCACCAGTGCGTAGTCGGTGCGCTTGTAGCGGGCGCTGGTGTTTGACTGCGCCACGTCGGCCCCGGCACGCTGCGTGCTGCGGTGTGTGTCCGAACCCAGCAGCAGTCCTGTTGCAGACGCGGCGACAAAGTAAGACCAGGGCTGGCTGGCCTCGGCTTCACGCGGCTCGTCGGTGCCCTTGGGCGTTGTCCCCAGCGGACCGGTGCGCGAGAAGAATGCCTGTCCCGCATCCCGGCCCCACACGTGGTTGTCGGTCAGGCGCAGCGTGGTTTCGCGCTTCACCGTAGCCTGGCGCAACACGATGTTGAGCGTGCCGCCTGTGGCGCCCGAGAACTCCGCGCTGGGCGCGCGCACCACCTCGATGCGTTCGATCAGCTCGGGCGGCAGTTGGTCGATGGGCAGCTGGGTGCGCTTGCCGCCCACGCGCTGACCGTCGATGAGCAACTGCGTGGCGCCGCGCTCCATGCCGCGCATGCGGATCTCCACGCTGCCGTCAGCACTTGGCGTCACCTGCACGCCCGGCAACTGGCGCAGCACGTCGGCCACCGAGAACGCGCCCATCTGCTCAATGTCACTGCGGTCGACCACCACCAGCGAACCGGCGGCAAAAAAACGCTGCTCCAAAGACCTGCGTGCCGTGACCGTGACGCCATCGAGCTGCGGCGTGGCGACGCCCGTTCCCTCTGGCATGCCCTGCGCCCAGGCTGCGCTCCCTGCCGCGGATGCCACGCACGCCGCCCAGATGGCGACGCGATGGCAATTGTGTGTTGTTGGTTTCATAGACACCCTCTCTGCGCCAGATTGTCCAAGGCGAAGGCTTAAGCGCAGCCAAAGACAGGCACCGCCGCGTCGCCAATCAATGTGAAAAGAGGGCAGGACCACAAAGAAACTCAAAACTCCAGTGCCTTGCGATAAACCGTGCCGCGTTTGATCACCTCGAACCCGCAGTCGGCATACACCCGTTTGGCTCCGGTCTCGTTTTCGCTGTCCACTTCCAACGCCGACTCTGACATTCCCTCTTCTGCCAGCAGGCGCAGGCTTCGGGCGATCAACGCCCTTGCAAGGCCACGCCCGCGCCACCTCCGGCCAACGCTGATGTACTCGGTGAAACCTCTGGCCCGCGAAAAATGGCGGTTTGCGTCCGCGTTGATAAAGGTGCGGACTTGGCCTGCAACCTCGTCGCCATCCCACGCAACCTGCCAGCGTGCGGGCTGGAACACCCAGCTTTCGAGCCAGGTGTCGTAATCCCTGGGCAAAGGCGCAGCCATTCCCCAATGGTCCGCAAACGCGGCGTAGTGCGCGTCCCAGATGGCGCGGTAGTGCTCCGGCAGCACAGGCCGCAGCTCCAGCCCTTCGGGCATGGGAAAGTCAGGCACGGAATGCAGTCGGGTTTGCAGCATTTCGAAGAAGTACCGCACAGGTCTAAAACCGCACGCCACAAGAAGTTTGGCGCGCGCATCTTCGCCCTGCTGCACGTACGCATGGTGTACGTGCTGGCCTGGCGGCAGATGCTCGGCCACAGTGCGATGGCGCTGCTCCATCCAGGTTTGCAACATGCGCCCAACACCACGCGCCCGCCAAGACCCCGGCACGAAGCCGAGGTGTGCGTGCATGGTCAAGCCATCTGCCTGGGTGACTCGCCAGCACCGGCCATAAGCAACCATCTCGCCATCAATTTCCGCCACGACGCAGTCCTGCAAGGGATCGCAGCGGGTGAAAGCGGCGTAGTCACGCTCCAGATCTTCGGCCGTGCGCCGCGCCTGTACTCCGTCAGCCTCAAAACTGGCGTTGGCCACATTAGCCATGGCCAGAAAGTCTGCAGCCCCACGAAACAAGCGCAGTACCACGCCATCCACTGGCGCCGAAGCGATCAACAAAGTGCCATCACTCACGTTCATACATCCCTCTGTTATTCCTTCTTGGCTTTTCTGCTCCCATTCGCCATGGTGCATGGCACGACCTTAACGCGAGCCAAAGAGGCGACTGCTGCCTGTTTTCCGCGCTTGCGCCGCCCCCACAATCGGCCCATGCACATCCTGCTCATCGAAGACGACCTGGACCTGGGCCGCGCGCTGCAGTCCGCGCTGAAGGTGGAAGGTCTGACCAGCGAATGGCTGCGCCGTGCGGTGGACGCGCCCGCCACGGTGGACGCCACCACGGTGGACTGTGTGCTGCTGGACCTGACCTTGCCCGACGGCAGTGGCTTTGATCTGCTGGCACGCTGGCGCAACCAGGCGGGCCAGGGCGGGCAGGTGCCCATCATCGTGATCACTGCGCGCTCGGCGGTCGAAGACCGGCTGGCGGGACTGGACGGCGGGGCGGACGACTTTGTGATCAAGCCCTTTGCCACGGCCGAGCTGATGTCGCGCATCCGTGCCGTGCTGCGCCGCAGTGCACGGCAGGCCAGCGAGCGCTGGGTGCTGGGCGATCTGGTGGTGGAGCCGCGCCGCCATGCCGCGCAGCGTGGGGGTACAGCGCTCGACCTGTCGCCCCGCGAATTCCAGCTGTTGCTGGAACTGGCGCGCGAGCCGGGCGTGGTGGTGTCCAAAAGCGTGCTGTCGCAGCGGCTGGACCCACTGGGCGAGCCGGTGGACTTTGGCGCCATCGAAGTGCATGTGTCCAACCTGCGCCGAAAGATTGGTGCAGAGTTGATCCGCACTGTTCGCGGCGTGGGCTACCTGCTGCAGCCATGACACACCCCATCTCCATTCCACGCTACATGCGCACGACCTGGACCAAGCTGGCAGAGCCGACGCTGGTGCGCCGCAGCGTGGTTTCAGTCACCGTGGCGTTTGTGCTGGTGTGGGCGGTGCTGCTCAGCTACAACTTCATCAACTACAAGCACACCATCACCAACGATCCGGGGCTGCTGAAGTACGGCGATGCGCTGCTGGATTCGCTCACCCCGATCACCGACCCGGGGCAGGCTGCGGCGGCGGTGTCCGCCACCAACCGCTGGGTCAACATCCGCCGCCGTCAGAACGGCCTGCTGCCGGGCGTGGCGATGCATGAGCTGCGCGACAGCGCCACCGGCCACGTCGTTTATTCGCCCCCCGGTCTTCAGGACCTGGATATCGCCCTGCCCGAGCAACTCAACGTCAACGGGTCGTTGATTTCGGAGCCCGTCGTGCAAGGTCAGCGATACCGCGTCTACGCCGGACAGAACGCGCGCTGGACTCTGCGCATCGTCGAGATGAAACGCGCAGATGCGCACTTCTTGCAATCCAGCGGTCGCAACCTGGTTCCGTACCTGCTGCTGGCGGCACCGTTCGTGCTGCTGCCCGTCTGGCTCTCGGTGCGCAACGGTCTGCGCCCGCTGCAGCAACTCGCCCACCGCATCGCCCAGCGCAACACCGACGACCTGGAACGGGTCGGCTTCAATGCCCGCCACCGCGAACTCAAGCCGCTGGAACAATCGCTGGACACCCTGCTGGCCCGCATGCGCCAGAAGGTCGAGCGCGAACGCGCGTTTGTGCAGGACGCTGCGCACGAGATACGCACGCCGCTGGCCGTGATCACCGCGCAGGCCCATGTCATGGCGCGCTCGCAAAGCGAAGACGAGCGCACGCAGGCCCAGGCGCACCTGGAGCAGGCCATCGCCCGCACCTCGCACCTGGCGCAGCAGCTGCTGGACCTGGCCGCGCTGGACGAAGCGCAGCGCCCTGCCCCGCGCGACCTGGACGTGGCGCAGTGGCTGCGCGCCGCGCTGGCGCAGGCCGCGCCACAGGCCATGGCGCAGCAGATCGAGTTGTCGCTGGACGCGCCCGACACCCTGCCCGCGCGGCTGGACCTGCCCGCGTTCGAATCCATCGTGCACAACCTCATCGACAACGCGGTGCGCTACGCCACGGCTGGCGGCAACGTGGCGGTGGGCCTGCGGCACGATGGCGCCCTGCTGCACCTTGTTGTGCAGGACGATGGGCCGGGCATTCCGGTCACCGAGCGCAGCCGGGTGTTCGAGCGGTTTTACCGGGGCGCCGGGCATGCGGCCAATGGGTCGGGCCTGGGCTTGGCCATCGTGCAGCAGGCGGTGCGGCGCATGGGCGGGCAGGTGCAGGTGGGGGATGGGCTCAACGGCAAAGGCGTGGGATTTTTCGTTAGGATTCCCCTCCCCCGCAGCGCCTGAGTCCACCCAGGCGAACCACTTACTACTTCGCCCGCCATGCCCCACTCCGTCCACCCTTGCCTGACCTGCGGCGCCTGCTGCGCCAGTTTTCGTGTGGACTTTGCGGTGGAAGAGATGCAAGAGATGGGTGGCACCGTGCCGGGCGGCCTGGCCGTGGAAGTGACCCGCACCACCTGCCGCATGCGCGGCACGGACCACGTGCCTGCGCGCTGCGCAGCGCTCACCGGCAAGATCGGCGAGAAAGCGGCCTGCGGCATCTACGAGTGGCGGCCGTCGCCCTGCCGCGAGTTCGAGGCGGGGGACGATGCCTGTCACAGGGCACGCTTGCGGCACGGGTTGCCACCGCTGGCCGAAGGCTTGATCTTTTAACCCCCTGAGCCGCTTCGCGCCTTCCCCCCAGGGGGACGACGCCTTCACTGCGGGGCGGCCCTTGCTCGGCGTCCGCTGGCGACGGCCGCGTAGGTTCTACAGGGTGCGTGCGATGCACAGAACGCTATAGAGCAGTAGTGTTCAGTTACTTTAGGCCTCAACAAAAAACCACGGAGCTGTTGGAAATAACCGACACCACGGGTTTTCCGGGACATGCAAACTTTGTCCCATGTCAGCAAGCCCCCCTTCCAACGCCCGCCCGCTCTGGGACATCTCGCCGCCCGTGCACGCGGGCAGCCCCGTGTTTCCGGGTGACACGGCCTACAGCCAGCAGTGGTGCGCCACGATTGGCCCGGGTTGCCCGGTCAACGTGAGTGCCATCACGCTGTCGCCCCATGTGGGCGCCCATGCCGATGCGCCGCTGCACTACGACGAGCACGGTGCCAGCATCGGTGACGTGTCGCTCGACGCCTTCCTCGGGCCATGCCGCGTGATCCACGCCATCGGATGCGGCCCGCTCATCACCTGGGACCACATAGCCCACGCAGTGGATGACGCCCTGCCTCAGCGCGTACTGGTCCGCACCTACGCCCAAGCGCCCGAGCAGTGGGACGGCCAGCTCACCGCCTACGCCCCCGACACCATTGAACGCCTGGCCGACCGGGGCGTGTTGCTGGTGGGCATCGACACCGCCAGCATCGACCCTGCCGACAGCAAAACGCTGGACAGCCACCAGGTGATCCGCCGCCGGGGCCTGCGCGTGCTGGAGAACCTGGTGCTCGACCACGTGCCCGAGGGCGACTACGAGCTGATCGCCCTGCCACTCAAGCTGACTACCGCCGATGCATCGCCCGTGCGCGCCGTGCTCAGAGCACTCTGACAACAAAAATTTCAAGCCTTTTTGGCCTCTAGCGCTTATTCCATAAGCGCTAGCAGCTATCAAAATAGAAGTAACCGACCTGAACCGCCATGACGATAACCCTCCAAGACTGCCGCGCCCTCGATGCGCAAGACCCACTCGCCCCGCTGCGAGAGCACTTCAGCCTGCCCGAGGGCGTGATCTACCTTGACGGCAATTCGCTGGGCGTGTTGCCCAAGGCCGCCGCAGCGCGTGTGGCCGACGTGGTGGCGCGCGAATGGGGCACGGACCTCATCAAATCCTGGAACACCGCGAGCTGGTTTGACCTGCCCCAGCGCCTGGGTAACCAGCTGGCCCCGCTGATTGGCGCGAGCAAAGATGAAGTGGTGTGCACCGACAGCACTTCCATCAACCTCTACAAGGTGCTGAGCGCCGCGCTGAACATCGCGCGCGAAGACAACCCGGCGCGCAAACGCATCGTCAGCGAGCGCAGCAACTTCCCCACCGACCTATACATCGCCGAAGGTCTGTGCAAGGAGCGCGGCCTGGAGCTGGTGTTGGTGGAGCCCGAGGAGATTGCCGCCGCGCTGACCAGCGACGTGGCCGTGCTGATGCTGACGCATGTGAACTACCGCACCGGCGCGATGCACGACATGGAGGCTATCACCGCTACAGCGCACGCCCAAGGCATCTTGTGCGTGTGGGACCTGGCGCACAGCGCAGGCGCCGTGCCCGTGGACTTGAACGGTGCGGGCGCCGACTTCTCGATCGGCTGCGGCTACAAGTATTTGAACGGCGGCCCCGGCGCACCGGCCTTTGTGTGGGTGCACCCGCGCCATGCCAATCGCTTCTGGCAGCCGCTGTCTGGCTGGTGGGGCCACGCGGCGCCGTTTGCCTTCACCCCCGACTACAAACCCGCACCAGGCATCACGCGCTACCTGTGTGGCACGCAGCCCATCATCAGCCTATCGGCCTTGCAGTGCGGGCTGGATGTGTTCACCGCCGCAGAAAACCTGGGCGGCATGGCCGCGCTGCGCACAAAGTCGCTAGCACTGACTGACCTGTTCATCAAACTCGTGGAAGAGCGCTGCACAGGCCAAGGCCTGGGCCTGGCCACACCTCGTGACCACGCACAACGTGGCTCGCAGGTGTGTTTAACGCGTGATGAAGGCGCAGGCGTCAACGGCGAGGGCAGCGGTGCTTATGCCATCGTGCAGTCGCTGATTGCGCGCGGCGTGATCGGCGACTTCCGCAAGGGTGATGGCGGCAAGGGACCGCACAAGGACATCCTGCGCTTTGGCTTCACCCCGCTGTACATCGGCTTTGAAGATGTGTGGAACGCGGTGGAGCATCTGCGCCAGGTGCTGGAAAACGGCGAATGGAAAAAGCCCGAGTTCAACCAGACGCACGCGGTGACCTGAGGCCAGTCGGCATCTAAACAAACCCCAAGCCGTTCACGCTGAGCCTGTCGAAGCGCTGCGCAAGGCTTCGACAGGCTCAGCCCGAACGGCCCTGGTGGATCGAACGTGTATCCAAGGAGACTGACCATGTGCCCCTTTTCCCAAACCACCATCCCCGCCAGTGACACGCCGGCCGCCGCCCTGCCCGAATCCATCGTGCACGAAGAGCGCGCCCAGCTCGACTTCAGCCAGTCGATGAGCTACGGCGACTACCTGCAGCTCGACGCCATCCTCACCGCGCAAAAGCCGCTGTCGCCCGCGCACGACGAGATGCTGTTCATTGTGCAGCACCAGACGAGCGAGCTGTGGATGAAGCTCATGCTGCACGAGCTGCGCGCCGCCATTGCGCACATCGCCAACGACGAGCTGCAGATGGCCTTCAAGATGCTGGCGCGCGTCAGCAAGATCATGGAGCAGCTGGTGCACGCGTGGGACGTTCTGGCCACCATGACGCCGCCCGAATACACCGCCATGCGCCCGTACCTGGGCCAGTCCAGCGGCTTCCAAAGCTACCAATACCGCAGCATTGAATTCGCCCTGGGCAACAAGAACCGCGCCATGCTCAAGCCCCACGAGCACCGCGCCGACCTGCTGGCCCAAGTGCAAGCCGCTTACGAGGCACCGTCGCTGTACGACGAAGCCCTGCGCCTGCTGGCGCGCCGCGGCATCCCCGTGCCTGCCAGCCACACCGACCGCGACTGGACGCTGCCATATGCCGAAAGCGATGCGGTGGAACAGGCCTGGCTGGTGGTGTACCGCAATCCCAAGGAGCACTGGGACCTGTACCAGCTGGGCGAGGAGCTGACCGACCTGGAGGACGCCTTCCGCCTTTGGCGCTTTCGCCATGTGACCACCGTGGAGCGCGTGATCGGCTTCAAGCGCGGCACGGGCGGCACGGGCGGCGTGAGCTACCTGCGCAAGATGCTGGACGTGGTGCTGTTCCCCGAGATCTGGAAGCTGCGCACGGATCTTTGAACCCAAACCGGCCGTGGGCCTGGCGCAGAACTTCTCGGCCATGAACGAGGTTGCCACCACCGGACACATGGCCCTCTGCATGCGCAGACCATCGCGATGATGCCCGGGGCGGTGGGCGACGAGATCGACCACGCGGCGCAGGGCACCGTGCGCATCGACGTAGCCGAGGCCGCGCTGCAGCGGCTGCGTGCAGGCTCCGACGCACAGAATTCAAGCCAAAATGGCCGCTAGCGCTTATCCATCAAGCGCTGGCAGCTATCATTTTTGAAATTCACTCTCACTCAGTCGCCCACCTTGTAAAAGGTTTGCCCGCCTGACAGCTGATAGACCGCGTTGTCGATCTGCAGGCTGCGTTCGTTCCACAGGTCGTTTTGGCCGTTCCAGCCCGGCACCGACGGGTCCGCCGAGGTGAGTCTGCTGGTCACCAGCATCGACCGCTGTGTGAGCGTGCCCGTGTTGGTGTTGACCTCCCACCGCGCAGCGCCTTGTTCACCCCGCACCGGGGGCGGCGTGCCGACGATGGCGGACACCCGCATGGCGCGCGCCGGGAAGGCAACCCACACGCGCGATCCCTGCTGCAGCACGTTGAGCACGGGGCGCACTCCACCCAGCGTCGTGGTGCTGCCTTCGAGCCCCAGCGTGTCGGTGGCCACCCGCCGTGCCTGGGCAGGGTTGCGCACGTCAAACAGCGCGAGCGGAATGCCGTCTGCCGTGCCGCCATGGCTTCGGTCCTGGCCAATGCCCAGCAGCCAGCCATTGGGCAAGGGGAACAGATGGTCTTTGTGGCCCGACGCCGCAAACTCTCCCGTCATGGACGGATTGGCGGGGTTGCCCAGGTCCAGCACATACACCGGGTCGGCCTGCAAGAAGGTGGCAGCGTAAGCCCGCGCGCCCGCAAAGTGCACCGTGTCGATCTGCTGCCCGCCCTGGCCCAGGGGCGACAGCCGCTGCCGGATGGGCAGCTTGGACAGCAGCGTGAGACGGCTGTCGCCCGGGTTGTCACGCAGCACTGACAACACGGCGGTGGACACGGGTTTGGACTGGATGGTGACGGGCGCGGTGCCGCTTTGGCCCGTCTGTCCCGTGTAGCTCACCACGCGCAGGTCGCCCTGGTATTCGTTCATGCGAGCAGGCAGCCGCCCAATGTCCCAGCCCAGGTGCCCATCCACGCTGCCCGATGCGCTGTAGTCCACCTGCGCACCGCGCAGCGCAAAGCGGTGAATGTCGGTGCGGCTGCCCGTGGGGAACACGGTGTTGGCCACATCGCCCGCATAGCGATACTGGCGCGAACTGGCCACATACACGCTGGCCACGCCCATGTGCAAGCCTTCGCTGCCACCCGCAAAACAGCGGCTGCTGCGCGCCAGGCTGGGGGACGACAGGTCGATGGCAGTGACCGTGGTGACCTGCAGCGCCAGCGATGCATTGGCCGTCTGCACCAGGCAATCGGCCTCGGCCACCAGCGGCTGGGGCTGGCCGCTGTCTACACGCAAGGTGGGTAGGATGTCCGCCGTCTTCAGGTCCTTGAGGGCTGCGTCCACAGCCGATGCCGTTGCACCTGCCGCAACTGAAAACCGCGTGAGGTCGGGCGACCAGGTGGTGACGAGGTACAGCGTGTTGCCTATCAACCGGCTGCCCACCACCAGGCCGTCAATGCGCATCTGCTTGAGCTGTGCGGGCACCACATCCTTGCCGATGGAGAACACGTCCACCGACAAGGTGCGGCTGTACTCGGGCAGCACCGTGATGTCTGCGGGGTTTTCAGTGGCCTCGGTGGTCGCAATGGGCTGCCGGTCGGCATACGGGTCTTGCTGCGACAGGATGGCAGCGCGCGTGCCGCCACCGGCCACGTAAAAGCCGTAAGGGACAAACTTGGGGTCGAGCGTCACGCGACCTACGCTGCGCAGGCTGCTGTCTGCCAGCCGCGCCATGGCCGAGAACCGCGGCGGCTCCTTGCCTGCGTCGGCAACGTAGCCGCGGTGCAGGGCATACACCATGCTGCCGTCGGCCTTGATCAAACCGTCTTCTTCCACCACCGGTCCCACCAGCGGCGTGCCCGTGTTGCCAACCACCGAGCCCGCCGTGGTCAGCCCGCCCACTGTGGGCACGGTGATGGACGTGCCCGGCAGCCCGGCCGCCACACGCTGCGCGACCTTGGTCTTGAAGTAGCCGACCAAGTCGCCGGAATGCGCGCTCTGCAGGCGCGCCTCGTTGGGCGTCTGCGGCCCACCCGCATCGCCACTGCCACCACCGCAACTTGCCACAAACGCAGCGGCGCACAGCGCACCCCAGCCCATTCGCACGCCCAACCTTGATTCCCAGTTCGTCATTTTTATTTCTCCAGATAGGTATCTGCACCAGGCGGGCGCAAGCGTTCGTTCAATCCGGTGTTGCGTTATCACGGCCACACCCGCTGCAGATAGGTGGGATAATATCCCACACAATTTGAAAACGTCAAATTTGCCGACGGCAACCCAAGCACAATGGCAACCCGTTTCTGCCCCTCTCTCCGTTGTTGACCATGTCCTCCCGCTCCGCCATCGTTCTGGCTTGTGCACTGCACGTGTTGCGCCCGCTGGCGCGCCTGCTGCTGCGCAATGGCGTGGCGTACCCGGCGTTTGCGGTGGCGATGAAGAAAGTGTTTCTGGACGCCGCCCACGACGAGCTACGTGACAGCGGCAAAAAGCCCACCGACAGCGCGGTCAGCCTGATGTCGGGCGTGCACCGGCGCGATGTGCGCAACTTGGGCCGCCTGGCCGAGCCCGCGGCCGCAGAGGTGGAAGGCGAAACCCCGCTCAACATGGCCAGCCAGGTCGTGGCGCGTTGGCTGAGCCAGACCGATTGCCTGGACGACGAAGGCCAGCCCCGCCCCCTGCCCCGGTCTGGCGACTGGCCCACCTTTGATGCGCTGGTGACCAGTGTCAGCAGCGACGTGCGCCCGCGCGCCGTGCTGGACGAACTGCTGCGCCTGGGCATGGCGCAAGAGGACGACCAGCAACAGGTGGCGCTGTTGATCACCGGCTTTGTGCCGCGCCAGGGCTTTGCCGAAATGGCGCAGTTGATGCAGGACAACCTGCACGACCACCTAGCCGCCGCCAGCCTGAACCTGCAGGGCGATCACAACTACCTGGAGCAGTCCGTTTTTGTAGACCAGCTCAGCGACGAGTCCACCCGGCGCCTGCACGCGGTGGCCGCCAAGGCCTGGCGTCAGGCGTTCAAAACGGTAATGACCGAAGCGCAAGCCCGTTTCGACCACGACCAGCAACACACCGCCCCCGACCTGCGCATGCACCGCGCGCGGTTTGGCAGCTACTTTTACGCGGCAGACAAAGATGACCACCCTTCCTGACCTTGTTAGGCGCGCTCTTGGGGCGTGCGCACTTTCGGTATCGCTGCTGGTGTTGGCGGCGTGTGGGCCGGGCACCGGTGGCACCGGCACGGGCCCCGTTACCGGCGTCTTCGGCTACGGTGGCCCCGGTTTTTCCGTCGGTGCGCCGTGTGTGGACGACTGCCAGGGTGTCAGCCTGGTTTTGGAGAACGACCGCGTGGAGTTCACCGCGCCGTGCCAACGCTTTGTCTACGTCGGTGCGTGGGCGCTGGATGAGCAAGGGGTGGTGGTGCTGGAAGGCACGCTCGAAACCACCGATATCGTCAACGGCCAGCCCCAGACCACGCGCAGCCCCGCAGTCATGCGCCTGCAGTTCAGTGACGCAGCGGCCGCCCCCCGCGAAGTGGCGCTGACGGTGCGCGATGCCACGGGCGCCAACCTGGTGGCACCCGTAACGCTGCAGCAGGGCGCCAGGGCACACGCCCCCGCAACCTGCGGCACAAGCCCGTGACACGCCGCGCGCCGCAGGCGCTTGGCGATTTAGGCATAAAAAAAGCTCCTAGCGCTTGACGGACAAGCGCTAGCAGCTATCTTTTTTGATTCTCACAATCAACCGCTAAGCGGCGATGGCTTCCTATCGCCAAAACCGGGGCAGACCCGAAGACCCGGCCAAAGATCCGAGAAAAGGTGCGTGGCCTTCAGCGGCCCGACACCAACATGGGGCGCCCGCGGCACCAGATGGGGGTGAGGTAGCCGATCTGGATCGTCATCTCGTTGCCCTGACCGCGCACCGTGGTGGGGCCGTTGCTGTAGGCGTAGCCGGTGTCAGTGGCTTGTTCGGGAAGACCCACGGTCCAGCCGTTGCGCACCAGCACGCTCATGCCCTCCTCGGGGAAGAACTGCATCTCTACCTTGTCGCCATTGCCACACGCAAACTGCATGTTGTTGCTGCGCTCGCCAAACGCCACCTTCTCGGC
This sequence comes from Acidovorax sp., assembly GCF_046291265.1. Taxonomy (GTDB): domain Bacteria; phylum Pseudomonadota; class Gammaproteobacteria; order Burkholderiales; family Burkholderiaceae_C; genus Acidovorax. The sequence continues at coordinate 519 of NZ_JBKBTV010000044.1, read as the reverse complement.
GGGAACGCTTGCACATCCAGTGGTCAGGACGGCGACCAGCAAACCAGAACTCAAAGTACCCAAGGTACCCAGTGGGGCGAACTTCTTCATCCGTTACTCCTGATGGCGGCGTGCTCTGCAGCACCCGCATAACCTGCAAATCCCGGCCCAGGGGCACCGTTGGATGCACCCTGCAAGGCTTCATAAGCACAAAGCCTGCCAAAGCCGCTGCGAACACCAGGCTTTACAAACACCTGCAAAAACATCGCTGGGCACTGAAACGTCAGCCCATGGATGCAAGAGTGCCGCATGCAGCAGGGGCCGTCATTGGGGTGATCCCTGCTCGGGTACTGCCCAGAGTCTGTCTGCGGCGCGTTGCACCCTTGTGACGCCTCGGTGATCGGTGGAAATTCGGGGTTTACCCGGGGCTGGCGTCAAACAGGTGCGACGCCAGGTGGCGGATTTAGAGCGTATATGGACGCCCCGAATAAGCCAAGCCCTCACTCACTGCTGCCAAGAAGGTAAAGATTGCACCCGTAT
>NZ_JBKBTV010000043.1:0-42623 GCF_046291265.1 Acidovorax sp. | reverse complement strand
GACAGCACCGTAAAACCCACCTCACGCGCGCCTTGCAGGGCCGCCTGCATGCGGTCCATGCCCGCTTCAATGTGCCGCATGGTGTTCTCAAGCACCACGATGGCGTCGTCGACCACAAATCCCGTGGCCACCGTCAGCGCCATCAAACTCAGGTTGTTGAGGCTGAAGCCCAGAAAGTACATGACCCCGAAGGTTCCCAGCAGAGACACGATGGTGGCCACCGCAGGAATCACCGTGGCCCGCGCCTTGCGCAGAAACAGCCCCACCACCAACACCACGAGGGCAATCGACACCATCAGCGTCAGTTCGATTTCGTGCAGGGACGAGCGGATGGTGTTGGTGCTGTCAGAGGCCACCGCCACGGCGATGTCCTGTGGCAGTTGCGCCTGAAGGTCTGGCAGCAGCGCCCGCACGGCATCCACGGTTTCGATGATGTTGGCGCCCGGCTGGCGCGTGACCAGCACGATGATGGCGGGCTCGCCGTTGAACAGCCCCACCGTGCGGCGGTTTTCCACGCCGTCCACGACACGGGCAACGTCGCCCAGGCGCACGGCAGCGTCATTGCGCCAAGCGATCACCAGCGATTCGTACTCTGCGGCCTTGCGGGCGGGCGATGGGGTGTAAATCTGCAATCGGCGGCCATCCCCTTCGATGGCGCCTTTGGGGCGGTTGGCGTTCGACGCCTGAATCGCAGCGCGCACGTCTTCGGTGCTGATGCCATAGCGGCTGAGCGCGAAAGGCAGAAGCTCCACCCGCACGGCGGGCAGCGAGCCCCCGCCGATTTCCACCTCGCCCACGCCATCTACCTGCGACAACCGCTGGCTGACGACGTTGGACACCGCGTCATAAATTTCTCCCGGCGTCCGCGTTTTGGAGGTCAGCGCCAGGATGATGACGGGCGATGCCGCGGAGTTGCGCTTGCGGTAGGTGGGGTTGCTGCGCAAGGTGGCGGGCAGATCTGCGCGCGAGGCGTTGATGGCCGCCTGCACCTCGCGCGCAGCGGCGTCGATGTTGCGGTTCAGGTCAAACTGCAGGCTCACGCGGGCAGACCCGTTGGAGCTGGTCGAGGTCATTTCATTGACCCCCGAAATCACACCCAACCGACGCTCCAGTGGTGTCGCCACGCTGGTGGCCATGGTCTCTGGGCTGGCACCGGGCAAGCTGGCAGACACCGAAATGGCTGGGTAGTCCACTTGCGGCAGCGGCGAGACGGGTAGCACAAAAAACGCGGCAATGCCCCCCAACGCGATCCCGACGGTGAGCAGAACGGTGGCTACAGGCCGCTCGACAAAAGGGCGCGAAAGATTCACAGCGCCTCTCCTGGCTGCACGGGCGCCGCAGCGGTGCCCCGTCCCGTCCAGCGGCGGCCCAGGCGGTCAAACGCGAGGTAGATCACCGGCGTGGTGAACAGCGTGAGCATCTGGCTCAGGATGAGCCCGCCGAAAATGGCCAAGCCCAGTGGGCGACGCAGCTCTGCGCCGTCGCCCCAGCCCAGCATCAGCGGCAGCGCAGCAAACAGCGCTGCCAACGTAGTCATGAGGATGGGGCGGAACCGCAGCAACGCCGCCTGGTGAATGGCCTGCTGTGGCGGCATGTTCTGGTTGCGCTCCGCGTCGATGGCGAAGTCGATCATCATGATCGCGTTCTTCTTCACGATGCCAATCAGCAAGATGATCCCGATGATGCCGATCACCCCCAGGTCGTTGCCCGACACCATGAGTGCGAGCAATGCGCCAACACCCGCCGAGGGCAGGGTCGACAAAATCGTCACGGGATGGATGTAGCTCTCGTACAGCACCCCCAGCACGATGTACACGCAGACCATGGCCGCAAGGATGAGCCACAGTTGGCTGGACAGCGATTTTTCGTACGCCCCCGCAGCGCCCAGAAACTCCATTGACAGGCCCTGTGGCAACCCAATCTCTTTGGCTGCCGCGCGGATCGCATCCACCGCGCTGCCCAGCGAAACGCCCTCTGCCTTGTCAAACCCCAGCGTTGCTGCGGGGTACTGCGCCACCCGCGTGATCTGCAATGGCGCCAACTGCTCACGGATGGTGGCAACCGCCGACAAGGGAGTAGGCGAGCCCGAGCCTGTACGCAGCTGCAACGTACCCAACGCTTCTGGCGTATTCAAATCCTCTTGCTGGGCCTCCAGAATCACGCGGTACTGGTTGGTTTCGGTAAAGATGGTGGACACAATGCGCTGACCGAACGCGCTGTAGAGCGTGTCGTCCACCGAACTGGCGGTGACAGACAGGCGCGACGCCGTGTTGCGATCAATGTCCACAAAGGCGGACAACCCTTGCGCACCCGCGTCGGTGGTGGCGTTGCGCACCTTGGGCTCGCTCTTGAGCCGCTCCACGAGCTTGTGGGTCCAGGCGTTCACCTGCGCGGAATCCACCCCGCCAATGGACACGCGGTATTCGGTAGGGCCTGTCTCTGCATCAATCGTCAGGTCTTGGGTCGGCTGCAGGTACAGCGTCACACCCGCCACGGACTGCACCCGTTCGCGCAGCCGACCGATGATGGTCTCCTGTGCGTCGCGCTGGGGCTTGAGGTTGATGAGCATGCGGCCCGCGTTCAGCATGGTGTTGTTGGCGGCATCCACCCCCACAAACGAGCTGAGTGATGCCACATCCGGGTCTTGCAAAATGGCGCGCACTGCCGCCTGTTGCAGTTCGCTCATGCGCGCATACGACACGTCTTGCGACGCCTCGATGCGCGCCTGCAGCTGCCCTGTGTCCTGCGTGGGGAACAAGCCCTTGGGGATGACCACGTACAACAACGCCGTCAGCACCAGCGTGAGCACGGCCACCACCATCGTGGCGCCCTGGTGCCGCAGCACCCAGGTCAACCAACGGTCATAGCCCGCAATTACCCGGTCAAAGCCGCGATTGATGCTGCCAGCCACCCCTTTGGGTCCACCCTCGGGTTCTGCGCGCAACCAGCGCGCGGCCATCATGGGCACCAGCGTGAGCGACACGACCCCAGAGATCAAGATGGTGATGGCCAGCGTGACGGCAAACTCGCGAAACAAACGCCCCACCACGTCACCCATGAAAAGCAGCGGGATCAGCACCGCAATCAGCGACACCGTGAGCGAGATGATCGTGAAACCAATCTGCGTGGCGCCCTTGAGCGCCGCCTGGAAGGGGGGTTCACCTTTTTCCAGATAGCGCGCGATGTTTTCGATCATCACGATGGCATCGTCCACCACAAAACCCGTGGCAATGGTCAACGCCATCAGGCTCAGGTTGTTGAGGCTGTAGCCCAGCAGGTACATGACGCCGCAGGTGCCGATGAGCGAAATGGGCACCGCCAGGCTGGCGATGACCGTGGCGCGGACGCTGTGCAAGAAGAAGAAGATCACCAGCACCACCATCAACACGGCCAGCGCCAGTTCCATCTCCACATGGTGCACAGATGACCGGATGCCCGTGGTGCGGTCTGACAGCACCTCAACCTTCAGCGACGCGGGCAACCCGGCCTGCAGCTCGGGCAGCAGCTTCTTGATGTCGTCCACCGTGGCAATCACGTTGGCGCCCGGCTGCCGCTGCACATTCAAGATGATCGCCGGAGAGATTGTGGCCCCCACGCTCCCCACTTCGTGTGGTTCGCTGCCCCCCGAGGGGGTATCCGCTTGCTTGGGGCGGCCCGGCGCAGCGCGGCCTGCCCACGCACCCAGCCGGTTGTTCTCGGCGCTTTCCACCACGCGGGCCACCTCCACCATGCGCACCGGGGCGCCGTTGCGCCAAGACACGATGAGGTTCTTGTAATCATCCACCGTCAACAATTGGTCGTTGGCGTTGATGGTGTAAGAGCGCAGGGGGCCATCAAAACTGCCCTTGGCGCTGTTCGCGTTGGCGGAGGTGATGGCGGTGCGCAGCGTGTCCAGCCCAATGCCATAAGACGCCAGGGCCTTGGTGTCCGCTTGAATGCGCATGGCCGGACGCTGACCGCCCGCCAGCGACACCAGCCCGACGCCTCCCACCTGGCTGATTTTTTGCGCCAGGCGCGTGTTCACCAGGTTTTGCACCTCGGTCAAGGGCAAAGAATCCGAACTGATGGCCAGCGTGAGCACGGGCGCATCGGCCGGGTTGACCTTGGCGTACACCGGCGGCGCAGGCAAGTCGGCTGGCAGCAGCGAGTTGCCCGCGTTGATGGCTGCCTGCACCTCCTGCTCAGCCACATCCAGCGCCAACCCCAGGCCAAACTGCAGCGTGATGATGGAGACACCCGAGGCGCTGGTCGACGCCATGCGCTCCAGGCCCGACATCTGCCCAAACTGGCGCTCCAGCGGCGCACTCACGGTGCGGCTCATCACCTCGGGGCTGGCCCCGGGGTACAGGGTCTGCACCTGGATGGTCGGGTAGTCCACCTCGGGCAAGGCCGACAACGGCAGAAAACGGAAACCCACCAGCCCGGCCAGCACGATGGCCACCATCAGCAGCGCCGTGGCAACGGGTCTTTCAATGAACGGACGCGAAGGACTCATGCTGTATCAGCCCGTGCTCAAGGGTTCTGGACGGGACGCTGGCGGCGCTGGCCACCTTCGCCAGCGGCCGAAGCGCCACTGCGTGGCCCCGATGCCCCGCCGCGCGCGCCGCTGGCGCCCGTGCGCGGCCCGCGCGCACCAGGCGTTCCTGCAGCACCCGGAAGTTGCACGGCCATGCCGTCCTGCAGGCGGTCGCCGCCTTCTGTCACCACCCGCTCGCCCTCTTGCAAGCCCTCGGCAATCGCCATCAGTCCCACAGTGGCCTGCCCGCGTTTGATCTTGCGCAGCGAGACGGTGCGGTCTTCATTGATGACATACACATAGTCGCCATTGGCGCCTGTGCGCACGGCAGTCACTGGCACCACCACAGCAGGCACATTGCGCAGCAGCAACTGCACGTTCACAAACTGGTTGGGGAACAGCGCGCCCGCAGCGTTGTCAAAACGCGCCTTGGCTTTGACGGTGCCGGTGGTGGTGTCCGCCTGGTTGTCGAGGGTGGAGAACTGGCCTTTGTCCAGCTCGGTTTTTCGCGTCCGGTCAAGGGCGGTCACGGCCAACATGGCCGAATCGGTCTGCGCTGCGCGGATGTCGCTGACCCGGTCCTGGGGGACTGAGAACTGCACGTCAATCGGTGCCACCTGGGTGATCGTGGCCAGGCCTGCAGCGTCACCAGAGGTCACGTAGTTGCCCGCATCCACCGTGCGCAGACCGATGCGCCCTGTTGCAGGTGCAGTGATGCGCGTGTAGTCCAGGTTCAACCGGGCCGTGCTCTCCTGGGCTTTGTCCGTCATCACGGTGCCTTCCAGCTGCTTGACCAGTGCGGCCTGGGTATCCACATCCTGGCGGGCGATGGAGTCTTGCGACAGCAATGTGCGGTAACGCTCCAGCGTCAGGCGCGCGTTGTCCAGCTGCGCCTCATCGCGTTGGCGGGTGCCTTGCGCCTGCATCAGCGCCTGCTCGAAAGGCCGGGGGTCGATCTGCGCCAGCAATTGCCCTTTCTTGACCATCTGCCCCTCGGTGAACAACACCTGAGTCAGCATGCCCGACACCTGGGGTCGAAGGATGACGGTGGTCGCGGGCGTCACGGTGCCCAGCGCATCGATGATCACCGGCAGTTCGGCCTTGCGGGCCACCGCGTCACCCACGGTCACCGTGGGACGGCCGCCACCTGGGCCCCTGGGCATGCCCTCACCGGGGTCGCCATTGGCGCGCTTGACCAGGTACCAGGCGGCTGTGCCCACCAGCGCCACCAGCAGCAGCGCCACGACGGTTCCCACCAAGCGAGAGCGGCGCGGCGGGTGATTGGGAGGAGCGGGGGGAATGGCCGATGGTGGGCGCGCGTTGGCTTCTTGCGGGTTCATGACGGTCCTGATTCGTGTTCTTGGAGTGCGGGCCGGGATGGGCCAGGCGCGGGATCTGCTGGGTCGCGCCGTATCGGATCGTAGAGGGTCCACCCACGCTCTGCCTTGAACGCTGTGCGAAGAAAAGTAAACCTGAGGGTTTCCCCCTTGAATCCAGGTTCAGAGCCCAGGGCACACAGAACCGAATGCCAGTGCCTCCCCCACCCCTGCTGAACAGGCCTTCACCTCACGCCCTCATCCTGCATCTCGCACCCGCACATCCGCATTTCGTCGCACTGCGCTGGCGAAGCGCAGGGCGGGTGGGCACAGTTCACTCCACCGAACGCTCCAGGAGCCCACCCATGCAACTCACTCCCGTCATCGCCATCCACCTGGCTGCCGCGCTGGCCGCCACTGCCATTGGCCCTGTCGCACTGTGGGCACGCAAGGGCCGCTCCCAGCGGCCACGGTTGCACCGGGCTGCGGGATATGCCTGGGTGACCCTGATGGTGGCCACAGCCGTGTCTGCCATCTTCATCAGCGGCGGCAGCGGCCCGCGCTGGGGCAGTTTTGGACTCATTCACCTGCTGATCCCGCTCACGCTGTCCATGCTCGTGGTTTCCTTTGTGTTCCTGGCACGTCGGAACATCGTGGGGCACCGCCAGACCATGCAATACATCTACATCGGTGCCTGTTTGGTTGCCGGTGGCTTCACCCTGCTGCCAGATCGTTTGCTGGGGCGCTCGCTGTGGACTGCGCTGGGCGGGATCTGACACCGCGCCACGCAGCACCCGACCGCCAACCAATAGTCTCGCCCCTCCATCCTTTCGTTCTTTCTTCATCGGACCACCGCCATGCTGCTCAACCTCCTCACCCAACAGCCCCAGATGCTGGGCCAGATCATTCAGAACACCCCCTTCTGGGTGTGGGGCCTGCTGGCCGGATTACTGGGTTTGGGGGGCAGTCAGCTTTTCGACCGCAATGTCAGCCTGGTGCGTGCCATGGTCATGCCGGTAGCGATGACCGGTCTCTCGGTCTATGGGCTTGTGTCGGCTTTTGGCAAGGCAGGCACGGTGCTCGGTGCTTGGTTGATTGCCGCCACGCTGATCGCAGCCCTTGCCCTGTGGCTTCAGCCAACCGCTCCCAGCGACACGCTGTATGCAGGCAGTTCGCGCAGCTTCTTCATCCCCGGCAGTGCCATGCCCCTGGCGCTGATCCTCGGGATTTTTCTGACCAAGTATTTCGTGGGGGTCGAGCTGGCCCTGCAGCCGGCCCTGACCCGAGACAGCAGTTTTGCGCTGCAGATCGCCGTGCTGTATGGAGTGTTCAACGGCCTGTTTGCGGCCCGGGCACTGCGCCTGTGGCGGCTGGCCCGCCAGAACAATCCACTGGCCGCAACACCCGCATCCGCTTGAACGCCCCCATCCCTCTCACCACCCGGACCACCCCATGCGCCACGACCACCCTACCGCCGACCCCATCGAACGCCTGGCCCGCAAACGCGCTGGCGCCAAGCTTGGCTGGTATTTGCACGCCAGCGTCTACATCCTGGTCAACCTTTTGCTGATCACACTGTCTGCCGCCAGCGGCCGCCATTGGGCGGTGTTCCCGGCAGTGGGATGGGGCATTGGCCTGGCCGTGCATGGCGTGGTGGTGTTTTTGGTGACGGGCGGCGGCGGGGTGTACGAGCGCTTGGTGCAGGCGGAACGCAGCCGCATCGCGGCGCAAGACCGCGCTTCTTGACCGACCGCCGCCATGATCCCATCCCCTGCCCTCCGCCCCCGCCGCATCGTCACCATGCTGATATCCGTTCTCGCTATTGCTGTATCTGGCGTGATCGTCGGCTGCGCTGCTGCGGTGGCCTGGGGTGGACCCAAGGACATACCGCCGCTGGCCAGCATCAACAATCCGTTCCGGGACGTGGACTACAGCAAAGTGCCGAAGGTGCAGCGATACACCGCGCGTGATGGGACCTCGCTTGCCTGGTACGGCTACACGCCCGCGCCATCGGCCACCACCGCCCCCGCCCGCCGCGTGGTCCTGGTACATGGTTCATCCGCCCGCGGGCAATCCATGCACGTGCTGGCCCAGGCCCTGGCGGCGGAGGGGTTTGCCGTGGCAGCACTGGACATGCGGGGACATGGTGAATCAGGTGTGCGTGGGCAGGCCGCCTATGTGGGCCAGATGGAAGACGATGTGGAAGACTTTCTGCGCGCCGTGCCCCACACCGGCCCGCAGACACTGATGGGCTTTTCGGCCGGAGGTGGCTTTGCGCTGCGCTTTGCAGGCGACGCACGGCAGGACTTGTTCGACCGCTACGTGCTGCTCTCGCCCTTTGTGCACCACAACGCGCCCACGTCGCGGCCCGACAGTGGTGGCTGGGCATCGGTGGGGTTGCCACGCATTGTTGCGCTCACCGTGCTCAACCAGATCGGCATCAGCCGCTGGAACGACCTGCCGGTGCTGCGTTTTGCGCTCAACGATGTCGCGCGCAGCCTGCTGACCCCGAGCTACTCCTACACCGTCGCCACCAACTTCCGCCCCCACAACGACTACCAAAACGACATCCGCAACGCCCGCGGCACGATCTGCATCGTGGCCGGGCAGGACGACGAGCTTTTTTACGCAGACCGCTTTACCGACCTGTTTTCCCAAGCGGGCAAGCCCGTGCCAGTGACCCTGGTGCCCGGCGTGAACCACATGGGCCTGACGCTGGACGACGTGGCCGTGCAAGCGGTGGCGCAGGCCTGCAAGGCTTGACCGCCCCACCACGGGCATTGCGGCGCCATCACCCGCCTAAAATTGCGCCTCTATGCCCCACCCCCTGACACCCGACGACCTTGACCAACTGGCCCGCAAGCGCGCTGGCGCCAAACTGGGCTGGTTCACCCATGCCGCAGCGTTCACCGTGGTCAATCTGGTGCTTTTTGGCATCTCGCGCTACGGCTTTGGCGACCGGCCCTGGTCGGTGTACCCGTTGCTGGGCTGGGGGCTGGGCCTCGCGCTGCACGGCATCTCGGTGTTTGTTTTGGGCACGAGCAGCGGCCTGCGCGAGCGCATGGTGCACAAAGAGCGCGAGCGGCTGCAGCGCGAGCAAGACCGCAACGGCCGCTGAACGGCGACGAAGCCCGCATGAAAATCGACTGGATCGCCAAGCTTCGGCATTTTCTGCAGATCGTCGCGTTTTGCCTGGCCATCGCTGCGATCTACTACGCGTTCATGCCCTACAAGCCCTATGAGATCGCGCTTGTCTACTCGCTGTCCATCGGGTTGCTGTCCTGGGTGCTGATTGACTTCGGCCGCCATTTTTTTCCGTCCAGTGATGAAACCGGCTGGCCGGAGGGGGCCGTTGGCATTGCCCTGCCTCTCGTCGGCAATGTGCTGGGCTACTTGGGGGGCACCTTGTTTGCGGATCGCTGGTTCGGCTTCTCGTCCTGGAACCTGGAGGATCGCCCCCAACTGCGCATCTCCATCGGCGTCACGGTGCTGTCGGCCCTTGCGTTGACCTACTTTTTCTATAGCCGGGGTAAAAGCGCCTGGCTGCAAGCCAAGGTGACCGAGGTGCGCAGCCAGGCCACCGAGGCGCAGCTCAAGCTGCTGGAAACCCAGCTTGAACCCCACATGCTGTTCAACACGCTGGCCAACCTGCGCGTGCTGATCGGCACCGACCCCGCGCGCGCGCAAGCCATGCTGGACCGCATCATTGCCTACCTGCGCGCCACGCTCAGCGCGTCGCGCAGCACCTTACACCCGCTGGCCCACGAGTTTGACCGCCTGCGCGACTACCTGGAGCTGATGGCCGTGCGCATGGGCCCGCGCCTTGCCTACACGCTGGACCTGCCCGATACCCTGCGCGATGCGCCCGTGCCCCCGCTGCTGCTGCAGCCCTTGGTGGAAAACGCCATCCGCCACGGCCTGGAGCCCCAGGTGGACGGCGGCCACATCACCGTGCGCGCCAGCACGCGCCCGGGCGCCAGCGGCCCGATGCTGGTGATCGAGGTCAACGACACCGGCGCGGGCCTGCCCGACGCGCTGCCCACCCCGGGCCCCGGCCAGAGCTTTGGCCTGACCCAGGTGCGCGAGCGCCTGGCCACCTTGCACGGAGCAGCAGGCACTCTCGAATTAATAGCTGCTAGCCCAATAGGGACAAGCGCTAGCGTCGTTTTTCCCTTGAAATTCTCCCCCAGCCCATGAACCAGCCCGCCCCCCGCGCCCTGATTGCCGAGGACGAACACCTACTGGCCGCGGCGCTGCGGCAGGAGCTGGCCCACGCCTGGCCCGAACTGCAGATAGCCGCCACCGTGGGAGACGGTTTGTCTGCCGTCAAACAGGCACTGGCCCTGCTGCCCGACGTGCTGTTCTTCGACATCCGCATGCCGGGCCAGAGCGGCCTGGACGCCGCCGTGGAGCTGGCCGACGCCTGGCCCGACAGCAAACCTTTTCCCGCGCTCGTATTCGTGACAGCTTACGACCAGTACGCCGTGCAGGCGTTTGAGGCCCAGGCCGTGGACTACCTGCTCAAGCCTGTTCAGGCAGCGCGGTTGCAAAAAACAGTGCAAAAACTGCAGCTAGCGCTTATGAATAAAGCGCAACCAGCTATCAATTTAGAAGCAACCATGGCACAACTGCGCCACCTGCTGACAGCGCCCGGTATCGCCTCGCCGCCCGCTACGGCGGCACAGGGCAACACCGCGCCCCTCACCCTCATCCAGGCCAGCAGCGGCAGCCAGATCCACATGGTGCCGGTGGCCGACGTGCTGTACTTTGAAGCGGCCGACAAATACGTGCGGGTGCTGACGGCGGCGCGCGAGTATTTGATCCGCACGCCACTCAAGGAGCTGACGGCCCAGCTGGATACCCAGGTGTTCTGGCAGATCCACCGCAGCACCCTGGTGCGCGCCAGCGCTATCACCACGGTGACGCGCGACGAGGTGGGCAAGCTGCATCTGGAACTGGCGGGCCGGGCCGAGAAGCTGCCGGTAAGCCGCCTTTACGCCCACCTGTTCAAGGCGATGTAGTCAATCCATCAGTTAGCCGGGCAGGTCTACCACCGTGCCCCAGAGCACGCCGGGCAGCGCCTCGTAATGCGCAACCACCACCACCCGCCCGGGCTCAGCAGCCATCTGGGCCAACGCACGCGCCAAATAAGCCACCGACGGCTTGTCGAGCCCGCCAATCGGCTCGTCGATCAAGGTCAGCGGCGCGCCCGAAGCCAGGGCCCCGGCCATCAGCACCTTGCGCTTGCTGCCGGTGGACAGCGCATAGAACGGCTTGTCCAGGTGTTCGTGCAGCGTGAAGCCTTCGGTGTGCGTCGCCAGCGCTGCGGTGTCCCACAGCGGGTAGCGGGCGGGCAAGCTGCCCAGCCAGCCACGGGCGGTGAGTGGGTCCAGGTCACCCGAGCGCGGATCGGCCCAGAACACCTGCTCTGCATAGGCCTTGGGCGCTTCGCTTGCGTTCAGCCCCTGCAACGTGATCTGCCCCGCCTGCGGCTTGAGATCCCCCGCCAGCAGACGCAACAAGGTGGTCTTGCCACTGCTCTCGTCGCCCCGCACCAGCGCCAGGCCTGCGGGCAACGCCATGGACCAACGCTCAAGCACCCCACATTCGGGGTACGCAAAACTCAATCCCTCTACCTGCAAAACCATGTTGTCGGCCACCCTGTTTCCTTGCAATCAAAGACCGGATTCTAGGAAGCGCGCCGTGCCCACAGCCAGCCACCGGTCTGGTTGACCACCAAGCCACACAACACGGCGGCTGCGCCCGCCCACTGCAGCGGCAAAGGCGTCTCACCCAAAAACGCATACGCAGCCCACAGCCCCACCACCGGCACCAGCAGCGAAAACGGCGTGACCCGTCCGGCGGGATGGCGTTGCAGCAACTGCGTCCACAGCGTGTAGGCCAGCAAGGTGGCCAGCAATGCCAGGTAAAGCACCGCGAGCAAAGCCGTACCGTCCACGGCCTGCAATTGCTCCACTACGCCGCTGGCGCCTTCGGTCCACACCGCCAGCGCGAAGAACGGAACGATGGGCACCACGCTGCTCCACACGATGAACGGAAACGGCGCATAGGCGCCCGCCTGCGCAGCACGCCGAACCACCAGGTTGGACACCGCCCACATGAAGGCGGCGCCGAGCGTGAGCACAAAACCGGCCAGCGTCATCTGCCCGGGCCCTTCGCCATGTGCCAAGCCAATCGTCATCAAGCCCCCAAACGCCAACAGCAGTCCCCACCACTGCCAGGGCTTGGCGCGCTCACCCAGCAACGGTGCGGCCAGCAGCAGGGTAAAGAAGGCTTGCGTCTGCATGACCACGGAGGCCATGCCCGCCGTCATGCCCAGCTGCAAACCCAGAAACAGAAAACCAAACTGCCCCAGCCCCTGCGCCAGCCCGTAGCCCACCACAAAGCGCCAGGGCATGGATGGGCGGGGCACGAACAGCAGAAACGGCAGGGATGCCGCAGTGAAACGCAAGGCGCCCAGCAGCATGGGGCTGAGCCCCTGCAAGCCCAGCTTCATCACCACAAAATTCAGCCCCCAGATGACCACCACGGCCAGCGCGCGCAGCAGGTCGCCACGGCTCAGTGCCAGCGCCGTCATGCAGCCACCGCCGGAGCCCCAGCCGCCGCCACCGGCCGCCCTTGGCGCGCCCGGGCAGCCACGAAGGCGTCGAACGCCTCGGCACTGGTCTTTCCGGGCACATAGCCCAGCAATTCCTTGAGTGCAGTGTTAAGGAGCACCGGGCGGTAGCGCAGAAAATCCAGCTGCTCGGGCCCGTAGCGGCTCAGGCCAAGCGTGGAGCCCACCGCCAGCGCGGCGCGCAGCAGGCCCGCAGGCAGCTCCAGCACGGGCTTACCCAGGCGTCGGGCGATCTCGCGCAGCGGCAGCGCACCGTCGCCTGCTAGGTTGAAGCAGCCTGCACGCTGTGTGCGCAGCGCGTGCAGGATCGCGCCGGTCACGTCTTCGTCCCAGATGAATACAAACGGGCTCTCGCTGCCCCGGATGGCCAGCAGGCGCGGCTTGTCGAACAGCGCCGTGATCTGGTTGTCCACCCGTTCGCCCAGGATGGTGCCGATGCGCAGCACCGTCTGCGCCAGCGCGGGGTGGTCGACGCGGTACTGCGACAGCATCTCCTCTACCAACCGCTTGTGGTGAGAATAGGCAAACACCTCGTTGCCGCGCAGCGCATCGGTCTCGCGCAGCCAGGCCGGGTTGTCGGCGTGGTAGCCATAGGCAGCCCCGCTGGAGCTGACCACGATGTGCTTGACCCCTGTGGCCACACAGGCGTCGAGCACATTTTTGCTGCCAAGGACATCCACGGAATACTCAAACTCGCGGCTGGAGCCCTTGCCGGGGGTGACGATGGAGGCCAGATGCACCACGCTGTCGATGGCATGGGTGGCCAGCGTCTGCGCCAGTGCCGGGTCGCGCACATCCAGCACCACATAGGTCACGCCGGGCACGCGGCGCTCGGCAGGCACTTCACGCACATCGGCGGCCACCAGGGTGGGTACGCCCTCGCGCGCCAGCGCCGCCACGACACCACGCCCCAGAAAACCGTCGGCCCCGGTGATCAGGATGCGGCGCGTGGTCCACGGAGAGTCCGTCATGCGCCGTGCTCCTTGGCTCCAGCCACCGGGGGCACCACAGCAGGCTTGCGCCCCCACCACCCCGCAAGCGCCAGGCCCGCGATGATGTCCCAGAAGCCCCAGACACCCGCCACCACGGCCATGCCACCCAGGCCGCCAAAGAAGCTGAAGATCAACACCAGGCCCAGCCCGGCATTGCGGATACCCACTTCGATGGTCACGGCACGCCGGTCGTAGTCGGGCAGGCCACAGGCGCGGGCGCAGGCGTAGCCGGTACCAAACGCTAGCGCATCGTGAAGGATCACCGCCAACAGGACCAGCCCTACGTAATCCAGAAAGTAGCGCCAGTTGCCTGCCACCGCGCCGACGATGAAACCGATGAGGCAGACAAAACTGAGGATACGCACGGGCTTGTTCACCCGCTGGGTAAAACGCGGCAGCTTTTCGGCACACAGAATGCCCAGCACAAAAGGCACGCCGATGATGACCACGATGTGCCCCGCCATCTCCAGCGGGTCGAGCGCAATGCTGCGCAAGAGCGGCGCTGCCGTGGGGTGCAAACCGCCCCAGAACGCGAAGTTGATCGGCATGAGCACGATGGCCAGCGCGTTGGAGATCGCCGTCATCGACACCGACAGCGCCACATTGCCCCCGGCGCGGTGCGTAAGGATGTTGCTGACATTGCCGGGTGGGCAGCACGCCACCAGGATCATGCCCAGCGCGATGCTGGGGCCGGGTTTCAACAGCAGCGTGAGCACATAGGTCACCGCTGGCAGCACGATGAACTGGGCTGCAATGCCGACCGCCATGGCGCCTGGCATGCGCAGCACGCGCTTGAAGTCGGCCACGCGCGTATCGAGCGCAATGCCGAACATGAGAAAACCCAGCACCACATTGAGCGCCACGAGCGATGCGGGGTTGAAGTTAAGGCGTATTTCGTCGACAGGCAGCATGGCGGGCCTTTCAGGCAAGGGCAGCGGCGGCTGCGCGCACCGCATTGCGGTAGGTGTCTTTGTGCACGTAGTACGCCATGCGTTCGAGCTTGAGGTACTTGAAGCCGCCCGACAGATCGGGTGGAGGGCCCGCCTTGGCCTGGCGCAGAGCCTCGGCCCGGGGCGACCCCTCAGCCTGCGCCTTGAAGAAGCGTGCCATCAGCTCGGCCTGCTCGTAGCGACCCTGCCAGCCGATGCCGCTGGCCTCGATCATCCCCATCACGGCCAGGTTGTCGAACCGCGGCGACAGGATATTGAGGTACAGCTGCGGCGCCATACCTTGCCAGTTGAGCAGGCTGTGGTCGATGAAGGGGTAGTGCAGCTTGTAGCCGGTGGCGCACAGCACCAGGTCGTAGTCCTGCGCGCGGCCGTCCTTGAAGTGAACGGTGTGGCCCTCCAAGCGTGCAATGTCGGGCTTCACATGGATGTCGCCATGGCCCAGGTGGTGCAGCACCAGCGAGTTCACCACGGGGTGCGACTCGTACATCTTGTAATCGGGCTTGGGCAGGCCAAAACGCGCGGGGTCGCCGGTGAACCACTGCAGCACCACGCTGTCGATCTTCTGCTTGAGCCAGGGCGGCATCTTGAACTTGCCACCCAGCGTGTCGGCGGGCTGGCCGAAAACGTACTTGGGTACGAAGTAGTAACCGCGCCGCACCGACAGATCCACGCTCTGCGCATAGTGCACCGCGTCCACTGCAATGTCGCAGCCCGAGTTGCCAGCGCCCACCACCAGCACGCGTTTGCCTTTGAACAGCTCGGCGCTTTTGTAGGCGCTGGTGTGCAGCAGCTCGCCGTCAAACTGGCCTTCAAAACGCGGCATGTTGGGCTCGGCCAGCGTGCCGTTGGCAATCACCACGCCTTTGAACTCTGCGGTTTGCGCGGGGCCGCCGTGCTGAGTCCAGGTGATGCGCCACAGCGGTGCTGCGCCCTCTCCCACAGGTTCCACCTTCTGCACGCGGGTACCAAACCAGTAGTGCGGGCGCAAGCCAAAGTGCTCGGCAAAGTCCATGAAGTATTGACGCATTTCGCGGTGGCTGGGGTAGTCGGCCACCTCGGCGCGCATGGGGAATTCGGTGAACTCCGTGGTGTGTTTGCTGGAGATGAGGTGCGCGGACTCGTACACCGTGCTGCGCGGGTTCTCGATGTTCCACAGCCCCCCTACGTCCGTGTGCGCTTCAAAGCCCTGGAAGGGCACGCCCAGCTTTTGCAAGTTGCGTGCAGCCGCCAGGCCACTCGGGCCGGCGCCGATCAGCGCGATCTGGGTGCGGGTGTCCGCCACGGTGGGTGTTGTCTCCGTTGTCATGCGTTTTTGCTTTCGTTTTTGATCGGTGTCTCTTTGAGCGATGGCAGGCCCGGAATGGCCGTGGCCCCCGCCTCTCCCACGCGCGGCTTGCGCGGCTGGCCCAGCAGCAGGCGGTCGTGCAGTGCATCGGGCAGCAGATTGAGCAGCCGCGCAAGCCAGCCGATGCGTGCGGGCAAAACAATGTGGGTGCGCCCCCGCGCAATGCCTGCCAGCATGGCTTTGGCAGCCGCCTCGGGCTCCATGAGACCGGGCATGGCAAACCGATTGCCCGCCGTGAGCGCGGTGCGCAGGTAGCCGGGGCTGACGGTGCTGACCACGATGGATTCGCCGCGCAACTCGGCACGCAGGCTCTCCAAATAGCGGATCAGCCCGCCCTTGCTTGCGCAGTAGGCGCCGTTGCCCGGCATGCCACGCCAGCCCGCAATGCTGGCCACGCCCACCAGCGCGCCGCGCTGCTGCGCACGCATTACTTTCACGAACGGCTGGAAGGTGGTGGCCGCGCCCAATAGGTTGATCTCCAGCATGCGGCGCAGCACGGCCAGGTCGTCGGCCTCGGCAGTGTCAAAACCGCCGGCCACGCCAGCGTTCGCTATCACCAGATCGGGGATGCCCGCGCGCGCCATCCAGTCGGCGGCCATGGCCTGCATCGCGGTGCTGTCAGCCACATCGGGCGTGTACACCGTGCAGCGTTCGGGCGCCAGCGCAGCCAGCGCGCCCAGCGTGGATGTGTGCAGCCCGACCAGCGCCACGGAAGCGCCCTGAGCGATCAGCTCGCGTGCCAAGGCCTGGCCCAGGCCGCCGCAGGCCCCGGTGACTACCGCATTCTGGAAAGTCGCTGTCATGGGTGTCCCCAAAAATCTTGGCTTGCAGCTTAGCTACAGTGCGGAATAATCTCGAAATCATTTATGGATTCGTCTCGAATTACGAGATTTTTGATGACCAAGCCCGCCCCCAGCCTGCGCCTGTTCGAGCTGCTCGAAATCATGTGCGCCCACGGCCGCCCTTTCAGCCTGGCCGACGCCATCGAAGCGTCGGGCTGGCCGAAGCCCAGCGTGCACCGCATGCTGGGGCAGCTCGAAAGCGGTGGTTTGCTGGCACGCGAGCCCGATGGCCGCCGATACACCCCGGCCCCACGTCTGCTGCGCCTGGCCGAGAGCACCCTCAGCGCGGGCACACAGCATGGCGTGCGCCACGCGGTGTTGCGTCAATTGGTGGCAGACATCGGCGAAAGCTGCAACCTGACCGCATTGAGCGGCGCAGAGGTGATTTACCTGGATCGCGTGGAGTCGGCCTTCCCGCTGCGCATGGAGCTGCGCCCCGGAACCCGCGTGCCGATTCACTGCTCGGCCAGCGGCAAGTTGTTTTTGGCCTACTTGTCTGGCCCGCGGCGGGCGGCCATTTTGAACGGCTTGCCACTGACGCGGCACACCGCCACCACACTCACAAACCGCGACGCGCTGGAAGCCGAACTGGAACAAATCGCGCGCCAAGGCTACGCTACCGACGCTGAAGAATTTGTAGATGGCCTGGTCTGCGTAGCCGTGCCCGTTCTGGGCGCGGGGCGACGCACGGTGCACAGCGCCGTGGCGCTGCAGGCACCCGCCGCACGCATGTCGCTGCCGCAAGCATTGCAGCAGGTGCCCCGTCTGTGCGAGGCCGCCCAGGCACTGGGCCGAACTTGGGCGTAGTTGCCCCTTTTTTCATTTTTACCTGTGGCCTTTTTGGTCTACCCACCACCATGACCCTCAATTACCTCGACTTTGATTACAGCGAAGACGCGGATGGCACCGGCACCTTCGACGCCATGGCCAGCGTGTCGCCCGCACAGGTGCCTGCCTTGTATGCCGAAGTTGCTGCGGTGCTGGCCTGGGCCCATGCGCAATTTCCGGATGCCTGTGGCCCACAGGAAGATGGTGGCGAGTGGCAGTACGACCTGCAGGGCGTCCAGGAAAGCAGCACTCCGCTGACCCTGGAGTACGAGCCAGGTGCCCGCAGCCTTCACACGTTGGCAGGTATCCCCCTTGCCCCGCGTACCACCCTGACCCTGTCGATCAGCGGCGGCCCCGGCTTTTGCGCGGCATTGCGGGATCGTTTTGGCATTGAATAGCCCGCCGGACCAGCGAACAGTGCGCATCACTGCTTAAAAACCCCACGTCACGCACAGGTTCGGGCGCCCGCTGGCGCAGAGTGCGGGGCGGGCGTTACAGTCCGAAACTCATTAGTTCAACCTGAGACTGGAGAGTTTTATGCTGTCACGCCGCCACTTCCTGGGTGCAAGCCTCGCTACGACCGTCTACGCAGCGGGCTCTTTTGTCCCTGTATGGGCCCAGAACGCGCCCAACTTCGGAACGCCCACTTTGCCCAACCCCAGTTTTCGCCGCGTGAAGGTGGGCGATGTTGAGGTGATTGCGCTAAACGATGGCATTACCCGCCGCCCCCTGCTGGAAGAGTTCGTGAAAAACGCACCACTGGCCGACGTGCGTGCGCTGCTGGCGTCGCAAGGTCTGCCAACAGACTACATCGATGTGCCTTACACGCCCTTCCTGGTGGTGGCAGGCGGACGCAAAATCCTCATCGACACCGGTTTGGGCGAGTTCGGCGGCCCCACCACGGGCAAATTGCTGGAGAGCCTGCGCGCAGCGGGCCTGCAGCCAGCAGACATCGACACCGTGCTGATCTCGCACTACCACGGCGATCACATCAACGGCATTCGCACAAAGGCAGGTGAACTCACCTTCCCCAAGGCCAAAGTGATGGTGCCCGCTGCCGAGCATGCCTTCTGGATGGACGATGCCCGCATGGCAGCGGCGCCTGCAGGCATGAAGGGCGCCTTTGACAATGTGCGCCGCACCTTTGGCGCCATGCCGGCCGATACGCTGGTTCAATTCGCGGCAGACGCCGAAATCGCCCCGGGCATCAAGTCGGTGGCGGCCTATGGCCACACACCGGGTCACACGCTGTTTGAGCTGACCTCTTCCGGCCAGAAGTTCTTCTATGTCGCGGACTTGACCAATGTTCCCGCGCTGTTTGCGCGCAACCCCGACTGGGCGGTGACTTTTGACATGGACCCAGAAGCTGCCCGCAAGGTGCGCCGCGAGGTGTTCCAGCGCATCACGGCCAGCAATGCCATGTTGGGCGGATTCCATTTCCCGTTCCCTGCCATGGGGCGCATGACCGCTTCGGGTGCTGGCTATGCCTTCCAACCAGCCACCTGAACCCCACCCCATTGCCCGCCGCGCCGTTCTGGGCGCGGGCGCGGTGGGTGCGGGCCTGGCCTTTGCCAGCCTGCACAGCTGGGCAGCGCAGGCTTCGGAAGCCGAGGTCCTGCTGCGCAAGGGCGGCGTGGTGGCGGCCTTTCGCCACTCGCTGGCGCCTGGCACGTTCGACCCCCCAGGCTTTCGCTTGGGCGATTGCAGCACCCAGCGCAACCTGAACGAAGACGGCCGCGCCCAGGCGCGCGCAGTGGGCGCGTGGTTCAAGCAAAGGCAGCTGCAACCCGACAAGGTCCTGTCGAGCCCCTGGTGCCGCTGCGTGGACAGTGCCACGCTGGCGTTTGGTACACCTGAAACCTGGCCAGCGCTTGGGTCACCACGGGGCAGCCCAGAGACCACCAGCGCGGGTCATCTGCGCGAGCTGCGCGCGGCGCTGACCGCGGCGACAGCCAAGCCCGGCAGGTTTGAGGTCTGGTTCACCCACATGTTTGTGCTGTCCGACCTGGCCAACACCAACACCGGTTCGGGTGAGGCGTTGATCCTGCGGGCGGACCGCAGTGGCAAGACAGAAGTGTTGGCGCGTCTGGTCGTTTCTGCGTAGGGCAGTGGCGCAACCAACCCACGCGCATGGGTGATATGCAGGCGGCGCCGTAGCGCTACAACGCTTGGGCATGTTGGCGGTCAAATTACTGGGCCGTTTGCCTACATCTGGCGCGGAGCTATCGACTATCCTGAAGCCACGCTGCTGTGCCGGATGCCCCGGCAGGCAGAGCCACAAGGAAATGCCCATGGCAACCACGCAAAGCCCTCCACCACCGTCAGCCGCCCGCAACTCCACCACGCCACCACCTCCCTACCCGGTGCAGCAAACAGCGGCGCCCCAGCCAACCCATGACCGCGTGCGCATGGAGCTGCAGATAGATCTGAGCTATGAGGTGGACCAATACGGTGCGGACTTTGTGTTCAACATCCACGCGGCGCAAACCCCCAATCAGTTCGTGAGCGCAGAGCGATTGGTCATTAACCAACCCATTGCACACCACGTGCATACCGACCCGGCAACTGGCAACCGCTACCTGCGGCTGCATGGCGAACCCGGCACGCTGGAGCTGTCGTATTCGGCAACCGTAGACATCAACCACTACCGCATCGACCCCACCCAACTGGCAGAAGTCCCCGTACGCCGACTGCCGCAAGAGGTGATGGGTTACATATACCCCAGCCGCTACTGCCAATCCGACCGGCTGCTGCGCCTTGCGACCAACGAGTTTGGGGCGCTTTGGCAGGGACACAGTCGCGTACAGGCCATCTGCGACTGGGTGCAGCGGCACGTGGCGTTCACCTCCAACACATCCAACTCGAACACCTCTGCGGTAGACACCCTGGTGGAGCAAGTCGGGGTGTGTCGCGACTTTGCCCACTTGATGATTGCTTTGTGCCGCGCCATCAACATACCAGCCCGCTTCACCACGGGCACAGACTTTGGCGCCGACCCGGCACTGGGCCCACCGGACTTTCATGCGTACGTCGAGGTGTACCTGGGCGACCGCTGGTACATCTTTGACCCGTCGGGCACGGCTATTCCCATGGGCTTGCTGCGTTTTGGCGTGGGCCGCGATGCGGCCGACGTGGCGTTTGCCACCATTTTTGGCGGCGTGTGGGCCAAACCCCCCGTCATCCACACCAAGGCCATTCAAGACGCTGCGCGTGGTTTTGAGTTGCCCCGCCATTGCACACAGGCCCTGTCTACCGACCACGGTGCGGCCGTCGCCGCAGGTTTTGTAGCGCCGTAAAGCGCCACCAAAAGACCGGCCAAACGCCCAACAACCCGGGTGTGGCCTAATATCACTCTTTTTTCCACTATCTCAGAGACCTACCATGGGCAACAAGATCGTCACCGAAGCAGACCGCAAGCACACCCCCCAACCCAAGCCCCTGCCCGGTTTCAGCCTGCGCACTGCTGGCCGCGGCCAGCGCGTGAGCCTGGAGCGCGGTGTTGCAACCCGCAGCAAGAAGAACCCTGGCAAGCGCTCCAAAAAGGGCGGTTGAATCGCCAAGGGGCACTCCGAGCCCCTTCACCAATAACAAAGCCCTCTTTCGAGGGCTTTGTTATTGGTGGCCGCCGCGTGTTGCACCCGGTGCATTTTGAATAAGATGGACCGGATGATCACAGTCCACCATCTCGAAACCTCGCGCTCGCAGCGCATCCTCTGGCTCCTGGAAGAACTGGGAGTTCCTTATGAACTGAAGATTTACCAGCGCGACAAGGCCACCAGGCTGGCCCCGCCCGCGCTCAAGAAGATCCATCCGCTGGGCAAGTCTCCCGTCATCACCGACGGCGACGAGGTCATCGCCGAGTCGGGCGCGATCATCGAATACCTGGTGGAAACCTATGGCGCCCAGGCGGGCGGCGACCTGACCCACCTGCAACCAGCGCCGCGCACGCCGGAGTACCGCCAGTGCCGCTTCTGGATGCACTACGCCGAAGGCTCGCTGATGAACTGGCTGGTGATGAAGCTGGTGTTCATGACCATTCCCACCCAGCCCATGCCGTTCTTTGTGAAGCCGATTGCCAAAGCGCTGTGCGACAAGGTGCAAGAGAAGGTGATTGACCCGAACGTGAACACCGCACTCGACTTTATGGAGGCACACCTGGGCAACCACCGCTGGTTTGCGGGCGAGCACCTCACCATGGCGGATTTTCAGATGAGCTTTGCGGTGGAGGCCGCCCTCTCGCGCGCCAGCAAGGCCAGCGCCTGCCCCAACCTGCAGGCCTACCAACAGCGCATGGAGGCGCGCCCCGCCTACCAGCGCGGCATTGCCAAGGGTGGCCCCGTGGTGATGTCGGCCTGACCCCAACCCTTTAGAAAACATGCAAAAGCCCGCCACCACCTACTCCGTGCTTTTTGTGTGCATGGGCAACATCTGCCGCAGCCCCACGGCCCACGGCGTGTTCCGACACAAGGTGGTTCACAGTGGTTTGGCTGACCAGGTGCGTGTGGACTCGGCGGGTACGCACAACTACCACCCCGGCAAGGCGCCGGACGAGCGCACGCAAAGACATGTGGCGCAACGGGGCTATGACCTGTCGGACCTGCGCGCACGGCAGATGCTGACCAGGGACTTTGGGCAACACGACCTGATCCTGGCCATGGACTGGGACAACCTTGCACTGGCGCAAGACCTTTGCCCGCCCGAACACGCCCACAAGCTGCGCCGCATGACCGAGTTCTGCCAACAGTTCGACAGCCCCGTGGTGCCCGACCCGTACTACGGCGGGGCCGCGGGGTTTGAAGAGGTGCTGGACCTGGTGGACGACGCCTGTGAAGGGCTGCTGCACCACGTGCGGCAGCAGTTACTTTTGCGCGGCCAACCGCGGGCCCAGCCGCAGTAGAACTACGCTGCGCGCACCCCACACACCAGCACACCCGGGTCGTTGTGCGCCAGCTCCCGGTGGTTCTTGGCCTGGGCCACTTCCATGTCACGCGGCAAAGTCACGCTGTTTTTGACGGCCAGGATTTCGGCCATCACGCTCACCGCAATCTCGGGCGGCGTCTTGCTGCCGATGTAGATGCCAATCGGCCCACGCAGGCGCGCCAGGCTTTCTTCGGTCTGGTCGAAGTGTTCGATCATGCGGGCATGGCGCGCCTCGTTGTTGCGGCGCGAGCCGATGCCGCCTACGTAAAACGCGTCAGTGTTCAGCGCCTCCAGCAGCGCCAGGTCATCGAGCTTGGGGTCGTGCGTGAGCGCCACCACACAACTGCGCCGGTCTGGCTTGAAGGCCAGCACCACGTCGTCGGGCATATCGCTCACCACCGTGGCGGCGGGCACGTTCCAGCTGCCCCGGTATTCCTCGCGCGGGTCGCACACCGTCACCGCAAACCCGTTGAACAGCGCCATGGTGGCCAGGTATTCCGCCAGTTGGCCCGCGCCGATCAGCAGCATGCGGTACTCGGGGCCAAAGGTGTTGGTCAGCCGGTCAGCATCCGCCACCAACTCAGTCGGCGCTGCCGCAGGCGTCAGCGTGGCCACCCCATCGGCCAGGCGCACGCTGCGCTGCATGAGGCGCCCAGCCTCCAGCGCGGCGATCAGTGCTGCCAGGCTTTCGGGGTCCGGGTCGTACTCCAGCAGCAACTCCAGCGTGCCGCCGCAGGGCAGTCCGAAGCGATGCGCCTCGTCGGCGGTCACGCCGTACTTCACAAAGGTCGGCGGGCCACTCGGAATGCAGTGGTTTTTGCCCGCGTTCGCCGTGGGCGCGCCCTGCGCATAGGCGCGGGTATGGCGGTCAATCAGATCGTCTTCAATGCACCCACCCGACACAGAACCCACCACCGATCCATCCTCACACAGCGCCATGATCGACCCCACCGGCCGCGGCGATGAACCCCACGTTCGCACCACCGTCGCCAGCAGGGCCCGCCGCCCCACAGCCCGCCAACCGAGCAGCGTGCGCAACACCATCACATCCAGGTTTTCCATCGTTTCATCACCAATTCATTACTCAGATTCCCAACCACCCATGAAACTGGCGCTGCCGATACCAGCGCCACCGTGGATCCGGCTCCGCCGGTCCACCGGAGGCGTCCCCCTCAGGGGGAAGGCGCGAAGCGACTCAGGAGGAGTCAGTTCAATGTCCACGCTAACAGCACCAGCCCCGCTGCGCCCACCACCCACACCCAAACCGGTATGCCACTGGGGGGATTGTTCTCTCCTGCCGATGCAGCCAGCGCGGCCAATGCGCCGGGCTGCGTGGGTTCCTCCGCCGGAACCGTGTCGATCCCGCCCGCCGCCTCTGCGGCCTCTGCACGCGGATGGCGGCGCTGCATCTCGTTGTCAAAGCGCTTGAAAAAGTCCTCGGCCATGCTCCTGGCCGCGCCGTCGATGAGCCGCTGGCCCAGCTGCGCGATCTTGCCGCCCACCGTGGCATGCACGGTGTAGTGCAGCTCGCAGCTGGCCTGCCCAGCGGCATCGGCAGGCAAGGGCACGAGTTTGACTTGCGCATTGCCCTTGCCAAAACCTGCGACTCCGCCTGAGCCGTCAAAAGCAATGGTGTAGCTCTCGGGCGGCACGATCTCTGACAGCGTGATCTTGCCCGCGAACTTGGCCGAAACGGGCCCAATCTTGAGCGCCATGGCGACGGCGTATTGGTTCTCACCCGTCGCCTCGACCTTGTCACAACCGGGGATGCACAGCTTGAGCACCTCGGGGGCGTTGAGCGCTTCCCAAGCCTGCTGCTGGCTCACGGCAATGGTGCGGCTGGCTTGCATTTCCATGGTGGGTTCCTTGTGTTGTCTGGATATTTATGAAATCGGTCATTGCCGCAGCACGGCAGCCAAGCTGGCTGCCAGGTCTTGCAGGCGGCTCAGGTTGTGCACGGCCACCATGCCGTGGGCCTGGCGGTGCAGCTCGGCCGCGCCGCGTGCCGTGGGCGCATAGCCCTCAAATCGCAGCAGCGGGTTGAGCCACAGCAGCCGGCCACAATGGCGGCGCAGCCAGCCCAGCTCCTGCGCCAGCACCTCGGGCGTGCCCGTGTCCAGCCCGTCGCTGATCAGCAGCACCAGCGTGCGCCGCCCCACCAGCCGCCGGGCATGCTGCAAACGCAGCTGCGCCAGGCTGTCACCCATGCGGGTGCCGCCTGCAAAGTCGCTGATCGAATGGCTGGCCACCTGCAGCATCGCGTCGGTGTCGGCCAGGCGAAAGGCGGGCGTGAGGTCGGTCAGCCCGGTGCCAAACGCAAACACGTCGCGGCGCACGACCCCACCTGCAGCGCCGGTGTGGCGCGGTGCGGTGGCAGCATGCAAAAACGCCAGCAGCAGCCGCGCGTAACGCTCCATGGAGCCGGACACGTCCACCAACACCAGCAGCGGCAGCGGTTGCTGGCGCCGCTGCATCAGCGGGATGCGCAGCACCTCACCCCCATTGCGGGCCGCGTGGTGCATGGCGCCCGGCCAGTGCGGGCGGCTGCCACGCACACCAGGGCGGGTGCGCCGGGCCGCGTAGCGCGGCAGGGGCAAGGGCACCTCGCGCGCCAGGCGCTCCACCAGCAGGTATTCGCTGGCCGAGAGCTGGTTGAAGTCCGCGTGGCGCAGGCGCTGCAGGTCGCTGGCCGTCATGGCGGCGTCGAAATCGATTTTCTCGTCCTCGCGCGGCGGGGGCGTGTTGCGCGCAGCCCGCACGGGGGCCAGCGCCTCGCTCACACGCGGGCGGCGCTTGGCGGGCTCGGCCTTGGATTCGGCACTGGGCAGCATCTGCGCGAGCAGCTTTTGCGCCACGTTGGGGTTGCGAAAGTACGCGTCGAACAGCTCGCGGAACACCATGCGGTCCTGCTCGCGGCTGACCAGCACGGCCTCCAGCGCGGCGCTGAAGTCCTCACGCCCTACGCCTACCAGCATCACGGCCTGCTGGGCCAGCGCCATGCGGGCGGCGTCCACGCGCACACCGGCGCGGCGCAAGGTGCGGCCAAAACCGCTCAGGTTGTCGGCGAGCTTGCCGGTGCGGGCGTCGCCCAATTGGGAGATCGTCTTGCCTTCTGCCACGGCTGCGCCCTCAGGCATCGACGTCGGCGGGCTGCAGCAGCTGCCCCGCCATGTCGCGCGTGAGCGCCGCCACATCCTCGCGCTGCTTGAACAAGATGCCTGCGGTGTCGGACACCACTTCCGGGTCCACCACGATGGTGTCGAGCGCGACCAGCGCCTTGGCCCACTCCACGCTCTCTGCGATGCCCGGCGCGCGCTGGAAGGCGTTGGCGAACGGCTGGCTGCGCAGGCGGCCGACAAAATCCGCCACCTGGGTGGCCAAGGCCGCGCTGGCGTCCGGCACCTGCGCGCGCACGATGGCCAGCTCGCGCTCGCGCTCGGGGTAGTCCAGCCAGTGGTACAGACAGCGGCGCTTGACGGCGTCGTGCAGGTCGCGCGTGCGGTTGCTGGTGAGGATGGTGACCGGCGTGGCCGTGGCGCGCACGGTGCCGATCTCGGGGATGCTGACCTGGTACTCACCCAGGTATTCGAGCAAGAAGGCCTCGAAGGGCTCATCGGCGCGGTCCACCTCGTCGATGAGCAGCACCGCGCCGGGCGCTGGCGCCTGCAGCGCTTGCAACAAGGGGCGGCGGATGAGATAGCGGTCTTGGTACACCTCACGCTCCACCTGCGCCATGTCGGCACTGCCTTTGCCTTCTGCCGCACGCATGTGCAGCAGTTGGGCAGCGTAGTTCCATTCGTACAGCGCCTCGCGCTGCTCCAAGCCGTCATAGCACTGCAGGCGGATCAGGCTGCGCTCCAGCACTTCGCCCAGGGCCTTGGCCAGCGCCGTCTTGCCTACACCGGGTTCGCCCTCCAGCAGCAAAGGCCGCTGCAGCTTGAGCGCCAGGAACACGGCCGTGGCCAGCCGCCGGTCGGCAAAGTAGCCCACGCCCTGCAAAGCCAACACCAGGGCGTCGATGGAGGACAGCGCGGGCGCGGTCATGGGCACAGGAGGGGAAACGTTCATTACTATAATTTTTATAGCTACTAGCGCTTGATAGATAAGCGCCAGAGGCCAATTTCATTCAAAAATCTTGGCATACCATCCACCGAGATGAAAACTGATCCGCAGGTCGGGTTAGCCCGCAGGGCGTAACCCGACACCCACACAACACGCGGGGCGGTGATGTCGGGTGGCAGCGTCGGGTTACGCTGCGCTCACCCGACCTACGGGAATCGGACCATTTCGTCACCCCAGCATGCGCTCCACCGCTCTCTGCGTCTGCACACTGATGAGATTGGCGCGGTAGGCCGCGCTCGCGTGGATGTCAGCGTTCAGGTCACTGGCATCAATCTTCACCGCTGCGGCAGACTGCGGCGTGAAGCTCTGGTTCAGCGCTGCTTCCAGCCCCGCATGCCGGAACACGCTGCTGGCCGCACCGGTGATGGCCACGCGCACGCCGCCATCGGTTTGCGCCACAAACACGCCGACCAGCGAGAAGCGCGATGCAGCCTGCTTGAACTTGAGATACGCCGCGCGCTTCGGGATGGGGAAGCGGATGGCGGTGATGATTTCGCCCTCTTCCAGCGCTGTGGTGTACATGCCCACAAAGAAGTCGTCGGCCTTGATTTCTCGCTGGTTGGTGATGACGGTGGCGCCCAGGCCCAGCACCGCGCTGGGGTAGCAAGCCGCCGGATCATTGTTGGCCACCGAGCCACCCAGCGTTCCACGCGCGCGCACCTGGCGGTCGCCGATGTGGGCGGCGAGGTCGGCCAGTGCAGGAATCGCGGCCTTCACGTCCGAGCTGTTCGCCACGTCCATGTGGCGTGTCATGGCACCGATGACGAGCGCGTTGCCCTCGCGGCGGATGCCCGCCAGCTCGGGAATGCTGTTCAGGTCAACGATCTTTTCAGGGTTGGCCAGGCGCAGGCGCATCGACGGCAACAGGCTCTGCCCGCCTGCCAACAACTTGCCGCCCTGGGCGATAAGTTGTGCAGCGGCTGCGGTGGAGGAGGGATTTTCAAAGGTGAATGCGTACATGCTGGTTCTCCTCAGGCTTTGGCACTTTGAATCGCTTCCCACACGCGGTGCGGCGATGCGGGCATGTCGAACTCTTTGACGCCCAGCGGGTGCAAAGCATCGAGCACGGCGTTGATCACCGCTGGTGGTGAGCCAATGGCCCCGGCCTCGCCACAGCCCTTGGTGCCCAGCGGGTTGTGTGTGCAGGGTGTGCAGACATGGCCGAGCTTGAACTCGGGGAAGTCGTCGGCGCGCGGCATGGCGTAGTCCATGAAGCTGCCGGTGAGCAATTGGCCCGTTTCGCGGTCGTACACGCAGTTTTCCATCAGCGCCTGGCCAATGCCCTGCACCAGGCCGCCGTGCACCTGGCCCTCCACGATCATCGGGTTGATGATGGTGCCGAAGTCGTCCACCGCTGTGAACTTGTCCACGCGGGTGCTGCCCGTGGCTGGATCGATTTCGACCTCGCAGATATAGGTGCCCGCAGGGAAGGTGAAGTTGGTCGGGTCGTAGAACGCGGTTTCGTTCAGGCCCGGCTCCAGCACGTCCAGCGGGTAGTTGTGTGGCACATACGCCGCCAGAGACACCGAACCGAACGGAACCTTCTTGTCGGTGCCCCGCACGCTGAACTCGCCGTTGGCAAAGTCGATGTCGGCGTCGCTGGCCTCCATCAGATGCGCTGCAATCTTCTTGGCCTTGGCCTCGATCTTGTCCAGCGCCTTCATGATGGCGGCGCCACCCACGCTGATCGAGCGCGAGCCGTAGGTGCCCATGCCAAACGGCACGCGGCCCGTGTCGCCGTGCACGATGTCCACGTTCTCCACCGGGATGCCCAGGCGCGCGGCCACCACCTGCGCAAAGGTGGTCTCATGCCCCTGGCCGTGGCTGTGCGAGCCGGTGAACACCGTCACGCTGCCCGTGGGGTGCACGCGCACCTCGCCACATTCGAACAGGCCGGCGCGTGCGCCCAGGGCGCCTGCGATGTTGGACGGCGCAATGCCGCAGGCCTCGATGTAGCTGCTGTAGCCGATGCCACGCTTCAGTCCCTTGGCCTCGCTGGCCGCCTTGCGCGCCGCAAAGCCCGCCACGTCGGCCAACTCCTGCGCCTGGGTCATGCAGGCGTGGTAGTCGCCCACGTCGTACTGCAGCGCCACGGGCGTCTGGTAGGGCCAGCTGGTGATGAAGTTGCGCTTGCGGATCTCGTCTTGCGGCAGGTTCATCTCCCAGCCACAGCGCGAGACCAGGCGCTCCAGCAGATAGGTGGCCTCGGGCCGGCCCGCGCCCCGGTAGGCATCCACCGGCGCGGTGTTGGTGAACCAAGCATCCACCTCCACATATATCTGCGGCGTGGTGTACTGGCCTGCCAGCAGCGTGGCATACAAGATGGTGGGCACGGCACTGGCAAAGGTGCTGAGGTAGGCGCCCATGTTGGCGTCGGTGTGCACGCGCATGGCCAAAAACTTGCCGTCTTTGTCCATCGCCATCTCGGCGTGGCTCACATGGTCGCGACCATGCGCGTCCGACACAAAGGACTCGCTGCGGTCGGCCACCCATTTGATGTTGCGGTTGAGCTTTTTGGAGGCCCAGGTCAGGCACACGTCCTCGGCATACAAAAAGATCTTGGAGCCAAAGCCGCCGCCCACGTCGGGCGCGATCACGCGCACCTTGTGCTCGGGCAGGCCCATCACAAAGGCAGTCATCAACAGCCGCTCCACGTGCGGGTTCTGGTTGCTGACGTACAGCGTGTATTCGTCGTTGGCGCGGCTGTAGCTGCCAATGGCCGTGCGCGGCTCCATGGCGTTGGGGATGAGGCGGTTGTTGACCAGGTCCAGCTTGGTCACATGCGCGGCGTTGGCAAATGCGGCGTCCACCCCGCCCTTGTCGCCAATGGCCCATTTGTAGCAATGGTTGTCGGGCGCGGCATCGTGCAGGCCTGCGCCCGCCACCTTGCCTGCGGCGGCATCGGCCACATTGACCACGGCGGGCAACACGTCGTAGTCCACCTCCACCAGTTCGGCGGCATCACGCGCCTGCTGCTGGGTCAGCGCCACCACCATCGCCACATGGTCGCCCACGTAGCGCACCTTGCCCTGGGCCAGGATGGGGTGCGGAGGCTCCTTCATGGGCTGACCATCGGTGCTGGTGATGAGCCAGCCGCAAGGCAGACCGTTGATGTTGTCGGCCGCCACATCGGTGCCTACAAACACACCCAGCACACCGGGTGCGGCCTTGGCGGTGTCAATGTTGATGCTGTTGATCTTGGCGTGCGCGTGCGGGGAACGCACAAACACCGCGTGGCTTTGCGCGGCCAGCACCACGTCGTCGGTGTACTGGCCCGCGCCGGTCAGGAAGCGATAGTCTTCCTTGCGCTTGATCGATTCGCCGATGTGCGGCAGTTTGGAAAAGTCGGATGCACCCATGGTTCTTCTCCTTTGTGTTTAAGCCGAAGCCATGGCTTTTTGGCCAACTTGCACCGCGCGCACGATGTTCTGGTAACCCGTGCAGCGGCAGATGTTGCCTTCGAGCAGCTCGCGGATTTCGCCTTCGTTGGCGTTGGGGTGGTTTTTGCAAAGGTCCACGGCGCTCATCACCATGCCCGGTGTGCAGAAGCCGCACTGCAGGCCGTGGCACTCTTTGAACGCGGCCTGCATGGGGTGCATGGTGCCGTCAGGGGCGGCCAGGCCTTCGATGGTCTGCACGTCAGCGCCCTGCGCCTGCACCGCCAGCATCGCGCAGGATTTGACGGCCCGGCCGTTCACATGCACGGTGCACGCCCCGCACTGGCTGGTGTCGCAACCCACATGCGTGCCGGTGAGCAGAAGATGCTCTCGCAGCGCATGGACAAGCAGGGTATTGGGGGGGACGTCAACACTGGCGGCGCGCCCGTTGACCGTGAACTGGACTTGCATCTGGCTGTCTCCTGAAGAGGTTTTGGCTGGACTGACCTCGCGCATCTTCTGCCGCACCCTGCCCCGCATCCCTAGGGACAACCCTAGATTTCCGGCAGCCCCCACTGGATATTCTCAAAATGAAACATGTTGCAGCGCACACCGGCGCATCATGCGCAGCTCAAAGGAACCGGTTCACCATGCTGTCCTCCGCGCCCGCCTCCACCGCCCACCGCCACGCGCTCATTGCGCAGGCCCGCCAGACCTTGCTGGCGGATGGCGTTGTGCCTTTGCGCGCAGAGGTGGAGCCGTGGATTGCGCGGTCGTGGCAACGCTGCCTGACCCAGGGGCTCAAACCCGCCCAGCAAGTAGCGTTTGACGCTGTCAGCGCCCCGGCACTGCGCCGCAGCCAGGAGCAAAACCACCACCTGCTGCGCGCCGCCCGGCCCGTGCTCGATCAGCTCACCCGCGCCATTGCCGGCATGCGCTACTTCGCCATGCTGACGGACGCACGCGGCATCGTGGTGGATGTGCAAGGCCCTTGTGACCAGAGTGACCCACGCGCCAGCGCCATCGGCCGTGTGGGCATCGACCTGTCAGAGGCCGCCGTGGGCACCACCGCCATCGGCGCGGCGCTGGCCGAGCTGCAGCCCGTGTGGCTGCACCGGGGCGAACATTTTTTTGATGACAACAGCAGCTACAGCTGCGCAGGCGCGCCGCTGTTCGACCCCCATGGGCAATGCGTGGGCATGTTGGACCTGACCGGCGTGGATGTGCCCGAGCGGCCCGAGTTGCGCCACCTCGTGGCCCGGTCGGCCCGGGCCATGGAAGACGCCCTGCTGCTGCAACTGCCCCACGCCCTGCTGCTGCGCATGAACTGGCCCGGCTGCCCCCTGGGTGGCGAAGGCGATGGCCTGTTGACACTGGATGGCGACGGTGTAGTGGTCGGCGCCAACAGCATGGCCCGCCAGTTGGTGCCCCAGCCGCTGCGCATGGCGGGGGCACCCACCCACTGCAGCGACTTGCTGGCCATGCCATGGACCATGTTGTTCGATGCGGCGCGGCGGCACCCGGCGCAGCCGCTGGATTTGCCGCTGTGGTCCGGCCTGCGCCTGCAGGCACTGGCACTGCTACCAGACCCCGCACGCAGCCCTGTCGGCGGCCCAACGGTGGCGGTAACGCGCGCCATCCCAGGCACCTCGACCGTGGCAGCCCCGCTGCGCGAAGCTGAAACCGCCTTGATCCGCCAGGCCGTGCAAGACGCCCGGGGCAACGTGGCCGAAGCGGCCCGCGCACTGGGCATCAGCCGCGCCACGGTGTACCGCAAGCTGGGGGCGCCGAGGGGTTAGGAAGGGGTATTTGCGTCGAAAATATGAGTCAAAAGTGCCTCTAGCGCTTGATAGATAAGCGCTAATAGCTATCAATTTAGTAGTATTTCATTGCCGCCACAGGAACGGGCAACCGTGCGCCGCAAGGCCGAAGCACCACGCTTCTCGGCGCCAATCAGCCGTCCACCAGGGCCAGCACCACAGCGTTGTCTTCCACCACCAGCACCACCGAACTGCCCGCACGCAGCCCGCTGCCTGGCGCTGCGAACCCCACCATCTGCAAGCCCCCCGCCAGTTCGGCAGACACCTCGTCGCCCGCCTCGCCCCGCACCACGCGCGTGGCTTTGGCAGGCAGGCGGTGGGTGCCAGCAAGCGTCGCCGTCGACGATATTGCAGTGGTGGCAGACGCCACGCGCCCCCGGCGCTCCACCCGCACCGCCGTGGCCTTGCACAGCGCCTGCACTGCCAGGCCCGGCTGCAGGCCCAGCAGCTCTGCACTTTCGTGCGTGATGCGCGACGCCAGCGCGGCGGGCTTGTCCCCCTCCGCTCCCCCCGCACCCACATCCCCCAACCCCAAGCGCAGATGCACCCACACCAACTGCCCCTGCACCACCAGCCGCTCCACAACACACGGCAACTGGTTGCGCATGCTGGTGCGCACCGCCAGCCGCGCCAGCGCGGGCCCTGCGTGCGGCGTGGCCTGCCAGCGCGACAGCACGGCCCCGCGCGCCTGCGCCATCGCATCGGCCGCCGCCAGCAGCTGGTGCCCCGCCTCGGTCAGCTGCGCTCCGCCGCCGCCCGCGCCACCCACGGCCCGCGCGACCAGCGGCGTGCCTGCCAGATTGGTGAGTGTGTCCACCGCCTGCCACGCGGCCTTGTAGCTCACGCCCACCGCGCGCGCGGCCTGCGAGATGGAGCCACAGGCGCCGATCTGGCGCAGGATGTCGATGCGTTTGTCGGCCAGGGCATGGCCCAGCGCGTCAGAGAAGGAAAGAGAAGCAGCAGGCATGCGCCGATGATGCATGAGCGGCGCCGTCACACGCCGGTGCGGCGCAGCCCAGTGACCGGCTTGGCGCGCGTCTGCTGGCGCTCCAGCGCCCCCGCTGCGGCCGCCTTCAGCAGCCGCTGAAATGAGGGGCACTGCGCATGGCTTTCTGCCGGGCAGGCGGCCGCGTGCCGCAGACCGTTGCTCATCGCCTTCAGGCGTTTGACCATGGTGTCCAGTTCATCGGCCTTGGCGGCGAGCAGTTGCCGGTCGATGCTGGGCTCGCCGCTGGGCAAAAACATGGCCCGGATGTCATCCAGCGAGAAACCGGCCGACTGCCCCAGCGCAATCAACGCCAGCTGGTCAAGCACCCCGGGCGCAAAACGGCGGCGCTCGCCGGGCTGCCCCACCGAGTGCACCAGCCCCTTTTCTTCGTAATACCGCAGCGTGGAAGCGCGCAGACCCGAGCGTTTTGCCACTTCCGCAATGTCCATCAAAAAACCTCTTGACTTCAAGTTGACTTGAACTTCTATATTCACTTCAAAACGTTCTTCCGTCAATTTTTCAAGGTGCTTTGATGACACTCCCATTGCAAGACATTCCCCTCGCGATGCTGATCGGCATCGGCGCCACCGCCGTCATGGACGCTTGGCTTGTGCTGCTGAAAAGCCTGGGCGTCCCCACGCTCAACTTCGCGTTCATAGGCCGCTGGGTAGGCCATCTATTCCGGGGCCAGTTCGCCCATGCGGCCATCGCCAAGTCGGCCCCCATCCGGGGCGAGCTGGCCTGGGGCTGGCTCACGCACTACGCCGTGGGCATGGTCTTCGCCACCGTGCTGGTCGGCATTCAGGGAGTGGACTGGCTGCGCAGCCCCTCCCTGCTGCCCGCGCTGGCCGTGGGCATCTGCACCGTGGCAGCGCCGCTGCTGGTGATGCAACCCGCCATGGGCGCTGGCTTTGCGGCATCGCGCACTCTCACGCCGCTCAAGAACTGCCTGCGCAGCCTGGCCAACCACACCGTCTTTGGCATCGGCCTCTATCTGTCCGCGCTCGCCATCGCACTGGTTTCGCGATGACGTCTCTTTGCGTTTTGTCTCCAGAAATCAACCCACGGAAATCACAGCATGAAAAACATTGCCATCATTTATCACAGCGCCCACGGGCACACCGCGCACATCGCCGCCCACGTTCTGGAGGGCGCCCAAGGCGTCCCCGACGTGCGGGCCGAACTTTTGCAGGCGCAGGATCTGGCCCACACGCCCGACGATCTGCTGCGCTACGACGGCGTCATCCTGGGCTCGCCCACGTATCTGGGCGGCGTGTCCGGG
This sequence comes from Acidovorax sp., assembly GCF_046291265.1. Classification (GTDB taxonomy): domain Bacteria; phylum Pseudomonadota; class Gammaproteobacteria; order Burkholderiales; family Burkholderiaceae_C; genus Acidovorax. Next base: position 8,688 of record NZ_JBKBTV010000043.1, on the reverse strand, counting down.
CCGTTCAAGACCTTCATGGACGCCACCGGGCGGCTGTGGAAAACGCAACAGCTCAAGAACAAGCTGGCAGCAGGCTTCACCGTGTCGTCGCTGCCCTCGGGCGACAAACAGTCCACGCTGCTGTCGATGTGGGTTTTTGCCATGCAGCACGGCATGGTGTGGGTGGGCAACCCCATCCTGCCCGAGCAGCACGCCGGGGTTCCGTATGACGAAGCCGCCAACCGCCTGGGCTCCTGGTCGGGCCTGATGGCGCAGGCAGGCCATGGGGCTGCAGCGGATGCGTTTGTGCCGGGCGACACCAAAACCGCCCGGATGTTCGGCCGTCATTTCGCAGAAACCTTGCAGCGGTTGACCGATGTGGCGGCGCACCAGCCTGCCCAAGAGGTCGCCGCATGATCCCCGCCCGCTACGGGCCCGTGCTGTTCAGCTTCATCCTGTCGGGCGTGATGTCGCTGCTGGTGTCCGGCATCTCCACGTTTCGCGCCGTGCCGGTGGACCAGGGCTTTGTGGGCCTCTGGGTGGGCGCATGGCTCACGGGGTGGCTGTTCGCGTTTCCGGCGGTGATGCTGGCCGCGCCGCTGGCCCGCAAAGTGGTGGCGCGGATCGTGGCGGTGGATGGGTAGTGGACAGCACCTGCGACGCCCGTGCCTATACTCTCGCTATTCCATAAACGAATAGCGCTTGCACATCCAACCACCATGCCCCATCGCACAGCCCTCATGATCCGAGCCTTTGCCTGCGCCGTCATCGCAGGGGCCGCGCTGAATGGCGCGCACGCCGACACCGTTTCCGTCTCGGTGGCCGCCAACTTCACGGCACCCATGCAGAAGATCGCTGCTGCGTTTGAGGCGGACACGGGCCACAAAGCCGAGCTGTCGTTCGGCGCCACCGGCAAGTTCTACGCGCAGATCACCAACGGCGCGCCTTTCCAAATCCTGCTGGCGGCCGACGACACCACGCCCGCCAGGCTGGAGCGCGAAGGCAAGGCAGTGCCCCACTCCCGCTTTACCTATGCCATCGGCACGCTGGTGCTGTGGAGCGCCAAGGAAGGCACGGTGGACGACCAGGGCGCCGTGCTCAAAACCGGCGATTTCAAGCATCTGGCCATCGCCAACCCCAAGCTGGCCCCCTACGGCCTGGCCGCCACGCAGGTGATGGACAAGCTGGGCGTCGCTGCCGCGCTGCAGCCGCGCCTGGTGCAGGGCGAGAACATTGCGCAGACCTATCAGTTTGTGGCTACGGGCAATGCACAGCTGGGCTTTGTGGCGCTGTCGCAGGTGATGGCCGATGGCCAGGTCCGCAGCGGCTCGGCCTGGCAGGTGCCTGCCAGCCTGCACGACCCGATCCGCCAGGACGCCGTGTTGCTCAACCCCGGCAAAAACAGCGCAGCCGCCACCGCGCTGCTCACGTACCTGCGCGGTGCCAAAGCGCGCGCCATCATCCAGTCGTACGGCTACAGTTTCTGACGGCCCCTACTGCCCTATTCCATGCCTTTCTCCAGCGCCGATCTGGCAGCCATTGGCCTCACGCTGCGGCTGGCCGGCACCACCATGGTGTTGCTGCTGGTGCTGTGCACGCCGCTGGCCTGGTGGCTAGCGCACACGCCGTCGCGCTGGCGTGGCCCAGTGTCGGCCGTGGTGGCCTTGCCGCTGGTGCTGCCGCCTACGGTCATCGGCTTTTATCTGCTGGTGACGATGGGGCCGAATGGGCCGCTTGGGCAAATGACGCAGTGGCTGGGGCTGGGCACCCTGCCCTTCACGTTCTGGGGGCTGGTGGTGGGCTCGCTGATCTATTCGCTGCCTTTTGCCGTGCAGCCGCTGCAACATGCGTTCGAGGCGATAGGGCCACGCCCCATGGAAGCCGCCGCCACGCTGGGCGCAGGCCCGCTCGACCGCTTTTTTACCGTGGCGCTGCCGCTGGCGCGCCCGGGCTTCATCACCGCCGCCATCCTGAGCTTTGCGCACACGGTGGGCGAGTTTGGTGTGGTGCTCATGCTGGGCGGCAACATTCCGGGGGTGACGCGTGTGGTGTCGGTGCAGATTTATGACCATGTGGAGGCGCTGGAATACACGCAGGCGCACTGGCTGGCCGGGGGCATGGTGCTGTTCTCGTTCGTGGTGCTGCTGGGGCTGAACCTCACTCGCCGCAGAACATCGTCGATGGTGCAGTGATGGCAGCCGACGCCTCTCCATCCCACATCACGGCGCAATTGACCGTGGTGCGCCCTGGCTTCACGCTGGACGTCAACCTGCAATTGCCCGGCCGTGGCGTGACCGCGCTGTTCGGCCCCTCGGGATGCGGCAAGACCACCTGCCTGCGCGCCATTGCCGGATTGGAGCGCGCACAACCGGGGCGTGTGGTGGTCCATGGCGACGTGTGGCAAGACGATGCCCAGAAAATCTGGCGTGCCACGCACGAGCGGGGTCTGGGCTACGTGTTTCAGGAAGCCAGCCTGTTCGACCACCTGACCGTGCGCGGCAACATCGATTACGGCGTGAAGCGCACGCCCCCCGCACGCCGCAAGGTGGCGCTGGAGCAGGCGGTGGAATTGCTGGGCATCGGCCACCTGATGGACCGCAAGCCCCAGGCGTTGTCTGGAGGTGAACGCCAACGTGTGGCCATGGCCCGCGCACTGGCCACCAGCCCCCGCCTGCTGCTGATGGACGAGCCCCTGGCCGCCCTGGACGCTCAGCGCAAGGCCGAGGTGCTGCCCTACCTGGAGCGACTGCACCGCAGCCTCGACATCCCCATGCTCTACGTGAGCCATGCCATCGACGAAGTGGCACGGCTGGCCGAGCACATGGTGCTGATGCAGGAGGGCCGCGTGCTGGCCCAAGGACGCACCGATGCACTGATCGTGCGCCTGGACCTGCCCCTGGCTCATGGCGACACCGCCGCCACGGTGATTGAAGGCACGGTGCAGCAGCACGATGTGCGCGACCACATCACCACGGTGGCGTTCAGCGGTGGGCAGCTGTTGCTGGTCAGCCCCACGGCGCGTGCGGCGGGCGACACCATTCGGCTGCGGGTACAGGCCCGGGACGTCAGTCTGGCACTGACCGCCCCCTGCGACAGCAGCATCCTCAACGTCTTGCCCACTACGGTGGCGGCACTCAGCGAAGACAGCCCCGGGCAGCTGATGGTGGCGCTGGATGTGGGGGCCACGCGGCTGCTGGCGCGGGTGACCCAGCGCTCCGCTCAGGCGCTGGCGCTCGTCCCTGGCAAGCCGGTGTTCGCACAGGTCAAAGGCATTGCCATCGTGAACTGAACGGCCGTTTTGGCGCGGTCACAACGCAAGGTCCACGTGCTTTTTTGTAAGAAATAGCGCCACCCTTCGGTCGTATGATCACCGCCAAAACAAGGGTGGGAGTGTGTGGACATGGTTTCAATCTGGCAGGACGCCACGCAGGCGTTTGGGGTGGCGTTCCCGCCACTGCTGCAGAGTCTGTTGTTCTGGGTGTTCGCCTCGCTGGTGGTGCATGTGTGCCAGCGGTTGGTAGAACACACGGCCTATTCGGTAGACCCCTCCAGTCGGCGCATCAGCGCGTCGCACGCGGCACTGTGCATTGGCTGCGTTGTGTGGGCGCTGGATGTGGTGGGCCTCTTCATGTATGCAGAGCTGGCGCACCATGTGCTGGAGCTGGTGCCCGCGCTCAGCGGCCTGCTCATCATGGCCATCAGCGCGCGTTTCACCATTCCTACACTCAGCACCAGTGCCAGCAAACGGCGCATTGTGTTTGCCGGGGTGTGGCTGGCCGCGGGCATGCTGGCCGCGCACTTTACGGTCACACGCGGCCATGTGCACAGCTTTGCGCAGGTAAACTGGCTGGCCATTGTGTTGTCCATGGCCACGGCGGTGGGCCTGGCCACCTACACCTCGGTGCGCCACCGCTCGGCCAAGCTCAGCGTGCTCACGCCGCACTTCAGGCAGCAATCCTGGCAAGACAAGCTGCTGTGTGGCGCCACCGTCTTGTTGCTGCACTGGCTGCTGGTCAACACCTTCCCCCTGCACCTGGGCGACCCGAAAGGCGAATCGGATGGCATTGCCCTGCTGGTCATCGTGCTGGTGTTTGCCATTGCGGTGTCCATTGAGCAGCTGAGCAACATGCGCTGGGACGCCGGCCGCCAGCAGCTGTTGCGCCGGGGGCTGTCGATGATGCGGGTGTCCAACATGTCGCAGAACGCCGAGCGCGATATGGAGCTGTCCCTCATTGCCGACCACCTGCACACCCTGCTGCAACCCGACCGGCTGGCGCTGCACTTTCAGCCCATTGTGGATTTCGAGCGGCGCGGCGTGCAGTTTGAGGCGCTGCTGCGCCTGACGGACAAAACACTGGGCAATATCAACCCTGAAACCTTTTTGCTGGTGTGCGAGCTGCAGGGCAAAACCGCCGAGGTGGACCGCATGATTTTGCGCAACGCGCTCGACTGCGTGCAAGCATGGAAAACAGCAGGCCTGCACGACGCATCGATCAGTGTGAACGTGGCGCCCGTCACGCTGCTGGACGACCACTTTGCCCCTTGGCTGCGCGAAGAACTGGCCCAGCGCGCGCTGCCCGCCCGCATGCTGAAGCTGGAGATGACGGAGCACGCCATCATTGCCCTGGGCTCGCAGATGGTCGCCGCCATCCACGACCTGAGCGCCATGGGCGTGGCGGTGCTGATGGATGATTTTGGCGCAGGGTATTCATCGCTGGGCATGCTGGCCGATTTGCCGATTGCAGGCATCAAGTGTGACCGCCTGTTTGTGCGCCAGCTCGCGCAAGACCGGCGTCGGCAGTCGCTGCTGCGGCACGTGGCTGCGCTGGCGCAGGAGTTTGGTTTGTCGGTCGTGGTCGAGGGCGTCGAGACCGTGGAAGAACTGCAAACCCTGGCGTCCGTGGGGCTGCACAGCATTCAGGGTTATGTGTTCAGCCGACCCATGCCGGCCCGTGAGGTTCCGCAATGGCATCGCACGCAGATGCCCGCCCAACGCGCAGCGCTGCAGGCCACACTGCACGCGCCCCGCACTGCACAGACCAGCCACGCAGTACACGCGCCCGCCCTACCCCCCGTGCCCTGGGCGCCCAGAGCCTGACCCTCCACCACCACCCGACTTCCCCCATCTGTGACAACCCTCAAAACACTGGTCCTTGGTGGCTATGGCAACTTTGGCACGCGCATCTGCCGCGGCCTGGCGGGCGACCCCGCCAGCCACCACCCCATTGCGCTGCTGGTGGCGGGCCGGGATGCCGGCCGCGCCCAAGCGCTGGCCGCCACACTGCACCACGGCGCACAAGGCGTTGCGCTGAACCACCAGGCCCCGGGCCTGACAGACCGGCTGCGCTCGCTGGGTGTGGGCCTGGTGATTCACACGGCGGGGCCGTTTCAGGCACAGGCCTATGGCGTGGCACAGGCCGCTGCCGAGGCCGGTGCGCACTACATCGACCTGGCCGATGGCCGCCGGTTTGTGTGCGACTTCCCGGCCGCCATGCAGGCGCATTTCGTAGCAGCACAGCGCACGGCCATCACCGGTGCCAGCACGGTGCCAGCGCTGTCGTCTGCGGTGGTGGACCACCTGTGCGCAGGCTGGCAACACATCGACAGTGTGGACATCTGCATTGCCCCCGCACAACGCGCGCCCCGCGGTCAGGCCACCCTGGCAGCCGTACTGAGTTACTGCGGTCTGCCGATCAACGTGTGGCAAGAGGGCCGCTGGCAACCACAACGCGGCTGGGCGCAGCCCACGCGGGTGCACTTCCACCGGCTGCGGCCCCGGTTGGGCGCGGTGTGCGACATCCCGGATCTGGAGCTGTTTCCCGCGCACTACCGCGCCCGCGACCGCGTGACCTTCCGCGCTGCGCTGGAGGTAGGGCTGGCACAGCGCAGCTTTGCCGCCATCGCCGCGCTGCGCCACTGGGGCGTGCTGCCACACCCCGAAAAGCTGGCCGCGTTGATGCACCACACCGGTGGCGTGCTGGATTTCATGGGCACAGGGCTGGGGGGCATGGTGGTGCGTGTAGCAGGCGCCGATGCGCAGGGCCAGCCCCGGCGCCGCGCCTGGCACATTGCGGCCGACAACGACCACGGCCCCGAAATCCCGTGCATGGCCGCGGTGCTGCTGGCGCGGCAACTGGCCGCCGGGCATACCTTGCCCATGGGCGCGCACACCAGCACCAGCCAGTTGCCCCTTTCGGCGTTTGCGCCCGAGTTCGCCCGATGGGGCATGGTGACGGATACGCTGGAGGAAGCCCTGTGATGCGCCTGACAATGCGCCTGACAATGCTTCTGACAACGACGAATCCCCCCAACACCATGAACCCCGCCGCCCGCCAACTGCTGCGCTTGAGCCTTGTGTTTGTGTGGCTGGCCACGGCCATCGTCAGCGTGGTGGAGCTGCGCGGGCAAAGCCGCGACCTGCTGGTCAGCCTGCCCGCCGCCTGGAGCGACCCGCACCTGGCCACCGCCCTCATCCTCAGCGGCGCCGCAGCCAACGCCCTGCTGGGGCTGTGGGTGGCCTGGCGACCCGGCCGCGCCGCCTACTGGGCCGCGTTGGTGTTGATGGGTGTGATGACCCTGCTGGCCACCTTTGTCGACCCGGCCTGGTGGCTGCACCCGCTGGGCCCGCTGACCAAGAACCTGCCGATGGCGGCCATCTTGCTGGCGCTGTTGCAAGACGAAGCCCGCGCGCAGCCATGAGCCTGCACCGTTCGCTCAGTTGGCCGCACACCCATCGTCGCGCCCGGCGACAGAGGGGCATGGCCAAAAACTACCCCAGCACTTCTGCTGGTCAGGGCGCCCCAAACCCCAGCCGCTGCAACACCGCCTGCGCCGCAGGCTCCTGCAATGCCCGGGCAAACGCCTGCGCGGCGTCGGATGCCCCGGAGTGCACCGTCAGCCCATAGGCGGCACCCACTTGCAGCGACGCGGGCAATTGCACCACGCGCAAACGGGGCACCTCGGCCTGCGCGGCTACGGCATTGGTGCAGTAGGTCAGAAACACATCGGCCTGGCGTTGGTCCATGACCCAGGCGTAGGTGCCCTGGCCTGCGGGAGGTTTGGGGGAATCGGCGCCGCCCGTCAGCTTCAAGGCCTTGGCATCCAGCCGCGCATAGGCGCCAGACTGGACTGCATCCGCCCTGCGAAACATCGCCCAGGCGTAGTCGCCCGAGGGGTCGGCTTTGGGGGTGGAGGTGCCCACCCGCACATCGCCGCGCAGCAGGGTGGCCAGCAGCGTGTCGGGGGTGGCGTTGATCTGATCGCTGGTCAGTGCGCACAGCGCGTTGCGCGTGAACACGGTGGGCGCCTGCCAGCCGCCGCGCATTGATAGGCGCTGGGGATGGTCCATGTCGGCCGAGGCAAAGACCTGCGCGGGTTCGCCTTTTTCAATGCGGTCACGCAGCAAGCCCGATGCGCCCAAGGTGAGCACCACCTTCTGGCCTGTGCGGGTCTCGTGGTCGCGTGCGATGTCGGTCAATGCCCCGCGCAGGCTGCCCGCGGCGTACACCTGCACGGGGACGGCGTCAGCCACGGGCGCCCCACCGGGCGCTGAGGCACAACCGCTCAGCGCGGCAACCAACGCAGTGACCGCGATAAAACCCGCCCTGGGCTTGGCAAGGGTGGCCATGGCCGCGTCTCACGGCACCGCGTTGGGGAAGAACAGCTGCTCGCCACCAATCTTGTAGCCTGCGATGGCGCTCTGGCCTGCGGGCGACACGATCCAGTCGACAAACTTCTGCGCGTCTTGCGCCTTCACGTGGGAATGTTTGGCGGGGTTGACGACCATCACGCCGTACTGGTTAAAGAGCTTGGTGTCGCCCTCTACCAGCACCGCCAGGTCCGCACGGTTCTTGAAATTGAGCCAGGTGCCGCGGTCGGCCAGTGCATAGGCGCCGCTGGATGCAGCGATGTTCAGCGCCGGGCCCATGCCGCAGCCACATTCTTTGTAGCCACTGCCCTTGGCAGCGTCAGCGCCCGCGAGCTTCCAGTACCGCAGCTCGGCCGCATGCGTGCCGCTCTTGTCACCGCGCGAGATGAAGTTGCCGTTGGTGGACGCCAGCTTTTGCAGCGCCTGAACGATGTCTTTGCCACGCGTGCCGGCCGGGTCGTTCTTGGGGCCCACCAGGATGAAATCGTTGTACATCACGGGGTAGCGCTTGACGCCCCAACCGTCGGCCACAAACTTTTCTTCGGCCACCTGGTCGTGCACAAACAGCACGTCGGCGTCGCCACGGCGCGCCATGTCCAGCGCCTGGCCGGTGCCCAGCGCCACCACTTTCAGGTCGAGGCCACTGGCTTTCTTGAACTCGGGCAACAGGTACGAAAAAAGGCCCGATTGCTCGGTGGACGTGGTCGATGCCATGGTAATGCTTTGGGCAAACACCGAACCAGACGCTACCAAAATAGTAGCTACCAGCGCTTTATGGATAAGCGCTAAAGGCCTAAAAGGCTTCAAATTTTTCCTCGCCGGGCTGCCCCAAGATGAAGAAGCCTCCTGGGGGGGCAGCGAGCGCACGAAGTGGGGAGCGTGGGGATCAATTCTCGTCATACCAGTTCTCCTTTGACAAACAAACGGGCGGCCTCGGGCAAGGGGCCGTTGAAAAAGTCGTGTACGGGCAAATCCGCCACCACACGGCCGTGCTCCATGTAAATCACGCGGCTGGCCAGGCGCTTGACCTGGCCCAGGTTGTGGCTGCTGAACACCATGGT
>NZ_JBKBTV010000042.1:0-44978 GCF_046291265.1 Acidovorax sp. | reverse complement strand
AGACTATAAAAACAATAGCTGCTAGCGCTTGATACATAAGCGCTAGCAGCCAAAAACACTCAAAAATTATCCAAAACAACTACCGCGACACCTCCGCCACCGCCACAGGCTGATCCCCCCACCCTCCACCCAGCGCCCGAATCAACCCCACCGTCGCCACATACTGCGCCGTCCGCACCTGCAGCTCCTGCCGCCGATTGCGCAGCTCGCTGCGACGCGCGTCCAGCAGCTCCAGCTGGCTCACCAACCCATTGCGATACCTTGCATCCGACAACTGCGTCGCCCGGCGCGCCGCCGTCACCGCACGCCCCTGCGCCTCAGCCTGGCCGGACAGCAGACGCAGCGAGGTCAACTGATCCTCCACGTCACGAAACGCATTGAGCACCTGGCCCCGGTGGTCCGCCAGCGCAGCCTCCAAGCGGGCCTTGGCCCCCTCGATCTGCGCATCGCGCTGGCCGCCGTCAAAGATCGGCAGCGACAGCAGCGCGCTCACACCCCAGGCACGGGCCGACCACTTGAACAAATCACCCAGCTCCGGCGATGCATGCCCCGCGTTGCCTGTCAGCGTGACAGCCGGGAACCACGCCTTCTGCGCTACGCCCACGCGGGCCTGCGCAGCCAGCACGGCCGTCTGGGCGGCCGAGACATCCGGGCGGCGGGCCAGCACGGTGCCGGGCACGCCGGGCGGGATCACGGGCAGCGCTGCGTCGCCGGTGGCAGGGGGCAACACAAAGCCACTGGCCACCTCGCCCGCCAGCACGGCCAGGGCATTGGTGAGCAGGGCCTGCTGGCGCTGCAAGGCCAGGGCTTCTGATTCAGTGGCTGCCACTTCCGTCTGCACGCGGGCCACATCCAGCTCGGCCACGTCGCCCGCCTGCAGGCGGCGCTGCGTGAGGCGCAGCGTGCCTTCGTAGGCAGACAAGCTCTCTTGCACCAGCACCTGCTCGGCCTGCACGGCGCGCAGCTGCAGATAGGTTTGCGCCACGTCGGCCTGCACCATCAAGCGCGTGCTTTGCAGCAGGGCCTCGCGCGTGTCGGCGTCCAAACGTGCAGCGTCACTGGTTTGCGAGAGGCGGCCAAACAGGTCCAGTTCGTACGAGGCATTGAGCCCCGCCGTGCCCAGCGTGGCGGGTGCCGCGCTGCCGGTGGTGTTGGCCCCCCCCTGGCGAGAAACACCTGCCGAGGCACCGACCTGGACGGAGCGCGCGGCGTCTGCCGAGCGCAGCAGCGTGCGCGCTTCGGCCAATCGCGCTGCGGCCTGCTGAATGCTGGTGTTGGCGTTGCCCGAGCGCTGGATCAAATCGGCCAGCACCGGGTCTTGAAAACCGAGCCACCACTCGCCGCGCGGCTGCGCTTCGGCGGGGGCAGCGACTGTCCAGGGCGCCATGGGCAGTGCGTCGCCGCCTGCGGTGAAGTTGGTGGGCACGGGCACACCCGCATGCGGCGCGGGGGCCACGGGCTGAGTCATGCAACCAGCCAGCACCAGGGCGGCGGCCAGGGGCGCCAGCAGGCTGCGCTTGCGCGTCGCGAGGGCACCGTCGGTGGAGTTTTTCTTCAATAGCAAATCGGTCATGGTTGGTCTCCTGCCCGGTCCGATGCACCCGCCGCATTCAGCGGCGTGGACATCGTGGAGCGAGCGTCTAGGGCCACAAAGGTCGTTGTTGTCACCGTGGTGAGGGGCATCATTCGTGCTCCTTGCGCGGCGCGGCCAGCACAGGGTGGGCGGTGCCACCGCTACCCGGCGCGTGCGAGATGGGCGCCACATGTGTGCCGTGCTCCACCAGCGGGCGGTTGCCTGCCAGCTTGCGCAGCAGCACGTAGAACACGGGCGTGAGGAACAGGCCAAAAGCCGTCACCCCGATCATTCCGGAGAACACCGCCACACCCATGGCGCTGCGCATTTCGGCGCCGGCACCAGTGGACAGCACCAGGGGCAACACACCCATCACGAAGGCCAGCGAGGTCATCAGGATGGGACGCAGCCGCAGGCGGCTGGCCTCGATGGCAGCCTGCACGGGCGTGCGCCCGGCAAACTCCAGCTCGCGCGCAAACTCCACAATCAGGATCGCGTTTTTGGCCGATAGCCCCACCAGCACAATGAGCCCGATCTGCGTGAACACGTTGTTGTCACCGTTGCTCAGCCACACCCCGGTCATGGCCGCCAGGATGCCCATGGGCACGATCAGGATGATGGCAATCGGCAGCGTCAGGCTTTCGTACTGCGCGGCCAGCACCAGGAACACCAGCAGGATGGCCAGCGGGAACACCAGCACGGCGGAGTTGCCGGCCAGGATTTCCTGATACGTCAGCTCGGTCCACTCGAAGGTGATGCCCTGGGGCAGCGTCTCGGCGGCAATGCGCTCGATGGCGGCCTGGGCCTGGCCCGACGAGTAGCCGGGCGCGGGGCCGCCATTGATGTCCGCGGCCAGGTAGCCGTTGTAGCGCATGGCACGTTCGGGGCCAAAGCTTGGCTCCATCTTCATCAGCGCCGACAGGGGCACCATCTCGCCGGTGGCGGAGCGCACCTTGAGCAGGCCCACGTCTTCCGCCCGCGCGCGGTAGGCCGCATCGGCCTGCACACGCACGCTGTAGGTGCGGCCGAACTGGTTGAAGTCGTTGGCGTACAGGCTGCCCAAGTAGATCTGCAGCGTGTCGAAGATGTCCGTCACCGGCACGCCGAGCTGGCGCGCCTTGGTGCGGTCGATGTTGGCGTACAGCTGCGGCACGTTGACCTGCCAGCTGCTGAAGATGCCTGCTAGCTCGGGCGTCTGGTAGGCCTTGGCCATGAAGGCCTTCACGGCGCCGTCCATGGCCTCCATGCCCAGCGATGCGCGGTCTTCGATCTGCAGCTTGAAGCCGCCAGTGGTGCCCAGGCCCGCTACCGGTGGCGGCGGGAACATGGCAATGAACGCGTCCTGAATGCTGCCGAACGACTGGTTCAGCTGGCCTGCCACGGCGCCGCCGCTCTGGTCGGCGCGGGTGCGCTCGGCAAAGGGCTTGAGGGTGGCGAACACGATGCCGGAGTTGGAGCTGTTGGTGAAGCCGTTGATCGACAGGCCGGGGAAGGCAATCGCGTCTTCGACGTTGGGGTTCTCCTTCATGATCTCGCCCATGCGGCGGATCACGTTCTCGGTGCGATCCAGCGTGGCGCCGTCGGGCAGCTGGGCAAAGCCGATCAGGTACTGCTTGTCTTGTGCTGGCACGAAGCCGCCGGGCACGATCTTGAACAGGCCTACCGTGGCACCCACCAGCGCGAGGTAGATCACGAACATCAGTGCCTTGCGGCCGATGACGCGCTTGACGCCACCGCTGTAGGCCTCGGAGCCGCGGTGGAACAGGCGATTGAAGCCGCGGAACAGTCCACCAAACACCTTGTCCATGCCGCGCGTGAGCGCATCCTTGGGCTCGTTGTGGCCCTTGAGCAGCAGTGCCGACAGCGCAGGCGACAGGGTCAGCGAATTGATCGCCGAGATCACCGTGGAGATCGCAATCGTGACCGCGAACTGCTTGTAGAACTGGCCTGTGAGGCCGCTGATGAACGCCAGCGGCACGAACACGGCCACCAGCACCAGCGCAATCGCGATGATGGGGCCAGACACTTCACGCATGGCGCGGTAGGTGGCTTCGCGCGGGGTCAGGCCCGCTTCAATGTTGCGCTCGACGTTCTCCACCACCACGATGGCGTCGTCCACCACGATACCGATGGCCAGCACCAGGCCGAACAGGCTCAGAGCGTTGATCGAAAAGCCCAGCAGGTGCAGCACGGCAAACGTGCCCACCACCGACACCGGCACGGCCAGCAGCGGGATGATGGAGGCGCGCCAGGTCTGCAGGAACAGGATCACCACCAGCACCACGAGGGCGATCGCTTCAAGCAGCGTGTGGATCACGGATTTGATGGACGCACGCACGAACTGCGTGGGGTCGTACGCAATGCGGTACTCCACGCCTTCGGGCATGTTCTTCTGGATCTCGTCCATGGTCTTGCGCACGTTGGACGAGATGTCCAGCGCGTTGGAGCCCGGCGCCTGGAACACGCCCATGCCCACGGCGGGGTCGTTGTTGAGCAGCGAACGCAGCGAGTAGTCGGCCGCACCCAGCTCCAGGCGGGCGATGTCGCGCAAGCGCGTCACCGCGCCGTCGGCACCGGTCTTGACGATGATGTCGCCGAACTCTTCTTCGGTCTGCAGACGACCCTGGGCGTTGATGGACAGTTGCAAGTCCACGCCGGGCAGGCCGGGCGATGCGCCCACCACACCGGCGGCAGCCTGCACGTTCTGGCCGCGGATGGCGGTCACCACATCACTGGCCGAGAGGCCGCGCTGCGCGACCTTTTGCGGGTCGAGCCACACACGCATGGAGTAGTCGCCGCCGCCGAAAATCTGCACCTGGCCGACGCCGCCGATGCGGGCCAGCCGGTCCTTCACATTGAGCACCGCGTAGTTGCGAAGGTAGTCGATGTCGTACCGGTTGTTGGGCGAGACCAGGTGGACCACCATGGTCAGGTCCGGCGCGCTCTTGACGGTCGTCACGCCCAGGCGGCGCACTTCCTCGGGCAGGCGCGGCTCGGCCTGCGAGACGCGGTTTTGCACCAGCTGCTGGGCCTTGTCGGGGTCGGTGCCCAGGGCAAAGGTCACGGTCAGCGTCATCACGCCGTCGGTGGTGGCCTGGCTGCCCATGTAGAGCATGCCTTCCACGCCGTTGATGGATTCCTCCAGCGGCGTGGCCACGGTCTCGGCGATCACCTTGGGGTTGGCGCCCGGGTACTGTGCGCGCACCACCACAGAGGGCGGCGCGACTTCAGGGTATTCGGAGATGGGCAGACCGCGCAATGCGATGAGCCCCCCGAGGAAGATGAGCACCGACAGCACCCCGGCGAAGATGGGGCGGTCGATGAAAAAGCGGGATAGGTTCATGGATGCAAAATTCCTTCGGTCGCTCTGGCTCAGGCCGCTGGCGACTTGGCTGCGTTCTTGGCTTGCTTGGGGTCGTTGGCCAGCTCGGCTTTGGCGGCCATGGGCACGGGCTGTGGCGCCACCACGGCACCGGGGCGCACGCGCTGCAGGCCGTTGACGACGATGTTCTCGCCCGCCTTCAGGCCCGAGGTCACCACGCGCAGGCCGTCAATCGGCGCGCCCAGGGTGATTTCGCGGTATTCGGCCTTGTTGCCCTCGCCCACCACCATCACGAACTTCTTGTTCTGGTCGGTGCCCACTGCACGCTCGTTGATGAGCAGCGCCTGGGTGTTGCGGGCCTGGCCCATGCGGATGCGGGCGAACTGGCCGGGGATGAGTGCGCCGTCTTCGTTGTCGAACACTGCACGCACGCGCACCGTGCCGCTTTTCGCATCTACTTGGTTGTCAATAAGCTGCAGGCGGCCGGTGTGGGGCGTGCTGCCCGTGGTGCCAGTGCCCATCTGCACAGGAATGCGCTCGATGAGCTGACGCGCGCTATTGCCACGCTGGCCGCTTTGCAGATCAGCCAGCGCCTTCACCACAATCTGTTCGTCGGTGTCGAAGCTCGCGTAGATGGGGCTCACGGACACCAGCGTGGTCAACACGGGTGCGCCGGGGCCCGCAGCCACCAGATTGCCCACGGTCACTTCAATGCGGCCCACGCGGCCAGACACGGGGGCGCGCACCTGGGTGTAGCCGAGGTTCAGCTTGGCGGTCTGCAGTGCGGCCTGGGCGGCGCGCAGGTTGGCATCGGCCTCGCGCTGGGCGTTCAGGCGCTCGTCGTGCTCGCGCTGGGCAATGGCTTTTTCTTCGAGCAGGCGTGTGGCGCGCTCCATTTCGCTGCGGGTGTACGACACGCGGGCCTGCGCGGCCACCACCTGGGCTTCGGCGCGGTCCACCTCGGCGGCGTAAGGGGCAGGGTCCACCGTCACCAGAAGGTCGCCTTGCTTCACCAGCGAGCCTTCGCGGAAGTGCACGGCCTGCACGGCGCCCGATGCGCGGGGCCGCACATCCACCCGCTGCACGGCTTCGAGACGGCCCGAGAACTCATCCCACAGCGCAATGTCTTTTTGCACCACGGCAGCCACTGACACAGGCATGGCGGGTGGTGCTGCAGGGCCACCGTCGGCCTGCGCAACGGGCGCCTGGAACACAAGAATGGCGGCCGCCACAGCGGCGGTTACAGCGGTGGCGATAGTGGCCAGGCCCAGGGGGCGATTTTTGGAGAATAGATGGGAGTTCATGGTCATTTCAATCGTTAAGGCCGCCCTTGTGAGGCAAACCGGTGAAGGGTGTCGGCCACGCCCCGGTGTGTGAGCGTTATGCCGACCGGTGTCAGCGCCGGGGAGGGATGGGCAGTCTCGGCAGTGACACGGTGACAAAGTCAAGACTTGGCCTCGCCCTGCCGCGCAAAAAGTGCGCGAACGTTAGGAGACGTTGCAACACTGCGGGTTGTGACAGCGACAAGCGGGCGGGCCGCCCAAAGGGTTGTTCATGGTGTGATTTCCTCCGTATCTAGCGTTGATATCAATGGCTCTGCCTGCCGTCTGCGACCTCGCGGGCACGGCTTGCAGAAATGCGTGGACAAAGCATCTCCCTCCGGCACGGTGGGGCCAGAAAAATCAGCGTTGAAAACCAGGTGGCAGGCGACAAGGCCGCAGTATCAAACCTCAACCAACGTTGAGGTCAACCACTTTCTACGGCTCCCGGCTTTTCTCAGGAAGGCACCGGACTTCGGGTGGCTTCAAAAAAGGTTCGAAACTGCTCTTGCGCGCCAGCCGCGCAGGGGCACTCATGTTGCGCGCCGGTCTGCAGCAAGGCATCGGGCCACTGCGCCGTTTTGGAGAACACATGCCGCGTCACCTGCAGGCCAGCGGCCTCCAGCCGGGCCGCATAGGCCAGGGCTTCGTCGTGCATGGGATCGGTGTCGCCCACCAAAATCAAGGTGGGCGGCAACCCCGCCAGGCGACGAGCAGCGCCGGGCACGGCATAGGGATGTTCAGCATCCCGGGGGCAGCGCAGAAAATTGCGCCAGCCCTCGGCCCATTTGCAACCCGTGGCGTTGCCTGTGGCTTCGCGCAGCGATGCCGTGCCGACACATGGGTCCAGCATGGGCGACAGCAAGATCTGCCCGGCCAGCGGCGGGTGCGACTGGTCACGCGCCATCAGGCCCACCGCGGCGGCCAGGTTGCCACCCGCTTCTTCGCCCGCCAAATAGACCAGTGCGCCCTGCCCGCCCAGCTTGGTGCGGTTGCGATGCACCCACTTGAGCACGTCGTAACCCGTATCTACAGGCTGCGGAAAAGGGGTCAGCGGGTAAGCCACCGAGACCACCACAGCGCCCACGCTCTCCAGCAACGAGGCAACAGTGCAACCGTTGTCGAGGTCACCCGTGGTGAAAGCGCCGCCATGAAAGTGAACCACCACCGGCGACATCTGCCCCGTCTTCTTGCGGCCATACATGCGCACCGCTACGTCTTGCCCCTGGCCCACCTCAATGGTGGAATCGGTGCACACTGACGCGGGTGCACCTGCAGCCAGGGCTGCACGGGCCGCTTTGGCGGGGGTGGCAACGGGCTGTGGTGCAGGCGAAGGTGACGAAGAAGACGAAGAGGGCTGGTCGGGCTGCATGGCATGTACCCATTGAATTGACGATGGATGAAATGTAGTGGCTTGTGGCTTTGGGATAAACAGGCTAAACACCACCGCACTGTTTCCAAAAGCTCAACAATCGCAGAGCAATCGCCGTGTGAGAATTCCGCAGCACCCACTGGTGGGTGCTGACGTTCCAGATTCAAGGAGAAGCCATGGACCAGATACAGGCCATGCGCATATTCGTGCGGGTGGTGGAGGCCGGCACGTTTACCCGGGCAGCAGATTCGCTCTCGCTGCCCAAAGCCACGGTGACCAAGCATGTGCAGGCGCTGGAGGAGCGACTGCGCGTGAAGCTGCTCAACCGCACCACACGGCGCGTCACTGTCACGCCCGACGGTGCCGCGTACTACGACCGAACGGTGCGTCTGTTGACCGACCTGGACGACATCGAGGCCAGCATGACCAACGCACGCGCCAACCCGCGCGGGCGCTTGCGCATCGATGTGGGCACATCGGTGGCGCAGTTGCTCATCATTCCGCACTTGGCAGAGTTTCATGCGCGTTACCCCGACATCCAGGTGGACCTGGGGGTGAGCGACCGCATGGTGGACTTGATTGGCGACAACGTGGACTGCGTGATTCGGGGCGGCGAACTGAGCGATCAATCGCTGGTAGCGCGGCGCATTGGCAACCTCGAATTCATCACCGTTGCAGCGCCCGAGTATCTGGCGCGCAAGGGCACGCCTGTACACCCGATCGAGGTGGAAGAAAAACACGCCAGCGTGATCTATTTTTCGCCGCAAAGCGGGCGGCACTACCCGCTGGAGTTTCGCAAGGGCGAAGAAACCCTCGACGTCAGCGGCCCCTACCAGGTCAGCGTGAACGAGAGCAACGCCTACGTGACCGCCATCGTGGCAGGCCTGGGCATCGGCCAGATCACCAGCTGGCAGGCCAAGCGACATCTCGCAAGCGGCACGCTGGTGCAGTTGCTGACCGAATGGACCCAACCGCTGCTGCCGGTGTACGTGGTGTATCCGCCCAACCGGCACCTGAGCGCTAAAGTGCGCGCGTTTGTGGACTGGGCCGCAGAACTCTTCCAGCGCGAGGAACATCTGCAGAGAACGGTATGAACCGCACGGGCCGTAGGAACGGAACGCTGGCGGCTTTATGCTTGCGCCCATGAACGCTACCGAGCACACCCCCGCCCCCGATTCCGTCCCTGGCGAATCTGCCGCCGGGGCACCGAACAGCCAACCCACCGCAACCACCGCTCCCACCAAGCAAGCCCGAAACCCGCTGCATGGCGTGACGCTGGAGGCCGTGGTGGTGGCGCTTGCGGACTACTTTGGGTGGGATGAGCTGGGCAGGCAAATTCCCATCCGTTGTTTTCAGATCGACCCCAGCGTGGGGTCCAGCCTCAAGTTCCTGCGCAAAACCCCCTGGGCGCGTGAGAAGGTCGAAAGCCTCTACCTCTTCATGCTGCGCGACCAAAAGCGCAATGCGCAGGAATGAACGCCCTGTGACTGGGCTGCATCCAAAATAACAGTCAAATCAGGCTCTAGCGCTTATCCACCAAGCGCTGATAGCTATCAAATCAGGACCACTTAAGGGTCCGTCAGAATCCAGCCATCAACCGCTCAATCGCCTGCAGTCACCAAAAAGTCGCGGCTGATGCCCCCTCCCAGGTCGTTCACGCGGTCCAGGAACTGGGTCAGAAACGCATGCAAGCCCGTCGCCAGGATCTCGTCGATGCTGCCGTACTGCAGGTCGGCCAGCAGGCGCCCCGCCCTGCGGCGCGTTTCCCCCGACTGCTCGTTGGCCAGCACCGCCAGGTTGTCAACCACCTCACGCAGGCAAGCGTGCAGTGATCGCGGCATGTCGCTGCGCAGTATCAACAGGTCCGCCACGCGCCCTGGCGTGATCACGTCGCGGTAGACCTTGCGGTAGACCTCAAACGCCGAAACGCTGCGCAGCAGTGCGCTCCAGTGATAAAAGTCGCTCTCCTGGTTGCGCTCGCTGGCGCGGCCAAAAAAGTCGTTCTTCACCGCGTGGAATTTCACATCCAGCAAACGCGCGGTGTTGTCGGCGCGCTCCAAAAACGTGCCCATGCGCAGAAAGTGAAAAGCCTCGTCCTGCAGCATGGTGCCCAGTACCACCCCGCGCGACAGGTGCGAGCGGTACTTTACCCATTCAAAAAACTGGCCGGGATCACGCTCAAAAGCGCCACCCTGGAGTTGCCGGTGCAGCTCCAGCCAGGTCTGGTTCTGGGTCTCCCAGACTTCGGTGGTCAGCGCGCCCCGCACGGCACGTGCGTTCTCGCGCGCCGCGCGCAGGCACGACAGGATGGACGACGGGTTGTCACCGTCGTGCACCATGAACTCCAGCACCCGCGCGGGCGTCACCTCGCCATGTTTGGCGGTGTAGGCGGGAATCAGCTCGCTGATGGAGAGCAGGCCTTCCCAGCCGGTTTGCGCCACATCTGCGGCTTGCGGCAACAGGGAGGTTTCATAGCTCACATTGAGCATGCGTGCTGTGTTCTCCGCCCGCTCTGTGTAGCGGGACATCCAGAACAAATGGTCGGCGGTGCGGCTCAGCATACTCAGAGGCTCCCTTGCGTTTGACTTTGCGACTGAGATTGAGATTGGGATTGCGACTGGGTCTGCACCGACTTCGGCGGGGCCTTGGCGGCGGCTTCGCCCAGCACCCAGGTGTCTTTGGTGCCGCCGCCTTGCGACGAGTTCACCACCAAAGAGCCCTCTTGCAGCGCCACGCGCGTCAGGCCACCGGCGGCCATCTGCACTTCGCGCCCGCTCAGGACGAAGGGGCGCAGGTCGATGTGGCGCGGGGCGATGCCGCTGTCGACATAGGTCGGGCAACTGGAGAGGCTGAGCGTGGGCTGGGCGATGTAACCCGCGGGGTTGGCCAGCAGCGCACGGCGGAAGTCTTCGATCTCGGCCTTCGTGGCGGCGGGGCCAATCAGCATGCCGTACCCCCCGGCACCGTGCACCTCTTTCACCACCAGGTCTTTCAGGTTGGCCAGCACATGCTGCAGGTCCTCGTCCTTGCGGCACATCCAGGTGGGCACGTTCTTGAGGATGGGTTCCTGGCCCAGGTAGAAACGGATCATTTCGGGCACGTAGGGGTAGACGGATTTGTCGTCGGCCACGCCGGTGCCCACCGCGTTGCAGATGCCGATGTTGCCCGCGCGGTACGCCTCCATCAGGCCGTGGCAGCCCAGGGTGGAGTTGCGGCGGAACACCTGCGGGTCGAGAAAATCATCGTCCACCCGGCGGTAGATCACGTCCACGCGCTGCAGGCCGCGTGTGGTGCGCATGTACACAAACTTGTCCTTGACCACGAGGTCCTGGCCCTCGACCAACTCCACCCCCATCTGCTGGGCCAGGAAGGCGTGTTCGAAGTACGCGCTGTTGTGCATGCCGGGCGTCAGCACCACCACCGTGGGCTCGTCCGCCGTGGCCGGCGCGCTGGCGCGCAGGGTTTCGAGCAGCATGTCGGGGTAGTGGGCCACGGGCGCCACCTTGTGCTGGCTGAACAGCTCGGGAAACAGCCGCATCATCATCTTGCGGTTTTCGAGCATGTAGCTCACCCCGCTGGGCACGCGCAGGTTGTCTTCCAGCACGTAATACTCGCCTTCGCCCTTGTCG
The DNA here is from genome assembly GCF_046291265.1 of Acidovorax sp. GTDB lineage: Bacteria > Pseudomonadota > Gammaproteobacteria > Burkholderiales > Burkholderiaceae_C > Acidovorax. Next base: position 33,763 of record NZ_JBKBTV010000042.1, on the reverse strand, counting down.
TTGGGCGCACGCACGATGTCGATGCCCGCGATGTGCGCGTAGATGTTCTGCGGCACCTGCACGCCCGCCATTTCGGGGCGGTACTGGGCGTTGTTCAGGATGAGGTCGGCAGGGACGATGCCCGCGCGGATGATGTCCTGGCCGTGGTAAACGTCATGGATGAAGCGGTTGAGCGCCGTGACCCGCTGCACCAGGCCCTGCTGCATGCTGGACCACTCGTGGGCCGGGATGATGCGCGGGATCAGGTCAAACGGAATCAACCGTTCGTTGCCCGCGCCGCCCTCGTCCTTGGCGCCATAGACGGCAAAGGTGATGCCCACGCGCCGGAAGATCATCTCGGCTTCGGCCCGGCGGGCCTGCATCACGTCAGGGGGCTGTTTGCTCAACCACTGCGCGTAGCGCTTGTAGTGTTCCCGCACATCGCTGCCAGCAAAAGGCAGCATGGCGTACATCTCATCAAATTTCTGCATGAACGGGCCTCCTGGTAACAGGATAGCAAGTTGTGCGCCCACCGCCCACAAACCGCCGGCCAACAGCCCCTCATCGCACTGCGCCATCGGCTCCATCCACTGCGCGGCCCATCTGATGCTGCCAATAGCGCTGGCCCACATCGCGCTCGCACACCACCGCACCGGGTTGCGCCGATGACCAGGCTGCGGCGCCACACCAGGATGACTCCACCACCCGAATGCCCCGCTGCTGGTAGCGCTGCAGCACCTCGGGCGCCGGATGGCCAAAACGGTTGCGGTAGCCTGCTTGCACCAAAGCTGTGCGTGGCTGAACCGACTCCAGAAAGGGGGCGGACGACGAGGTTTTGCTGCCGTGGTGGGGCACCAGCAGCACATCGGCCCGCAGTGCGGCGTCGCGCGCCAGCAGCGCCTGCTCCTGCGGCGCCTCGATGTCCCCGGCCAGCAACGCGACCGCGCCGGGGGCCTCGGGCGCTCCGGCGGCCGTGATGCGCAGCACACAGCTCAACGTATTGGGACGCGGTGGACGCAAGGTGGTGGCGGCCACTGTGGCAGCGGCGTCATCTGCGGGCAGCGGATGCAGCACTTCAAACGCCACACCGTCCCACACCCAGCGCTGGCCCGCCATACAGGGCTGGAGGGGCCGCAGTCGTTGCAGCGCGTTGTCGGCCTCCAGCGAGCCCATGAGTTCTGCCTGCGGCTGTTGCAGCAGCACAGCGGCGGCACCGCCCGTGTGGTCGGCATCGCGGTGACTGAGCATGAGCCGGTCCACCCGCTCCCCCAGCGCCCGCAGCAGCGGCACCAGCACCCGGTGCCCGGCGTCGCTCTCGCGGCTGAAGCGGGGGCCTGCGTCGTACAGCAGTGTGTGGGTCGCTGTGCGCACCAGCACAGCATTGCCTTGGCCGATGTCTGCCGCCAGCAATTCAAACTGCCCCACCGCGGGCCGCGCGGGCTGCCACCAGAGCACCGGCCACAGCAGCGGCAGTGCCAACCACCGCAATCGCCACGGCAGGCGCATGGCCAGCAACGCGCCGCCCGCCACCGCGGCAATGCCTGCCCACAGCGGCGCGGCGGGCAAAAACACCACCGCCCAGGGCCACTGCGCCAGCCAGTACAACAGGGCCGTCAAAGGCTGCAAGCTCAGCGCCGCCAGGCTCCACAGCGGCGCCCACAACACCCCCGCCAACGCCAGCGGCGTGACCACCAGCGTCACCCACGGAATCGCGACCAGATTGGCCGCAAATCCCACCACCGAAACCTGTCCGAACAACAGCAGGCTCAGCGGCGAGAGCGCCAGTGTCACCACCCATTGCTCTCGAAATAATGCATAAAAACGGGCTCTAGCGCTTGATGGATAAGCGCTAACAGCTATCGGATTAGTAGCAAACAGAATTCCCACGGCCACAAAGCTCAGCCAGAACCCGGCCTGTGCCAGTGCCCACGGGTCCACCAGCACCACGGCCGCGCAGGCCAGCAGCCAGACCTGCGGCCAGGGCCAACGGCGCCCGCTGAGCTGCAGCAGCGCCACCGTGGCCAGCATGATCACCGTGCGCTGTGCGGGCACGCCCCAACCGCTAAAGAGCGCATAGCCCGCGGCCAGAACCACCCCGGCCACCAGCCCCGCCGATGGCGCGGGCACCGCCAGACACAACCGCGCCGAGCGGCGCCACAACGCGCCCACCCCCTGTGCGGCCAGCCACGCAAACAACGTAATGTGCAACCCTGAGATGGCGACGAGGTGGGCAACTCCAGTCGCGCGGAACACATCCCAGTCCGCGCGGTCAATGGCGCGCTGGTCGCCAGTGACCAGCGCTGCGACCACCCCGGCGATGCGCGCACGGGACGGGTCGGCGTCGTCGGCCCCATGCACCAGCCGGTCCTGGATGGCATCACGCACCGACTGGCGGGCTTGCTCCACCGGGTGTTGCCAGGTGGCTGCCAGGCGCACTGGCGCTTCGTCCTTGGGCCCCACGCGCACATAGCCCGTGGCCTGCACGCCCTGCTCCCACATCCACAGTTCGTAGTCAAACCCGTGGGGGTTGCGCAGGCCATGGGGCGCTTTCAGGCGGACCGTCAGCTCCCAGCGTTCCCCCGCGCGCAGTGCCGGGGGCTTGAGTTGCAGGTCAGCAACGCCCGCCGCATCGCGAAACGCACCGCCGTACCAGGCCACGTCCACCCGGGGCGGCAAGCGCACGGGTTCGCCATTCAACCGCGCAGACAACACGCGCATACGCAACCGCGTGCCGGCCTCGTTGGCCTGCGGCATGGCCGCCACCACGCCCGTCACGCGGATGTCTTGCCCCTCCAACGCGGGGGCCAGTGCCTGCTCTGCATAGCTGGCGGCGCGCAACCCACACAGTGCAAACATGGCCAGCGCCGCGACGCTGCCGATCCACGCCAGGGTGGCCCAGCGCGGCCAGATCCACCGCCCCACGCTGCGGCGCCGCGCGATGGCCAGTGCACACCCCACAGCCAGCCCCGCTGCCAGCATCAAGGCCGCGTAAACACCGGCCGCCCACAGCTCGGGTTGCTGCAGCTGAACCGCAGCGCCCACCACCACCCCCAGCAGCACGGCTGGCACCCGCCAGAGTGGCGCGCGAATCCGTGTTGTGCTGGCAGACGCATGCGCCGCGGCTGCGCCCTCCATGTCCACCTCCTTCATCGGATGCGCGGAAGGAGGCGAAACAGCATTAGAGGCGCTTATGGCGGGCATGGGCTGATGCTAATGCGGCGCCATCGCCGTTGCGGGCCCATGGCGCGCATCGGCTGTGTAACACTGGCGGCGATGATTCGGGCGCCGCCACCACGGCCGAACGTGGTGGCAAGAAAACCTGGCGCCCACCACACCCCCAACCCTTTGCTTCACTTCACTTCACACCGAGGAAAACCATGAGCGTTTACGACAAGCTGACAGAACTCAACATCACCCTGCCCCCCGTCTCGGTGCCCGCCGCCGCCTATGTGCCGTTTGTGCAGACCGGCAACCTGGTGTTCCTGAGCGGCCACATCGCCCGCAAGGACGGCAAGCCTTGGGCCGCGCAGTTCGGCCGCGACATCGGCACCGAAGAAGGCAAGGCCGCAGCCCGCGCCGTGGCCATCGACCTGATGGGCACACTGCAAGCGGCCTGCGGCGGCGATTTGAACCGCGTCAAGCGCATCGTCAAGGTGATGAGCCTCGTCAACTCCACCGGCGACTTCACCGAGCAGCACTTGGTCACCAACGGTGCCAGCGAACTGTTCGGCCAGGTCTTTGGCGACAAGGGCGTGCACGCCCGCAGCGCGTTTGGCGTGGCACAGATCCCCATGGGCGCGTGTGTCGAGATTGAGCTGATCGCCGAATTGGGCTAACCCCCAAAACGCACTGCGGCGCCTGCTGAACGTGGACGCCGCCTGTGGGACTTGCAGCTACCGCTGCAAGATAGCCAGGCCAGAACAGCTATTAATAAGTGAGCAGATAGCGCTTGATAAATAAAGACTTCAGATACAAAACGGCCTGAAACCGATAAGAATCAAGCGCAAGCAGCTACCAAAAATGTAGCGCTTAGAAGCTTTCCCAGTCTTCCTCAGCACCCTGCGCTGCCGCCGCCTTGCGGGGTGCACCAGCACCCGCAGCGGCCTTGGCAGGCGCCCCCGCTGCGGCAGGGCGCGGCGAAGCAATGCGAGGCGCCGCAGCCGCTGAGGCCGCCTTGGCCGCTGCGGGTTTGTGCATGGCAGAAGTGGCCCGCGCCGCGCCAATGGCAGCCTGGGCCGGCCCGTAGCTGGCGGCGTTGACCTTGAACATCGACACCACCTGCGCCAATTGATCAGCCTGCTCCCGCAGGCTTTGTGCAGCGGCGGCACTCTCTTCGACCAGTGCGGCGTTCTGCTGTGTCATCTGGTCCAGGTTGCCGATGGCCTGGTTGACCTGCGAGATGCCTTGGCTTTGTTCGGACGATGCGGCCGTGATCTCGCTGATCATGTCGGTCACCTTCTGCACCGACTGCACGATGTCGGTCATGGTGGCACCGGCATCCGACACCAGCCGCGATCCCGTCTCCACCTTTTCGACCGACGCGCTGATGAGCTGCTTAATCTCTTTGGCGGCCTCCGCACTGCGCTGGGCCAGGCTGCGAACCTCCGACGCCACCACCGCAAATCCGCGGCCCTGCTCACCTGCACGTGCGGCTTCTACCGCAGCGTTCAGCGCCAGGATGTTGGTCTGGAACGCAATGCCGTCAATCACACCGATGATGTCCGAGATCTTCTTGCTGCTGTGGTTGATGTCTTCCATCGTGGCCACCACCTGGGTCACCACATCGCCGCCCCGGCGGGCCACCCCGGTGGCACCCACCGCCAGCGTGCTGGCCTGCTGGGCGCTGCCCGCGCTTTGCTGAATGGTGCTGGTGAACTGCTCCATCGCGGCAGCCGTCTCTTGCAGGTTGCTGGAGGTCTGCTCGGTGCGGGCCGACAGGTCGTGGTTGCCCGTGGCGATCTCGGCGCTGGCAATGGCGATGCTGTCGGTGCTCTGCCGCACCTGGTGCACCATGCGGCCCAGCGCGTTGCTCATGGTGTAGAGCGAGCGCAGCAGGTCGCCAAATTCATCGCCGCGGGTTACCGATTCCTGCATGCTCAGGTCACCGCCCGCAATGCGTTCGGCCAGCCCATTGGCCTGCTCCAGCGGCCGCTGGATGCTGCCGATCAGGTAGTACGCACCCACAATGATCGCCAGCAACAGCAGGCCCACCGCCACCGCGGCGATCTTGACCGTCAGCATGCGCTGCGCGGCCATCTGCTTTTGCACCGCCTCGGCGCCCTGCTGCTGTTGCTGCACAAAGTCGCGCAGCGTGGTGGTGTAGGCAGTGACCGAGGGGTTGTACTTTTGGGTGATCAGCGTGACGGCCTGGTCTTGCTGGCCGTCGCTCTTGAGCTTGCGGGCCTCGCCGCGCAGGTCGATCATGGTTTTGCGCGCAGCGGCAATCTTGGCCATCTGTTGCTTGTCGGCATCTGACAGGGCCATGGACTCCAGCGACTTCTGCACCTCGCTGATCTGCGCCGATGTGGCTGTGATCACATCCTTGAACTCGGCCTCCACCGCTGGGTCGCTGCTCACGATGAGCGCTTGTGTTCTGGCGGCATTGGTTTCTGTGAGGCCGGACCAGCGCAAGGCCGCCTGCACACGCTGTTCCATTTCTTTGGTCACTGCATCGGCCCGGGCCTGCACCTGGGCAGACCGGTAGGCTGCAAAGCCCACCACCGCGACCAGCATGACCACGATCAGAATTACGGCCAGCCAGAGTTTGTGGGCCATCCGAAGGTGCTTGGGCATGGTTGTCTCCTGAAGCCTTGTGTTTGTGTACAGATGTTGCGCGCTTTTTGACGATTGCACAAACTCCGACACAACGCACGAGGGTGATCCCCAGCATCCCTGCCATCCGGGCACCCCTCAGCAGTCTTCGCAGCCAGCCTCCCAAGCGGTCTGTTACGTGGTCTGGCATGGGCTCTCAAAGCCCGTTTGAAGGCACCAGGCCCGGCGGTATGCGCCACCCCGCGTCGCCCTGTACCCGCGGAGGCAGATCGACGGGAAAAAACTGCTGTAGCGCCCCATTGGCCCACATTGCGTGCTTCGACAACACCCTACCGAGGTCGGGTTCCCGCGCGGCGGCGAAGCCCTCACACTGGCCTGAATTCATTTTCAAAGGCACAGATCAGATGACATCGCGCAAGCTCCCCCGCACCTTCCTCGGCTCTGCCGCACTGATTGCACTGGCTTTGTCCGGCTGCGCCGCAACCATCAGCCAGGAGGGGCTGGAACAACGCACCTCGGTGGCCATTGGCCGCCAGGTAGGTGCCTTCACCATTGCCAACAAAACCACGGAAACCGGCGGGCGCATCAACTACACCGCCAAGACCGGCGATGGCGTCACCTACCAGTGCTACATGTACTCGGCCACGGGTTTCCAGAAAGCCATGTCGTTCGGGCAGACGCCCAATTCAGATGCCATCTGCACGCCGATGGTCGGCAAAGGAGCGGCACCTGCAGCCGCTTCAGCTTCGTGCAACGCACTCAACAAAGCCGCTGGCAGGTGCTGAAGGGTTGCAGCAGCGCCGTGATGTGTTGATGTGTTGAGGTGTTGACGGCTCATTAAGCCCCGGCACCCGAAACGAGGAAGTCCTCAAAACGCGCCAATTCCTCGTCCAGCGCGCGCCGAAACCCCGCATCGCGAGGCGGGCGACCGGCCACAAACCCCAAACTGTGCTGCAGCCTGCCGCCCTCCAGCCGCAGGTTGGCCCAGCCCAACATTTGTTCGCCCCACAGCACCGGCAGTGCGTAATGGCCCATGGTGCGCTGGGGGGCCGGAACATAGGCCTCGAACCGGTACGCCCAGCCCCACAGCATCTCAAAACGGCGGCGGTCCCAGACCACCGGATCGAACGGCGCTAGCAAGCGCGTGGCTTCGTCCGGCTGGTGGCGGCGCGACACCGGGTTTTCGTCTGCGGGCCAGAACCAGGTGGTTCCATCCACCACCGCATGGCCATAGCGTGATCGCGCAGCCTTGGCCACCGCGCGCGACTCAGCCGCCAGTTGCGGCGCGCCGTAGCGCAGCAGCGTGACCAGGTAGCCCAGGCTGGGCGCGGGCAACGGGGCATACAGCGCCATGATGCAATCGACCAGTGCTTCGGCGCGCGCCCTGCGTGCGGCGGGGCTGGCATCCTGCGCGGGGTGCTCCACCGGTGCATACACCCGGGTGCCTGATTCGCGGCGGCACACCCGCAGCCAGCCGTGGTGGTGCATGGCGTCCAGCAGGCGCGTGCTCGCGTTCAGCTCCCCACCCCAGGCGCCCGCCACGCGGCCGTGGTGCGCAAACGCATCACTCACCTCGCGCGGGTGCACCACGCCCCGCTGCTGCACAAACGCCAGCACCTCGCGCGCACGCTCGGTGGTGGCCGCATCCCAGGGCCTGCGCGGCGTGCGCGGGTGCAGCAGCGCCAGCATCTCGCGCGACACGAAACCGTAGTTGACAAAAGCATCTTCCTCGATGCCCAGCCGCTCGTAGCGGCGTTCCAGGTCCCCGGCGCGGTAGTCGCGCACCCGCATGCGCAAGATCAGATCCTGTGCCCGCGCGGGTGCCCGCATCGGGTCGGCCTGCACAAAACCCAGCTTGCGGATTGCGCCCGGCAGCGTCAGTGGTTTGAACAGGCTGCGCGCAATCGCGTAGCGGCGCAGCTCATCCAGCGTGGGTGAGCGCGCCATCGCTTAGAGCGTGTTCAACGTCTTTTTGGAGTCGCACAAGTACCTTGCCGGGATGGGATGCAAGGCGCGGGGCGCAGTGGATAGCCCGGCTATCCACAAGCGCCGCAACGCCGCAGACCGCCCGCCAAGACCACTGCCCGAAGGGTTGGAGCGAAATCGGGCGATTGAATGCCTCGACTGCTTGCATGGGCATGAGCCCATGCGGCGCATCCGAAGCATCCACTCATCCCGATTGCGCTCCAACGCGACCCCTGCGAGACCGCAAACACGTTCTCGCACATAGCCGGGCGTGTACTCCACCATGCGAACGCGCACATCGCCAAACTGCTGTGTGCGCCAGAACGCCTGGCCTGCCTCGGCGCTTTTCTCTTCGCGGGGTGCGGCCGCCCAGTCGGTGGTGGCAAAGGGAATCTGGTGCATTTTCATGGGTGGCTTTCGGCGGCTCGCACAGGCATCTTCTTTCCAATGAACACGGTGGCGATCACGGCCAGCGCAAAACCCACGGTTACGGCGTCCAACCGCTCGCCCAGCAGCGGCACGGCAAACAGCATGCCCAGAAACGGCTGCACCAATTGCACCTGGCTCACACGCACCGTGCCGCCCATCGCCAGGCCGCGGTACCACGCAAAAAAGCCCAGCCACATCGAAAACACCGCCACATAGGCAAACCCCCACCAGGCCGATGCCTGCAGCGCACCCTGCGGGCGGGTGATGAGCGTGGCTGGCAGCGTGATGGGCAAGGCAATGACCAGCGCCCAGCAGATCACATGCTCGGCCCGCATGCGCTGCGATAGCCGGGCGCCGTAGCCGTAGCCCACGGCGGCGCATCCCATGGCAGCCAGCAGTAGGGCGTCGGCGGGGTGCAGCGCCACGCCTGCGCTGCCCGAGCGCAGCAGTGCAAACCCCACGACCAGGCCGCTGCCAATGGCGGCGCAAATCCAGAAGCCCGCCGAGGGGCGCTGCCGGTGCAGCAGCGCTCCGACCGCCGCCGTGGCCAGCGGCAGCACGCCCACGATCACGCTGGCGTGCACCGCCTCGACATAGCGCATGGCGATGGATGTGAACAGGGGGAAACCAAACACCACGCCAGCCGCCGTGATCACCAGGGGCCACCAGTCAGCCCGCCGGGGCCATGGCGCGCGCGTGGCCACCAGAAACACGGCCGACAATGCGGCCGCCACCACGGCGCGCCCGAGGGCGATGAACACGCCCGACATTTGCGGCGCTTCGGGCGTACCCACGGCAAGGCGGGTCATGGGCAAGGTCAGCGCGAAGATGGTGACGCCCAGCAGACCGAGCCACAGGCCCTTGATTTCTTCGGGTTTCATAGTGTCAACATCCACAGTGCCGTCACCACCAGCACCAAAGCCAGCAGGCGGTTGAACCACAGCAGCCGTGACCCCTGGGCCAGCCACTGGCGCAGCAGCGAGCCGACCAGTGCGTACGCAAAATTGCTGGTGAAGGCAAACACCATCATCACCAGGCAGATGATGGCCAGGCGCTCGCCGGGGTTGGTGGAGGGCTGCCCCGCAGCGTTGACCACCCAGCCCGCGCTGAGCGTGAGCGCCAGCATCCAGGCCTTGATGTTGAGGAACTGCAGGCCCACGCCTTGCCAGAAGGTCACGTTCAGCCGGTCGCTGTTAACTTCGGTCAGTTGCCCCGCGCGGCTCAGCTTGAATGCCAGCCAGAACATGTAGGCCACGCCCAGCAGCGTCACCGCCCAGCGCAGGGCGGGCACGCCAGTGATCAATGCCCCCATGCCCAGCCCGCTGGCCAGCATCAGCAGCGTCCAGCCAGCGGGGACAGCCAGGCAGAACTTCAGGGCTCGCTTGAGCCCCAGGTTGGCGGCCAGCGCAGTGGACAACGTGGTGTTCGGCCCCGGCGAGAAACTCATCGCGGTGCAGAAAAGCAGCAGGGCAGTCAGTTCGGGGGCGCTCATGGGGGGCTTGGGGGTGGGCTGCTTGTCAGTTTTGAGGCTTCAATGTAATCTTCGATGCCAATACACAACCAATACAGTTAAGCAGCGCAGTTTGTGATCTGTATTGCTGCTTTTGCCAATACACACTGGCCCCAAGAACGTTCTGAAGACCTGCCATGTTGATGAAAACGCCCACACAGTCGCTCACCGAGCAGTTGTCAGCCCGCTTTGGGGAGCGCATTCGCAATCGCCTGCTCGCGCCCGGAGCCCGCTTGCCCTCGGTACGGCAGTGCGCGCAGCAGCATGGCGTGAGCCCATCCACGGTGGTGGCGGCCTACGACCAGCTGCTGGCGCAAGGCTTGGTGGAGGCGCGCAAGAACCGCGGCTTTTTTGTGCGGGAGATGGTGCCTGCGTTGACCACAGAGCGCATACTGGACGGCACGGCCGCCGATGCGGACGACCGCCCGGTGGGCAACTGGAGCACCGCGCACTGGTTTGCGGCCCGGGGTGCAGGGCGCGGTGCGCACCCCATCAACGCCACAGCGCTGATCCGGGGCATGTTCCACAAGATCAGCGACAAGCCGCAGCCGGGCATGGGGGTGTTTCCGCCCGAATGGCTGGAGTCCACCTTCATGCCCGCCGCCGTGCGCAAGGTGACGCACACGCGTGCTTTGCAGGACTTTTCGTTGCAGTACGGCGAGCCTCTGGGTGACACGGGGCTGCGCCGCGTGTTGTCCAAAAAATTGGCCACGTTGAACGTACATGCGGCGCCTGAGAACATCATCACCACGGTGGGTGCCACGCACGCGCTGGACATCGTGAGCCGCACCTTGCTGCGCCCGGGCGACCCGGTGATGGTGGAGGAGCCAGGCTGGGCCGTAGAGTTTGCGCGGCTGTCCGCCATGGGCATGCACATCCTGCCGGTGCCGCGCCGTGCGGATGGCCCCGATCTGGAAGTGATGGCGAAGTATTGCGAGGTGCACCAGCCCAAGCTGTACGTCAGCGTGAGCGTGTTCCACAACCCGACCGGCTATTGCCTCACGCCCGGCAGCGCGCACCGCATTTTGCAGCTGGCCAACCAGTACAACTTTCATGTGGTCGAAGACGACACCTACAGCCACATTGCGCCCGAGCACGCCACGCGGCTCACGGCACTCGATGGCCTGCAGCGCACCATCTACGTGAGCGGCTTTGCCAAGATCCTGGCGCCCAACTGGCGCATCGGGTATCTGGCTGCGCCGCCCGCGCTGACCGAGCAACTGCTCGATACCAAGCTGCTCGCCACCCTGACAACACCAGCACTGCTGGAGAAGGCGCTGGCTTTGTGTATCGAACAGGGCCAACTGCGCCGCCACGCCGAGCGCATCCGCACCCGGCTCGATGCGGCGCGTGCGCGCAGCGTCAAACTGGCGCTGGGCGCGGGGTGCACGTTTGCAGCCGAGCCCGTGGGCCTGTTTGGGTGGGTGGATACCGGGGTGGACACCGACGCGCTGTCGCAGCGCATGCTGGATGAGGGCTACCTGCTGGCGCCGGGTGCGCTGTTCCACGCAGAGCGCAAGCCCAGCACGCTGATGCGCATCAACTTTGCCACCACGCAGGACGCGACGTTCTGGCGTGTCTTTCAGCGGGTCAGGGCCGAGCAAGGGCGCTGACTGCGCAAGGCAAATGGCTGTTTGCTATTGAAAATATAGCTATCAGCGCTTGATGGATAAGCGCTAGAGGCCAAAAACACCAAAAACCTAGGACTTGCGCTCCACGTCTAGGTCGGCCAGCACGCGCAGCAGTGCGCGGTTGACCTCTTCCAGGTCCATCTCGTGCGTCTCGCACAGCTGGCGGATGGCGCTGGCGTCGTCGGTTTCCAGCGCACAGGCCATCTGCAGGCCGCTGGCATAGGGCCCGGTGCCCAGCACCGTGGCGTCGTAGATGCGCTCTGACAGGGGCAGGCGGCGCAGGATGGTGCCCAGCGGTTCGCCCATCAGCTCATCGAGCTGCGACACCAGGCCACACAGGTAGATTTCCCGGCGCAGGTCGTTTTCAACGCCCGCATCCAGCAGGTGGGCGGTGAGGTTGGCGCGCATCACCATGGCGTCGCGCACCGGCTGCAAGTTGGGGTCGGTGCTGGCGTGGGGCAGTTGGTCAGACAACCAGCGTTTGATGGAGCCATAGCCCATCATCACCAGCCCGCGGCGCAGCGAGTCAATGCCTGTGCGCAGGCCCAGCGCCGCCGAGTTGGTGTAGACCATGAAGCGGTACGCCAGCAACGGGTCTTCGCCCATGATGGCTTCAAAGGTCTCCAGCGACTGCTCGGCGTCGATGGCTTTCATCAGCTTGAAGATCACCGCATGCGACGGTTGCTGGGGGGTGTGGCGCATGCTGTACAGCACGTCTTCCGTCGGCCACCCAGCCAGTGCCAGCGCGTTGCTTTGGTCCAGGCAATGCTCCATCAGCGCGCGGCTGGCAATGCCTTCGTACATCTGTCCCGCCAGCACCGGGCTGGGGGCACGCGCGGCTTGTGCCGGTGCGCCCGGGCGGGCGGGAGCGGCCTTCAAGGCGGCCACCGCGTCTTCGGGGCGCAGGGTCAGCAGGCTGTTGTCAAAGCAGCGGGCGATGTCGGCCTCGGGCAGCTTGCCAATGTCACCGCGCCAGACCAGCTTGAGGCCCCGCTGGTGGGCGGACTTGACCCGTGCATAGATGGTCGAGTCGGACAACCACTCGCCACGCACTTCAATCCACGGCGCGCCACGCGGTGCGTGTTCGAGCAAGTCGCACAGAAACTGCCGCGTCTGGGATGAAATCAGCAGGGGTGGGGAGCTGGCTGACCACAGCTCCTGAAGCGTGCGCAGCAGGTGCGAGCCATCGACCACGGCGGATGCTTCGTTGTGGGCGTAGAGCTGGATGGCGGCCAGCTTGCGGGCGCGGTTCCACAGAGGGCGGTAGCCCAGAATGAGGCTGCCAAGAACGGATTGGACCATGTGCTCTCAGGCAAGGTAACGGGGGCCTGCTCCCGGGGGGTGTCTCCTCCACCCCGCAAGCAGGTACTAACCGATGAAATTGAACAGGGACAGTTTCTGGACCATGGCGTAGGACTTGAGGGCGGCCTCGTAACCCACCTGCTGGTTCTGAAAGTCCGAAATGCCCTGGATCATATCGAGATCCTCGGCCCGGGAACGGTCTCCTTCCAGCTGCACAGAGCGCTTTTCCTGGTCGCCCGTAATGCGGTCTGCACGGTTGAGCAACTCGCCCGCATAGCCCCGCATGTTGTGCAGGCGTTCCAGCCCGATGTCCATGTTGCCCAGGGCCTGGCCCACCGCCTGGATGGCGGCATTGCTGTTGGGCGCACTGCGGATGTCGCGGATGGCGCTGTCCAGCGTGCTGAACATGCTGGGGCTGGGTTGCATGGTGATGGTGTCACCGTTGGCCGGGTTGCCGGTGATGTTGAAGCTGAGGCCGGGAATGTCGGCCACCGCAATGGTGACCGGCTTGTCCGAAGGGTAGTCGGGCACCGTGACCGGTGCTGATACCGCACCGGTGGTGGTGTTCGTCAGCGTGTAGGTCGCCGTGCTGGTGCCGACCGTGGCGCCTGGACCTACGGCGCTGAAGGTGATGGTGTAGTTGTCCCCGGTGATCAGGCTCTTGTCCACGGGTGTGACCGCGGTGGTGGTGAGCTGCCGGTCATTCGGAATGGCACTGACCGCCGCGTTGTAAACCCCGTCGCGCTGCGGATCGAACATGAACGCCGCGTCGCCATCCAGCGTACCCGGAATGGTCACCCCGGTGCTGGCCGTCTGCCCTGGCAGCCCGGCAAAGCTGTAGTCCGGTGTGCTGGTCAGCGGGCCCAGAAAAGGCGCCAATGCGCTGCCCAGTGCGCCCAGCAGTGGCACCCCGTTGGTGTCCTTGCGGTTCGCCACTTCCAGAATCTGCTCGCGCAGGCCCTGCAGCTGGTTGGCAATCGTGACCCGGTCATTGGGTGTGAGCGTGGCACTGCCTGCACTCACCGTCAGTTCGCGAAAATTTTGCACCAGGCCAATCGCATCGCCCAGAGCTGACTCGGCCTGCGCAACCGCGTTGCGCTGGGTTTCCAGTGCACGTTGCTCGGTCTGGATGCGGGCCAGTCGGTTGATGGAACGCTCGGCCTGTGCGGCAGAGACGGGGTCGTCACTGGCGCGCACCACACGCTTGCCGGACGTGAGGTTCTCCTGCAGATTGGACAAACTGGTTTGCCGCGAGCCCAGGTTGCGCAGGGCGTTGTCGTACATGTTGGCCGTGCCAAGGCGGTAGAAGTTGTTGCTCATGTCAATCTCCTGTGCGGCGGTCAGCGGCCAATGCCCTGGATGAGCGAGTCAAAAATGCTCTGTGCGATCTGGATCATTTTGGCCGACGCCTGGTAGGCCTGCTGGTATTGGATCAGTTTGGCGGCCTCTTCGTCCAGATTCACGCCTGAAATGGCGGTGCGGTCACGTTCCAGATTGGCCGCAATGGTGGTTGAGAGTTCTGCCGCAAACAGCGAGCTTTGGGTGCGCGTCCCCACCTGGGCCATGGCGCCCGCGTAGCCGTCGCTGAGGGTGGACTCGTCAAACATCTTCACGTCGCGCAGGCCCATCAACGCGCTGGCGTTGCCGGAGTTGCGCGTAAAGATGTCGCCGTACTGCGGATCGGATGCGTTGCCGATGACCACGGTGTCGCCCGTATTGGGGCTGCCCTGCAGCTTGATCTCCCAGCCGTTGATGGAAATCGGGGCACCCGGCGTGTAAGGTTGTGCGGCCGCAATCGTGGTGGGCGGCGCTGTGCCACGGTCCAGCACGTCATACGTAGTGGGCGGGCCTGCCGTGAACTGCAACTGGATGCCGCCCAGAATGGGGGGCAATGCGGCGGGGTTGGCGTTGGGTGGCAACACCAGCCCGGGCGGGTTGGGAAGGCCCGTGGCCTTCAGGCCCGACAGTTGCATCGTGCCGCCGTTGGACGTGCCCATGGCCGCATTGATCGGATTGGCCGCCGCCAGATCGCGCGGCGAATACACCAGCGACTGCATGTTGGCAGCGGCGGTGCTGAACGGCTTGAACAGCATCCGCTCGCCGGGCGTGCCGGGTGTGGTCAGGTTGAAGGTCAGCCCGTCAATGTTCAGTGTGGCCAGGTTGGCCGCGTCAGTGAACGCGGTGGCCTGCCCGTCGGACAGGCGCACGACCTGGCCCGCGGTGCCGGTGGTGAACCGGATTTCGTAGTCGGACGCTGCAAATTGGGTGGGATTGCTGAAAGCGACGGTGCCCACGCCCGCGCCGTTGGTGTAGCCCGGCATGCTGGTGGGCACCGAGAACAGGTCTTTGCCCAGTGCACCATCCAGCGTGAGCCCCAGGTTCTGCTGGTCGTTCATCGTCATGCCGATGGCCATGGCCATGCGACCGAGCAGGTTGCGCCCTTCCGCCAGGTCGGTGTTGTTAAAGCGCAGCAGGCCCGACACCGTGCCGCCGCCCAACACGTTCTCGTCCAGTTCAATGGGGGTCGCGCCCGGGCGGTTGAAGAACAGCTTGAGCTGACCACTGCCAGGGAATGCGGTCGCGTCGCCCACCGACAACTGCGTCGCGGTGGTGCCCAGCACCAGCGGCTGGCTGCCTGCCACGAACAGTCCTATCGTTCCGTCATCCGCTGGAATCTGCGTGGTCTGAACGTACTGGTTGATGTCGCGGATGACCTGGTCGCGCTGGTCCAGCAGGTCGTTGGGTGTCTGTCCATTGCCTTTGGCACGTGCAATCTGCTCGTTGATGCTGGCCATCTGCATGGCCAGGCTGTTGACGGCGGTTGCGCTGCTTTGCAACTGCTCTGTGACCGTGTACTGGATCTCGTTGAGGCGGTCTGCGGCTGAGCGCATGCGGGCGGCTGTTTCGTCCATGCGCGTCAGCACCACGGTACGGGCGGTGATGTCGGTGGGTGCGCTGACCACGTCCGAGAACGCATTCATCATGTCGTTGATGGCGGCGCCCAGACCGGCCGTGCCACCGCTGAACACTTCCTGCAGCTGCTTCAGTCGCTCTGCGCGCACGATGTCAGCGGATTGCACCGATCCCGCTGTGGCCGCCTGGCGCGTCAGGAGTTCGCTCTGGTTGCGCAAAATGGTTTGCACATCCACGCCCTGTCCGATGTACCCGCCGCCCGTGAACTGGCCCTGCACGGTTTGCAGCACCACCGTCTGGCGTGAATAACCCGCGGTGTTGACGTTGGCAATGTTGTGTCCCGCAGTCTGCAGGGCCACCTGGTTGGCCAGAAGGGCGCGGGCGCCGACGCTGAGCAGGCTCATGATTCACCTCGCTTCTCTGTTCTCTGCGGCGCGGCTAGCCGCCCACTGAGCGTGAGGCTGGCATGGCCTAGGCCAGTGCCCCCGCGCAAGGGCCGCCCCGCCGCGCTGGGGGCGTCCCCCTCCCGCGAAGCGAGAGAGGGGGAAGGCGCGAAGCGACTCAGGGGGAGTTTCATATCATGCTTGGGCGCGCTGAGTGCGCAGCACGCTGTTGATGGCGCCGCTGAGTTTCTTCGCGTATTCGGGATCGGTGGCGTAGCCCGCCTTTTGCAGCGCAGAGGCATAGGCCATGGCCGAGCCGGACTGGGCGACGGATTCGGCCTTCTCGTAGCGGGGGCTTTCTTTGATCAGGCGGGCGTAGTCGCGGAAGGAGTCTTCGTACGAGTCGTAGGCGCGGAACTTGGCGGTCACCTTCTGGGCCTTGCCGTTGATGTATTCGGTGGTGGTGATTTCAGCCACCTTGCCGGTCCACCCCTTGGTGGCCTTGATGCCGAACAGGTTGTACGAGGTGGAGCCGTCCTTGTTGCGGATCTCGCTCTTGCCCCAGCCGGTTTCGTGCCCGGCCTGGCCCAGCATGAAGTTGGCGGGAATGCCGCTCTCCTTGGATACGCGCTCTGCGGTGCCGGAGAGGTGCTGCACAAAACTGTCGCGGCCTTTGGGCACGGGGGCGGTAGTGTCGGGCAGGGTGGTGTCGGGCGCGGCTGTGCGGGGGGCAAACTTTTGCAGGCTCAGCGTGGACGGCACGGCGAACTCTGCGTCTTGGGCGCCGCCCATCTGGCGCGACAACTGGCGTGCAATGGCTTCCGACAAACCGCCCTGCATGCCCGACATGCTGACCGACAGCTGCTGGTCCAGCAGGTCCTGCCCCAGGTCGGCCTGGCCGCTGTCCATCAAGCCGGACTTCATGGTGGCTTCGCGCATGCTTTTGATCAGCTCGCGCATGAACAGCGATTCAAACTGCTTGGCCGCCTCGCGGGTGACCTGCGCGCTGCTGGCCGTGCCCGCCTCGTACTTGAGGGCATTGAGCGAGCGGATGTCCACCGCCAGCGCGTTGGACGTGCTGCTGGTGGTGGAGGATGAGGGCAGGGAGAGGGACATGGTCAAGCTCCTTGGCGCGGTGTGTCATGCCCGATGCGCGTGGAACAGGCGCGCCCCAGGCCAGCAACCGCCGCAGAACTGGCTTTGCCAGGCTGCTGGGGGTGTCCCCCTGGGGGGATGACGCGAAGCGGCTCAGGGGGGAACATCTAGATCACTTCCAGCTCTGCATTGAGCGCGCCTGCCGCCTTGATGGCCTGCAGGATCGACAGCAGGTCACCCGGTGTGGCGCCCAGCGAGTTCAGTGCGCGCACCACATCGGCCAGCAGGGGCGATGGCGGCATCTGAATGATGTTGCCCGGCTCCTGGTTGATGGTGATGTCGCTTTGCTGGGTCACCACGGTCTGCCCCTGCGAAAGCGGGTTGGGCTGGCTGATGACCGGGGTCGAACGGATGGTGATGGACAGGTTGCCGTGGGCAATGGCGCAAGGCCCCAGCGTCACGGCCTGGTTCAACACCACCGAGCCGGTGCGTGCATTGATCACCACCTTGGCAGACGGTGTGGAGGATTCCAGTGGCAGCTCTTCCAGATCGGCGATAAAGCCGACCCGCGCACCCGGATCCACTGGCGCACGCACCTGCACCGTCCGGCCATCGAGTGCGGTAGCCAGGCCGTTACCCAGCTTGCCGTTGATGGCCTGGGCGACGCGTCGGGCGGTCTGGAAATCGGAGGAATTCAGTCCCAGGGTGATGGTTTCGCCCTCATTGAGCGGGGTGGGCACAGCGCGCTCTACCTGGGCGCCTTGCGGGATGCGGCCTGCACTGAGGTGATTGATCTGGACTTTGCTGCCGCCCGAAGAGGCGCCCGCCCCGCCCACCACCATATTGCCTTGGGCCAGTGCGTAGATTTCGCCATCGGCACCGCGCATCGGGGTCACGATCAGCGTGCCTCCCTTGAGCGACTTGGCATTGCCCATGGAGGACACGTTCACGTCGATCATCTGCCCCGGTTGTGCAAACGCGGGAAGTTGGGCCGTGACGATCACTGCGGCCACGTTCTTGAGCTGCAACTGCCCGGCTGCGCTGGGCGGCAGGCTGATGCCCATCTGCTGCAGGTAGTTGGTCATGGCCTGCGTGGTGTAGGGCATTTGGGTGGTCTGGTCGCCCGTACCGTCCAGGCCCACCACCAAGCCGTAGCCCGTCAACTGGTTGCTGCGAACGCCCTGCACCGCCGCGATTTCCTTGATGCGCAGGGCGTGTGCGGGGGCTGCCGCGACGCCGGCCACCACGGCCAACAGCAGCCACAGCGCACGCACGGGGCGTTGCAAGAGGGAATGGGACAAGGCTTTCATGGCATCCATTGTGGAAGGCCATGGCAAGAACTAAAACCCAAAAAGAAGCGGGTTCACCAGCCTATTGCGGCACTCGTTTTTCGCGGAGGAACCGCAAGTGCGGCGACTGCATCGAGGCGCTTAGAAAGATAAGAATATGAATCAAAATGGGCTCTAGCGCTTATTTTATAAGCGCTATTAGCTATCATTTTTAAACGGGCCGTAGTATCGCCCCGAAGGTTCAAAACCGGCGCAGCCCCATACCAGCGCCACCGCGGAACCGGCTTCGCCGGGCCGCTGGTGGCGTCCCCCTCAGGGGGAAGGCGCGCAGCGACTCAGGGGGAGCTTAAAAAGGCGTGATGGTGTTGAAGAACCGCCCCATCCAGCCCATCGCTTGCGCTTCGTTCTGCGCGCCGCGTCCGCGGGACTCGACGCGAACATTCGCCACCTGGGTGGAGTTGATGATGCTGCCCGGCTGCAAGGCGCGCGGGTCGATGGTGCCCGAGAAGCGCAGCACATCCACGTTCTGGTTCACGCCGATCTGCTTCTCGCCCGCGACGATGAGGTGGCCGTTGGGCAGCACGTCGATGACGGTCGCGGTGATGGAACCCTGGAAAGTGTTGGCGCTTTCGGTGCCGCCCTTGCCCGCAAAGGTGTTGCCCGAATTGGCGCCCACCCCCAGCTTGTCGGTGAAGGTCGGCTTGGCGAACGGCAGTGCGGTCACGCCCGCAGAAATTTCGGACGTGCGGTCCACCGTGGACGACGACTTCTGGCTGGCAGTCACGTTCTCGATGATCTGGATCGTCACGCTGTCGCCCACCAGGCGTGCACGGCGGTCTTCGAACCCGGGCCGGTAGCTGGCGGTGTGGAACAAGCCGCCGGTGACCGGCGGTGGCGTGCGGCTGGCCGCGGCCAGCGGCGGCGGGGCGGTGGGAAGAATGTCAACGGGGGGTGGAGGCGACAGGCTGGCGCAGCCTGCGCACAGCACGGCGGCGCCCACAGCCGCAGCACCCGAGCGCAGGCGGCGAGCAATGGCGGGAGCCACGAGAAAGAGCGGGTATTGGGTCATGGGGTGCGTCCTTTGGCAGGGATCACAGCTGTGCCAGCTTGGCCAGCATCTGGTCCGAGGTTTGAATGGCCTTGGAATTCATTTCATACGCGCGCTGGGTCTGGATCATGGTCACCAGCTCTTCCACCACGTTCACGTTGGACGACTCCAGAAAACCCTGGCGCACGATGCCCAGGCCATTGGTGCCCGGCGTGCCCTGCTGGGGCTGGCCTGACGCGGCCGATTCCCTGAACAGGTTCTGGCCGATGGGCTCCAGGCCCGCGCTGTTGATAAAGTTGGACATGGCAATGTTGCCCAGCGGCTGGGGCTGCGTGTTGCCCGGCACGATGGCCGACACCGCGCCCTCGGTGCTGATGCTGATGCTGGTGGCGTTGGGGGGCACCGTGATGCCATTGGCCACCGGCAGGCCGCTGGAGCTGACCAGTCGCCCTTGCGAGTCCACTTGAAACGAGCCGTCGCGGGTGTAGCCAATCGTGCCGTCGGGCATGGTCAGTTCAAAAAAGCCGTTGCCGTTGATGGCAACGTCCAGGCTGTTTTTCGACTCTTGCAGGCTGCCTTGCGCAAAACTGCGACTGGTGGCCACAGTGCGCACACCCAGGCCCAGGTGCAGCCCGGTGGGCAGCTGGTTTTGCTCGTCGTTGTTGGCACCCACCTGGCGCAGGTTCTGGTAGATCAGATCTTCAAACACCGCGTTGTTGCGCTTGTAGCCCGTGGTGGAGACGTTGGCCAGGTTGTGCGAGATGACGTCGAGCTGGGTCTGCTGGGCAGACATGCCGGTCTTGGCGATC
This sequence comes from Acidovorax sp., assembly GCF_046291265.1. GTDB lineage: Bacteria > Pseudomonadota > Gammaproteobacteria > Burkholderiales > Burkholderiaceae_C > Acidovorax. Next base: position 13,638 of record NZ_JBKBTV010000042.1, on the reverse strand, counting down.
CAGAGGGAGTTGATCATGGTGCGTCCTTGTGGAGGGGGCTGCGGGTGCTGCGCTGGCGCGGCATCAGCCGTTCATGCTCAGCAACTGGCTGGCGGTCTTGTCGTTGGTTTCGGCGGTCTGCAGCAGCTTGATCTGCTGCTCGAACTGGCGCGAGGCGGCGATCATGCCCACCATGCATTCCACCGGGTTCACGTTGGAACCTTCGATGGCGCCGGCCAGCATGCGGGCATTGGCGTCATTGGCAATGGGCTCGCCCGAGACGGTACGAAACAGCCCGTCGTCCCCGCGCTTGAGCGGGTCTTCCAGCGTGGGGGTGGCCAGCTTCAGGCGGCCAATGGCCTGCGCGGGCTGGCCTGCGGCCTTGGCGGTGACGGTACCGTCGGAGCCCAAGCTGATCTCGGCGCCCGGTGGCACGTCAATGGGTGCGCCGCCGTCTGACAGCACGGGCAAGCCGGTGGGGGTGAGCATCTGGCCCTGGGCGGAGACTTCAAAAATGCCGGCGCGGGTGTAGGCCTCGGTACCGTCCAGGCCTTGCACCGCAAACCAGGCGCTGCCCATGGCCATGGCGTCCAGATTGCGCCCCGTGCGCTGAACGGGGCCCGACGTGCTCACATGGCCCGAGGTGGCCTCCAGCGCAAACACGCGCGTCTTGGCGCCGTCGCCCTGCAGCGGCACCGAACGGAAGGTGGACATCTCCGCCCGGAACCCGTTGGTAGACACGTTGGCCAGGTTGTTGGACAGCACGGCCTGCCGGTGGGCGGCCGCGCTGGCGCCCGTCATGGAGGTGTAGATGATGCGGTCCATAGGGGCTCTCCGGTGTCGTCCAGTGCGGATTCAGGGGGGTGTTGTGGCTACGGCGATCAGCGCAGATTCACCAGGGTGGACATCACCTGGTCTTGCGTCTTGATGGTCTGCGCGTTGGCCTGGTAGGCGCGCTGGGCGGTCATCATGTTGACCAGCTCGGCGGTGAGGTCGACGTTGGAGTCTTCCAGCGCCCCTGAGCGCAGCGAGCCAAAGTTGCCATCGGTGGCAGTGCCCACCACGGGCTGGCCGGACTCGAATGTGGCGACCCAGTTGTTGCCGCCCACCGAAGCGAGGCCTTGCGTGTTGCGAAAGCTGGACAGCGCGATCTGGCCCTCGGCACGGGTCACGCCGTTCGAGTAACGGGTCATGATCATCCCGTTGTTCTCGATGTTGATGCCGGTCAGCTCGCCTGCGGTGTAGCCGTCCTGGCTCAGGTTGGACACGGCGAACTTGGTGCCGAACTGCGTCACCTTGTCCAGACTCACGTCCACGTTGTACGTGGGCAGATTGTTGGGATTGGGCGGCGTGGGGTTGATGGTCAGCGGCAGGGAAAAGCCGGTGGCGGGCGCCGGGGCGACAGGGGCGATGATGGCGCCGTTGTTGTCAAACTCGATCTGCCCAATCGGCGTGGCCACCACGGGTGGCACGGCGGTGGGGTCGTCCAGCTGGTCGTACACGTCCCAGGTGTTGTCGGTGGCGGTCTTCTGGAAATACAGGCTCACGGGCTTGGCCACGCCCTGGCTGTCATAGACGTTGATCGACGTGCCATAGGTGGCGCGCGGTGTGGGCGGCACGGGCGGTGTGGCGGCGGGGTCGCCTGCTGCGTCCGTAGCGCGCGCATCCAGGTTGAAGGCCGCCGTGATGGTGGTGGTCTGTTTGGCGGGGATGGGCTCGGCCGTGGGGAACACCATCGGGATGGGGTCAGTGCCGCTGCGCAGGCCGGTGGCCGGGTCAACCGGGTAGCCCATCACCTTGGCGTTGTCGTTGGTGATCATGTTGCCCACCTTGTCCAGCTTGAAGTTGCCGGCGCGGGTGTAGGCAGCGGTGCCATCAGGCAACTGCAGAGAAAAGAACCCATTGCCGTTGATGGCGACGTCCAGGCTGTTGCCGGTGATGCTCAGGTTGCCCTGGGTGAACTGTTGCGCGACCGCCGCCACTTCCACCCCGATGCCCGCATTGGTGCCGCCAGATGACCCGATGGCCGATGCCACCATCTCAGCAAACTCTGCGCGCGAGGCCTTGAAGCCAACCGTGTTGGAGTTGGCGATGTTGTGGCCAATGACGTCCAGGTTCTTGCTGGAGGCGTTCAGGCCGGAGAGGCCTTGCTGGAAACTCATGGTGTTCTCCTAGGGATCAAATCGTTGGATGCTGGGGTGGGGTCAGCGGGACATCAGAGAACGGCACGGACCTTGTCGTAGGTGACGGTGGCGCCATTCGCAAGGTTCAGGGTCAGCTGGCCATCGCTGGCCCCTGTGCTGACGACCTTGGACTGGATCAGCGAGGTGGACTCCACAGCCACGCCCTTGCTGTCGAGAGCCGTTACCTTGAATCTGAGGTCGCTGGTGCTGCCGGTGTACTTGCTGGCGTCCCATTCGAACTCGTGGCGGCCCGCTTCCTTGGCGTCCAGGTTGACGGTGCCCACGAGCTGGCCGCCGGGCGTCAGGATCTCCACCTTCACATCCTTGGCGGTCGAGTTCAGGTCGAACATGCCCTTGCCGACGCCACCGGCTACGGGCAGCTTGTCGCCTTCGAGCACCACGGTGCGGTCGATCATGGTGGCGCCCTGCATCGTCTGCATCGAGCTGAACTGCTCGGCAATGCCCAGCATGGTGTAGTTGAGCTGCTGAATGCCGGTCACGGTGTTGATCTGCGCAATCTGCGAGGTCATCTGCGCGTTGTCCAGCGGGTTCATCGGGTCCTGGTTGTTCAGCTGGGCGACCAGCAATTTCAGGAAGCGGTCTTGCGCGCCCTCGTTGTCGTTGGCCGCTGCTGCTTTGGTGCCCGCCGTATCGGTGGTGGACGAGGTGTTGGTCACGCTGTTGATCATGGTGATGCCTTCGGGTTACTGGCCCATCTGCAGGGTCTTGAGGAGCAGGGTCTTGGCCGTGTTCATGACCTCGACGTTGTTCTGGTAGGAGCGGGAGGCCGAGATCATGTTGACCATCTCCTCCACTGCGTTGACGTTGGAGTGGTTGACGTAACCCTCCGCGTCCGCTGATGGATGGGCCGGGTCGTGCACACGGCGGCCGGGCACGTTGCTTTCCGTCACACCGCTCACGCGCACGCCTGCAGAGCTGTCGGCGCCCATGGGCTCGGTCTTGAAGACCACCTGGCGTGCCTTGTAGGCCTGGCCATCGGGCCCTGCCACGGCATCGACGTTGGCCAGGTTGCTTGCCACCACGTTGAGGCGCTGCGACTGCGCACTGATGGCGCTGCCCGACACACTGAAGATGGAGAACATGGACATGGTGAATCTCGCTTTCTGGGCTACCGGTGGGCGTAAGGCTTACTGGCCCTGAATGGCGCTGAGCATGGTTTTGGCGCTGCCGTTGATAAAACGCAGCGTCGCCTCGTAGCGCACCGAGTTGTCCACAAAGTTGGCGCGTTCGCGGTCCAGATCGACCGAGTTGTTGTCAAGGGCAGGCTGGGTCTGCACGGTGTAGCCCAGAGCGCCGCGGGCGCCGAGCGCATCGGAGCTGCTGCGGGTGATCGGGATCGGGATATGGCGTGGGTCCGTGGCGCTTGCGGTGCCCACGACGCCAGCCAACACGTTGCGGGTGACACCCGATTTCGAGGTGGCGTCTGCCCCTGCGCTCTGGGTGGACGTGGCTTCGCTCAGGGCGTCGCTGAATTTGAAGTCGCGGGCTACGTAACCCGGCGTGTCGGCGTTGGCAATGTTGCTGGCGATGGCGCGCTGGCGCTCGGCGCGCAGGACAAGTGCGGAGCCGTGGAAATCCAGCCGGTTGGTCATCTTTTCAAGCATGTGTGCCTCACACCGTGAGTTGCAAAGGCGCCGGGTCCAAGGTTTCAACGGATTTCCGGCGTGGCTTGATTATGGAAACCGGGGCGTTTTTCTAAAGCGCAAAGAACGCGGAAATGGGCGCGCAGTTTCGGGGTTTGCGGGGTGGGCAACTGCCTATAGTTCCAGGGGTGAAATGGCTTTTTCCCTACCGGCAGACCCATCACTGCCCTGAGTTCGGGGCTCCCAGTACACCCGGTCCACCCGGCACACCCAGGAGGCACACCATGCGCTCAATCCCCCACCTTTCTTCTGCATTGGCTCGCACGGCACTGCGTGGTGCTGCGCCGCTGATGGCTGCCGCCTGCATCGCTGGGTTCACCGGCCAGGCCGTGGCGCAGGCTGCTGTCGACCCGTCGGTCGATCTGGCACCGCTGACGCAGCAGTGGCTGGACGATGCGGTATCGCGCAACCAGACCGCCGGGATGCCGCTGCGCATGGAAGTGAGTGTGGGCGCCCTGGATTCGCGTCTGCGGCTCGCGCCCTGCGCCAAGGTTGAACCGTACCTGCCCGTAGGCGCCCGCCTGTGGGGGCGGACCCGGCTGGGGCTGCGTTGTGTTCAAGGCGCCACCGCCTGGAACGTCTTTTTGCCCGTCACCGTCAAAGCCTATGGTCCCGCCTGGGTGCTGACCAGCAATGTGGCTCCCGGCGCCGTGCTGACTGCCAATGACGCCACCGAGGCCGAAGTGGACTGGGCGGCCGACAATACCCCCGTGATGGCCAATCCAGATCTTTGGGTGGGCTTGGTGGCATCTCGCCAGCTGGTCGTTGGGCAGGCGCTGCGCCAGAACATGGTGCGAGCCCCTCACCTCTTTCGCGCGGGGGCCCAGGTCAAGGTCATGGCCCAGGGACCTGGCTATGCGGTGACGTCGGCCGGGCAGGCCATGTCTGCGGGGGGCGCAGGGGATTCTGTGCGCATTCGCATGGCTAATGGGCGAATTGTCGGCGGCATTGTGGGTGCCGATGGGACAGTGGAGGTGGCTCTTTAATGACGCCACCCCGATAAATCGCTAAAGTCTGCGGCAGATGGGTCGAAAACATTGCTACTGTGCCCCACATCAAACGGGGTGGTGGAGAGAGCGATGAAGATAGGTCAAAAACCGGAACTCCCGGCTGCACTGGCGCAAACGGGGTTGGCAAAGCCAGCCAAAAGCCCAGCCAGCCCCGCTGAAGGAGCCGTCAAAGACGCAGTGGCAGCGTCAACCGCCGGTGTGCCTGTCACTGTTTCCAATGCGGCGCGGGCCCTGGATCAAACGTCGCGGACGACCGCCGACTTTGATGCGGGCAAGGTCAAAGCCGTCCGCACTGCCATCGAAAAAGGCACGTTTTCTGTGGATGCCGAGGCCATCGCCGACAAAATGCTGTCCAACGCCCAGGAAATCCTGGCGCGCTCCCGCGGCTAGACCGCACTCCATCCGATCTTGAACTGAAGCCCCATGTCGTCCCTGGAAACAGCCCTGGCGAACGTGGAGCAGCAAGTGGAGGCTGTTTCGGCCGCTCTATTGGCCATTGATCCCCCGGTATTGGAATTGCGCAGCACAGCCCTGCGGCAGGCCGCCGCTGAGTTGGCCGAGGTCATGCGGCGCACCAACGTCGACTCCCTTCCCGCCGATCTGGCCAAACGCCTGCAGGCGGTAGGTGCCAGCGTAGACATGCAACGCGACAATCTGGCGCGCGTTGCCGCCCTCACAGACCGCCAGGTGGCCGCCGTGCTGCCGCCTTCGGACGCCACCACCTACGGTGCCCGTGCCGGTGGCAATGCGGCACGCATCTATAAATCAGCTGGGTAGTGTCCGGTGAAGACTTGGCACCATCTGCCAAGCGTTACTTCAAAAATAAGAGCTGCTTGCGCTTGATCACAAAGGGTTTCAGGTAGTTTTCTATTTGAAACCCAATGAATTCAAGCGCAAGCAGCTCCTTTTTTTGTATCAATGGCAGATACGGTTGAGAGGCTGATAGTCCGCGGTACGGGGCGCGACCCCAGCCAGTGCCACCGTGGAACTGGCTTTGCCAGGCCGCCGGTGGCGTCCCCCTCAGGGGGAAGGCGCCGAAGGCGACTCAGGGGGAGCCTAATGCGCGCGCATTTTTGCGCGCAGCCGGGCAATCGACTGGCTGTGCAACTGGCACACCCGCGACTCGGTCACGCCCAGCACGGCTGCAATCTCCTTGAGATTCATGTCGTGCTCGTAGTACATGCCCATGATGTGCTGTTCGCGTTCCGGCAAGGTCTTGATGGCGTTGACCAGTGACACCTTCAGTCGCTGGTCGCGCAGCATTTCCAGCGGGTCGGCATCAGCGTCGCCCACATGGCGGTCCAAAAAGCCGTCATCGTCCTCGTTCCCGCGGGTCATGTCTTCCAGGTACACCAGCTGCGTACCGCGAACCTTGCCCAACAGGGACTGGTATTCGGCCAGGGGCATGCCCATTTCAGTGGCGATTTCCGATTCGAGCGGGCTGCGGCCCAGCTTTTGCTCTATGCGTTGCACGGCGTGCTCGATGTCTTTTTGGCTTTTACGCGAGCTGCGCGACATCCAGTCGCCCTCGCGCAGCTCGTCGAGCATGGCGCCGCGGATGCGCTGGGTGGCGAAGGTTTCAAACTGCACGCCCTGGGCCACCTCGTAGCGCGAAAGCGCCTCTGCCAAACCCATCATGCCGACCTGGATCAGGTCGTCCAGCTCCACGTTGGGAGGCAGCTTGGCGATCATGTGGTGTGCAATCCGTCGCACCAGCGGGACGTGCTGGCGGATCATCGCGTCACGATCAAGCTGGCCTTTGGCGGTGTACATAGAAAGCGTGTTGTGCACTGGTAGAACGTCAATGGCTCCAGGCAAACTGCGCAGGCACGTTGGACAAGTTACTGGATGAAAGCGCAGTCAGCGTTCCGCTGATAGTGCCCGCATTCTCCAGCAGTTGCAAGGCCAGGCGCTGAAGGTCCTGGGGGTTCTGGGTGGCAATGGTGGTGGTGCGCACAGGGCCGCCCAGATGGCGTTCGGCGCACCCTTGCAGCGTCTGCAAGGCCGACTGGGTTTTGCGCCGTTCGGCCGCAGTATTGCCGTGCAATAGCGCAGCCACCATACAAGGCAGTCCCGTGTGCACGGCGATCTGCTTGAGGCTCTTGTAGCTGGTGATGACCCCGGCGGATCCTTGCCCCATCACCACCAGCGGCGTGGTGGCGGTGTGGGTCAACAGCGGCCCGAGGGTGGACGCAGGCGCATGCAGCACCATCAGCCCGTAGGTTCTGAAGTAGGGCAAAAGCCCCTGCAGCGGCGAGGCGTGCGTGCTGCGTGTCTCGCGGCTGATGTGCGCCAGGCCTTTGGCGGCCGGAATCACCGCCAGCGACGATGCGGTGGCGCCCATGTTCATGCTGGCGCCATCGTTCCACGGCGTTTGTTGCAGCAAATGCAGCAAGCCCGGGCTGTCTTCGGTTTCCAGCGCCGTACCGTCCAGCACCACGACCGGGTACCCCAGTCGCTGCAAACTGGCGCAGATCTGCCACAGTGCTTCCAGCCCGGTGGCGGCGTTGCCCTGGCTGGCAACGGCCAGCACCCGCAATTCAGTTTGCGGTGTGAAGCTGTGCAGCCCCGCGCCTTGATGAAAGCCGATATCAAGCATCGACCAGCCCCCGCTCGTTCATGGTGTCGGGCGAATGCGAGAAGAAGAAGTTCAGGTCGACGGCCTTGGGGTCGAAAGCCGATTTGGCCGGAGCCCGCATGGACGTGGAAATGAGCTTGTTCGCGTCGGCACGCTCCCAGTCTTCAGGAACCCGCTGGCCGTTGGTCACGCCACGCAGCACCATCTGGTGGCGGATCAGCGCGTCGATGGCGGGGCCCAGTTTCACGGCTTCGTCCACCTTGGAGAGGATGGCTTGCTGCGAACCGTCGGTCTTGAACGCGGTGAGCACGTCGTCCAGCGTGTCGCCGTGGCAACCGGCGTTCAGCACCAGCAGGCGGTTGACGTTGGGCAGGTCCAGCACATCCAGCATGTCGCGCTTGCGGGGGTCTCTGGGGGCCACGCCGGTGGTGTCGATGAGCACCATCTTCTTGCCGCTGAGCAGGCCCAGCAGGTCTTGCAGTGCAGCGCGGTCATGGGCCAGGTGGGCCACGATGCCGAGCATGCGGCCGTAGGTGCGCAGTTGTTCGTGCGCACCGACGCGGTACGTGTCCAGCGTGATCAGGCCCACACTGCCGGGGCCGTGCACGCGGGCGCACATGGCCGCCAGCTTGGCGGTGGTGGTGGTTTTGCCCACGCCCGTGGAGCCCACCATCGCAAAGATGCCACCTTGTTCATACAGGGGTGGGTCCGTCAGGTCGGTCTTGAGGTTGCGCTCCAGCACTTCCATCAGCCAGCGCACGGATTCGCCGGCCGAGAGTTCTTCGGGCATGCGCTCCAAAACGGCGCGTGCCAAAGCAGGCGAATACCCAGCGCGGATCATCTTGAGCATGAGGTTCGACTGAATCGGGTTCTGGCGCGCTTGTCCCAGCCAGGCCAGGGTGTTGAAGCGGTCCTCAATCAGATCCTTCATCGCATGCAGCTCGCTCATCACGCTTTGCTGGTTGTTCACCTGGGCCAGATGGCTGGTCGATGCTTCCTGGCGGCGACGAGGGGGCTCGGGCGGAAGGTCCATGGGGATGGTGCGCAGCGGGTTGTGGCGAACCACGGCCGGTGCGGAGGTGATGCGCTCGCGCTCAGGCGCTTCGTCGCGGCTGCGCTCGGACAGCGTGGGCGGGTCCGACGGGCCGTTCATGGCTTCATGGCGGCGGCGCAGCATGCGCTCGCGCACGTAGTCCTGAAACGACAGCGTGCTCATGGCAAGTTGCTCGGTGTCTTCTTCGATGGGGTTGCGAACCGGCGGCGCTATCACCTTGGCCTGACTCGCACGCGAAGGGATGCCGCGCGCCTGCGTGGGCGCCAACAGCGGTGGGTGGCTGGAGGAGGCCGAAGACCCCGTACCTCCGTCCAAGGCCGACAAGGTGTCTTCTGCCGTGGCCACCACCTCGACGCCATTGGCCGTGGGGCGGTTGGACAAAATCAGTGTGCCGTCGCCAAAGGCCATGCGCGCTTTGGCCAGAGCCTCCCGGGATGTGGGAGCGTTAAAGCGTTTGATGTTCATGCTGATGCACCTTTAAGGATCGGCCCAATGCGGATGGTGTGGGTCTCTGGGATTTCACTGTGCGCAAGCACCTGAAGGCGGGGCGCCACGCGGCGCACCAGGCGAGAGATGGAATTGCGAATCTGGTCGGGAACCAGCAGGCAGGCGGGCAAGCCCATTTCTTCCTGCTTGAGGGCCACTTCGGCAGCCTTTTGCGTAAGGATGTCTGCCACGCCGGGGTCCAGTGCGGGGCCCGCTGCGTTGCCCAGGGCTTGCACCAAAAGGCGCTCCAGGCCAGGCTCGATGGCGATGACGTTGAGTTCGCGGGTAGGGCCGTAGATTTGCTGAACGATGGCGGGCGACAGCGCAATGCGCACGCGGCGGGCCAGTTCCACCGGGTCCGAGATGCCTCCAGCGTGTTCGGCCAGCGTCTCGATGATGGTGCGGATATCGCGGATGTGCACAGACTCTTCCAGCAGGAGCTGGAGGACTTTCTGGAACGTTGCGATGGAGACCATTTTGGGGACCACTTCTTCGATGAGCTTGGGGGCCAGCTTGGCCACGTGTTCCACCAGTTGCTGGGTCTCTGTGCGACTCAGAAGCTTGGCGGCTTGCACTTGCATCAAGTGTGACAAATGGGTGGCCATCACGGTTTCGGAATCAACGACCGTAAAACCTGCCATTTGTGCGGCTTCCTTCTGCCGATCGTCGATCCAGTGTGCTGGCAATCCAAACGCGGGGTCGGTGGTGGGGGTGCCAATCAGCGGCGTGGTGATGCCGCCGGGGTTGATGGCCAGGAACATGCCGGGGAAGGCCTCGCCTTCGCCCACCACCACGCCACGCAGCGTGATGCGGTAGCCGCTGGGCTTCAATTCGAGGTTGTCGCGCACATGCACGGCAGGGGGCAAGAAGCCCACTTCTTGCGCAAACTTGCGGCGCACACCCTTGATGCGGGTCAGCAGGTCGCCCTGGCGGCTCTTGTCCACCAGGCTGATCAGGCGGTAGCCCAGCTCCAGGCCCAGCAGGTCCACGGGCTGCAGGTCGTCCCAGGTGGCTTCGCCATCGGCGACCGGGGCAGGGGGCGCTTCGACTTCGGGCGGCACCTTCTGGCGTTCGTACAGCGTCCAGGCGGCGTAGCCGAGCAGACCGCCCATAGTGAGGAACACCAGGTGAGGCATGCCCGGGATCAAGCCCAGCAGTATCAGAATGCCGGCCGTCACGCCCAGCACGCGGGGCGACATGAAGAGCTGTTCGACGATCTGGCGGCCCATGTCGTGGTCCTTGCCCACGCGCGAGATCACCATGGCGGCTGCCACCGAGATCAGCAGCCCGGGGATCTGCGCCACCAGCGCATCACCAACCGCCAGCAGAATGTAGCTGTCCGCCGCCTGTCCGGCCGACAATCCGTGCTGCAGCATGCCGATGGCAAAACCGCCCACGATATTGATCACAAGGATCAAGATGCCCGCGACGGCATCGCCGCGCACGAACTTGGAGGCACCGTCCATGGAACCGAAGAAGTTCGCTTCTTCGGCAACTTCTGCGCGCCGGCGCTTGGCTTCCTTTTCGTCGATCATCCCGGCGTTCAGATCGGCGTCTACTGCCATCTGCTTGCCCGGCATGGCGTCCAGCGCGAAGCGCGCAGACACCTCGGCGATGCGCTCTGCACCCTTGGTAATCACCACGAAGTTGATCACCACCAGAATCGCGAAAACAATCAGACCCACGGCAAAGTTGCCGCCGATCAGGAAGTGGCCGAAGGCCTCGATCACCGCACCGGCGGCGCCCGGGCCGGTGTGACCCTCCAGCAATACCACCCGGGTCGACGCCACGTTGAGCGACAGGCGCATGAGTGTGGTCAGCAGCAAAACCGCAGGGAACGCCGCGAAATCCAGCGGGCGCAGCATGTACGCCGCCACCATCATCACCATCAACGCGACGGCGATGTTCAGGGTGAAAAAAGCGTCCAGCAACCAGGGCGGGATGGGCAACACCATGAGCGCCAGGATGGCCACCACCAGCAGCGGCGCCGACATGCCCTGCAAGGCACCCGAGTTGTTGCCCGCCCATTGCCGAAGAGACGTCATGGAGTTGTTCATGCTGGGGCGCCTTGCACCGTGGTGCGGTTGAGCGGATCGAGTTCCGGCGGAACATAGGGGTCAACCAGGCTGTCGGGCATGCGGCCTTCGCCGCGCAGTGCCGCTTTCAGTCGGTACACATAAGCCAGCACCTGCGCCACGGCGGTGTACAGCGTGGCGGGGATGGCCTGGTCAAGCTCTGCGTGGGCGTACAGTGCGCGCGCCAGCATGGGCGACTGCAGCACGGGCACGCCGTGTTCCTTGGCCAGGTCACGGATGCGCAGGGCGGTGAGGTCCGTGCCGCGCGAGACCACTTGTGGCGCGCTCATCGTCTTCTCGTCGTATTTCAGTGCCACGGCATAGTGGGTGGGGTTCATCACCACAAAATCGGACTTGGGCACCGCCGACACGCTGGCCCGGTCTGCCACTTCGCGTTGGCGCTGGCGGATGCGGCCTTTGGTGTGCGGGTTGCCGTCCGATTCCTTGTGCTCTTGCTTGACCTCTTCGTGCGACATCTTGAGCCGCGCTTTGAAGAAGTACGCCTGCAGGGGCACGTCGATGAGCGCTGCCAGGAACACCACCAGCAAAAGCAGGCTCATGCCCGACGTGAGCCAGTCGGCCACCTGGCGGATGGCCAGCGGCGAGGGTTGCAGCACCAGCATGGCCACCTGCTCGATGCTGTTGCCCATGTACTTCCACGCTACAAATGTCAGGATGGCTGACATCAGAATCATCTTGGCCACGTTGGCCATTTGCTGTTTGGAAAAAAGATTCGTGAACCCGGAAATCGGATTCAGCCGGTTGAACTGGGGACTGATGGGCTTGGCGCTGAAGATCCAGCCGCCCGCGCCAATGGCGCTCACGAGGGCTGCGCCTCCGGTCAGCAGGGCAAACACCGCGCTGGCGATCACACCAATCACGACCATGTCCTGCAGTCGCGTGATCATGTGGCCCGGCGACATGACCGTGGCAGCGTTGAATGCCAACTGCTGGCTCATCGCCAACTGCATGCGGTTCATCAGCTCTGGGGCCAGCAGCAGCAGGCAGGCAGCGCCTGCGCCCAGAATGGCCAGATGCGACAGATCCCGCGAGCGAGCGCCCTGACCGTCCGCACGCGTTTTTTGCAGCTTGCGCTCTGACGCGGGGAGGCTTTTTTCTTGGCTGGATTCCATGATGGCATGACGGCTGGTGTCCTGCCATTGTCGTGAGCGACCTGGAAATCTAAAGCTGGATAAGGGGGCCGCAGCCCCCTCTTATCCTTGCTGGCCGCAGCGGCGGCAACGTTGTAGCCGCAAACGGCTGGGGAGGCGCCGTGCTACGAAGGATTGTTAAAAATGATAGCTATCAGCGCTTATTGGATAAGCGCTAGAGGCCATTTTTATACAAAATCTGCGGAAATTCGCAGAAATCAGAACCCGAGGCTGGCCAGAAGATCGTCGACCTGCGATTGGTCGGTGACCACGTCGGTCGTTTTCTCGGGATCCACCACGGGGCCTTGAAGGTGACCGCGTTGGGCTTCCACCACCGGCACCTGCACGTGGGGTGGCGCCGTCTGAATCAGCAGTTGCACCAATTGATCTTCGATGGTGGCAGCGAGGTTCACCACGCGGGCAATCACCTGGCCGGTCAGGTCATGAAAGTCCTGCGCCATCATGATTTCGGTCAGATGCGTATCGGCTTCTTTGGTCACGCGCTCGACATCGGTGAGGAAATTCATGATTTCCCCCTTGGCCACCGCCGCCACCGGGTCTTTGACGAGCGATGTCACCACGCGGCGCGTCTCCGCCGCGATGTAGTCGTGCTGCGCCTTGGCCTGCTCCACGCGGTTGAGCACCTTCTCAGCGGCTTCTCCGGTGAGGCGGGCGATGTACGACAGGCGGCTTTGCGCGTCGGGCAGTTCGCCCATCGAGCCGCGCAGCTTGTCGGCATAACCCAGCTCGTTCAGCGAATCGTGAAGCTGGCGGGTCAGCTGGCCGATCTTGTGGTGTACATCGGCAGGCGGCTGGCTGTTGTCCGGTGTGTCGTCCATGGTGTCATAACCCCATCTTCTTCAGAATCAAGGTCACTTTTTCTTCCAAAGTGGCCTTGGTGAAGGGTTTGACGATGTACCCCGCGGCGCCATTTTGGGCCGCCATCACGATGTCTTCCTTGCGGGCTTCGGCCGTCACCATCAGAACAGGCAAGTGTTTGAGCTTGTCGTCCTTCTTGATTTCAGCCAGCAGCTGGAAGCCGTTCATGTTGGGCATGTTGATGTCAGTCACCACGAAGTCGAATTTGCTGCTGCGCAGCTTGTTCAATGCGGCCACGCCATCTTCCGCCTCGTCGGCATCGGCAAAACCGCTCTCTTTGAGCAGGTTGCGCACGATGCGTCGCATGGTGGAGAAGTCGTCAACGATCAAAAAACGAAGGGCTGTGGTCACGTGGGACCCTTTCGGTCGGAAATAGCGGGAGGAACCTGTTCAATGTCTTTTTGGAGTCGCGCAAGCGCATTTTCGGGATGGGATGCAAGGCGCGGTGCGCAGTGGATAGCATAGCTATCCACAAGCGCTGCAACGCCGCAGACCGCCCGAAAATGCACTTGCCCGAAGGGTTGGAGTGAAATCGGGCGATTGGACGCCCGGCCGCTTGCATGGGCATGAGCCCATGCG
>NZ_JBKBTV010000041.1:0-45686 GCF_046291265.1 Acidovorax sp. | reverse complement strand
CACCAGCGCGTCGCGCTGCGGGTCGGCGGCGGGCCTCAGCAAGGCAGACCATGCCTTTGTCACCTGGGCGCGAAAGTGCTCCGACAGAGTGCGCGTGCAGCCAAAGTCCAGCACACCCACCGTGCCATCCGGCGCAAACAGGAAATTGCCCGGATGCGGATCGGCATGCACCCGCCCCAGCACAAAGATGCAGTGCATGAACCAGTCCCACAGGTGCTGCCCTGCCAGGTCGCGCTGCGCTTGCGTGGGGTGGGTGGCCAGCCAGGCCTGCAGGTGCTGGCCCGGCAGAAACTGCTGTGTCAGCACCTGGCCCCGCGTGTGCGACAGGATGGGCTGGGCCAGCACCACGCCCGGCATCGCTGCATGTTGGGCAAACCACTGCAGTTGCTCAGCTTCTTGCAGGTAGTCCACCTCGCGCAGCAGCGTGGTTTCGATCTCGGTCATCACGCTGTCCACCACGGTGGTGGCGGGCAGGGGCATGTCGGTGTGGGCCAGGGCGCGCAGTGCGGCGCGCATCAACTGCATGTCACTGGCGATGGTGGCCGCTATGCCGGGGTATTGCACCTTGACGGCCACCGTGCCGTGGCCTGTCAGCTGGGCGCGGTGCACCTGGCCCAGGCTGGCCGCGGCAAAGGCGGCGGGCTCGAAGTGATCGAACAGCGCCTCGGGCTCTTGCCCAAACGCCTGGCGGAACACGCGCCCCACCAGCGCACGGTTCAGCGGCGGGGCCTGGTGGTGGGCGCGTGCCAGCTCTTGCCGCACGCCCTCGGGCAGCAGGCCGGGGTGCATGCTGAGCAGCTGCGACACCTTGAGCGCCGAGCCCCGCAACTGGCCCAAAGCGCCAAACAGAATGCGGCCCAGCGCGGCTTCGTGGTCGGCCTGCGCCTGGGCAGACGGCGTGCGCACGCGGTGCCCCAGCTGGGCCATGCCGATGCGGGCCGCCGCCAGGCCCGTGATGGTGCCGCGTGCCAGGCGGCCGGTGCGCGGCGCGTCAGCGCGGGCCATGGTTGGAAGGGGCCAGCTGCTGCAGCATGACCTGCACGATGCGGCGATGAAACGGCGTGATGACGGCCATGTACACATGGCCCAGCGTGTTGTGGATGTGCACGACGGTGCTGAGCACCACCGTGGCGGGGTTGTCGGAGTCGTCGGAGTCATCAGCCTGCGCGTGTTTGGTCAACGACACCTGCACGTCGAGGTGTTTATCGTCCTGCCCCATCACCACTTCGGTGTCGCTCAAATGCCGGATCAGGAAGATGCCCACGCGATCTCCGACGCGGTAGCTGCGTGCGTCGCGTGGGGATGCGCCACTGGCCAGCGGATGCATGTCGTGCAACTGCCCCACGCCTTTGAGTCCTACCCATTGCACCACCGTGTTGCGGACTGCCAGCAGGTGTTGCGTCCAGCGGGGTGTGCGGGCCACCACGTCCAGCCAGGTCTGCAGTGCGCTGGTGGCGGGGCGCGGGTCGGTCACGGTGTAGGCATCGAAAAAATGCGCGCCTGGCAAGGTGGCATGGATGACGGTGCCAGCGGGCACCTGGGTTTCGCGCACGGCGTTGGCGGCGTTCATACGGACTTCTTCTTGCGTGGCGCGGCTGCTGGCTTTGCAGCAGATGCGGCTGCAGGGCTGGCGGTGCGTGGTTTGCGCGGCGGTTTGGAAGGTTCCGGCGAGTGGGAGGGTTCAGCAGCTGCCGTGTAGGCGGGCGCAGGGCTGGGCGGTGCGCTGGCCATGGCCTGTTTGGCCAGGTGCAGCATGCCCAGCAGACCACTGCTGTTCTGCACCATGCGCGCCATCTGGCTGCGCAGCACAAAGCCGCCCAGTTGCAGCACGCGGTTGACCAGCCCGCCGCGCAGCGCCTGCACCAACACCCCCAGCGACAGGTCCACCAGCTGCGTGGTGTCGGCAAACTCGTCTGATGTGTCGGCCAGCCAATACGTGACCACCCCGGCCAGGTAGTCGGTGTAGAACCCGCCCGCCATGCCCTTGAAGTCACAGGGCTCGATCTCCCCGCTGGCTTCGGCCGCTTCCAGAAAACTGCTGACCGCCTCGCGCAGGCTTTGCCGCGCCGCCAGGGGTTCCGCCAGCATCGACAGCGGCGAGCGCCGCGCCAGACTGCGCACCTGGGCCACAAATTCGCGGTCGGCCAGCAGGCGCTCCAGCACGGCGTCCGTCAAGCGCTGCAGTTTTTCCTGCAGCTGATAGCCCGCGAAGCCAGGCGTCTGGAGGGTTTCGGCCAGCGCCTGGTGGACCACGTCGTCCAGGTAGCCCAGCACGATGCGGTCTTTGGTGGGGAAGTATTTATAGATCGTCGCGTCGCCAATGCCAGCGGCGCGTGCGATGTCTTTCATCGTCGTGCCGTCAAAGCCCTGGCGGGTCATGAGGTCCACCGCGCTGGCCACGATCTGGCGGCGCGTGGCGTCTTGCTGCTGGCGGGTGGTTTTCACTTTGGTATCTTTAAATTCGTTTAATCAATGATTTAAAGAATAGTGAATTTCCATTAAAGAGTCAATGGGTATCGAAGGATGGGCCCGACGGAGGTGCAGACACTTTCGCCTGTGCGCTGGGCTGCGGCTCAGTCGTCGGGCACAAACACCTGCTCGATGGTCCGCCCGAGCACGGTGGCGATCTTGAAAGCCAAGGGCAGGCTGGGGTCGTATTTGCCCGCTTCGATTGAGTGCACCGTCTGGCGGCTTACACCCAGCGCGTCGGCCAGGGCTTGTTGGGTCATCCCGCGGTCTTGCCGCAGGGCTTTGACGTGGTTGTGCATGCGGGTTGCCTCAGTCCGGCGCCAGGCCATCGGCCACCAGCTGCGCCACGTGCTCGCCCAGCGTGGCGCTGGCCGGCCGGTAGCGGACGCCCAACTCAGCCTGGCTGCGTGTGGTGTCGAACTGCAGCGGATAACCCACGTTGTGGCGCACGTAGCTGCGCGTCATGCCGGCCATGGGCGCGATGAGCCACATCAGCCATCGGGGCACCTCTTTGGTGGGCAGCTTGGCGCTGCGGTCCGGGTGGCTCTGGCGCAGGCGCTGCGCGATCTCCAGCAGGCGCAGGCTTTCGCCCACCACCAGGTAGCGGCCCGAGGCTGCCGGCTGCAGCGCGGCGCTGACGTGCGCCTGCGCCACATCGCGCACATCCACCGTGCCCAGCCACAGCGGCGGCACGCCCTGGCGGAAGGACCCGTCCAGAAACTGGCGCAGCAGCTGCACGCTGGTGGCATCGTCGCGCTGCGACAGCGAGGGGCCGAAGATCGCGCCCGGATGCAAACTCACCAGCGACCAGCGTTTTTGCTGCGCCTGCAGATCCCAGGCGAGGGCCTCGGCGCGCGTCTTGGAGAGCGCGTACGGGTTGCTTTGCGCGGTCGACGTGCGGTTGGTATCCTTTTCGTTGAGCACATGCCCCGGGCGGGATTGCAGCTCGTCGCTGTCGCCGAACATCGCCACGATGCTGCTGGTAATGACCACACGCTCCACGCTCGCCGTGCGGCTGGCCGCATCCAGCACATGGCGCGTGCCCGTCACGGCGGGGGCGATGAGCTCGCGCTCGGGGTCGGCCGAAGGCCCCAGCTTATAGGGCGAAGCGGTATGCAGCACCGCGCTGCAACCCTGCATCGCAGCGTCAAAGCCCTGCGCTCCGAGCAGGTCGGCCTCAAACAACGTGAGCTGGCCGGGATGCGCCTGTGCTAGGCGCTGCAGGTGCGCGACCTTGCGCCCGTCTTTCAGGCTGCGCACCGTGCCGTGCACCGTGTGGCCCTGCTCCAGCAGCAGCTTCACGATCCACGACGCCAGGTATCCGGCCGCGCCGGTCACCAACACGCGGGCCATGCTCAGCTCACCCGGTGGTGGGTGATGCACAGGCCCAGGCCCCAGGCGGCGATCAGCCCGGCGGCCACGGCCAGCGGGTGCACGGCAGGGGCCATGCCCAAGGCCTGCACCGCGGACGCCACCAGCAGCATGGCCAGCGCCAGCCCCACCGCCCATTGGCAGGCGCGGCCATGCATCTGGCGCTGCAGTTCGTCCAGTTGGCGGTAGCGGCGATAGCCCAGCCACGCCAACAGCCCACACGCTGCCGCGAGTAGCCGGGCCGCCCACCGGCCCGACGCCAGCGGCAGGTGTGCGAGTTCAAGGCTAGCGACGCCCAGCAAGATAAGCACGAGCAGGCCGGAGAGCACCTTGGCCAGGTAGCTAATTTGTTCCAGGGGAGGGGGAAGTGCGTTCATGTGGGCCTCAAAAAGTAAAGTTTGCTTTACAAATTGTCGTGCTGTGAAGGTGGCGATGTCAAGTTTCTTTTACTTCCAAAAAGGCAAGCTGACTGCAAAAATTCCAGAAATTCAGTGTTTTTTGCCTCTAGCGCTTATTGGTAAAGCGCTATAAGCTATCAAAAATGTAGTGATGGGTGCGTCTATCGCTTTAGGTGTGCCCGGCGCCACCCGCCACGACGGTAGGTCAGGGAGGAGCCGGTCACCTTCTCATCGTCGTGAACGCCTCAAACTCCCAGCTGCGCATCGCCAGCAGCAGCGTGTAGCCCTCCCGTTCACGGTCGGGCAGCTTCTGGTCGGCCAGGTGTTGTTGTGCAAAGTCCTGCGCGACGCGCTGCATGCGCTCCATGAAGGCGGGCGCCAGGCTGCGGCTGATGGCGCCGTGCACCAGCAGCACGCCTTCGCCCGGGCCGTCAAAGCCCCCCGCAAAGTAGTCGAGCAGGGCGTGCTCGCGA
This sequence comes from Acidovorax sp., assembly GCF_046291265.1. Taxonomy (GTDB): domain Bacteria; phylum Pseudomonadota; class Gammaproteobacteria; order Burkholderiales; family Burkholderiaceae_C; genus Acidovorax. The sequence continues at coordinate 40,975 of NZ_JBKBTV010000041.1, read as the reverse complement.
AAGTAGTTCATCACCGGGCCATGCGGGCGCCAGCGGAAGGTTTTGGCCAGCTTCAGGCGATAGCGGTTCAGCGGCCGCAGTTCGATGATGCCGATGCGGTCGAGCTGCGCGAGGTATTTGATGCCCTCGGCCTCGGTCAGCCGGTAGTTGGACGTCACCTGCTCCAGCGTCCACTGGCTCAACACACAAATCGCCATCAGCAGCAGTTTCTTGTCGGCCACCACGGCCTTTTCCTGCTCTTGGGTCAGCTCTTTCAATAGCGGCTGTTCGTCGGCCACACGCCGCGCCAGGTCGGCAAAGTCCAGCGCCAGCGCGCGGCAGATGGCGTCGATGCGCGACAGCGGCATGTCGCCTTTGGCCAGCATGCGTTTCACGCTGGACTCGGCCATGCCCAGGGCCAACGCCAGGTCGGCGTAGGTCATTTGCGCGGTCTTGAGTTCTTTCTTGAGGGCGAGAACGAGGTCGGCGGTAGTGCTCATGGGTATCGATTATCAATACCCAGAGTGGCTTGGGTAGCCCTCTGAGCGACTTTCTGGTGTCTGGCTGACCGCGGCTGAACACACTGCGCGGCATTCCCCACTCATCCACGGATGCGACAACCATGACCTTTCTGACTACTCTGCCCACCCGGCGCCAAAAGCCCGCGACGCGCGCAGAAGCGGGCCTGCTGCTGGGCGTGGTGGCCCTGCTGGCGCTGGCCGTGTTCGGGCCCGTGCTGCCTGCCGGTGAACATCAGCACGGTTTTGCCGACCAGCGGGCGCTGTGGGGCATCCCGTGCGCGCTGGACGTGCTGAGCAATCTGCCGTTTGCCATCGCCGGGGTGTGGGGCCTGTGGGCTCTGCGCCGCCTGGCGCCGGGCGCTCTGGACCACACCTCGCGCGTGCTGGCAGCGTTGTTTTTTGCTGGTCTGCTGTGCACGGCGGTGGGCTCCAGCGTGTACCACTGGCAACCGCTGGATGCGGGCCTGCTGTGGGACCGGCTGGGCATGGTGCTTCCGTTTGCGGGCCTGCTGGGTCTGGCTGCGGCCAGCCGCGTGAGTGAGCGGGCAGGCTGGGCCATGGCAGGCGCGGTGCTGTTGTCGGGGCCGCTGGCGGTGCTGTGGTGGGCACACACCGGCAACGTTTTGCCCTGGGCCGTGGTGCAGCTGGGCGGCATGCTGGTGGTGTTGGCGCTGGCCTGTTTGCCACGGCGCGACGGTGCGCTGGCGGTGCACTTGGGCGCGGTCATTGGCCTGTATGCCGTGGCCAAGTTGTTCGAGGCGGCGGACCACGCCGTGTTTGACGCGACCTACCGCTGGGTGTCGGGCCACAGCGTCAAACACGTGCTGGCGGCGGGCGCCGCCTGGCCTGTGCTGATGGCACTGGCGGCATTGCGCAACAGTGCCGAACGGGGCGTGCCGCAGGTCACGCTGTCCGGGCAGAATGGCGCCCACGCCGTGGGTGTCGCCCGCAGGTCGCGCGCATGAACGCGCTTGACGGACGGGCACGGAAAATTCCAACAAGCCAACCCATCGGAAACGAGGAGAAACGCATGCACCCCGAGACCCCCTCCACCAGCGCTGCACCCGCGCACGAGGACCCGAACCAGTTCGCGCTGCTGCGACAGCGGCGTTTTGCGCCGTTTTTCTGGACGCAGTTTTCTGGCGCCGCCAACGACAACCTCTTCAAGTTCGCCTTCACCGTGATGGTGACCTACCAGCTCAGCGTGTCGTGGCTGCCGCCTGCGATGGCGGGGCTGGTGATCGGTGCGCTGTTCATCCTGCCGTTTTTGCTGTTCTCGGCCACATCGGGGCAACTGACCGACAAGTACGACAAGACGAAGATGATCCGCTTCGTGAAGAACATGGAGATCGCCATCATGCTGGTGGCCGCCGTGGGCTTCATCGGCGGCAACATCCCCATCCTGCTGCTGTGCACCTTTTTGATGGGTGTGCATTCCACGTTGTTTGGCCCCGTCAAGTTCGCCTACATGCCTCAGGTGCTCAGCGAGCGCGAATTGACGGGGGGCAATGGCATGGTGGAAATGGGCACCTTTGTGGCCATCCTGCTGGGCAACGTGGCGGGTGGTCTGTTGGTCGCGTTGCCGGGCATTGGCCACACCACGGTGGCGGTGGCCTGCGTGGTGGCGGCGCTGGCCGGGCGGGCGGTGGCGCAGTTCATTCCGTCGGTGCCCGCCACCGATCCGGGCCTCACCATCAACTGGAACCCCTTCACGGAAACCTGGCGCAACCTCAAGCTCGCGCACCAGAACATTGTGGTGTTCCGCTCGCTGCTGGGCATCAGCTGGATGTGGTTCTTTGGCGCGGTGTTCCTGAGCCAGTTCCCGAGCCTGGCCAAAGAGGTGTTGCATGGCAACGAGCAGGTGGCGTCGCTGCTGCTGGTGGTGTTCTCGATTGGCATTGGCATTGGCTCGCTGCTGTGCGAGGTGCTTTCGCGCCGCCATGTCGAGATTGGCCTGGTGCCACTAGGTGCCATCGGCATGAGCGTGTTCTCCATCGATCTCTACTTCGCGTCCCGCAGCCTGCCGCCCTCCGAAATCATGGGCCTCATGGCTTTTGTGGCCCAAAGCGCCCACTGGCGTGTGATGCTGGACCTGGCGCTGCTCAGCCTGTTTGCGGGCCTGTACAGCGTGCCCATGTACGCGCTGATCCAGATGCGCAGCCAGCCCACCCACCGCGCGCGCATCATCGCGGCCAACAACATCCTGAACGCGCTGTTCATGATTGCGAGTTCGTTGATTGCAGGCGCATTGCTGGGCGCAGGTTTCACCGTGCCGCAGATCTTTTTGTTCACCGGCATCGCCAATGCGGTGGTGGCGTTCTACATCTTCATGCTGGTGCCCGAATACCTGCTGCGTTTTGTGGCCTGGATGTCTTCGCGGTTTGTGTACCGCTTCAAGGTGCAGGGCGACGAAAACCTGCCCGCGCAGGGCGCCGCCATCCTGGCCTGCAATCACGTGAGTTTTATCGACGCGGTGCTGCTCATGGCCGCGAGCCCCCGGCCGATCTACTTCGTGATGGACCACCGCATCTTCCGCGTGCCGGTGCTCGGGTGGCTTTTCCGCCTGGCCAAGGCGATTCCGATTGCGCCCTACAAGGAAGACCCCGCCACGTACCAAGCCGCGTTTGACCGTGCAGCGCAGGTGCTGCGCGAAGGCGACTTGCTGGCCATCTTCCCCGAAGGCGGCATCACCAAGGACGGTCAGTTGCAGGAGTTCAAGGGCGGCATCATGAAGATCATCGAGCGCGCGCGCGAAGAGGGCATCGAAGCGCCGGTGATCCCCATGGCGCTGACCAATCTGTGGGGCTCGTACTTCAGCCGCATCGAGCAGGGTGGCGCCATGGTGCGGCCGTTCCGCCGGGGTTTCTTCAGCCGGGTGGGGCTGAACGTCGGCCACGCGGTGGGCGCCCGCGAGGTGCAGCCCACCATGCTGCGCGAACGCGTACAGACCTTGCTGGTGAGCTGACTTCGGCCCTCGGGCTTCGGTGCGCAGGGTTGTGGGACGGGGCGCCGCCGTACGACCGGACGACGGCCCCCCGTCCCACATTTGCGCAGTGTGGTGTGGACTACGGTGACTCCTTTGCCAACGTATTGCAAAGGAGACTGACCATGGCTTACTCCATCACCCAGGCCCGCACCGTGCTGACCGCTGCCGAACTGGAGCTTTTCGACCAAAGCCGCGCCGAGCCCATCAAGGCGCTCACGCTTGCGCGGCTTCGCGGCAAAGTCACGCGGGCGCGCACGTTGCGCGACAAATACCGTGACCTCTATCGCCGCCAGACGGTGGCCGTGCGCGGTGCATCGTACCCCAAGGGGCGCTCGCCCGTGGGTGCAGACAATGAACGGACTCAGCGCAAGGCTGACATCCTGCAAGAGGTGCTGGGGCGTTTTGAAGCCCGGGTAACCCAGCTGGAATCACGCGAAGCACGCGAAAGCTCAAGCAGCAGCGCAGCCGCCCCCAAGCGAAGTGCCCCAAAGGCGGCGGCCCAAAAAGCCGTGCCCCAGGCGCCGGTGAAGCCAGCGGCGAAAAAGTCTGCAACCCCCACAGCGAGCAAGAGCGTCCGCAAGACGGCAACCAAAGCACCGTCGTCTACCACCGCGGTTGCCAGTGCCGCATCGGGTACCAACACCAACACCCAGTCCGCGAGCCCCAAGGCCAGCGCTGACAAGAATCAGCTCGGCCCGGTCGCCGCGGCTGACACCCATGGCGCAAGCGCTGCCCGCCCCGAGCCGCTGCAGGCGGCAGTGCTGAATCAGCACGCCACCCGCTCATCCAAGGCGCCATCGGACAAAGCGCCCACGTCCAACGGAAAGGCGCATGCACCGCTGGTCCATGCGCCCATCGACATGGTTCCTGCCGCGTTGCGTGGCAATCCAATGAAGCAGGCGCCTGGCCAGATCGCGATCCATGCGCACCAGGGGTCTGCAGTGCGCCGCGCCCAGGGCAAGCGCGACAGCCGCTGACCTAACCGCCACAGCACGGCTTGCCTGCCGCCGCGTGTGTTGAGGCAGCGCGTCAGATGGCTGCCAACGTGGCCAATTGCGCCCAGCGCGCTTGCTCTGTATCGGTGCCGGGTGGGTCAGCCGTTGCGAAAAAGAAAGCTGTAGGCGTTCAACGCCGGCACCCCTCCCAGGTGCGCATACAACACGCGAGAGCCTTCGGGGAATTCGCCTTTGCGCACCATGTCGATCATGCCGTGCATGGATTTGCCTTCGTACACCGGGTCGGTGAGCATGCCTTCCTGGCGCGCGCACAGGCGGATGGCTTCGAGCGTGCCCTCGCTGGGCAGGCCGTACTCGGGGCCGCCGTAGCGGGTGTCCAGCACGACGTCCTCGGCGGTGATCTCCTGGCCTAGCTCGACGAGCTTGGCGGTGTTCTGCGCGATGCGCAGCACTTGGGCGTGTGTCTTTTCTGGCTTGGCCGAGGCGTCGATGCCGATCACCTTGCGGGCGCGGCCATCGGCCGCAAAGCCGACCACCATGCCTGCCTGTGTGCTGCCGGTGACCGAGCACACCACGATGTAGTCAAACTGGAAACTCAGTTCTTTTTCCTGCTGGCGCACTTCTTCGGCAAAGCCGACGAAGCCCAGCCCGCCGTACGGGTGCTCTGAGCAGCCTGCCGGGATGGGGAAGGGCTTGCCACCGGCCTTCCTCACATCTTCCATGGCCTGCTCCCAGCTGGGGCGGATGCCGATGTCAAAGCCCGCTGCATCCAGCCGCACATCGGCGCCCATGATGCGGCTCATCTCGATGTTGCCCACGCGGTCATACACCGCGTCGGAATAGTTCACCCAGTTCTCTTGCACCAGCACGCATTTCATGCCCAGGTGCGCGGCCACCGCGGCCACTTGGCGCGTCTGGTTGGACTGGATGCCGCCGATGGACACCAGCGTGTCGTAGCCGCCGGCAATCGCCTCGGGGATGAGGTATTCGAGCTTGCGTGTCTTGTTGCCGCCAAAGGCCAGGCCGCTGTTGCAGTCCTCGCGCTTGGCGTACAGATGCACCTTGCCGCCCAGGTGGGCCGACAGACGCGGCAGCGCGGTGATGGGCGATGGCCCGAAGGTCAGCGGGTGGCGGGCAAATTTCTGCAGGTTCATGGCGGTGTTCCGGTCGATGGAAAGGCGGTGGGTGCAAGGGTGCTTGCAGTGCCTTCATCGTAGAAAAACACGCGCATCAAGTGGTTGCGAACTTGTCGAAAATTGCGGAGATTTATGAATCTGTATAAGAATTGAGGCGACTAATATTTCTGGATTCTGCCAATGTGCGCAACAAAAGTTCGTCCCACGAATGTCCCGCAGGCAGATGTGTCCGCAGAGCTGGACCGCACCGACAAAACCATCCTGCGCCAGTTGCAGCGCGATGCCTCGCTGTCCAACGTGGCCTTGGCCGAGAAGGTGCACCTGAGCGCGCCCGCCTGCTTGCGCCGGGTCGAACGGCTCAAACGCCTGGGCTTGATTGATGGGGTGGTGGCACTGCTCAACCCCAAGGCTGTGGGCGCGGGCATGCTGGTGATGATTGGCGTGGTGCTGGACCGCTCCACGCCCGAGTCGTTTGCCGAGTTCGAAAAGGCCGCCGCCAAGGTGTCCGGCTGCATGGAATGCCACGTGGTCACCGGCGAGTTTGACTATTTTCTGCTGGTGCGCACGCGCGACAACGACAGCTTCAACCGCCTGCATGCCGAGCAGTTGCTCTACCTGCCAGGCGTGCGGCAGGTGCGGTCGTTCATGGTGCTGCGCAATGTGCTGTCGACGACGGAGCTGCCGCTGGCGGTTTGAGAGGCACCTGAGTTGGTACGCGCTACCCGCAACCGCGGCGGGTAGCGCGCCGCCGTTATCCCCTACGGCCTCACGGCTGGCGGCTCAGAATATGCGGAAAGGTGATGCCGTAGTTGGCGGCAACGCCGGGCGTTGCGTTCGGGTTGGTCAACTTGAGCACGGCCGCACCGATGACAGGCCGTCCAGGCCGCATTTCGGGAGCCAAAGACATCCAGCCGTTGGTGAACCCCCGGCCATAGTCCCAGCGGGACACTGAACTCGACAGTACCGAAGGACCGGTGTTGAACGAGACGATGGCGGCTGCGCCGCAACTGGCGACGTTCGGCGGGGGCGCAATGAAAATCGGCCCGGCATTTGACCAAGTTCCTTCGCGGTCGGCGACAGTCTCGCTGTACGACTCGCAGGCTTGGTGGGATCGCGCAAACGTGGAGGTGCTGTCATAGAACTGGGCCTGTCCGCTGCCGACCGGCGGCACGACGGAGTACACCAGCGCGGTTGCCGCCTCCTGGCTGTAGTCATAGCCCACGCTGTAGCGCTTGGTAGGCATCGAAAGGATCCAGTCCGTCTGCGCCGAAATGCTGGCGTCGCGCGCGTACTGGTTGCGCACGGTGCTGGTCATCAGGCGCGCGGTCAAGTCTGCGGCCGTCTGGCGTGCGTGGGTGGCTGAGGGTGGCAGGTAGTACGGAGTAGAGAGGTCGGGCAGGTCATGGAGCCGGGCCTGAACGACCTGTGACGCCGTGGGTGACGCGGTGGTGCCCTCAGCGGTCTTGGAGCGACTGGCCAGCCCGGCAGAGACGAGCAATGGGTCTGCGGTGTATCGCTCAGGTTGGTCGACCACCAGCGCAGACTGCGGGAACACCACAAAGTTGCCCCGCGCAGGCGCCCCTGCGTTGTCCACAGCGACGACCGAGGTGGCAGGGCCAGAGAGGGTGGTGGAGGCGGGGACATCGATGATGTACCAGGTGGCACTCAATCCGCCCGAGGGCGCCGCAAAGCCCAGGCCGGCGGCCTGCGATTCGTCGCCGATATCGCGGGTCAGGGCTTCGTCCAGGGATGTGGGCGTGCAGGGCGCCTGCCCGGTGAGCAGACGGGTCGCGAGGTACAGGCTGGAATGTGCATCGGCCTGTGCGCCATACACCCGGGCTGAGGGGATGTCCGCCATCAGCAGCGCCTCCGCCGTCCCCTCGCGGGTATTGTTGTGAAGGGTTTCCTGATTCCACGCTGGATTCAACCGGTCGACCAAGAACGGTTGGGCAGCTCCTTTGGCGAGCACAGGGTAGGTGCAGGTGTTGTCGGCGGTTGCCAGTTGCGCCCGTCCATCCGGTCCGCTGGTGAGGGCCGCGGTCCAGGTGTCGCCAGGCGACATCAGAACCTGCAGGCTCAGCAGGCTGTCGCCGTTGCCGGCGCCGCGAAAACGCAGTTTGACCGCCTTGCCGTTGCTGAAGTCGGTGTTGATCAGATGCAGCACCGTCATCTGCCCTCGCTGCACCGTGAAGTATGGGAACAACAGGTGATGGCCCGGTGCAGTCTCTGAAACCCGCAAGGCCACCGCGTTGGTTGCGCCCAGGGCGGTGCGCGATGGGGCCGCGCCCGTGCCCGCAATCACGCCGGCCATTGCCGCAGTAGGCACGAGCTGAAACATACACAGCGCTGCGCCCAGTGCTGCTGCCCGCAGCGTTTTCTTTGTCGTCATCTGCTCTCCCTGTCCGTCTGATGTGCTGGAACGGGGCAGTGTAAGTTGCTCATTTGCCCGGTGGAGGGCGCATTGACAAACGGGTGCAAAGGCGCCGCTGCGACCGCGCGGGCCGCAGAGGGCGGCCCGGCGGTAGGGTCAAGACGTCAGGCGGCCACTTGCGGCGCGGACTCCACCGCAAAGCTCAGCCCCGCATTCGCCTGCAGCCGTGCAATCAGTTGGTCTCCCATCGCGGGCGCCGTGGTCCAGATGCCGCCGCGGGTTTCGTTCGCATCCTGCAGCAGACACACAGCCGCCTCCGCAATCATCTTGGACGTGGACCCGTAGCCCGGGTCGCGGTCACCCTTCACGCCCACGCGCAGCGTGTTGCCTTCGGCGTCGGTTCCAAGGAACAGCACGTCGTAAAAGCCGTTCTCGCGTTCTTCGCGCGACGGGCCTTCGCCGGGCTTGGGGCCTTTGTCAGAGCCCAACGACTTGTCGCCCGCCACGGCGTTGGCAATGGCCTCGCCTTTTTCGCCGGGGCCGGTGATCAGCATTTCGTCGTAAACAAAATTGATGCCGTAGGCGTGCTGCAGCAAGAAATTGGAGCGGTGCACGTTGCGGGTGTTGATGGCGGCCATCACGAACGGGGCGACCCACACACCCTCGCCGAGCGCCTCATCCACCATGGGCTTGTGGCCTGTGGGCTGGCGCGGTCCTTCAAAGCCCGGCGTGAGTGAGAAGGGGTTCTTCAGCAGGTCCAGCACGGCGGGGTCGGCGGCCGATGCAGCCATGGTGGCTTTCAGGCTGGCGGCAGTGCCGCCCGAGAACGTGCCCTTCATCTTGCGCACGCGCCCACGCACGCGGCTGGCGGGGTGGCCGAATCGGGTTTTCATTTCTTTTTGCAGCAGGAACACGCCCAGGTCAAACGGAATGGAATCAAAACCGCACGAGAACACGATGCGTGCGCCGCTGGCCTTGGCCGTGGCTTCGTGGGCGTCGATCATGTGGCGCATCCAGGCGGGTTCGCCGCACAGGTCCACATAGTCCACCCCGGACTTGGCGCACGCGGCCACCAGTTCGTTGCCGTACAGCTGGTAGGGGCCCACGGTGGTCAGCACCAGGCGGGTCTGGTCCATCAGGGCTTGCAGGCTGGCGGGGTTGCTGGTGTCGGTCACGACCAGCGGGGTGTCGGCGGGGGCACCCACTTCGTCGCGCACGGCGGCCAGTTTTTCGGCATTGCGCCCGCCCATGGCCCAGCGCAGGCCGCTGCCAGCGGGGTAGCGCTGCAGCAGGTATTCGACCACCAGGCGGCCTGTAAAGCCGGTGGCGCCGTGGACGATGAGGTCAAAGGGTTTGGTGGTCATGGGGTATCTCCGTGCAAGGCGCTGTGGGTGCTGTGAGGCTGTGGCTGTGGCTGAGGCCAGGGTCGTGGCGGCGATTGTGAGAGACAAGCGCGCAGCCGTCTGTCGCCCAGGTGCTGCGCAACTCGAATCCATTCGGGGCGATAAAACCCGGAAAAGTATCGATAAGCGATACCCAATAGCCGGTGCAGGGCCACTGCGGTGCATGAAGCCAGACGCCGATGCGGCGCCCGGTCACTATTCGCTCCGTGTTCAACCACGGGCCTGTGTGGCCCACCCCATCTGTATGTCGTCTACCTCTTCCCTCATCGTTCAGCGTGACACCCGTGCCTGGCAGTTGCAGGTGTGGGTTTCGTTCGGTATCGCCGTGTTTTTGTGCGCCGTGGGGCTGGCCTGGCTGCCGGGTCAGCAGCTGGAGCAGGCGTTCATGGTGATGGGATATGTGTTCTGTTTGTCCGCCGCGTTTGTGCTGGCCAAGTTTGTGCGGGACAACGAAAGCGCCACACGCCGCGGCGCAGGTGACACGCCGATGTGGAAGCTGGTGGTGTGGGGCGGCTTTGTCGTGGCGATGGGCCTGACAGGCTGGGGCCTGCTGGGCATGGACATCAACACCACCTACAAAGCATTTTTGGGCGTGAGCTGGTTGTACCTGATCACCACAGCGTTCACGTTGGCCAAGATGCTGCGCGACCGCCACGAGGCCGACCTGGCCGAAGCCCGCCTGCAAGGCCGCCGCGAAGCCGCTGCTGCACAGTCTGCAACGTCTGGTAACAACGCGAACTGAGTTTCCGGCATCCGCCATCCAGTGATGGCGGATGCTCGGAGGTTGCCCTGAAAAATCCGGTGCTGCAGACAACCGCGCAGCACCTCCCGTGAGGAGTGAAACCATGAAGAAATTTCCGAAGATCCTGACCCTTGCCCTGGCCGCCGGCCTGCTGTGCACGCTGGTCGCCTTGCCCGCACGGGCCCAGAGCGAGGCTTCGGCCGCGCTGTCGCTGCTGCCCGTCGCGTCGGTGGTGGGCACGGCATCGGTGGCGTCTGCCGCCGCTGGCGCGGTCGTGACGGTGCCTGCTGCACTGTCGGTCGCCGGTGCGGTGCTGACGGTGAAAACGGTGGAGGCATCGGCCACCGGCACGGTGTACCTGTTGGAGCGCGCCTCCGACGGCGCTCAGGTCAGCGTCGAAGTGGCGGGCCGGGGTGTGGGCGCATCGGCCCATGCGGTGGGCACGCTGGTGACTTGCAGCGTGATCGGAACGGGCGTGGTGCTGTCGGTGGCGGGTGAAGCGATTGCGTTCGTGCCCAACGCCATCGGCCGTGCGCTGCTGCACAACGAGCGTCTGTGAGGAGCGCCGCCATGGCTGTGCAGCAGATGACACCAGCGCATGTTCGCGTGCGCTCCTTCAACCCCGCCATGTGGTGCATGGCCCTGGTGGCCGGTGCGGCCTTGCTGGCAGCGCCTGCGGCCCACGCGGGCCGATCCTGCGAGGCGACGAAACCCCTGCCTGCCAAGGTGATCGAGCGCGGCATGCAACTGGCCCAGCAGACCTCGGCCGCGTTGGATGCAGAACATGCCAAATCGGGCACGCGGGTGGTAGCGCTGGGCCGCGCAGGGCAGGACCTGAGCAAGTACGGCCTGCGTTATTCGCACTTTGGTTGGGCCTACAAAACCCCCGAGGGCCCGTGGCGCGTGGCCCACAAGCTCAACGAGTGCGGCACGGCGGTAGGCCACCTCTACCGCCAGGGGCTGGGCGAGTTCTTTTTGGACGACCTGTGGCGCTACGAGGCGGTCTACGCCGTGCCCACGCCCGAAGTGCAGCAGCGCCTGCTGGCGGTGTTGCAGGACACCGCTCGCACCCGCACGCTGCAGCAACCGGCCTACAGCATGGTCAGTTACGTGTGGGGCCGCAAATACCAGCAGTCCAACCAGTGGGCGCTGGAGACCCTGGCCGTGGCCATGGAGCCCGCCACTGTGTTGACGCGCGACCAGGCGCAAGCGTGGCTGCAGTTCAAGGGCTACACGCCCACCACGCTCAAGCTCGGGCCGCTCACGCGCATGGGCGGTCGCGTGGGGTCGGCCAACATCGCGTTTGACGACCACCCCGGCGACAAGCGGTTCTCAGACCGCATCGAGACGGTCACGGTGGACTCGGTGCTGGCCTGGCTGCAGCGTGCGCAGCTGGCGGCAGCGCCTGTGACCTTTGTGATGAAAAATTGAATGAAAATGGGCTCTAGCGCTTATTCCATAAGCGCTAGCAGCTATAAAAAGAGAAGCAAATGCCTTGATCGCCGCCTTTCGGGGCAATGGCGATGGGGTTTTTGGTTGATCCATCACAGAGGAGAAGACCGTGAGCAAATCCCTGCGTTTGTCTGAAAAATGGTTCCGGCGTGGCCTGTGGCTGGTGGCGCTGGTGTTTGCCAGTTTCCTCATCGGCCTGGGCGGTACGCTGGTGGGAGACCTGCCCAAGGTCGAAACCCAATTGCAGGTGGATGACTTTCTGGACAAGGCCGCCGCGCAAACCCTGCGCAAGCAGGTGCGCGACGCGCGCGATGCCGAGCAGGACGCGCAGACGGCGCTGGAGCAAGCCCAGTTGCAGCGCAGCAAGGCGCAGAGCGAAAGCCGCACCGCACGCGACAGCTTTGACAGCTGGCTGGCCACCCGCAGCGTGACCCAGCGCGCCGACCAGGACCCCGAGGTGCTGTCGCGCACCCAGGGGCTGGACGCCCTGCGCATCAACGAGCGCAAGACCCAGCAGGCGGTAGAGCAGCAACAGCAGGCCGCACTGGATGCGCGCCAGGCTGCCGCCGCTGCTACAGACCGCTTGCACGATCTGGAAGCCAGCGGCTACGAGCTGATGCGCGTCGAGCAGCGCAAGGTGGAGCTGCGGGTGTTTCTGTACCGCCTGGCACTCACCCTGCCGCTCTTGGCGATTGCGGGCTGGTTGTTTGTCAAAAAGCGCAAGGGCACCTACTGGCCGTTTGTATGGGGCTTCATCTTCTTCGCGTTGTTCGCTTTCTTCGTGGAGCTGGTGCCTTACCTGCCCAGCTACGGCGGATACGTGCGCTATGTGGTCGGCATTGCCATCACCGCCATCGTGGGGCGCTACGCCATCCTGGCGCTCAACCGCTACCTGGAGCGCCAGAAGCTCGCCGAGGCGATGCCCGACCAGGAGCGCCGCAAGGAGCTGAGCTACGACGTGGCCCTGGCGCGCCTGGCCAAAAGCGTGTGCCCTGGCTGCGAGCGGCCGGTGGACCTGAAGAACGAGAAGATCGACTTCTGCCCCCACTGCGGCATTGGCCTGTTTGACCACTGTGGCCAGTGCAGCACCCGCAAGAGCGCGTTTGCCAAGTTCTGCCATGCATGTGGCACGGGGGCAGAGAGCGGGTCGTCCACTGCATCTCCAGCCACGCCAGCGTGATACAACGCCAAACAGCGTTTGGGTTGTTCCCGGGTGCTGCTGCCACAACTATCTTCAACGCCATTCCAAGGAGTCCTCATGGGTTTTTTCTCCAAGATTTTTTCGAAGATTTTTCCCTCTGCCAATGCGGCCGAAGTGGTGCCCGTTCCACCGGCGGCGGCCTCCGCAGGCGCTCCGGCCTCGGCAGCACCTGCAGCGCCGCCATCCATTCCTCTGGGCGACGTGGCGCCGATCCTGGATGCCATGCCGGGCGCCAGCGGCTTGAACTGGCGCACCTCCATCGTCGATCTGCTCAAGCTGCTAGGCCTGGACAGCAGCATGGCTGCGCGCAAGGAGCTGGCGGGCGAGTTGTTTTACAGCGGCAGTGACGAACCCGGGTCCGCCGCCTGGAACATCTGGCTTCACAAACAGGTGATGAGAAGCATCGCGGCCAACGGTGGCACGCTGCCGCCCGAACTGCGCGACTAACCGCTTTTTCACTTCAAACCCAGACGACACCTGCCGCACCCCACGGCAGGTGTTTTTTTGTGTGCATCGGGGGTGCCCACGAGCCCTGTGCTTTGCTGTGTTGTGGCGATGGTCGCCACCCTCAAGACTCGATCTGGAAGCTAAACAGGGTACGGGCGGCGTCTCCCGGTCCTGGTGTCTGGTCCCGTTTTCCCGCTATCCCGTCAACACGCGGTTGCGCCCTTCGGTCTTGGCACGGTACAGCGCGGCGTCGGCGGCGAGCAGCAGGGTGTCGATGTCTGCCTCGCCACTCATCGAGGCGCTGTGCACCAGGCCAATGCTGACGGTTGCGTGCAAGGTCTGGCCCGCAGGCGCCACTGCAAAGGGCTGGCTGGCCACGGCGTCCCGCAGGCGCTCCGCGATGGCCTGCGCCTCGGCGTGGGACACCTCGGGCAAGACCACTGCAAACTCTTCTCCGCCCATGCGGCCCAGCGCGTCCTGCGCGCGCAACGCGGTGCCCATCGCCTGGGTGATGCCGATGAGCAGCTGGTCTCCGGCGCTGTGCCCGTATTGGTCGTTGACGTGTTTGAAATGGTCGATGTCCAGCATCAGCACCGCCACACCGGCCGTTTCGCGTCCATAGCGGGTGAGCAGGCGTTGGCCCTGGCGCATGAAGGCGCGGCGCGCCAGCACGCCGGTCAGGTCGTCGTGGCGCACCGCGTGGTCCAGGCGGCGCAGCGTTTCGGCGCGGGCCGCGCTGGCGCAGGCCACGGCCAGCGGCCCCAGCGCCAGCAACGTCACGCCCACCCGCAGCGAGAACACGTCGCCCGCGTGCGCCGGGGTGAAGTTAAGCACCCCCATGGCGACACCCGCCATGGTCCACAGGCACACCACCAGCGACAGCAGGCTGGCCACAAAGGTGCTGTAACTCAACGCGCACCACAGCAAGCCGGGCACGGCAAAGGCCAGCACGCCCGGTCCGCCCACCAGCCCGCGGATACCTTCCGCCAGCAGCAGCGAGCCCACTGGCGCTACCCGCCAGAACATCGGTGCCCCTTGCACGGCCGAGGGTGGGTCGTCATCGCGCGGGGCCGCTAGCACCACGGGCACGATGAGCATGTAGTTCATCAGTTCTGTGCTGAACCACAACGACAGCAGGTCTGTCCAGGGGGAGTTGAAGTACACCGGGGCCGCGCCGCTGCCCGCCAGCGCACCCGCCGCGCTGGCTGCCAGCGCCGCCAGCAGCAGGTACATGGCCGACACCGTGCGCCGCAGGCGAAGCACTGGCTCGCTCAGGCGGCGCAGCAGCAGCCAGCCCACCGTCACGCTCAGCAGGTTCGCGCCGTTGAGCCACAGCGACATGCCCCAGGAACTGCCAGTGATCAGGTCGGCAGCCATGTAGCCCACCGCCGCCGCCCCCCAGGCGGCCGGGCGCGCCAGAGCGGGGTAACGCACCAAAATCCCCAGCAACAAAGCGTTAGCGGGCCAAAACGCCGACAGAAAGCCGATGGGCCGCGCAAAGATGCCCACCAGGCAGGCGGCAAAGACCAGCACACCCAGGCCCAGCCAGAGCCATGACCGTGGAAGCGACCGGGGGCGCGCAAAGGAGAGGGTCATCATGGTGTGGAGCGAAGTGGCAGCGGGGCTGCTGGCGATTGTCATCGGGCGCAGTGGGTTACGCGCCAGTAGGCTCAACACAAAAAAACATTTATTGACAATTGCGGGGCTGCGTGTTGCGTGCGGCCATCACCCGAGGGGTGAGATTGCGGTGGCGGCTATCGGTTTTGATTTCTGCTGTTGGTTGGAGTACGAAGGCCGGGAAACTCCCGGCCTCCGCCCTCAACACAAGCATGCAAATAACTATAAAAACAATAGCTAGCAGTGCTTATTCCATAAGCGCCAGAGCCAAATTTCACCAAAAATGGAAAGAAATCCACCTCAATACAAATACACCGCGCCCGCGTTGGTTCTGCTCTCGTCCACCGGGTTACCGCCAATGCCGTTCGATCCGCCGTCTTCCGTGGATGCCCCCACGGCCAGCGTATGCCCATCGCCCGATAGCGCCACGCGGCCACCGAACCGGTCGCCGCTGCCGGTGTTGGGCGCCTTCAAATAGGTCTGTTGTACCCAGGTGCCCGCACTGCGGCGAAACACCAGCACGGCGCCTGCATCGGTGGCGCTGGTGTTGGCTTGATCTCCGTTGAAGCCGCTGGCGTTGCTGTCGTCCCGGTAGGAGGGCACGACCAGGGTGTTGCCGTCGCTGGACATGGCCAGGTTGTTCCCGAAACGGTGGGGCGTGCGGGTGTTGGAGGCTTTCAGATACGCCTGGGTGGACCAAGACCCGCCCGCGCGGGTAAACACAAACACCGCGCCCGAGTTGACGGCCAACGTGTTGCTGGCAGGTGGCACCGGGAATGTGCCTGTGTGGTTGCTGCTGTCTCCGTCCATGCCCACGGCCAGCGTATTGCCGTCGCCAGACAGCTGGACCGCCACGCCAAAACGGTCGTTTGCGAGAGGAGCGGGGGCCTTCAAATACGCTTGCTGCAGCCACGCGCCTGCATTGCGCTGGAACACATAGGCGGCCCCCGCATTGGTCAGCGAGTCATCCGCAGGGGTGGCGGCAGAGGCGCTGCCTTCCAAAAATGCGCCGACGGCCAAGGTGTCGCCCGACCCGGACAGGCTGAGATAGATACCGAAGAAGTCGCCTGCCCCCGCGTTGGAGGCTTTGAGATAGCTTTGTTGCGCCCAACTGGTGCCGGTGCGGGTAAAAACATAGGCAGCACCCGACGCCGCATAGGCCGCGTTGCCATGGGTGCCGGTCAGATCGCCATCCTCGTTGTAGGCGGCAACAGCCAGCGTGTTGCCATCGTTCGAGAGGGCAACGAACGAACCGAACAAATCGCTGGCGTCGGTGTTGTGCGCCTTGATGAATGCCTGCTGCGACCACGCGGCGCCCGTGCGGGAATACACATACACGGCGCCCGAGCTGTTCGCCAGGTTGTTGCTGGCCGGCATCGTCGCAAAGGTGCCTGTCTGATCGCCACTCTCGCCGTCCGCCCCAATGGCCAGCGTGTTGCCATCGGCAGACAAGGCCAGCGCGTTTCCAAAGTAGTCGTTGGCCTCCCCGTCGGGCGCCGCAATGCGGGCCTGCTGCGACCAGGTGGCGCCGCTTTTTGCAAAAACGTACACCGCGCCCGTGTTGCCGCCCTCTCCGTAGGCGCCCACGGCCAGTGTGGCGCCGTTGCTGGACAGGGCGACACGGTTGCCGAAGCGGCCTTCGACGGTGGTGGTGGAGGCTTTGACGTAGCCAATGGCCTGCACCATGTCCGCGGCGACGGACGCGGAGGGGGCGCTGCAGCCGCTCACGTTGCAGGCTTGCACCGTGTAGGTGGCGTTCAGCCGGTGGTGCAACAAGGTCGGCACGGCATAAACCAGGGTGGTGGCCGCCGTAGAACCCACGGGTGCGGGTGCCAGTGGGCCAGCGCCATCGGGGTCTTCGGACACGGTGTAGCTGCTGGCACCCGCCGCGGTTACCCAGGAAAAAGTCAGTGCCTTTGGTCCATAGGTGATGCCCAGCCCTGTCGGTGTGGGCGCTATGGGCGGTGGCGGAGGGGGTGGGGGGGGCGGCACGGACACAGTGCGGCAAAACACCTGCACCTGGGTCACCGGTGCCACAGCCACGCCCGTTGCCGCTTCCACCACGCAGGCCTGGTCCACGGGCTGTGTGTGCACGGCCACGGTGTAGGCGCTGCCGTGAGGTACCGGCACCACAAAACGGAATGCGCCATTGGCGGTCACCGTTAAATCCGCCGCGCCGTTGAGCCGCAGGGTGACAGCGCCCACCAAGCCAGAGACGGTTCCGCCGACGGTATAGGTGTGGGTGGTGCAGGTCACCAGAATATTTGTGACCGGGCCTGCCACGACACCCGAGCCGTTTTCCACCACGCAGGTCTGCCCGGCGGGCTGGGTGCGCACGGTGATGTTGTAGGCCTCGCCTTGGGAAATGCGGGTGGAGTAACTGCCGCTGGCCGTGATGGTCAATTCGCCGCCGGTGCTGTTGGCCAATACGAGTGTGCCGCTCAGCCCCGTGACGGTGCCGCCCACCGAGTGCTGCACGGTGGCGGGAGGCGGTGGCGGCGGGGGCGTTGCCACATCGCCACCACCGCCACAGGCCATCAGCAAGGCTCCCACCACCCACGCAGCGCACAGCCGCGCGGCCCAACGAACTGCACCGGAATCTGATCCGGCACGGACCTGCGGACGCTGTGGTTTGGGGTGGATGGAAAGCGGGCGATGCATGGTGGAGATCTCCGGGTGCGGCAGCGGGGTGAGTGTTCCAACGGCGCGCTCAAAATTGGAAAAACCGCCACTCAACGCGCGTGGTCCGGGCGCTGGGGAGGTGCCACGCACTCTACGGTCGATGGGTGTGTTGACCCATCCCCACTGAAGCAGGGTTGACAGGTGTGCGGGGCGGTGCAGAAAACCGCTGGACCGCACGCCACGCCCGGTGCACGGGCTTCGGTCAGGGAGGGTGCGCGCAGTGCGGTGGGCGGCTCAGCGCCGCTGTCACCACCGCTTGCAGTACCGCTTGACGACCCGGGCCATGCGCCATGCCCAGGAGGCGCGGGCTCGCGCCAGCACCGCCGCCTTCAGGTGTACCCAGTGCGCGTGCCCGCCAAGGCCCGCAGCGGCCAGCGCAGCCAGGGGTGCATCAAAGTTTTAATGATTTTGGCGTCTAGCGCTTATGCATCATGCGCTAGTAGCTATCAAAATAATAGTAAATGAGCAGAGCGTCTGTCACACGCCCCGCGCCCGCTCGGCCTTGAAGCGCGCGCGGAACTGCGCAAATTCGCCCGCGTCCAGCGATTCGCGCACCTCGCGCATGAGGTTCAGGTAGTAGTGCAGGTTGTGCACCGTGGTGAGCATGGGGCCCAGCATTTCGCCGCAGCGGTCCAGGTGGTGCAGGTAGGCGCGGCTGAAGCCCTCGCGCCCGCCGTCGTCCCACGACACGCCCGACATGCCCGCGCAGGCGTAGCAGGTGCAGCTGGTGTCGAGTGGCTGGTGGTCGGTCTTGTGGCGGGCGTTGCGGATCTTGAGGTCGCCAAAACGCGTAAACAAGGTGCCGTTGCGCGCGTTGCGGGTGGGCATCACGCAGTCGAACATGTCCACGCCGTCGGCCACGCCTTGCACCAGGTCTTCGGGCGTGCCCACGCCCATCAGGTAGCGCGGCTTGTGGGCGGGCAGGCGGTGGGGCGTGTGCGCCATGATGCTCAGCATCTCGTCCTTGGGCTCGCCCACGCTCACGCCGCCAATGGCGTAGCCGGGGAAGTCCATCTCCACCAGCGCGTCGAGCGATTCCTGGCGCAGGTTTTCGAACATGCCGCCTTGCACGATGCCGAAGAGGGCATTGGGGTTTTCCAGACGCTCGAACTCGGCTTTCGACCGCACAGCCCAGCGGCGGCTCATCTCCATGGACTTGCGCGCCTCGGCCTCGGTGGTCAGATGCCCCTTGGTCTCGTACGGCGTGCACTCGTCCAGCTGCATCACGATGTCGGAGTTGAGCGTGGTCTGGATCTGCATGCTCACCTCGGGCGACATGAAGAGCTTGTCGCCGTTCACGGGGCTGGCAAAGGTCACGCCTTCTTCGGTGATCTTGCGCATGGCGCCCAGGCTCCAGACCTGGAAACCACCCGAGTCGGTGAGGATGGGCTTGTCCCACTTTTCAAAGCCATGCAGGCCGCCAAAGCTCTGCATCACATCGAGGCCAGGGCGCATCCACAGGTGGAAGGTGTTGCCCAGGATGATTTGTGCGCCCATGTCGTGCAGGCTGCGCGGCATCACGCCCTTGACGGTGCCATAGGTGCCTACGGGCATGAAGATGGGGGTCTGCACCACGCCATGGTTGAGCGTGAGCGTGCCACGGCGTGCGTGGCTGGTGGGGTCGGTTTTGAGGAGGTCGAACTGCAGCATGATGGGGCGCATTGTCCCAGACGGGCTACCCTGACCTGGCTCAAGGGTATGGGCTGGCGCTGGCGGATGGCGTCGCTACACTGGTCTTCACTGACTCAAGGAGAACACCATGCTCAAGATTCTTATCGCCGTGGACGGCTCCGAACTCGCGCTGGACGGCGTTCACCACGCGCTTGCGTTGGTTCGCCAGGGGCTGCAGGCGTCGATGGTGCTGGCCAATGTGCAGGAGCCCGCCACCCTGTACGAGCTGGTCACCACCCGCGACCCCGACTTGATTGCCGCCGCCAGCCTGGAGGCGGGCGACCACCTCATGGCGTCTGCGCGTGCACTGCTGGATGCAGCGGGCGTTTCGTACGAAACCGATGTGGGCGTGGGGGATGTGGCGCACACCCTGGTGGACATGATCGAGCGCTCGGGCTGCGACATGGTCGTCATCGGCGCCAAGGGCCAGGGCGCCATCACCAGCGCGCTGCTGGGTTCGGTGTCGCAAGAGGTGGCGCACGCCAGCCCCGTGCCGGTGACCATCGTCAAACATGCCGAAGTGCTGGAGCTGGTGGACGGCGACGTGGCCGAGGACGCCGAGGCCTGATCGCTCGACCAGAAGACCAGCGCAAACGACAAGGGCCGCTGCGTGCGGCCCTTGAGATACTTTGCGATGGGGAACAAGGCGCGAAGCCTTCTTCCTGCTAATTTCTACACGCCAATCAGGCAGCCTTGCGAAACGGCTCGGCAGCAGGCCGCTGCAGCTTGCCATGCGGCAACGTGGCCAGGCGCGAGAACATACGGCGCACATAGCCGTTCACCCACAGGCATTTATTGAGTTCATCCACGGGCAGCGGGCCCGACACCACCACGATGTCGTTGGCCATCTCTTGCGCCCCGGCAGCGCGCAGGCGGCGGCGGGTGTTGTTGGCCCAGGACTGGATGCGCGTGGGGCTGCCATGCTGGTGCACCTCGCCCGTGTGCGCATCAAACGCAATGGCGACGGTGTCGGTCTTGAGCTTGAACCTGCGTTCTCCCGTGACGGCGCTGGGCGTGTCGCGCATGTCGTACAGGTAGTAGCTGCCTGCCTTAAGCTGGTATTGCATGTCCATGGGGTGTTCCTCTCTGCTCACATTTTGGAGGGGCGCACACAGGGGCAATGGCAGGTTAAACGGCGGGAAAACCGCTCTTATCAAAAGCGTGGCGCGCTGCGGGCCATGGCGTCTGGGTGCGCGTGCCATTGTGGCGGCGCATCGACACCGCGTCGCAAAACTTGAGGGCGATGTCGTAACGAGTTGTGAGTGCGTGCGGCGCCGAACTGGGCCGAGCATTTCGCCGTCCGGACTTGCTCGCCAACCGCAGAGACTGGCGCGGCCCAAGCCAGGGCAGCCGTGCAAGGGCTGCCCCGCCGCACTGGCTGCGTCCCCCGTCCCGAATTGCGCAGCAATTCGAGAGAAGGGGTGAAGGCGCGCAGCGCCTCAGGGGGATGTACCTGGCTAGAAGTCCACCAGGCTCAGACCAACGCTGAACACCGTCCGCTTGCGGTTGTAGTCGATCATGCTGTCGCCGTAGCCGTTGAACAGCGCGGTGTGCAGGCGCAAGTTGGTCTTGCCACCGAAAATGCCCGTTCCCAGGGCCTGCATCCACTCCACGCGGACCGACCCGCGGCCCGAGCTGGACAACGAGCTGCGCAGGGTCGCGCCCACGGTGTTGTTCTTGTCGTAGTTCCACAGTGCAGACAACTCGCCACGGCCCACGTAGTCGCTGATGTTCGGGTTGTTGTCGCTGTCCGCGCTTTCGGTAAGGCGCCGCCACAGGCGTGCGTTCACGCTCCAGTTGTTGCCCAGCTCCAGGCCGGTCATCAGGTACACGCGGTTCCAGCTGCGCGACAGGGGATCGCTCTGGCCGTTGGATTGGTGCACCAGCCCGATGCCGCTGTAGCGCCACTTCCAGCCAAACGGCAGCTCGGCCGTGGTGGGGTAGACGTACATGACTTCAGGTTCATGGTCGGTGGTGCGGAAGGGGCGCGAGATCTCGGGTGTGAACAGCTGCCAGTACGACTGCTGCGTGTACCCCACCCACACAGAGTCCTTCAGCGTGGGGTGCCCCTGGGTGAGCAGTCCCTGGGCCACCTTGGTGCGCACCGACAGCTGAATGCGGTTTTCGGTACGGCGGTACGGCGTGGACTCCGTGGCCGAGCCGTTTTCGGAACCGGACGTGGGCTGGCGGTTCACGCTGCTCGATGCCACCACCGACACGGTGATGGGGCGGTAACCGCGAAAGCTGAAGGTGCCGCAGTCGCTGCCCGATTCCAGCTCCCAAAAGCGCGACAGGTCGCTGTACTGCGGATCGCGGCAGCCTTCGGTGCGCGCGACGTCGATGACGCGGGTGGCGGGCAGCGTGGTGTCCACCGGTGGCGCCACCGCCGCAGCGGCCCCCGCTGATGCAGCCGGCGCTTGCCAGGCTTGCTGGGCAGCCCACTGGTCAAAGCAGGCCAGGCGGGCCTGGCTGTCGCTGGACAGCGCGGTGCAGCGGCTCAGCGCGTTGGCCGCGCCGCTGGCAGCCGAGGGGGTTGCGGCCGTCGCCTGTGCCAACGCGGCGCCTGCGGGTGCCAGCGCTGCCAATACCAGGGCTGCCGTGTGGTGCAGGCGCCGGTTGCGGTGGGTTGCGGGGGTCATTGCCAGCCCGCCTGCTTGCGCAGGACAAAGGGGATGGTTGGAGCCGAAGGCGCCGAGGGGGTGGGTGTGGCGTTGTTCCATGTTGCGCTTATTTCCTTGCCGCCACGACCAGCCACGACCTGGCCTGTCCAGGGCGCACTGATGTGGGTGCCATTGATCGATTTTTGATAACTCAGCGGGGCCTGCATCGACATCGCCACCGACTTGATCGGTGTTGTCGCGCCGTCGGGCCGCTGCGCTGCACGGTACCACGCACGCTCTGTGCCCGTTCGGGGTGTGGGCCCAAATGCAACACTGTGGTGACCGCTGCCGGGGGCGGGGTGTCCGCTACCGGGCTGTGCAGTTCAGCGAGCCCGCTGCAGGGCAGGCTGGCGTGGATTTTGGGTCTTTTTGGCCTCTAGCGCTTGTAGGATAAGCGCTGATAGCTATCAAAAACAAAGTGGTAGCGGACGGGGAGTGGCGAAAAAGCTGCAAGCAGTTCGCGGTCTGCCCGTCAGGCCGCAGCCGCCGGATTGGCCGCCGCCGCGGCGTTGGCCACGCTGCTGGCCTGGGCCTTGGCGGCAAATTCAGCGCGCAGGGCCTTGAGCTTCTCGCGCGGGTCTTCGCGGGCGGTGGTTTTATCGAGGCCCATCTCGGCGATGAAACGGCTCGGTTGTGCCGCCACCATCTCGCGGCCCTTCTTGCGTTTTTTGGTCCAGCTCACGGCCAGCGTGCGCTGGGCGCGGGTGATGCCCACATACATCAGGCGGCGCTCTTCCTGCAGGCGCTGCAGGGTGTCGTCGCTGATCTTGTGCTGGCGGCCTTCGTCGTCGTCGAGCTTGAAGGGCAGCATGCCCTCGGTCACGCCCACCAGAATCACATGCGGCCATTCCAGCCCCTTGCTGGCGTGCAGGGTGGACAACGTCACCATGTCCTGGTCTTTTTCGCGCTCGGAGATGGTGGACAGCAGCGCAATCGTCTGCGACACCTCCAGCAGGCTTTTGGTCTCCTTGGCCACCACGGCGCCCGAGGTGTCGTCGATCTGCCCGCCCGCGCGCTGGGCCATCCAGTCGCAGAACTCCATCACATTGCTCCAGCGGGCAGCGGCCACCTTTTCGCTGTCTTCGCCGTCGTATAGATGCTGCTCGTAGCCGATTTCCTTGAGCCATTCGTTCAGAAAAGTGCGGGCGTCTTCGGCGCCGTGCGTGCGGCGGGCGCTGTATTCCAGGTAATTGATGTAGCGGCCAAACTCGTGCAGGCCGTCCATGGCGCGCTTAGGGATAGCCGCAGGCAGCATGCCGTTGAACAGCGCGCCAAACATGCTTTGCTTGTGCTGCGTGGCAAACGCACCCAGCGATGCCAGCGTGGTGTGGCCGATGCCGCGTTTGGGCGTGGTGATGGCGCGCAAAAACGCCGGGTCATCGTCGTTGTTGATCCACAGGCGAAACCAGGCGCACAGGTCCTTGATTTCGGCGCGGTCAAAAAAGCTGGTGCCGCCCGACACCTTGTACGGAATGTTGGCCTTGCGCAGCGCTTTTTCAAACGGCTTGGCCTGGTGGTTGGCGCGGTACAGGATGGCAAAACTCTTCCAGTCCGGCGGCGGGTTGCTGGCGGCGCGCAGGCTCTGGATACGCGCTACGGCGCGGTCGGCCTCGTGTTCTTCGCTGTCGGCGTCCACCACGCGCACGGGCTCGCCCTCGCCCAGTTCGCTGAACAGGGTCTTGGGGAACAGCTTGGGGTTGGGGCCGATCACGTTGTTGGCCGCGCGCAGGATGGCGCTGGTGGAGCGGTAGTTCTGCTCCAGCTTGATGACCTTGAGGCTCGGGAAGTCCTCGGGCAGCTTTTTCAGGTTGTCCAGCGTGGCACCGCGCCAGCCATAGATGGACTGGTCATCGTCGCCCACTGCGGTGAAATGCCCGCGCTCGCCCACCAGCAGTTTGAGCAGCTCGTACTGCGTGGCGTTGGTGTCCTGGTATTCGTCCACCAGCACGTGACCCAGCAGCGCCTGCCATTTGGCGCGCACTTCGGGGAAGTCGCGCAGCAGGCGCAGCGGCATGCCGATGAGGTCGTCAAAGTCCACGCTCTGGTAGGCGGACAGGCGCTCTTCGTAGCGCGCCATCAGCACGGCAATGCTGCGCTCGCTGTCGTCCGCGGCCTGGGCCAGGGCCTGCTCCGAGGTCAGGCCCATGTTCTTCCACTTGCTGATCACCCACTGCCACTGGCGGGCCGTGGCCATGTCGGTGGTGCCGCCCGCCGCTTCTTTCAGGATGCCGGTCACGTCGTCGGCGTCCATGATGCTGAACTGGGGCTTCAAGCCCAGCACGGCGCCGTCTTCGCGCACCATGCGCACGCCCAGCGCGTGAAAGGTGCACACCAGCACATCCTTGGCGCGGCGGCCGATCAGGCTCTTGGCGCGCTCGCGCATTTCCGACGCCGCCTTGTTCGTGAAGGTGATGGCCGCAATGCGTTTGGGGTCCATCCCTTTCTCGATCATGTGCGCAATCTTCTGCGTGATCACCCGCGTCTTGCCCGAGCCTGCACCCGCCAGCACCAGGCAGGCACCGTCGGTGTAGTGGACAGCCTGAAGCTGGGCGAGGTTGAGACCGGCGGACATGGGAGGAGGAGGGTGGAGAGCGAGCGAAAGGAGGGGGCGGTGCGGGAGGAGGGCTGGAACCAGCCTCCGAAGCGCGCAATGATACCGGCGCCGTCTGGGCCGCCAGGTGGCGCCTGACATTGCCCTGACATGAAAGCGCCAAAGCTGCGCCAAACCACTCCCTCCGCCATCTTGCTGCGGGAAACCCCCGTAGTGACGGCCGTTGTCGCACTTTGATACTGCAGCTTCGACGCACGCCCCACCCCGCGGGCTGCGCTTTGAGGCACACCCCATGATCTCCTTTGCTGCGCTTTACTCCCCCGCCATGGCGGCTGCCACCTCGGTCGTCCGCCATCGGTCTTTGAGGTGTCTGCAGGTGCTCCTGGCGGGCGGCGTTTTGGTGTGGGCTGCCACCGCGCCCGGGCTGGTCAAGGCCCAGACCGGCAACAGTGCCCCCGTGCGCATCGGTGTCGTGGGCCCCTTCACCGGGCCGTCGGCAGATTTTGGTGTGCCCATGCTCAATGGCATCAAGCTGGCTGTGGACGAGATCAATGCGGTGGGCGGCTACCTGGGGCGGCCGCTGGAGCTGGTCATCAAGGACGACACCGCCAACCCCGACGAGGGCCGCAAGGTCAGCCAGGACCTGCTCAAGGAGAAGGTGGTCGCAGCCATCGGGTTCTGCAACACCGGGGTGGCGATGAAGGCCATCGACCTGTTTCAGGACGCCAAGACCCCGCTCATCGTGCCGTGCGCGTCGGGCACGGCCGTCACGGCCAAATACCCGCCTGCCGACAGCTACATCTTTCGGGTGCAGGCGCGCGATGCGCTGCAGGCGCCCTTCATGGTGGACGACATCTTGAAGCGCGGCTGGGACAAGGTCGCCATCTTCGCCGACACCACGGGCTACGGCGAGGGCGGCTACAACGACGTGGTGGCTGCCCTCGCCGCCAAGAACCTCAAGCCGGTGCACGTGGCGCGTTTTGCGCTGGGCGTCAAAGACCTCACCGCCGAGCTGACCGCCGCGCGCAACGCAGGCGCCACCGTGGTCTACAGCTACACCGTGGGCCCCGAGAACGCGGTGATCGCCAACGGCAAGAAGGCCCTGGGCTGGAAGGTGCCGCAGGTGGGCGCGTGGCCCCTGTCGTTCCCCAATTTCATCGACGGTGCCAAGGACGCGGCCGAGGGCGCGCTGATGGTGCAGACCTTCATTGCCGAGCCCAGCAACGAACGGCGGGCCTCGTTCTTGTCGAGCTACACCCGCAAATACAAGGGCCGGGTGGCAGTGCCCATGGCCGCAGCCAACGCCTACGACGCCACCTACCTGCTGATGTATTCCCTGCTGGGCATTCGCGATGGCAACCTGAACGGCAAAGCCATCAAGGAGTCGCTGGAGGGCAAGATGAAAACCTACTACGGCGTGGTGTCCACCTACGAAAAGCCGTTCAGCGTGGAAGACAAGGACGCGATCACCCGCAACATGCTGGTCATTGGCGCGGTCAAGAGCGGTACGATCACGTTTGCTTACCCAGAAGATGCCAAGCGCAATCTGATCATTCAGCGCAAACAGTGAAGTGGATTTGTGTTCAACCGGCTCACGTCGTTGTGTGTGATGGCCTCCATCTGACTTTGCGCTGACCACCGGGGCGGCGCACCAGCCCGGCGCCGCGGCGCAGCACAGACAATAGCGCCCGTGCTCTCCGTCCTTCTCATCACCTTCCCCTTCTTCGCGCTGGTGCTCTGCGGCTATCTGGCCGCACGGCGTGGCGTGCTGCCTCAGCCTGCCATCCCGGGGCTTAATGCCTTTGTTCTGTACTTTGCGCTGCCGTGCATGCTGTACCGGTTTGGGGCCAGCACGCCCATCGGGCAACTGCTGGACCCAGCCGTGGCCGGGGTGTATGGGGTGTGCGCGCTGATCATGGTGGGCGGAACGGTGGCCTTCACACGCCGGGCCCACATCGGCTGGAACGACGCCGCCTTTGGCGCGCTGGTGGCGGCCTTTCCCAACACGGGCTTCATGGGTGTGCCGCTGCTGGTGGCGTTGCTGGGCGCGCAAAGCGCGGGCCCGGCCATCGTGACCATCGTGGTGGACATGGTTATCACCAGCTCGCTGTGTATTGCGTTGTCGCGGCTGGATGGCGCAGGCACCCACGGCGTGGGCGTGGCGCTCAAAAGCGCCTTCAAGGGCATGGCGACCAATCCCATGCCCTGGTCCATTGCGCTGGGCGCGCTGGCCTCGGCCCTGCAGTTCCAGCTGCCCGGTCCGGTCGACAAAACCGTGGCCATGCTGGCCGATGCCGCATCGCCCGTGGCCCTGTTCACCATCGGCGCCGTGCTGGCCCGGTCACAGATGAACCAACACGAGCAGGTACCCGCACGCGATTACGTACCGGTGGCGCTGGCCAAGCTCTTGGTGCACCCGCTGCTGGTGTGGGCGGTGGGCACGGCCGCGATGGCGCTGGGCGTGCCGCTCACCCCGTTTGCGCTGACGGTGCTGGTGCTGCTGTCGGCCTTGCCCAGCGCCAGCAACGTGTCGCTGCTGGCCGAGAAGTTCGGCGCCAACAACGGGCGCGTGGCGCGGATCATTCTGGTGTCCACAGCGCTGGCGTTTGTGAGCTTTTCGGCGGCGGTGGCGTTGCTGACCTGATTGCATTTTTGATAGCTATAGGCCCTTTGCTATCAAGCGCTAGCGGCCAATAACACTTGTATTTTGGCGTTCCCCTACCGGGGTAGGGTCCCCTGGCAGGCTGGCGTAACTCGCGCCTGCGTACTGCGGATCACGCTGTGTTTGCGGCATTTCGTCGCAATCGACTCGCCGTCGCGCGGCGGGCTGGGCACAGTGCGTGTCGATCTGGGCGTGACCCAGCTCGTCGACCACCCACTGAAAGCCCTTTCATGAAAAACCTGATCCTTGGCCTGGCCGCGATGGCAGCCTTGGCCGCCCATGCCGCCGACCTGAGCGTTGAAGTGTCCTTGCCCGCCAACAAGCAAGGCGCCGTTCTGGCGGCCCTGTTTGACAAAAGCGAGGGCTTTCCGCGTGGCAAGCCGCTGCAGGTCGCCACGGCCCAACCGGGCGATGGCAAGGCGGTGGTGCAGTTTGCGGGCCTGCCCGAAGGCGACTACGCCGTGTCGGTGTTTCTGGACGAGAACGCCAACAAGAAGCTGGACGCCAACCTGTTCGGCCTGCCCACCGAGCTGTATGGCTTCAGCCGCAACGCGCGCAGCCCCGTAGGCCCGCCGCTGTTTGCCGACGCTGCATTTCGTGTGGGTGCAGACCCCGTCACGCAGCTGGTCGAACTCAAGTAAGCCCGCAAGGAGCCTCGCGATGACCCACCCCCATCCACCACGCCGCGCCGTGCTGGCCGCCCTGGGCGCCAGCCTGCTGCCCACCCTGGGCCACAGTGCCGAAGCGCCCCACGCCTGGCGCAGCAGCTACACCCCCTACAACGGGCCTTTGAAGGCGCCACTGGCCAGCGGCCCGCTGCCCGTGCGGGGGCGCTGGCCCGCAGCGCTGCAGGGCACGCTGTACCGCATCGGCCCCGCCCGCCGCGAACTGGGCGGCGTGGCCATGAACCACTGGTTTGACGGCGACGGCATGCTGCAGGCGTTTCGTTTGGAGGGCGGCCAGGCGTCAACACAAACACCGCCCCGCATCTCCCACCGCGGTGCCCTGCTGGCCACCCCCAAGCTCACGGCGGAAGAGGCCGCTGGGCGGCTTCTGTACTCGGGGTTTGCCACCACGCTGCCCGGTTCGCCGCCACTCAGCGGGCCCGACGACGTCAACCCCGCCAACATCAACCTGCTGGCCCTGCCCGCGCGCAAGGAGCTGTTTGCACTGTGGGAGGCCGGTTCCGCCCTGGCGGTAGACCCCGTCACGCTGCAGGCCCAGGGGTTCAAGACCTGGTCGCCCGAGACGCGGGGCGCGCCGTTTTCGGCCCACCCGCGTGTGGCGCCCGATGGCTCGGTGTGGAATTTTGGCTACGTGCCGGGCTCTGGGAAACTGCTGGTGTACGACATTGCGCCGACCGGCCAGCTGCGCCGCCAGCATGTGCTGGATGCTGCGCAGGCCGACATGGTGCATGACTTCGCCATCACCGAACGGCACCTGGTGTTCCTGCTCATGCCGCTGCTGTTCAACGGACACCCTGGCGTCGGCAGCCCGCTGCCGAACTACCGCTGGGACCACAAGGCGCCGCTGGTGGTGCTGCTGGTCGACAAAGCGGACTTCAAGGTCCAGCGCTTCGAGCTGCTCGCCACCGGCCTGTTCCACCTGGCCAATGCCTGGGAAGAGGGCGGCACGGTGCAGGTGCGGTTTGTGGCGCAGCCTGACATCCTCAGCGCGCTGCGCCACCTGAACGTGGATGGCGCGCGCAGCAATCCGGCAGCGGCCGCCACCCGGTGGGCGCACATCACGCTCACCCCGTCCACGGGCGAGGCGCGGCTCGAATATCCGGGGCTGGCCCACGTGGAGTTCCCGCGCATTCACCCGGCACGCAACGGCCTGCCTACGCGATTTACCACCCTGCTGGAACGCAGCCCGGGCATGGATGCCCAAGTGCAGGGCTTTGACAGCTTGCTCACGCTGCAGGGCGACAAAACACCGCAGCGCCACCGGTACGGCGCGGGCTGGATCGCCGAGGAGCATGTCTACATCCCTACCAACCCCACGGCACCCGAGGGCCGGGGCTGGGTGCTGGGCACCGCCTACCACTGGCCCAGCGAGCGCACCACGCTGTCCGTGTTCGACGCGCAGGCGGTGAATGCCGGGCCGTTAGCCAGCGTCACGCTGCCGTATGGCCTGCCGCTGGGGTTGCATGGGCAGTTTGTTCCGGCCTGATCGCCAGATGGCCCATGGTGTCAAGGGCCATTGTGGGTTGCGCGGGTCAGCACACGGTGCGCACGGATGCTTCTAAAGCGTCAAGGGCATGTGCCAGCACAAACGTGCCGCCCACCAAAACGGCACCTTCCAGATTGATCTGCAGCGCAAAACCCGGCTTGTAGATGCGCGTGAACATGGTGTGGACCATCTTGCACATCCAGACCAAGGGGGTGACCAGGATCGCCAATAGCGCCCACATTCTCCAGCCTTGCATCGCCGAAAATGTGTACCCCACCGAGTCGCAATCGGTGACGTTGCCAGTGCTCAGCCAGTCGGTGTAGGTGAACGTAAGCAACACAAGCAGGAGCCCAGTCAGCGGCAACATCACAGAGCACCAGAGAAGAACCCAATTGGTGTCGTGTGGGTTCCAACTGCGCTCTGTTTCGCTAGCTGCTTTTTTGGAGGCGGTCAGATGCGCACGCGGTTGTGCAGTGCGTGTGCCCTTCGTGCGCACTACTTCATCGGCCACATCGGCGGTAGTGTCGAGCCAATAGCGCCACTCGCGCACGCGGGGTTGTTGGCCGAGCTCTGCGACGTAAACGCATTCTTCGTCCACGCACACCTGTCGGGAGGGCGTGATTCGGCTGGGCGGCAGATACCAGTCCCTGGATTTTCGAGGCAGCCGCATCACGAAGAAGGTGGTGCTGCTCCCATGGTTGTCAAGGAAGTTCGTGGTTTCGTGATGAGTTTCGATGGCCATCCAGTCATAGCCTCGGTGCTGGCCTTTGACGATCCACTCGGTCCTTTGTACTGAAAGGCCCAATCTCTTCCACAGCGGGGCCGAAAAACTGTCGAGCAAACCGGGGGGCGGAGCTTCTCTGACAGCCATTTACAAGTTCTCCAGATCTGCGTCGTCTTGCGCAGCCCTGAATATCTTGAAACCGACACCGATGGTCATGATCGCGCAGACGATCAGGCTCCACAGAGGCACGCCATACACGGCGATGCCTGGACCAATCACACACAACACGATGGCCATGCGCAACCAGGCATAGCCTTCGCAGAGTTTGAGGACAAAGGTCAGGATCAGCATGATGACAAACAGCGTCAGGGGCCACCCAAGAAGGCAAACAAACATCAAGAGGAACGCTTCCATTCCACGGACCTGGGAGAACACGGACCCCCAGATCCAGTTGGTTATCAGCGTTGCCACGGCGACAGTGATGGTGGCCCACATGGGGGGGAGTTCTTCGAATTTGTTCGATTCTGTGTACATGGTGTCTGGTTTTTAAGGATGCAGGCTTTGTTCCGTGTTCGTCGCACTGGCGCAGCCCTGGCCCGGGTGTGCGGGGCGCAGATTCGCCGATGCCACTGTGAATAACCTCATTTATCAGAATAAATTCGCCTGCATGTACCGCCGGTAGCGCAGGACGATACGCACAGAACGCGCGAAGTTGAGGCGCAATTCTCAGGACGGCGTCTTGCGTCTCACGAGGTAGCTCACGCCCATCAGCCCGTAAAACTCTGAGTGCGGCTCGTGGGCCTGCAGGTGGAACACCTCACCCTGCTGGTACACCCGCTCCGACGTAGCGGTGACGATGCGGATATCGCCCGCCAGCACCAGCGCCTTGGCTTCGAACGGGTGGGTGTGGTCGGCCAGCATGCCGCCGCCTTCGCGTGTGATGGTGACGGCGGGCTCAAAGCCTTCCTGTTCGAGCGCGGCGGCAAATGAATCGGGGGTCATCGGGTCTCCTGCTGGGGGCGTGGGCTGAGTTGAGTTGAGTTGAGTGTAGGCAAGAGAAGCCCGGTGCCTGCGGGTTTTGCAGGAACTCATATTTTGATAGCTGTTAGCGCTTGATGGATAAGCGCTGGAGGCACTTTTTTGTTGTTTTTTGTGCGGCGTGGGCGCACGATGGGCCCAGCCGGTGGTCGGGGCCATGGTTTGCCATTGCCATTGCCATTGCCTTTGGGTGACGGCTGCTGTGCGCAATCGGCACGGCACAACGGTGGCTTCGGCATGTTTTTTGCGCGGACGATAGCGCGTGGCCCGTGGCTGCACACAATGGAAAACAACAGGAGTTTTGAATGCAAAAGAAAACCTGGCTCTGGGTGTTGACGCCCGTGGCCCTTTCGGTGGCGCTCTATGGTTGCGGCAGCGGATCGGACTCCGATCTGGCCGTGGACAACAACGCGCAAAGCTGCTCGGTGGTCTCCAGCTCTGGCTCTGCCGTGGTGGTGGGCTCAGGCGTGGCAGGCGACCCGGCAGCGCCCGAGGCCGCGTCGGGCTACCGCCTGGGCTACAAGGCCAAGCAGTCGAGCAAATACATGGTGGTGGCCAACACGCCGCTGGCCACCAAGGCCGGGTGTGATGTGCTCAAGGCCGGTGGCACCGCCATCGACGCCGCCGTGGCCGTGCAGGCCGTGCTGGGCCTGGTGGAGCCGCAGTCCAGCACGCTGGCTGGCAGTGCCTTCATGATGTATTACGACGCGGCGAGCAAAAAGGTCGTGGCCTATGACGGCCGCGAGACCGCTCCCTCGGCTGCCAATGGCTACTATCTGGTGCGCCAGGATCAGGGCGATGCGTCGTCCCCCGCACCTGTACCCAGCGCGCGCCGCAGCGGCCGCTCCATCGGTGTGCCCGGCGTCATGCGCATGCTGGACGTGGCCCACAAGGAACACGGCAAGCTGGGCTGGGACAAGCTGTTCGACGAGGGCGTGAACCTGGCCACCAACGGCTACCGCATTCCGGGCCGCTTGGGCGACGCCATCAAGAGCAACGCCGCCAGCCTGGCGCTGGACGCGAACGCCATGGCGGCCTTCTTCAACGCCGACGGCACGCCCAAGGCCACCGGCACCGTGACGACCAACCTGCCCTATGCGCAGACACTGCGCGCGCTGGCCAGCGGTGGTGCCAATGCCATGTACTCCGGTCCTCTGGCCGAAGCCATCGTGGCCAAGGCCGCGCAGTCGGTGGGCGACGATGCGGCCAAAACGCCCATCACCCCCAGCCTGATGTCGGTGAACGACCTCAAGAACTACCAGGCCAAAAAGCGCGAACCCGTGTGCACCACGTACCGCGCCAGCTACTACATCTGCACCATGTCGCCGCCGTCGTCGGGTGGCATCGCCATTGCGCAGGGCTTGGGCATTCTGGAGAACTTCGAGCTGTCCAAATACGGCCCGGCCAACCCCACCAACGAAGGCGGTGTGCCCAGCGTGATGGGCGTGCACCTGGTGTCCGAAGCCGAGCGCCTGGCCTATGCCGACCGCGACAAGTACGTGGCCGACACCGACTTCATCCCGCTGCCGGGCAAGGGCGTGTCCACCCTGCTGGACAAGGCCTACCTCAAGCAGCGCGCCGCACTGATCAAGCCCGATGGAAACTCCTTGGGCGTGGTCGCTGCGGGTGACCTGGGAAGCGTGCCGCTGGGTGTGGACAAGACCATCGAATACGGCACCACGCACTTCTCCATCGTCGATGCGTACGGCAATGTGGTGTCCATGACCTCCACGGTCGAATCGAGCATGGGCTCGTACCACATGGTGGGCGGCTTTCTGCTGACCAATCAGCTCACCGACTTCTCGGCCCAGCCCGCAGACGGTGCCGGTGTGCCCATTGCCAATCGCGTGGCCCCTGGCAAGCGCCCCCGCAGCACCATGGCCCCCACGCTGGTGTTCCGCGGCACGGAGCCGGGTGACTTCGTGATGGCCACCGGCTCGCCCGGCGGCGGCACCATCATCCAGTACGTGCTCAAGACGGTCGTGGGCGCGGTGGACTGGGGTCTGGACGCGCAGCAGGCCACGTCGCTCGTGAACTTTGGCGCCACCAACAGCGTCACCACCAACGTGGACGGCGCCAACACTGCGCTCGACCTCACGGGGCTGATTGACGGTCTCAAGGCCAAGGGCCACACCGTGAACAGCGGCGCGCAGTCCAGCGGTGTGTCCACCATCATGCGCGTGCAGCGCAACGGCCAGACCCGGCTGGAAGGCGGCGTGGACCCGCGCCGTGAAGGAATCGTGCTGGGCGACGGCGCGCTGTAGTCAAAGCACGCTTCTTCAACACACGGGGGGCTGCGCAGTAGGCGTTGCCCCTTTTTTTCTTTTGGGCGCTTGCGCGGCTGGCTGTTTCAGATCGCCAACGGGTCCACATCCACCAGCCACCGTATCAACCCCTTGTGCGCGGGCTGGCTGCGCGTGGTTTGCAGCACCGGTTGCCACGCGGCCAGAAAACGCTGCAGTGCGGCGCGGCTGGAGCTTTCCATCAGCATCTGGGCGCGCTCCACATTGGCCACGCGCTGAATGGTCAGTGGCACGGGCGGGTACAAGGTGACCACGTCCAGCCCCGGCAGCCCCGCAGCGTGGGCGGCGGCGGTGGCAGCGGTCAAAAAACCTTGCGCCACTTCCTGGGTGCGTGCGTCCGACCGCACCAGGGCCTGGTACGCAAAGGGGGGCATGGCGGCCTCCTCGCGTTCCTTCAGTTGCTGGGCGGCAAAGGCCTCGTAGTCGTGCGTGCGCAGCGCTTCAAACACGGCGTGTTTGGGGTGAAAACTCTGTACCCACATTTCGCACTGCGTGCCTTGCGCCGCCATGTAGGCCGCATCGCGCCCGGCGCGGCCGGCGGCCTGCATCAGCAGCGCAAACAGGCGCTCGGCCGCCCGAAAGTCGCTGCTGAACAGCGCACCATCGGGCTGCACGGCGGCCACCAGCGTGATGCGCCGAAAGTCGTGGCCCTTGGCAATCATCTGCGTGCCCACCAGCACATCCACCTCGCCCGAATGCACCTGCGCCAGCTGCGCCTCCAGCGCGCCCTTGGCCTTGGTGGTGTCGGCGTCGATGCGGGCAATGCGCGCGGGGGTGCGGTCGGGCCGCAGCACTTCGGACAGCAGGGCAGAGAGTTGTTCTTCGAGCTGCTCGGTGCCCCGGCCCATGGGGTGGATGTCGGGGCTGCCGCAGGTGGGGCAGTGAAACGGCACGCGCACGGTGTAGCCGCAGTGGTGGCAGCGCAGGGTGCGGTCCGTTTTGTGGAAGACCTGGTGCGCGCTGCAGTGCGGGCAGTCGCTTTTCCAGCCGCAGTCCACGCAGTGCAGAACGGGGGCGTAGCCCCGGCGGTTGAGCAGCACCATGCTTTGCTCACCGCGCGCCACGCGCTCGGTGATGGCCTGCAGCAGCGGGGCGCTGAACACTGCGCGCCGCGGCTGCTGGTTCATGTCCACGCGCCGCACGCGGGCCAGGGCGCCTGCGCCAATCCGGCTGGGCATGTGCAGCCGCACGTAGCGGCCACCCTCGGGGTCTTCGGGTGTGGGCGGGCGGCTGGCGTGCCAGCTCTCCAGCGACGGCGTGGCCGAGCCCAGCAATACCTTGGCACCCTGCTCGCGCCCGCGCCAGATGGCCAGGTCGCGCGCCGAGTAGCGCGCTCCCTCCTGCTGCTTGTAGCTCGGGTCGTGCTCCTCATCGACCACGATGAGTTTCAGACCTGGCAGGCTGGCAAACACCGCCATGCGCGTGCCCAGCACAATGCGCGCCGTGCCGCTGTGAGCGGCCAGCCAGCTTTTGAGGCGCTGCGGATTGGTCATGCCGCTGTGCAGCGACACCACGGCGCCCGCGCCAAAGCGGGCTGCAAAGCGGCTGACAAAACGTTCTTCGAGCTGGGGCGTGAGGTTGATCTCGGGCACCATCACCAGCGCCTGGGTCGGAAAGTCGCTGGCCGGGTCGGCCTCCAGCACCTCCTGCACGCAGCGCAAATACACCTCGGTCTTGCCGCTGCCGGTGCTGCCAAACAGCAGGAAGGGGCCATTTTCAGAAGAAATTCGGGCTCTAGCGCTTTCCTGTTCTGGTGTGAGCGCTATGTTTTGAATAGCGTCTTGCAATGCTCCCGCCGCTGCCACCGGGCGGCGCAGGCGGCGCGCCAGTTGCTCAGGCCGCAGGTCGCGCAGTTGGGGCGGCAGGGCGGCCATGGCGATTTCGCCCAAGGCCCGCTGGTAGTAGCGCGCCGCAAACGCCACCAGGCGGCGCCAGGGCACATCCAGCGGCGCCACGCCTTCCAGTACCCCGGCAATGGCGCGCAGGGTGGCGCCGTCCGGCAGCTCGCCCGTGGCCTCGTCGGTGTCCCACACGACGCCCAGCACTTCGCGGGCGCCTAGTGGCACGCGCACCAACGTGCCGGGCGCAAGCGGGCGCTCACTGGCGTAGCTCAGCAGGTCGCCCACGCCGCTGTGCGACGGGGTATGCAATGCGACTTGGACGATGGCGTTATGGATAGGCACGGGCTATGAAGACGGAAGGGTGCTTGCGGGGTGTTGTGGATGTTACGTAGAGGTTTAACCGCTAAGTGCTTGATTTGCATCGGGCATGTGAGTAATCCCGAATTTCTGTGGATAACTTTGTTGACATCCTTGCTCAACCGCCGTCCAGGCCGCATGAAACCTGGGTGCCAACAGATTGCCCACAAAATTGGCACACCGAAAAAATCCTTATGAATCAATCATCTGAAGAAATTTGCCCGCAAATTCTGTGCTATGCGCCTGAGAGTCATTCATGTTGCGCTGCATCACGGTTTGTGTGCATAAGTCGGACATCTGCATTTCGTCAAGGG
Organism: Acidovorax sp.; assembly: GCF_046291265.1. Classification (GTDB taxonomy): domain Bacteria; phylum Pseudomonadota; class Gammaproteobacteria; order Burkholderiales; family Burkholderiaceae_C; genus Acidovorax. Next base: position 5,189 of record NZ_JBKBTV010000041.1, on the reverse strand, counting down.
GCTGGAAAGCCCCAAAATTGTGCTAGCAGGCCGGGTCCATGTTCACTGATTTCTCCGGTTTAGGCCGCAAGTGCTTGATTTGACTGGGTATTTGTAAACAATCCAGAATTTCTGTGGATAACTTTGTTGATATCTCGTGGGTTTGCTTCGCAAGCCCTTGAAAAACCGTGCTTTCGCTGGGTTGCCTGTCAAAAAAGCAGGGAATTAAATGCGTTTGAATTCAACGACTTAGCTAAACACACTGGTTTTTTAAAAAACCAGTGTGCCGCCGGGCGTGGGCCCGGTCAGCGCTCCAGTTTTGTGCATAAGTCCGCACGGGGCCCGGCCGTCGGGTTGGTTCAAGCCTTCCGCTGTGCGCGTGAATGGCTGTGCACGGCTTCTACCAGCGCGGACACATGCTCTGGCGGCGTGAACTGGCTGATGCCGTGGCCCAGGTTGAAGATGTGGGTGGGCCCGGTGGTGGTGCGGTCGGTGTGGGGGGCGCCAAAGCTGTCGAGCACCTTGTGGACCTGTTTCACGATCTGCGCGGGCGGTGCAAACAGCACGTTGGGGTCGATGTTGCCCTGCAGCGCCTTGCCGGGGCCACCCACGTCGCCGCCCACCAAGGCACGTGCCTTGGCCAGGTTGGCCGTCCAGTCCAGGCCCAGCACCTCGCAGTCCAGCGGCTTCATGTCTTCCAGCCACAGGGCGCCGCCTTTGGTGAAGACCAGGCGGGGCACGTCGGTGCCGTCCACGCCGGTGCGTTTGAGCTGCGCCAGCACGCGCGTGGTGTAAGCCAGGCTGAACTCCTGGAAGGCGCCATCGGCCAGCACGCCACCCCAGCTGTCAAAAATCATCACGGCCTGGGCGCCCGCGTCGATCTGGGCGTTCAGGTAGGCGGCCACGCTGTCTGCGTTGATGGCCAGAATGCGGTGCATCAGGTCCGGGCGGCTGTACATCAGGCTCTTGACCAGGCGGTAGTCGTCGCTGCCCTTGCCTTCGACCATGTAGCAGGCCAGCGTCCAGGGGCTGCCGGAGAAGCCGATCAACGGCACCCGGCCGTTCAGTGCCTTGCGGATGCTGGTGACGGCGTCAAACACATAGCGCAGCTTGTCCATGTCAGGCACAGCCAACTGGTCCACCGCGGCTTCGTCGCGCACTTGGCTTGCAAACCGTGGGCCCTCACCTTCGGCAAACGTCAGGCCCAGGCCCATCGCGTCGGGCACGGTCAGGATGTCGCTGAACAGGATGGCGGCGTCGAGCGGGAAGCGTTCGAGCGGCTGCAGGGTCACTTCGGTGGCGTAGTCCACATTGGTGGCCAGGCCCATGAAGCTGCCCGCCTGGGCGCGCGTGGCCTTGTATTCAGGCAGATAGCGGCCCGCCTGGCGCATCAGCCACAGGGGGGTGTAGTCGGTGGCCTGGCGGCGGCAGGCGCGCAGGAAGGTGTCGTTCTGCAGGGGGGCGAAGGTGTTGCTCATGCCCCCGATTGTCGCAGGCGGTCTGAAGCGCCTTCGGGCGGGGGACGGCAGGCTGGAGTCTGATTGCTATTGTTTTAATAGCGATTTATGCCTATACAAATAGGGTATTAGCGCTTGTTCAATAAGCGCTAGTAGCTCCTGCTTTTGATCAGTTTTCTGAAAATTTTCCGTCTCTACCAGCGTTGAACAGGCCGGGGTGTGCGAGGTCAGCGCTCAGCGATGTAGTGCGACATCTTTGCCGTCTCGCCGGGCGCGAGAAACGTCCGCACCTCGGTCTCCAGCGCCTGGTCGGCCATCGTGGCGCGGGCGCGCTGGTGCAGGTAGTCGGCCCAGGACGTGACGATGAAGCGCTCTACATAACGCGAGGGGTCGCCCAAGTCCTTGTACACGCGCCAGAACGTGGCCCCATCGCGGCGGCGGGGGGCTTTCATGCGGCTGATGGTGTCCAGAAACGCGGCATCCGCCCCGGGCGCGATGCGGTAGCCCACCTCGACCGCCACCGGGCCTGCTTCGGGCAGAGGCTCGGCTTCGATGAAGAGTTCGTCCCAGGGCGTGGCCTGGGTGACCTCGTGCAAGGCGCCCATGCGCAGCGGCATGGGGCGCGCCAGCAGCAGGCCTGCGGTCATCAGGGCAGCGGCCACACACAGCGTGGGCGCCAGGCCCACGATGTCCGACGCCGCGCCCCAGACGGCCGAGCCCATGGCAAACGCGCCCAGCGCGGCCACCATGTGCATGGCCACCGCGCGCGAGCGCACCCACTGCGGTGCGCTGGCCTGCGTGGCGGTGTTGAAGGTGGACATGGCCGACATCCAGGCCGCGCCCGCAAACAGCATGGACACGTACACCAGCCAGGCGATCTGCGTGAGCGCCGCCGCCAGCATGGCCGCAGCAAACACCACGCCGCCCACACCGACGATGACTTCCATGCCAAAACGCGCCCGCAGCCGTCCCAAAAACAGCCCCACGCACACGGCGCCGGTGCCCAGGCAACCCATCAGCAGGCCAAAACCGGGCGCCCCGGTGCCCAGGCGCTGCGCAATCACCGGCAGCAGCGCCCACAGGGCCGATCCCGCGGCGCTGAACGCCATCACCCGCACGAGCTGCGCCAGGATCATGCGCGAGTGCCAGGCAAACCGCAGGCCGCTCAAAGTGCCGCCCCACAGGCGCTCGGCGGGCAGTTTGGACGGCGGATGCGCCTTGGGCGGCCAGCGGCGAATGGACTCCCACATCACCAGCGTGGTGACCACCGTGACAGCAAACACCCAGCCCGCGCCCAGTTGCGCAAACACCAGCCCGGCCAGCGTGGGCCCCACCGCGCGCGCGGCGTTGTAGGCAATGCTGACGGCGGTGATGGCCTGGGGCCACTCGTCGCGCGGCACGGGGTCGATGACCGAAGAATTCCACGCAGGTGTCAGCACGGCCGTGCAGCAGCCGCAGATGAACACCAGGAACAGCACCGACGCCGGCCCCCCCCAGCCGCCCAGCACCAGCAGCGTGAGCAAGGTGCACGCGCACACCTGCGCCATCAGCGCGCCCGATATCAAGCGGCGCCGGTCGGTGGTGTCGGCCAGCACCCCGGCGGGCAGCGCCAGCAAAAACATCGGCATGAACACGGCGGTCTGCACCAACGCCGCCAGAAACGATGAGCCCGTCAGCTCCACCATCAGCCAGGCCGCCGCCATGGACTGCATGCCACTGCCCACAAAAAAGATGCCACCGCAGATCCACAGGCCCCGGAACGCGGGTTGGCGCAGGGGGCTCCACAAAGAGGTTGAGTGCGACGACATGAAGGATGTGGGGGGTGGAGAACAGGTCTGGTTAAGACAAAGGGGATGGCGTGCCGGTTGCGCGGGTCCAACGGGCGCGCCCTGGGTGTTCGAGGATATCGCCTCATCCCTGTTTTGGGGCATCGTGTTCCGCTTGTCCCTTGCAGGCCACAGCCCGCTGCTTGGCCCACCGGCTCCTAGTCAGTGTGCCGCCCGCCGCGCAGCCGGTAGGTGCGCGGCACGTCGGTGCGGCGCACCACCAGCGCCTCGGCCTGCTTTTGCATATCGGCCAGCGCGTGGTCCAGTGCCTGGATGGCGCCTGCGTTCAGGCCTGCCAGCAGGTCCTGGTTCAGCGCCTTCACTTGCGGAAACAGGTCGTCGTGCACCGCCTGCCCCGCGGGGGTGAGCGACAACACCGCCTGGCGCCGGTCGCCCGGCATGGCGTCGCGCGTCAGCAGCTTTTTGGCCAAGAGCGATGTGATGGCGCGCGATGTGCGCGCGCGGTCCAGCCCCAGGCGCTGCGCCAGTTCGGCCGGTGGCATGCCGGGGTGCTGGGCCAGCACCATCAGCAGGCCCCATTCGCGCCGCGTGATGCCGTAACCCCCTTCGCACAGCCGCACCACCAGGCTGCCCGCCACGGCCAACAGGCGGTTCAGGCGGTACATCAACAGATCATTGGCCGCTGCCGGATGGGTCAGGCGGTGGCCCGGGTCTGCAGGGCCTGCGGGTGCCGGGGCGGGGGTGGGCATCAGGGTATTTCCGGGCAAGAGTTGATTAGATCAATTGATTGTGTGGCCAATACAGTGCGCCCATCAACCTGCACGGTGGTGCAGGCCCGTCATTGCCCCTGGAGATGTTTCGACCATGTGGAAACCCCTTGCCTCTGTTCTGGCCACTGCGCTGGCCCTGGCCGCTTCCGTCGCGCAAGCGCAAGAAGCACCGTTGCGCATCGTGGTCGGCTACGCCCCGGGCGGCGCCACCGACCGCGTGGCGCGCATCGTGGCCGACAAGCTGGGCAGCAAGCTCGGTACGCCGGTCATTGTGGAGAACAAGACGGGCGCGGGCGGCCGCCTGTCGGCTCAGGCCGTCAAAGCCGCGCCCGCCAACCAGCCCATGCTGCTGCTGGCCAACCCGGCCGTGATGCTGGTGGCGCCCCTGGTCTTCCCCGACGCGGGCTATGACCCCGAGCGCGACTTTCGCCCCGTGAGCCATGTCAACAGCTACGAGTTTGGCGTGGCCGTGGCCAGCGCCGTGCCGGTCAAAGAACTGCCGCACCTGATGGCCTGGCTGCGCGCCAACCCCGACAAGGCCAACTTCGGCGTGCCCGCCACGGGCAGCCTGCCGCACTTTTTTGGCCTGATGGTGGGCGACGCCGCCAAGGTGCGCGCCGAGGTGGTGGGCTACCGCGGCTCGGCGCCGCTGCTCAACGACTTGCTGGGCGGGCAGGTGCCCGTGGCGTTTGACACCTTCGACACGATGCTGCCCCAGCACGAGGCGGGCAAGATCCGCATTCTGGCCGTGTCGGGCACCAAGCGCAGTGCGCTGGACCCGAAGATCCCCACCTTCAAAGAAGGCGGGCTGGACCTGGCCGCTACGGGCTGGAACACCTTCTTTGCGCCCATGAGCATGCCCAAGGCCCAGGCCGAACGCCTGGCCGGGCTGATCCACGACGTCATGAAAGACCCGGACACCCAGCGCAAGTTCGAGGCGGCGAAGATGGAGCCGGTGGTGGCGACCATGGCGCAGACCGAGGCGATGCTCAAGGCCTATCGGGCGCAGTGGGCGCCGGTGGTGCAGCGCTCTGGTTTCAAACCTTGATGGCTGTCCGCCTTCATAACACCCACTACCAACCGTTCACTCTGAGCCTGTCGAAGCGCTGCGCGAGGCTTCGACGGGCTTAGCCCGAACGGTATGGACGACATCGCCTAGCGTTACCAATAACCTCCCCTCCACCGCCAGACACCCC
>NZ_JBKBTV010000040.1:0-46387 GCF_046291265.1 Acidovorax sp. | reverse complement strand
AAAGTAGGTCATCGTCAGGCTCTTATAGCCCCAAACCCCCTCAGTCTCCAAAGGACTGGGGGGTTTTGCGTTGGGGCGCAGGAAAGTATCGATTAACTTTTCCCAGTCCATTTCATGCAATTACAGGATATTTTGTATTCGCAAGGTTTCGGAACTCGCCGTGTTTGTTCCGGACTCATTCAGCAGGGTTGGGTTTCGGTGTGTCTGGCGGGGGCAGACACTGAATATGTAAATTGCTTAAATGCGACTGCCGAGTTCGATCTGCAAGGTTTGCAACTGCGAGTTCAAGGCGTAGATTGGCCCTGTTATGAGAAAGCTTATGTGTTGTTGCACAAGCCAGCGGGCACAGAGTGTTCTCAAAAACCTTCTACTTACCCAAGTATTTACACACTACTGCCTGCGCCTTTGCGCCAGCGGCCGACGAAAAGCGCGGTGCAAGGGGTGCAGGCTGTGGGCCGACTTGATCAAGACACGACAGGAATGCTCTTGCTGAGTGATGACGGGCAATTTATTCATCGGCTCAGTTCTCCGAAGAAACATGTTCCCAAGGTCTACCAAATTACCACCAAGCACGCGGTGGATGCGTCACAAGTTGCGCGGCTTTTAAGTGGAGTTGTGCTGGATGATGATCCAAAGCCTGTAAGGGCCGCTGCGTGTGAGGTTATCGGAAGCAATCGGATAGACCTCACCTTGACCGAGGGGAAGTACCACCAAGTGAAGCGAATGCTCGCTGCGGTCGGCAATCGTGTGGAAGGGTTGCATCGGTCCCGGATTGGCGCTATGGAACTGCCAAGTGATCTGCCGCCAGGAGCGTGGAAATGGCTAAGCAACGATGACCTGGTTTTACTCAATCAGATGACCTGACAAATCGTAGCTTCGCCAACTCATCGACGGTTTCGGTTGTCTCCCATCGTTGGGCGCTAAATACGTAGATGTTTCTTTGAGATCGTGGCGAACTTGAGCAAGGATGCAGTCGCTCGGTGCTGGCACTCCAGTTCACGTGCAGCAATCGATCTCAATCCAAGATGTTACGTGTGCCCGCAAACGTCTAAGACAGGCGCCGCGCTACACTTGCAGGCTTAGCTGAAAGTGGTTCTGTGAAGATTTTTTCGTTTGTGCGTGCGTGTGTTGCGCTTGGCGGGCTCTGCCTGGCGGTCGTCAACGGAGCGTCGGCTGCTCCTACGCCCATCTTTGTATTGAATTCGCTGGAGGCGAATGTCAGTGTCATTGATCCTGTGACTTTGACTGAGACGGCCCGCATCCCCACGGGTAAAGAGCCGCATCATCTCTATCTCACCCCTGACGAAAAATCGATCATTGTGGCGAATGCACTGGGGGATACGCTGACGTTTGTGGACCCCCGAACGGCCCAGATACAGCGCACAGTTCGAGGGATCGTAGACCCGTACCATCTGCGTTTTAGCCCGGACATGAAGTGGTTCATCACAGCCGCCAACCGGCTGAACCATATTGATTTTTACCGCTGGGATGGCAAGGACCTGACGCTGGTTCAACGAGTAGCCACTTCGCGCACGCCGAGCCATCTATGGATCGACAGTCGCAGCACGACCGTGTATTCGACCATGCAGGACAGCGATGAATTGGTGGCTATCGACATTGCGACCCAGGGGATTAAGTGGCGGATAAAAACCGGTGCCATGCCGGCGGATGTCTACGGATCGTCGGATGACAAGCGTGTATTTGTCGGCCTCACGGGCAGCGACAGTGTGGAGGTGTTTGATGTCTCTGGTCGCGAGCCGATCAGCATCAAGAAAATCAAGACAGGGAACGGCGCACACGCCTTTCGTGCTGCTGGGGACGGTCGCCATCTTTACGTCAGCAACCGCGTCGCCAACACCATCAGCAAGATAGACATGGCGACGTACCAAGTGGTGGATTCTTATCCTGTACCGGGAGGGCCCGACTGCATGGAAGTTTCTGCCGACGGCCGGTTCATCTATGTCAGCTCGCGCTGGGCGCGCAAATTGTCTGTGGTCGATACGCACGCCAAAAAAGTGGTGCGGCAGGTCACGGTAGGGAAATCTCCCCATGGCGTTTGGACCTTGCAGCACGCTCCGCGTTAAGGCGTTGCTACCGATAGATGGGCGCTTTGAGGAAAACTCCTGTGAACACGCAGCGCGCTTCGTTTGCTATATTATTTGTAGCGTTATGCGCTTGCTACTCAAGCGCTAGAGCCCAAAAAGACTGTGAAAAACCGCTGTACTTGACCTTCGACACGGGTCACATGGCGATTGCCCCGTTGGTGGCCGACGTGCTCCACCGACAGCAGGTACGGGTTACGTTCTTCGCCGCAAACGAGCGGACGAAAGAAGGAGACGGGAGTCTGGGTGACCATTGGGCTCCCTGGTGGCGTGCCCGGGCGGCGGAAGGCCATGAGTTTGCCTCGCATACGTGGGACCACACCTATTGGCGTGCTGACATGGGAGCCTCAGATCAGCCGCTCTTCCGAGTCCGACCGTCTTCGGGCCCGCGTGAAGGCCAGGATTTCGTACTTTCCGCTGCTGGATATTGCTCTGAATTGACCAAGGCGGCGGATCGTTTAAAACAGATCACGGGCAAAACGCCACTGCCTCTGTTTCGTGCGCCGGGTGGCAAAACGTCAGCGCAACTTCTGACCAGCGCGCGTGCTTGCGGTTACACGCATGTGGGATGGTCGCCCGCCGGTTTTTTGGGTGACGAGCTTTCCAGCGAAAGTTTCAGCAACACCGCGCTGTTGAACAAAGCATTGCGCAACGTGCGCAGTGGAGACATTCTTCTCGCTCACCTGGGTATCTGGTCGCGCAAAGACCCGTGGGCACCTGCGGTGCTTGAGCCATTGATTGAAGGGCTCAAGCAGCGGGGGTTTTGTTTTCGCACCCTGCGCGAACACCCTGTGTACGGTCAGCAGACGGTGCGCTGAGCGCCATTTGGGCAATGCTTCAGATCCTCAACGCACGGATGCAAGGCGAGCGCGCGCATGTGTCTTTTGTGGCTGAGGGAGCGTAGGGAGATGGAATTGCTCGGCAACTGGTTTGACAGCGTGCAGCAGTGGTTGTTTGAAAGCGTGATGCAGCCGCTGATGTTTCATGTGGGTCTGGGAAACGTTCTCGAAACGGGTTACGAGGCGTCTGGATGGCTGTTGGTGGGCCTGTTGCAGCTAGTGGTGATTCTGGTGGTGATCGGCCCGTTGCAGCGACTCTGGCCGGTAGAACCGGTGACCGACCGTGCCACAATCCGTACCGATATTCTCTATACCCTGATCCACCGCCTGGGCCTTTTCCGCCTGGGTTTGTTCCTCGCCATTGATCCTTTGGTCGATGATGTTTTTGGGGCCTTGCGGGTCGCAGGTATCAGCACATTTCAGCTCGATGGCATTTGGCCGGGTATCTCCGATATCCCCTGGGTCAGCCTGTTGATGTACTTGGTCGTGTTCGATTTTGTGGACTATTGGATCCACCGGGGGCAGCACCATTTTGAGTGGTGGTGGCGTCTGCACTCCCTGCACCATGCCCAGCAGCAGATGACGATGTGGAGCGACAACCGCAACCACTTGCTGGATGACCTGCTGCGCGACACCATTTTGGTGGTGGTGGCCCAGCTCATTGGTGTGGCGCCTGGCCAGTTCATCGCTATTGTGGCGATCACGCAGCTGAGCGAGAGCTTTCAACACGCGAATGTGCGACTGTGGTTTGGCCGCTGGGGTGAGCGCTTGTGGGTGAGTCCGCGTTTTCATCGCCTGCACCACAGTGTCGGCATAGGTCACGAGACCATCAAACGGATGAATGGCCCGCTTGGCGATGCGGACGCCACAGGCTTGCCCAGCCCCAGGCATCGTGTGGTGCTGGGAGGGCACAATTTTGGGGTGCTGCTGCCCTGGTGGGACGTGCTGATGCGCACGGCCAATTTTGAATTGCGCTACGACCCTACCGGCGTACGCGACCAGGTAGAGCCCGGAGCAAACGGACAACTGCGCGACTATGGCAAAGGCTTCTGGTCCCAGCAGTGGCGTGGGGTGCTTCGGCTGTTTGGCAAAGCCTGATCGGCGCTGCAGGCGGTCCATGTATGCTTGCTGGCATGGGACTACTGTTCGATTCTTTCTGGCGCGCTGCCGTTTATTGCCTGCGACCGCGCGTCATCGTCTTGTCGCTGCTGCCACTGCTGTTGATGGCGGCGCTGGGATTGGGCTTGGGGTACTTTTATTGGGATGCAGCGGTACAAGGCATGCGGTCGTTGCTGGACGCATCCACACTGCTGGCGGGCTTCTGGAGCTGGCTACAAGGCTGGGGCGTGGGCGATGTGACGACGGTAGTCGCCCCCCTGATGGTTGTGCTGGCGATCACTCCACTGTTGGTAGTGCTTTCGTTGCTGGTGGTAGCCGTGCTCATGACACCCGCGCTGGTGGCGTTGGTAGCCGACCGGCGCTTCCCCAAGCTAGAGCGCAAGAAGGGCGGCTCTTTCATTGCCAGTGTGGCTTGGTCGCTCAGTTCTACCCTCCTGGCTTTGGTGGCCTTGGTGGTGTCTATCCCCTTGTGGCTTGTTCCGCCCCTTGTCCTCATTCTCCCGCCGCTGATATGGGGTTGGCTCACCTACCGCGTCATGGTGTTTGATGCTTTGGCAGACCATGCCAGCAAAGAAGAACGACGCGAGTTGTTTCTCCGGCACCGCAGCAGTCTGCTGGGCATTGGCATCCTCACCGGATATCTGGGGGCTGCACCCAGCATCGTGTGGGCATCGGGCGTGGTGTTTGCCGCCGCCTTTTTTGTGCTGGTGCCGCTGGCGATCTGGATCTACACACTCGTTTTTGCATTTTCGTCGCTGTGGTTCTCCCACTACTGCCTGGCGGCGCTTGAGCGCTTGCGATCAGAAAAAGAAGAAAGCTTGCGAAATGCCCCTGTCGCGGGTGGCTCCGCAGAGGGTTCAGATTCGACCCTGCTGCCCCAGGCCCCGGCCCCAGCATCTTTGCCAGAACCTGCAACATCTGCCAATGGAGCCCCTGCACCATGACTCCCCAATTTGGTCTCGTCATCGTTGGCGATGAAATCCTCTCTGGCAAGCGCGCGGACAAGCACATGCCCAAGGTGATCGAGTTGCTAGCGGCCCGCGGACTCTCTCTGTCGTATGCGGACTATGTGGGCGACAACCCCGATCGCCTCACTGCCACGTTGCAGCGCGCGTTCGCTAATGGGGACGTTGTGTTCTCGTGCGGAGGCATTGGCGCCACGCCAGACGACCGCACGCGCCAGTGCGCGGCACGCGCTTTGGGCGTTGAGCTTGTTTTGCACCCCGAGGCAGAGGCCCTGATCCGGGAGCGCATGCAAGACGTGGCGCGCGAGCAGGGTGTTCCGTACGAAGCCGACCGCCCGGACAACGTGCACCGCCTGAACATGGGCATGTTTCCTTTCGGCGCGCAAATCATTCCCAATCCCTACAACAAGATCCCCGGCTTCAGTTGCGGGGGCCCTGGCGGTGGGGCGGTGCACTTCGTGCCTGGATTTCCCGTCATGGCCTGGCCGATGATTGAGTGGGTGCTGGACCACCACTATTCAGCCCACTTCAATCGCACACCCCAGACCGAGCAATCGGTGGTGGTTTATGGTGCGATGGAGGCTGCGCTGACGCCGCTCATGCAACGCATCGAAATAATGCACCCCGAGGTGCGGGTGTTCAGTTTGCCCAGCGTGGATCATCCACAATACGGGCGGCATATCGAACTGGGCGTCAAAGGCCCGGCACCTTCTGTCCCGGCCGCATGGCAAGACCTGAAAAATGGACTGCACGAATTTGGTGCAACATGCGGCCCTGAATTGGTGCGCAACCTTTGATGTTCCTGGTTGATTCATGGATTGCACTTTATTGGTGCATTCCGCCGGGTGCCGAGCAGGTGCATAGCCCCTAGTGCTCCGTCCTAGTGCGAAGCCTGCACTGGGCTGGCACGCAAACTGCTTTTAAACCGGCAAATTCTTTTTTCAACAAGCGCTTTACCCAGGAGAACCTGATGGCCAAGACCATTGCAGACGTGATGAAGATGGTGAAGGAGAACGAAGTCAAGTTCGTTGACTTCCGTTTTACCGACACCCGTGGCAAGGAACAGCACGTCACCGTGCCCGTGTCCCACTTCGATGAAGACAAGTTCGCATCCGGTCATGCATTTGACGGTTCGTCTGTGGCCGGTTGGAAGGGTATTGAAGCTTCGGACATGCAGCTCATGCCCGACCCCAACACTGCCAACATCGACCCGTTCTTCGAAGAAACCACGATGTTTCTGCAGTGCGACGTGATCGAACCCGGCGACGGCAAAGCCTACGACCGCGATCCACGCTCCATTGCCAAGCGCGCTGAAGCCTACTTGAAGGCCTCCGGCCTGGGCGATACGGCCTACTTCGGACCAGAACCAGAATTCTTCATCTTCGACGGCGTTCGTTGGTCCAACGAACCCGGCAAAGTCATGTTCGAGATCGAAGAGTACGAAGCCCCCTGGAACTCGGGCGCCAAGCTCGAAGGTGGCAACCGTGGCCATCGTCCCACCGTCAAGGGCGGCTACTTCCCCGTGCCTCCTGTCGACAGCACGCAAGACATGCGCGCCGAGATGTCCCTGATCCTCGAATCCCTGGGCATCCCGGTCGAAGTGTTCCACCACGAAGTGGCGGGCGCTGGCCAGAACGAAATCGGCACGCGTTTCAGCACGCTGGTCGAACGCGCTGACTGGACCCAAGTCCTGAAGTACGTGGTCTGGAACGTGGCCAACGCCTATGGCAAGACCGCCACCTTCATGCCCAAGCCCTACGCTGGCGACAACGGTTCCGGCATGCACGTGCACCAGTCCATCTGGAAGGACGGCAAGAACCTGTTTGCAGGCGACGGCTATGCTGGCCTGTCGGACTTCGCGCTGTACTACATCGGCGGCATCATCAAGCACGCACGTGCCCTGAACGCCATCACCAACCCTGGTACCAACTCGTACAAGCGCCTGGTGCCCGGCTTCGAAGCCCCGGTGAAGCTGGCCTACTCGGCCCGCAACCGCTCGGCCTCGATCCGTATTCCGTATGTGGCCAACCCCAAGGGCCGCCGCATTGAAGCGCGTTTCCCCGATCCATCGGCCAACCCTTACCTGTGCTTCTCGGCCTTGATGATGGCCGGTCTGGACGGCGTGGAAAACAAGATTCATCCCGGCGAAGCCGCCACGAAGGATCTGTACCATCTGCCACCCGAAGAAGACAAGCTGGTGCCTACCGTGTGCCACAGCCTGGACCAAGCGCTGGACTATCTGGACAAGGACCGTGGTTTCCTTACCAAGGGTGGCGTCTTTACCGACTCCATGCTGGATGCCTACATTGACCTCAAGATGGGTGAAGTCACGCGTTTCCGCATGGCGCCTCACCCCGTTGAGTACGACATGTACTACTCCCTGTAATGGCTTGCTAGCAGGCCACTACGAACCAAAAGGCGGCGCAAGCCGCCTTTTTTTATGGGGACGCCGCGGCCAATGCCCGCGATTTTGGAACCAACGATGGCAGGCGCGTATCCGTAAGCAAAGCCCCGCCGGGGTGTGCAAGTGTTGAATTGGCGATGTGTGGTGATTGGGGGATACTCCCCTGAAACCTGCGTGGCAGTGCGAGGAAACCGAATGAAAAAAACGCTCATCACCCTGATAGTCATCGCCGCATCGGCACCCGCCGTCTGGGCGCAAGACCGCATTTACCGCTGCGGCAATGAATACACCAACAACGCCACCCAGGCCAAAGAGCGCGGCTGCAAGCTGGTGGAGGGCGGCAATGTCACGGTCGTGCAGGGCACGCGCCCTGCGACAGCAGCCGCGGCTCCAGCGCCTGCTGGTGGCGCAGCGCCAGCCGCGTCCCCGGCCAACGCACCACGCGTCAGTAACAACGACCAGAAGGCACGTGACGCCGATGCACGCTCCATTCTTGAATCCGAGCTGCGCAAAGCCGAAGCCCGCCATGCGGATCTGGCCAAGGAATACAACAACGGCGCGCCAGAGCGCAATGCGTTGGACCTGCGCAATCCCCAGCGCTACATGGAGCGCACCGCCGAGCTCAAGGCCAGCGTGGCCCGCAGCGAAAGCGACATCGCAGGTATTAAGCGCGAGCTTGCCCGCCTGCCCGCAAATTAATCACCAAAGTGAGTTCTTTTGCCCCTGACGCTCCGGGTGCTGGCACGGAGCGTTTTCATTCACTGGACCTGATGTCCACCCTGGTCGCCGTACTGCGTGCAGACGGCGCCGTCCAGTTTGCCAATGCCGCCCTGGAAAACACGCTGGGCCTGTCGCGGCGCACCCTGGAAGGCGTCGATTTTTCTACCTTTTTTACCGACCCCGCGCTGCTGCAAACCGCGCTTGCAGGGGCTCGTGGCAAAGACTTTGCTGCGCTGCGCTACGAGGCCAGCCTGAAGCGCCTGCACCAAGAGCCCGTGCCGGTGCACGTCAGCGTGGCCGACGCCGAGCAGGTGGGCGAAATTTTGGTCGAGCTGTGGCCCCTGGAGCAGCAAGCCCGCCAAGACCGTGAAGAGCGCTTGCTGGACCAGGCCCAAGCCAACAAGGAGCTGATCCGCAATCTGGCCCATGAGATCAAGAACCCCTTGGGGGGTATCCGCGGCGCCGCGCAATTGCTGGAGATGGAGCTGGAAAGCCGCGAGCTCACCGAATACACCCAGGTCATCATCCACGAGGCCGATCGCCTGCAAAGCTTGGTAGACCGCCTGCTGGCCCCGCACCGCCACCCCCATCTGGTGGGGGACGTCAACGTCCATGAGGTGTGCGAGCGGGTCCGCTCCCTGGTGCTGGTGGAGTATCCGCAAGGCCTTCGGGTGCAACGCGACTACGACACCTCGATCCCAGAGTTTCGGGGGGACCGCGCCCAGCTCATCCAGGCGCTGCTCAACGTTGTGCAGAACGCTGCCCAGGCCCTCACAGACCGCATCGCTGCAGGCGATGCCGTGATCACATTGCGCACCCGCGTGGCCCGACAAGTAACGTTTGGTCGCCAGCGCTATCGGCTGGCACTGGAATTGCATGTCATCGACAACGGACCAGGCGTGCCCGACGCGATCAAGGAGCGGATTTTTTACCCTCTTGTATCGGGTCGGGACGGCGGGTCAGGGCTGGGGCTCACGTTGGCACAAACCTTCGTACAGCGGCACCATGGATTGATCGAATGCGACAGCGTACCGGGTCGCACCGACTTCCGTATCCTGATTCCCTTGCCTTAAAAACGCACGATGGTCCCTGACACGCAACCACAGGGAAGGTAAGAAAAACATATGAAGCCGATCTGGTTAGTAGATGACGACCCCTCGATCCGCTTCGTCCTGGAAAAGGCGCTAGCCCGGGAGAACCTGCCCACGCGCAGCTTCACGCACCCCCGTGAAGTGCTCGATGCGCTGGCCGACATCACACCGGGCGATGCCGCACGACAAGGCCCCCAGGTTCTGGTCAGCGACATCCGCATGCCCGGAGGCTCGGGCCTGCAGCTGCTCGAAAAAGTACGCGAACTCCAACCCGGACTGCCCGTCATCATCATGACGGCGTATTCCGACCTGGACAGCGCCGTATCGGCCTTTCAGCGCGGTGCGTTTGAATACCTGCCCAAGCCCTTCGACCTGCCCAAAGCGGTGGAGCTGATCCGCCGCGCGGTCGAAGAAAGCCAGCGCGAGGAAGTGACCGAAGAGCGCCAGGCCGAAACCCCCGAGATGATGGGTCAGGCGCCTGCCATGCAGGACGTGTTCCGCGCCATCGGCCGACTCAGCCAGAGCCAAGTGACGGTGCTGATCACGGGCGAATCAGGTTCCGGCAAAGAGCTGGTAGCGCGTGCACTGCACAAGCACTCGCCCTGTGCCGACGGACCCTTCGTGGCCATCAACACGGCCGCCATTCCCAAAGACCTGCTCGAATCCGAACTCTTCGGCCACGAGCGGGGTGCGTTCACGGGCGCACAGACGCAGCGGCGCGGCCGCTTTGAGCAGGCCGAAGGCGGCACGCTGTTCCTCGACGAAATCGGCGACATGCCGTTTGACCTGCAAACGCGTCTGTTGCGTGTGCTGTCGGATGGCCAGTTCTACCGCGTGGGCGGCCATGCGGCCGTGAAAGCCCACGTGCGCGTGATCGCTGCCACCCACCAAGATCTGGAAAAACGCGTGAAGGAAGGGGGCTTCCGCGAGGATTTGTTCCACCGCCTGAACGTGATCCGCCTGCGCTTGCCCGCGCTGCGCGAGCGGCACGAAGACGTGCCCATGCTGACCCGCCACTTTCTGCAGCAAAGCGCGCGGCAGCTGGGTGTGGAGCCCAAGCGCATTGCCGACTCGGCCCTGGCCCGGTTGGAGCTGTTCGCCTTCCCGGGCAACGTGCGCCAGCTAGAGAACATCTGCCACTGGCTGACGGTGATGGCGCCCGCGCAAGTTATCTCCGTGCAAGACCTGCCCCCCGAAGTGCTGGAAGCGCCGACGTACCAGTTGCCGGTGCGGGCTGACCAGCCTGCCGCTGCGTCTGCCGCTGCGCATGCGGCGCCTGTCGTGTCGGCACCGCCGTCCGAGCTGGTCGGCGGGATTCACCCTGCGGCTTCGGCGCCTTCCACTCCTTCGGTCGGCGCGTCGGCTGCGGCTGTGACGGGTGCGGTGCTGGCAGGGGCACCCTCGTGGTCCGTGGCCGATGCTCACGCAGCGCCTGTGGCCGTTGCCGCGAGCACCATCCACACCTGGGAGCAGGCCCTGGAAGCCGAGGCGCAAAAGCTGCTGGCAGGTGGTCAGCCAGAGGTGTGGGACGCGTTGACGCGCCGCTTCGAGTCGCGGCTGATTCGCACCGCCTTGTTGGCCACCCATGGCCGCCGGATGGAGGCGGCTCAGCGTCTGGGCATCGGTCGCAACACCATCACCCGCAAGATCCAGGAACTGGGGCTGGATGCCCCGGATGAAGCATGAAATAGGCTGCTAGCGCTTGATGGATAAGCGCTAGTAGCTATCAAAATTGCAAAATCGGCGCCCGCTGAACAGCCGCTGTGATCTCGATCACAGCGTGCTGCCAGTGCGTGGGCGCGGACTGCCGGGCAGGTTCCCATGTCCTACAAGCAGGCCCTCCCTGTGCCGACCCAAGGCTCTGGCGACAGCTTCAACAATGAAGTCACTGTCAACCAACCGGAGACCTTCTATGTCGGATTTCAATGATGCCAACCGTGACCCTTTGACCAATGAGCCAGGCGCTCATCCTGTCGGAACGGGTGTGGGTGCGGCAATGGGTGGCGCCGCAGCTGGTGCAGCCGCTGGTGCCTTTGGCGGCCCTGTGGGCGCAGTCATCGGCGGCGTGGCGGGTGCTGTGGCAGGTGGCTTGGCCGGCAAGGCCGCCGCCGAAGCCGTGAACCCCACCGAAGAAGACGCTTACTGGCGTGAAAACTATGAACGCGAGCCTTACTTTGTGGGCGGACGCACCTATGACCATTACCGCCCTGCATACGAGTTGGGTTGGTCGTCGGTAGGCCGCTACGAGGGCGATTTCGACGCCGTCGAACCCCGGCTGGCCGATGACTGGCGCGCCCGCCATGCCACCGACGGCCTGGCCTGGACGGATGTGCGTCCCGCCACTCGCGCTGCCTGGGACCGTGCCTCCGGTACTGCCTTGAACAACGACCGTCCCATGGACGTTCTGGACAACGACGACGTAGTTGATGTACTGAACGACCTGCTGGAATCGTCCCGCGATGGCGAGTACGGCTTTCATGCGTGTGCAGAGCACGCCGAGTCCGGCGAGCTGAAGGGGATCTTTCAGCGCCATTCCCGCGAATGTGCTGCCGCCGCCGTGGAGCTGGAGCACGAGATCCGTCGCCTGGGTGGTGACCCCGCATCAGGTGGTTCCGTATCTGGTGCGTTGCACCGCGGCTGGGTCTCGGTCAAGACCGCCCTGTCCACCAGTGACGACAAGGCCGTTCTGGAAGAGTGTGAACGCGGTGAAGACGCAGCAGTCGCCCGTTACCGCAAGGCGCTGAAGGCCAACCTGCCCGTTGATATCCGTACGCTGCTGGAACGCCAATCGCAAGGTGCTCAGCGCAACCACGACGAAGTGCGTGCACTGCGCGACGGCTTTTCGCCACAACGCTAAGCGGTAGTGCAGGGCGCCCTGCCTGTCGTGACCGTGCACTTGGGTAGTGCACAGTGCGACCGGGGTGCGACCTGCGCATAGCAACAAACTAGCAAAACGCAGCAGCACAATTGGCCTGCTGCCGTCGCCAGAAAAAAGGCTGCAAGGAGAAATCCTTTCAGCCTTTTAGCCTTTGGCCCATAGAGAACGTGCGCCCGCGAGACCCGCGTCTCCACGCAGGCGGTGGATCTTCAGGACATCGTCACCACCACGGGCGCGTGATCACTTGGCTGCGGATTTTTGCGCGGTACGCGGTCGACCACACAAGCGGTCACACGGGGCTTGAGCGCTTCGCTCACCAGGATGTGGTCAATGCGCAGCCCCCGGTTTTTCTGAAAGCCGAGCATGCGGTAGTCCCACCACGAATAGGCTTTCTCGGGCTGGTCAAACATACGGAATGCGTCGGTCAGCCCCAAGGCCAGCAGTGCCTGGAAGTGGTTGCGCTCTTCGGTGGTGTGGTGAATGGTCTCGCGCAAACCGACGGGGTCGTACGAGTCGCGGTCTTCCGGCGCAACGTTGAAGTCGCCCACCAGCACCAGGCCTGGGTGGGCCGCCATCTCGGCGCGCACCATGTCTTGCAGCGCCTGCAGCCAGCGCATCTTGTAGGCAAATTTTTCAGACCCAGGCTCTTGCCCGTTCACAAAATAGCCATTGAGCAGGCGCAAGGGCCCCGACGGGGTGTCCAGCGTGGCGCCAATCACGCGGGCCTGTTCGTCGCCAAACGCCGGGATGTTGCGCACCACATCGCGCATCGGATGGCGGCTGAGGATGGCGACCCCGTTGTAGGTCTTCTGGCCCAAAGCCACCGCTTCATAGCCGAGCTCCTTGAAGGCATCGTGCGGAAACTTGTCGTCCGTCAGCTTCAGCTCTTGCAGCCCCAGTGCGTCGACTGGATTGGTGGCCAACCAGGCCAGCACCTGCGGTAAACGCACGGTGAGGGAGTTGATGTTCCAGGTGGCAATTTGCATATGTTTTTGGCCTCTAGCGCTTTATCTATAAGCGCTAGTAGCTATCAATAGATGAGTAAGTAGGGGATTGATCTCGTCCGTCAAACCCCGGCCCGCCGATAGGTCACAAAACTGAAAGGCAAGCCCTTGGTGCTGACATGGCGGCTGCGCGCTGCGGCCACCCATTCGGTACCGAGTGCAGGTGCCACCGCGTCGCCGTCAAAGTCCTGCTCGATCTCGGTCACTTCGACGCAGTCGGCCAGCGGCAGTGCCTCGGCATAAATCTGCGCGCCACCGATCACCCAGATGGTCTGCTGCGCGTCGCACAGCGCCAGGGCTGCGGGCAAGCTGGCGGCGGGTTGTGCGCCGTCGGCCTGCCAGTCGCTTTGGCGCGTGACCACGATGTTGGTGCGCCCCGGTAGCGGGCGAAACCGCGGCGGCAGCGAGTCCCAGGTCTTGCGGCCCATGATGACCGGGCAACCCTGCGTGAGCTGCTTGAAGTGCGCCATGTCTTCGGGGATGTGCCAGGGAATGGTGTTGTCTTTGCCGATGACGCCGTTGGCTGCGCGGGCGTAGATGAGGTGCAGAGGCATGACGTTCTCTCCGCGTTCGTCAGACGGCCACGGGCGCCTTGATGGCAGCGTGACACTGGTAGTCCAGCACTTCGAAATCTTCGTACTCGTAGCCGAAGATGCTGTCGGGCTTGCGCTTGATGTTCAGCGCGGGGTAGGGGTAGGGCGTGCGCGCCAGTTGCGTCTGCACCTGCTCGTGGTGGTTGCTGTAGATGTGGCAATCGCCGCCGGTCCAGATGAAATCACCCACGTCCAGGTCGCACTGTTGCGCCACCATGTGGGTGAGCAGCGCGTAGCTGGCAATGTTGAAGGGCACGCCCAAAAAGATGTCCGCACTGCGCTGGTACAGCTGGCAGCTCAGCGTGCCGCGCCCGCCGGGCTCCTGCGCCGGTGCCACATAGAACTGGAAGAACGCATGGCACGGCATGAGGGCCATCTTGTTCAGCTCGGCCACGTTCCAGGCGCTCACGATGATGCGGCGCGAATCGGGGTTGGTCTTCAGCGTCTGGATCACGTCGCTGATCTGATCGATGTGCCCACCGTCGGGTGTCGGCCAACTGCGCCACTGCACACCGTACACCGGGCCCAGGTCGCCGTCCTCGCGCGCCCATTCGTCCCAGATGGTGACGCCGCGCTCCTTGAGCCAGTTGTTGTTGCTCGATCCGGTCAGGAACCACAACAGTTCCTGAATGATGGACCGCAGGTGCACCTTCTTGGTCGTAACCAGCGGAAAGCCCTCTTTCAAGTCAAACCGCATCTGGTGGCCGAAGACGCTGCGCGTGCCGGTGCCCGTGCGGTCGGATTTCTCGACACCGTGCGTGAACACATGGCGCATGAAGTCTTCGTACTGGGAGCGGACGGGGTGGGCGTGTTCTGTCATGGCGGTGGGAAGTCGAAAGACGCGATTTTAGGGGGGCGGGAGAGCTGGCAGTCCGGCTAAGCTAGCAGACCTTCCTGTCTCGCAGTCCTTTCCAGAAAGCACCACACACCATGCGCCCGGTTGCCCCTGCCTCCCTTTGCTCTGCCACGTTGGCTGCACTTGCCCTGGCGCTGCTGGCGGGCTGTGGAGGCACCGTGCCTACTGCGCCCACTGCTACCGGCACATCCAGCGTATCTGGCGCATCGGGGGGCTGGGGGCGTCCGTCAACCCCCGCCACCGTCATCAGGGCGGTCAACCCCTGGCCCGGCTTGCAGGCGCAGGTGGGTCGTTACCCGACGGAGGGCACAGACTACCTGCGCACTGGCCCGCTGGCCGACCGGTTGCGCGGGCTGCTGGGGTCTACCAACTACCCCGTGCTGCTGGACAACCTGGCCGTCAGCAGCCCGCTTCGGCAAGAGGGGGCGATGCTTTACATCACCGGCAATCGGCCGCACGCGGGCGGCATCGAGGCCGCCGCCGTGGTGATCCACCCCGCGACGGACGCGGTGCGCGTGTGGTTGCTGACCGGTGGCGAGGAATGGGATGTGCAGGACCAGGGCGCCCCCAAAATCCTGCCTGCCGACGTCGTCACGATGATGGAAAACGCGCGGCGCTGAGCCTGCGCGCCCCGGCGGGGCGGGTAGATGGGCGAATGCATTTTCTATAATCGAGAATCATTCGCAAAAACAGTCGCACTATGCCCGCCGCCCATCCCCTGCATGCGCTTTACAGCGATCACCACGGGTGGTTGCAGTCCTGGCTGCACCGGCGGCTGGGTTGCGCCGACGATGCGGCGGACCTGGCGCAGGACACCTTTGTGCGCCTGCTCGCCCGCCCGGCGGCCCTAGCGCCCGACGCGCTGCGCGAACCCCGGGCCTACTTGACCACCGTGGCGCGTGGACTGCTGGTGGATTTCTGGCGCCGCGGGGAGCTGCAGCGCGCCTACCTGGCCGACTTGGCGCAGCAACCGGAGCCGCTGCACCCCTCGCCCGAGGAACGCCTGGCCGCCGTGCAGATGCTGCAGGCGGTCGACGCGCTGCTGCAGGGCCTGACTCCCAAGACGCGTGCCGCCTGGCTGATGAGTCGACTCGATGGCCTGACGCATGCAGAAATCGCCGAGCAACTGCAGGTCTCAGTCCCTCGCGTGCGCCAATATTTGGCCACCGCCGTGCGCCGCGCCTACCACCTGCGATTCGGCGGCGCCGCGTGAGCGCCACTTGGCCTAATGGCAGCAATGGCAGCCAGCCCGGCACGGCGGCAGATGACCGGCCCGTGCCGCCTGCGGTGCTTGACGCCGCCATCGACTGGCAACTGCGGCTCGCCCCCGAGCGTGACGACACGGCCGCGCCGACCGACAGGCAGGCACTGGCGGATTGGCTGGCAGCCCACCCCGACCATGCCCGCGCGTGGCGCCAATTGGGCGAGATCGACGCGCAGTTCACCCGCGCGGGTGGCGCAGCAGTGGGCCTCGCCGCCCGCGCAGCGCTGTTGAACCGCCGCCAGCGCCGCCCGGTGCGCGCAGCCGGTGCCGTGCTGGGGCTCGCGCTGGCAGTGGCCTGCGGTGTGCTGCTGTTGGACCGCTTTCAACCCGTGGGCCACTTGCTGGCCGACCACCGCACTGCCACCGGAGAGCGCCGCACCATCGTGCTGCCCGACCAGACCGTGCTGCACCTGAATACCCGCAGCGCCGTGGATGTGGTGTTCACGCAGGACCAGCGCGCCATCCGCCTGCTGGAGGGCGAGGTGGCCGTGGAGACCAGCCACTCCGACCCGTTCGAGCAGCGCCCGTTCGTTGTGACGACCGAAGACGGCAGTCTCCGCGCGCTGGGCACCCGGTTCACCGTGCGCCGCTGGCCCCAGACGGACGCCGAACGCGATGCCGGTCAGGCCGGCACCGAGGTCGCCGTCACCCAGTCGGCCGTCGCGGCTCGCCCGGCGGCCTGTGCCGTGGCGGCGCCCGAGCCTTGCGCCGCCGAGCGCATCGTGCCCGCAGGGCAGGGCGTGCGACTGGTGAGCGGGCGCGTGGAGCCTTTGACCACCACCGTGCCCGATGCCGACGCTTGGAAGGACGGCATGCTCGTTGTCGACAACCAGCCGCTGGGTGACGTGGTGGCCACGCTAGCGCGCTACCGCGCCGGGCGCCTCAGCGTCGATCCCCGCGTGGCCAGCCTGCGGGTCACGGGCACGCTGCCGCTGGCCGACACCGACCAAGCCCTGCTGGCGCTGACCGCAGCGGTGCCGGTGGATGTGGTGTCGACGACCCGGTGGTGGGTCACGTTGGAGCCGCGTTCTGAACGTTGAGTCAAAAATATGAATGAAAATGCACTGTAGCGCTTGATGGATAAGCGCTGGTAGCTATTGAAAAGTGAGTAATTCGCAGTCCATCTAGCCTGCGCGTGCGGCAAGGCGCTGTCAGCAGGCAACTGCAGGGGGCAGGCATAGCAACACGCCACTGGCTTGCTGCTACGCCAGCTCAGTCGCCAGATTTCTCTTTTTATTTCCACACGCCCCTCTCACTTTTCCGCGCTCGTTCGGCAATCAGACAGAGACCGTGCATTCGCGCGGTTGTTCTCTTCTTCGATGTGACCGTTACGGAGCCTGATCCATGCCCTCTGCCGTTCTCCCTTTCCCGCTGAACCCTCGCGCCGCGGCGCTGCTGCTTGCGCTGGCGGCCTCTGCCGTGGCCACGCAGCCAGCCATGGCGCAGGTCACCACAGCCACGCCCGCAGCTGCTGCGGCGCGCGACTACGACCTGCCCGCAGGTCCGCTGGGTGGCACGTTGAACCGCATCGCACGCGAGGCGGGCCTGGCGCTCACCGCCGATGCGCAACTGATGGAAGGCCGCAGGGCAGCCCCGGTGCGCGGGCGCTTGGATGCGCCGGAGGCGCTGCGCCGCGCGCTGGCGGGATCGGGGCTGGAGCTGCGGGAGGCCACGGGCGGCATCTTCACCCTGCGCGAGGCGCCGCGGCCTGCCGCGCAGCAGGCGCCTCGGCTCAGCGACGCCGCGACCTTGGGCGCCGTCACGGTGACGGCCAGCGCCGACACAGAACCCAGCGATCTGCCGCCCGCCTACGCGGGCGGCCAGGTTGCCACGGGTAGCCGGGTCGGTGTGCTGGGCAATCAGAGCCTGATGGACACCCCGTTCCACATCACCAGCTACACGGCCGAACTCATGCAGGACCAGCAGGCGATCACCGTGGCCGATGTGCTGGCCAACGACCCCTCGGTGCGCACTGTGTCGTACAGCCTGACGAACGCCGCCGCAGGGGGTGACATCTTTCTGATCCGCGGCTTCTCGGTGCAGGACTCGGTGCTGTTCGACGGCATCGGCGGCATCGCCACCAACCGTGCGGGGGCCGTCGCGGCGGCCGAACGGGTCGAGGTGCTCAAAGGCCCCAATGCGCTGCTCAACGGCATGGCGCCAGGGGCGGGCGGTGCGGTGGGCGGTGCCATCAACCTGGTGCCCAAACGGGCGGGCGATGTGCCGCTGAACCGCGTGACCACCACCTACTTGTCCAAAGGCAACCTGGGCGGCCATCTGGATGTGGGCCGCCGGTACGGGGACGAGCACGAATGGGGTGTTCGTTTCAACGGCGTCTACCGTGACGGAAAGACCGCCACCCAAGGCCAGTCCGTCGAGCTGGGCGCGGCAGCGCTGGCCGTTGACTACCGGGGCAGGCAGCTGCGGGCCTCGGTGGACGTCGGCCACCAGACGATGAACAACGAAGCGCCACAAGGCGCTGCGGGCTTTGGCATCGACGACGCCATTGCCATCCCCAGGCCGCCCCAGGCCAGCCACCGCATCGCGCAGGACTGGGAGTTCGCCAGGTCGCAGAGCAACTACCTCTTGGCCAAGGCCGAGTACGACCTCACCCCGGACTGGACGCTCTCGGCGGCGGCGGGTGGCAGCCACACGCGGTCGCGGTACCTCTCCACCGACGTGTTCGTGACCAGCGTGCAGGGCGACGCGCAGGCCACCACGTACTTCTGGCCCAACTGGACGAACTACCGCACCGTGCAAGGCGGCCTGCAGGGCACGGTGCGTACCGGCGAGCTCACGCACCGCATCAACCTCCACGCGTCGTACCTGAAGAAAAACAGCGGCTACACGGCGGACTACTACGGCTTCGACGGCTTCGGAAGCAGCATGTACTCGCCTGCGACCGTCGCACGTCCGTCCATCGACGGGTTTTCATCGCGGCCACCGAAAACCGATTCCTTGCAACTGCCGTCCGTGGCGGTGTCCGACACGGTCTCGTTGTGGCAAGACCGCCTGGCCGTCACGCTGGGCGCCCGCTACCAGCGTGTGAAGGGTCTCAAGTACGACACTACCACCGGGGCCGGCAGCATCGCGTACGACGAACATGCGGTAACGCCGGCGCTGGCGGCGGTGTTCAAGCTCCAGCCGCACCTGTCGCTCTACGGGAACTACATCGAGGGGCTGGTCCAGGGCGATTCAGCGCCGCTGGGTACCACCAACGCCGGACAGGTGTTTCCGCCGGTCAGGACGAAGCAGCGGGAGGTGGGCGTGAAGGCCGATTGGGGCCGCTTCAGCACCACGGCCAGCGTGTTCCACATCCAGAAGCCGAGTGGGCTGGTGGCATCCAACGGCGATGGCACTTTCACCTACCAAGTCGGTGCAGAGCAGCGCAACCGCGGGGTCGAGCTGAATGTCTTTGGCGAGGTGGCCCGGGGCACGCGCCTGCTGGGCGGCGTGACCTTCAATGACGCCAAGCTCACCAAAACTGAAGGCGGCGCGTACAACGGCAACGCCGCGCCGAACGTGTCGCGCTGGCAGCTGAACCTGGGCGGCGACCACCACGTGGCGGCCATTCAGGGGCTCACGCTGTCGGCCCGCATGATCTCCAGCAGCCCGCAGCATGTGGACGCTGCCAATCTTCGCAGCATCCCTGGCTGGACGCGCTGGGACATCGGAGCCCGCTATACCACCCGGGCTACCGGACGGCCGCTGGTGTTGCGGGCCAGCGTGGACAACCTGTTCAACCGAAACTACTGGTCCAGCGGCTCCGGAAACTGGCTGTACGTGGGCGGTCCACGCACGGTCACGCTGTCTGCCACGGTGGACTTCTGAGCTGCTGGGCGAAGCCAGCGCGCCCGGGCTGTTGGACGGGCATTCGCCTCGCGCAAGTGCTTTGAGGTATAAAAATTTGGTCAAATTGCCACTTTGCGCTTATTGGATAAGCGCAGATAGCTATTAATTTGATAGTTGAAGGCATGCCATGCTACGTCCGTGCCGAGGCAAGGTGAATGCCGACGCAGAGGGAGTTTTAGATACCCAATTGATAGTCCTAGGTATAAATCCTGATTTGTTGGTGCATAAAAGTATCTTTGCGGACTCTGGGAGTACCAATCGGGCATCGCAGCATCGGTATCGTTCAGTCCGTCAATGCCCGCATGCCTTGCGCCGGTGTTGAAAGGCAGATTCCCATACCAACTACCGAGGAGACTTTTCCGATGCCACATTCCACCCGTGTCGCCGCGCCCAAGCGCCTGGCCCTGGCCGCTGCGCTGGCCACCACACTGACCATGTCGCTGTGCGGCGCCGCCAGCGCGCAGACCGAGCTTGTGATTGCCACTGTGAACAACGGCCACATGATCGAGATGCAAAAGCTCAGCAAGAATTTTGAGCAGGCCAATCCCGACATCAAGCTGAAATGGGTGACGCTGGAAGAAGGCGTTCTGCGCCAGCGCGTCACGACCGACATCGCCACCAAGGGCGGTCAGTTCGACGTGATGACGATTGGCCTGTACGAAGCGCCCATCTGGGGCAAGAAAGGCTGGCTGCAGGAGCTGAAGACGGATGCCGCCTACGATGTGGACGACCTGTTGCCCGCGGTGCGCAGCGGCCTGTCCATCGACGGCAAGCTGTTTGCGGCGCCGTTTTACGCGGAAAGCTCCATGCTGATGTACCGCAAGGACCTGGCCGACAAGGCGGGCGTGCAGGTGCCCGAGCGTCCCACGTGGCCGCAGATCAAGGACCTGGCCGCCAAGATGCATGACCCCAAGAACGGCGTGTATGGCATCTGCCTGCGTGGCAAGCCGGGCTGGGGCGACAACATGGCGTTTTTGACCACGCTGGTCAACACGTTCGGCGGTCAGTGGTTTGACATGCAGTGGAAGCCACAGCTCGAATCCAAGCCGTGGAAAGAAGCCATCACGTTTTATGTGGACCTGCTCAAGAACTACGGCCCGCCCGGCTCCGCAGCCAACAGCTTCAACGAAATCCTGGCGCTGACCAACTCGGGCAAGTGCGGCATGTGGATCGACGCGACCATCGCGGCATCGTTTGTGAGCGACCCTAAACAATCGAAGGTGGCTGACCAGATGGCGTTTGCCCAGGCCCCCACCATGAACACGCCCAAGGGTGCCAACTGGCTGTGGTCGTGGAATCTGGCGATTCCCGCCGGTTCCAAAAAGGTCGATGCCGCGCAGAAGTTCATCACCTGGTCGACCAGCAAGGACTACATCCAGTTGGTGGCCAAGACCAATGGCTGGGCCAACGTGCCCACCGGCACGCGCAAGAGCACGTATGCATCGCCAGAGTTCCAGAAGGCAGCCCGCTTCGCTGCGGCGGAGAAGACCGCCATCGACTCGGCCAACCCGACGGATTCGACCCTGCCGAAGAGCCCGTATGTGGGCGTGCAGTTCGCTGCCATCCCTGAGTTTCAGGCCATCGGCATTGCGGTGGGGCAGCAGATGAGCGCGGCCCTGGCAGGCAAGACGACGGTGGATGCGGCGCTGAAGGCCAGCCAGGTGTCGGCCGAACGTGAAATGAAGAAGGCTGGCTACTACAAGTAAGCAGTCATCCGGCTACTGCGCAGCCCGATCTGGGGGCGGTGTTCCTCGCCGTACGAGAGTACGGCTGCGGTACAGCGACCCTGCCTCAACCCGCTCGCGACGCCGACTGAACGCCTATTGCGCTGCTGGTTTTAATTTCATCTGGCAAAGCCGGATTCTCCCGAGACTCCCATGAACCGCCGCCTGCTCCCCCGTCTGCTGCTCACGCCAGCCATGGTCACGCTCTTCCTGTGGATGATCGTGCCGCTGGTGATGACGATCTACTTCTCGCTCATCCGCTACAACCTGATGCAGCCGGACCAGACCGGTTTTGCTGGGCTGGAGAATTTTGAGTATTTCGTCACCGACCCCTCGTTCGGCACGGCGGTGCTCAACACCATCTTGTTGCTGGGCAGTGTGATCCTCATCACGGTGGTGTTCGGCATTGCGATTGCGTTGCTGATCAATGAGCCGTTTGCGGGCCGGGGCATCGTGCGGGTGCTGTTGATCTCGCCGTTCTTCGTCATGCCCACGGTCAACGCGCTGATGTGGAAGAACATGATGATGAACCCCATCTACGGCGTGCTGGCGCAGGTGTGGATGTTCTTCGGCGCACAGCCGGTGGACTGGCTGACGGACCACCCGCTGTTCTCGGTCATCGTCATGGTGTCGTGGCAATGGCTGCCTTTTGCCACGCTGATTTTCATGACCGCGCTACAGAGCATGAACCACGAGCAGCTGGAGGCCTCGCGCATGGATGGCGCCAACTACCTGCAGCAGTTGCGCTATCTGTACGTGCCACACCTGGCGCGTTCGGTGGCGGTGGTGGTGATGATCGAACTCATCTTCTTGCTCAGCATCTTTGCCGAGATCTACACCACCACAGCGGGCGGGCCGGGCGATGCCAGCACCAACGTCACCTTTTTGATCTTCAAGCAGGCGCTGCTCAACTTTGACGCGGGCGTGGCCTCGGCTGGGGCGCTGTTCGCGGTGATTCTGGCCAACATCGCGGCGGTGTTTCTGATCCGCATGGTCGGCAAGAACCTGGACAAATAACCAAGCGCGAACCATGACCACCACACGACGCCGTTCCAACTATCCGCTGGGCATGCTGGCCCTGCGCACCGTGGCCGCCTGGGGCGTGGCCCTGCTGCTGTTCTTTCCGCTGGGCTGGCTGCTGCTCACCGCGTTCAAGACCGAGCTGCAGGCCATTGCCGTGCCGCCCGAGCTGTTCTTTGTGCCCACGCTGGAGAACTTTCATGAGGTGCAAGAGCGCAGCGACTACCTGCTGTATGCCAAGAACTCGGTCATCACCAGCGTGGTGTCCACCCTGGTCGGGCTGATGCTGGCGGCGCCCGCAGCGTATGCCATGGCCTTCTTCAAAGGCAAGTACACCAAGGACATCCTGATGTGGATGCTCTCCACCAAGATGATGCCCGCCGTGGGCGCGCTGGTGCCGATCTACGTGCTGGCGCAAAAGAGCCACCTGCTCGATACGCAACTGGCGCTGATCATCGTGTTCGCGCTGTCCAACCTGCCCATCATGGTGTGGATGCTGTACTCGCACTTCAAGGACATCCCGCGCGAGATCCTGGAGGCCGCGCGCATGGACGGCGCCACCCTGTGGCAGGAGGTGCGCCTGGTGCTGCTGCCCCTGGGCATGGGCGGCCTGGCATCCACCGGCCTGCTGTGCCTAGTGCTGTCGTGGAACGAGGCTTTCTGGAGCCTGAACCTCAGCGCCGCCAAGGCCGGCACGCTGGCCACGCTGATCGCGTCCTACTCCAGCCCCGAGGGCTTGTTCTGGGCCAAGTTGTCGGCCGCCTCGCTGATGGCGATTGCGCCCATCGTGGTGTTTGGCTGGTTCAGCCAGAAGCAACTGGTGCAAGGCCTGACCTTTGGCGCCGTGAAGTAACGCGCAGCTCTCCCATCTAACGCAATCAAGTTTTCAGGAACCCGATTCCATGGCCTACCTTCAACTGCGCGGCATCGAGAAATTCTTCGGTGAGCACCGCGCCATCAAGGGCATCGACCTCACCATCCAGCAAGGCGAGTTCATCGTCTTCGTCGGCCCCTCGGGCTGCGGCAAGTCCACGTTGCTGCGCCTGATCGCGGGGCTGGAGAACATCGACGGCGGCTCGCTCATGCTCGATGGCCGCGACATCACCGACCAGCCGTCGAGCAAGCGCGACCTGGCCATGGTGTTCCAGAGCTATGCGCTGTACCCGCACATGAGCGTGTACGAGAACATGAGCTTCGCGCTCAAGCTCGCCAAGGTGGATCCGGCCATCGTGCGCGAGAAGGTCGAGCGCGCCGCCGCCATCCTGAACCTCACCACCTACCTGCAGCGCACGCCCAAGGAGCTGTCGGGCGGGCAGCGCCAGCGCGTGGCCATCGGCCGCGCCATCGTGCGCGCGCCCAAGGTGTTTCTGTTCGACGAGCCACTGTCCAACCTCGACGCTGCGCTGCGCGGCCAGACCCGCGTGGAGATCGCCAAGCTGCACCGCGACCTGGGCGCCACCACCATCTACGTCACGCACGACCAGGTGGAGGCCATGACCCTGGCCGACCGCGTGGTGGTGCTGCGCGACGGGCTCATCGAGCAGGTCGGCACGCCACTGGAGCTGTACGACCGCCCGGCCAACCAGTTTGTGGCCCAGTTCATCGGCACGCCGCAGATGAACGTGGTGCCTTTGTTGCAGTTGCCACTGCCGGTGCAGCAACAGGCTCCCGCAGGCGCCGAGGGCGGGTGTATCGGACTTCGCCCGGAGACCATTGCCGTGCGCAGCCCCGGCGTTACGCCAGTGACTGGCCAGGTGGATCTGGTCGAAGCGCTGGGCGCCGAAACGCTGATCTACGTGGGTACGCCAGGCGGTGCGCAGTTTGTCGCACGCCAGACCGAACGCACCAGCCTGCGCGCGGGTGACGCGGTCAGTCTGGAGATTGATGCCTCAGAGGCGCATTGGTTTGACCCCAACGGTCGTGTTGTGGCTCGCCAGGCTGCATGACCACCATGGCATTTCGACAAGCACTGCAAGGCAAGGTGGCTGCAGTCACCGGCGCGGCCTCGGGCATTGGGTTCGCCAGTGCCAAGGCCATGGCCGATGCGGGCGCACACGTGGTACTGATCGACCGCGATGAAGCAGCACTGGCCAGGGCCTGCGCCGCCATCGGCGCCAGCGCCTCACCGTTGGTGCTGGATCTGCTTAATGCCAAGCAATGCGCCTGCCTGCTGGAGCGCACGCTCGCCATCGCGGGCCAGCTCGACATCTTTCACGCCAATGCGGGCCTGTACGTGGGCGGCGACCTGGTGGACGCTGATCCCGACGCCATCGACCGCATGCTGAATCTCAACGTCAATGTGGTGATGAAGAACGTGCACAACGTGCTGCCCCACATGATTGCGCGTAGCACGGGCGACATCATCGTCACCAGCTCGCTGGCGGCCCATTTCCCCACGCCGTGGGAGCCGGTGTATGCATCATCGAAGTGGGCGGTGAACTGCTTCGTGCAGACCGTGCGCCGCCAGGTGTTCAAGCATGGCATCCGTGTGGGCGCCATATCGCCGGGCCCGGTCATCACGTCGCTGCTGGCCGACTGGCCTGCGGAAAAGCTCGAAGAGGCCAAGGCCAATGGCAGCCTCATCGAGGCCGCCGAAGTGGCCGAGGTGGTGCTTTTCATGCTCACCCGCCCGCGGGGCATGACCATTCGCGACGTCGTGATGATGCCCACGAACTTCGACCTCTAGTCCCCATTTTTTGAATCTGTGCAACGCACCATGAATTTCATTCTGCACCTGGGCTTGGGCTCCTTTCACCGCGCCCACCAGGCCGTCTACGTTCACCAGCTGCGCCAACAGGGCGATACAGACTGGGCCATCGTCGGGGGCAACCTTCGGCCCGACATGACCGAGACCATCGCCGCCCTGCAGGCCCAGGGCGGACGCTACACGCTGGAAACCGTCACGCCCCAGGGCGAGCGCAGCTACACCGTCATCGAGTCGATCGAGCGAGTCGTTTCGTACCAAGACGATCTGGCGCCGCTGATCGCCGCTGGCGCCGACCCGGCCACGCGCATCATCGGCTTCACCGTGACCGAAGCGGGCTACTACCTGGACGCCCAGAACCAGCTCGACTGGCCCACCTTTGCCGACCTGCGCGCCGACCTCGCAGCCGTCAAGTCGGGCCAGGCCGGTCACACCATTTATGGCGCTTTGGTCTGCATCCTGCGGGCCCGCATGTTGGCGGCCGCAGGCCCTGTGACGTTGATGAACTGCGACAACCTGCGCCACAACGGCGAGCGCTCGCGCGGCGGGCTGCTGCAGTTCATCGACGCGCTGGGCGATGCCGCGCTCAAGGCTTGGGTGCTTGCCAACACTAGCAGCCCCAACGCCATGGTTGACCGCATCACGCCGCGCCCCACACCCGACGTGGCCGAGCGCGTGAAGGCCGCCACCGGCTGGGACGACAAGGCGGCGCTGATGGGCGAGAGCTTCATCCAGTGGGTGATCGAGGACCAGTTCATTGCCGGGCGCCCCGCATGGGAAAAGGTGGGCGTCGAGATGGTGGACTCGGTGCAGGCCTACGAGGAGGCCAAGATCCGCCTGCTCAACGCCACCCACAGCTGCATCGCCTGGGCAGGCACGCTGGCGGGCTACCAGTACATCCACGAAGGCACGCACGACGCCGCCATCCGCCAGATGGCCTATGACTACGTGACCGATGATGCGATCCCCGTATTGCTGCCGTGCCCCATCAACCTGGAGCAGTACCGCGACGTGGTGCTGGACCGCTTCGGCAACCCCGCCATCGCCGACACCAACCAGCGTGTGGCCATGGACGCGTTCTCCAAGATCCCCGGCATGATCGCGCCCACCATCAGCGACCAACTGGCCCGCAATGCGCCGTTCGACAGCGTGGCCATGCTGCCCGCGCTGTTTCTGGCTTACCTGCAGCGCTGGCATGCGGGCCAGATCCCCTACGACTACCAGGACCAGGCCATGGACCCCGCCGTGGCACATGCTATTTGTAATGCTGCCGACCCTGTGGCGGCCTACGCCGCAGACACAACACTGTGGGGTGAGATGGCCAGTCACCCCCAACTGGTGGAAACCCTGCGCAAAGCCTATGCCCGCGTGTTGGCCTTTGTGGCAGAGCGGACAAAAGCCTGATGCTGGTGTAATTTCAGCCTACCCACCGCCATGACCGTGAAAACGCCCATCGCCCCACGCCAGACCAAGCCCGAGCTGGAGCACGACTATGTGCGTTTTCCCGAGCTGGGCTACGAGTCCCCCGAGGCGGCGGGTTTTATCCGCTGCCTCTCGCACGGTTTTCCCACCCCGCTGGCGCGATGGCACTACCACGACGAGTACGAGCTGCACCTCATCACCGCCACCTCGGGCAAGGTGTTTGTGGGGGACTGGATCGGGCAGTTTCAGCCTGGGCAACTGGTGCTCACGGGGCCACGTCTGCCGCACAACTGGATCAGCATGGACCTGCCCGAGGGGGGTGTGCCGCTGCGCGATCTGGTGATTCAGTTTTCGCACGCTCCCCTGATCGCCAGCAGCGAGAACATTCCCGAGCTGCGCGAGGTGTTGCCCCTGCTGGAGCGCGCGCGCCACGGCATCGAGTTTTTTGGGATGGAGGCGCAGGCGCAAGAGCACTGGCACCGCATCAAGTCGCGCCAGGGGCTGGCTCGCTTTGGTGCCTTCTGCGAATTTTTGAGCGACCTGGCCCGCTGTACCGACTTTCGCCTGCTGTCGAGCACGCAGCTGCAGAGCGAAGACAACGACACCCAGCTCGACCAGATCAATGCCATCGTGAGCCGCATCACCGACCACCTCGCAGATCCTTTGTCCGCTGCCGATTTGGCGCAAGAGCTGGGCATGACGGAGAGCCGCTTCTCCCGCTTCTTTCGCCGTGCCACGGGCAACACGTTTACCGACTTTGTGAACCTGGTGCGCGTGAACCGCGCCTGCCAGCTGCTCATGGAGACCGAGCGCTACATCACCCACATCGCCTACGACGTGGGCTTCAACAACATGGCCAACTTCAACCGCCGCTTTCTGGACATCAAAGGCATGACGCCGAGCGAGTACCGCAAGCAGGGTGCTGGAAGGTTTGGCAAGGTGTGACGTCCTCGGCGGTCGTGGATGGAGGCTAGGGCGGGGTGCGTTGGCAGACTCTATGGCTCCCACCCAAAGCCTCCACTAATCCCCCCACCGTTCGAGCTGAGCCCGTCGAAGCCAGGGCGCATCGCGCACATCAACCTCTTTCACGGCAGCGACAGCCCACGGAATCATCGAATTACCCATGTACCTCGGAATCGATTTAGGCACCTCGGGTGTCAAGCTCCTGCTGCTCGACGACGCGCAGACCGTCATCGCCACGGCGGATGCTGCTGTGCCCCAGCACCGCCCCCAACCCATCTGGAGCGAGCAGCACCCGGCAGACTGGATGGCCGCAGTTGAAGCGGCCATGGAACAACTGCGCTCTCAGGTTCCCACCGCATGGGCACAGGTGCGCGGCATCGGCCTCTCAGGCCACATGCACGGCGCCGTGGTGTTGGGCGCACAGGGCCAGGTGCTGCGCCCCGCCATTTTGTGGAACGACGGCCGCGCCAGCGCCGAGTGCGCTGCGCTGGAGCAGGCCGTGCCCATGTCACGCCAGATCACCGGAAACCTCGCCATGCCCGGCTTCACCGCGCCCAAGCTGCTGTGGCTGCGCACTCACGAACCCGCCGTGTTCGACCAGATCCGCACCGTGCTGCTACCCAAAGACTGGCTGCGCCTGCAGCTCACGGGTGACGCGGTGAGTGACATGTCTGACGCGTCCGGCACGTTGTGGCTCGACGTACAGGCCCGCGCCTGGAGCCCGGCGATGCTGCAGGCCTGTGGGCTGGACACATCGCACATGCCCGCCCTGGCCGAAGGCAATGCGCCCACCGGCACGCTGCGCAGCGATGTAGCGCGCCGTTGGGGGCTTGGAGGCGGCGTGGTCGTGGCCGCAGGCGCGGGCGACAACGCAGCCAGCGCCGTGGGCGTGGGCGCGCGTACGGCCGGGCAGGGCTTTGTGTCGCTGGGCACCTCGGGCGTGGTGTTCCGCGTGACGAACGCCTTTGCCCCCGCCACCGAACGCGCCGTGCATGCCTTTGCCCACGCACTGCCGCAGCGTTGGCACCACATGTCGGTCATGCTCAGTGCTGCGAGTGCGTTTGGCTGGATCACGCGGCTCACGGGGCGGGGCGATGAGGCCCAGCTTTCCGAGGCAGTGGGCGCATTGGCACCAAGCCGCCAGGCCCAGGCGCCCTTGTTTTTGCCCTACCTCAGTGGCGAACGCACGCCACACAACAACGCTGCCGCCACCGGCGTCTTCATGGGCTTGCGGGCCGAGCACGAAGCAGCGGACCTGGCCTATGCCGTGATGGAAGGCGTGGGCTTTGGCCTGCTCGACGGCCTCAACGCCATGCGCGCCGCAGGGGAAGGGTGGGGCGGTGCCACAGGTCTGAATGACGAAGCCTTGGCCTTCGTCGGCGGCGGCGCCCGCAGCAACCCCTGGGCGCAGCTTTTGGCCAGTGCACTGGGCACCCCGCTGCAACGCCCGCACGGCGCACACGCCGCAGCCGCCCTGGGCGCCGCCCGCCTGGCCGCCATGGCCTGCGGTGGTGACGAAGCCCATTGGTGCCAGCCTTTGCCCGCCGACGCCACCTTCACTCCCCAGCCCGCACAACAAGCGCTGCTGGCCGACCGCTACGCCCGGTTTGTGGCGCTGTACCCCGCGCTGCAATCGCAGTTCTGACGCACTGTCCGCACCTTTCAGAGCCTCCATGACTTCAGCACAAGACACCTCCAGCGCTACAGCGCCTATCCACGCCGCCATCGCAGGCGAGGCCCTCATCGACCTCATCCGCCGCCCCGAGGGCACCTACTTGCCGTGCCTGGGCGGCGCGCTGTACAACCTGTGCCGCGCGTTGGCTCGCCAGGGTGTGGGCACGCAGTACCTGAATCCCTTGTCGCACGACCGCTTTGGCCGCGAGTTGGTCGCGCAGTTGGTCGCCGACGGCGTGTTGCTGGCCCAGCCTGAGCCCGTGCAGCAAGTCACCTCATTGGCCGTCGTCAACCTCAATGAACACGGCCACCCTGACTACGCCTTCTACCGCGAGGGCGTGGCCGACCGCGCTGTGTCTGCCCAGGGTCTGATCGAAGCCTGCACCGCCTTGCCCGCACTGCAACTCGTCTGTACCGGCGCGCTGGCGCTGGACGCACGCGACACCGCTATCTACCTGCCCTGGCTTTCCGCCCAGCGCGCCGCAGGCCGCTGCGTGGTGGTCGACGCCAACCTGCGTCCCTCCGTCATGCCCGACCTGGCTGCGTACCGCACCACGGTGCACGCCGCGCTGGCCCACGCCCACATCATCAAAACCAGCGACGAAGACCTGGACCACTTGGCCGTGCCGGGCACCGATGCTTTGACCCGCGCCCGCCACCTGCTGGCCGCCAACCCGCAGGCGCACTTACTGGCCCTGACCTTGGGGGCTGAAGGCGCATGGCTGTTGCACCGCAGCGGCGCGCAGTGTTTTGCCAAAGAAGCGCAAGCGTTGGAGGTCGTTGACACCGTTGGCGCGGGCGACAGCTTTCTGGCCGGGCTGCTGGCGCACCTGCTGCGGCAGGCGGAGGCTGCCAGCCTTGCGAGCTTTGCGCAGTTTGTTGAAACACTGACGGCCGACGCGTGCAGAACGGCGCTGCGCCATGCGCTGGCCAGTGCGAGCCTGTGTGTGATGGAGCAGGGCTGTGTGCCGCCGGAGTGGGAGGCGACCATGCAACGGGCGCGGTCCTGCCCACCCGCTGAGCGGTAGACGTCGCGACGGCAGAATGGCGCATGCCTTGCACCGCCACCGCCACCCCGCCCGACTTGACCGCCGTCCGCCCGGTCGTGGCGGATGATGCAGCCGATGCCTGCACCGTCATCCGCCAATCCATCACCCACTGCTGCGCCCTCGACCACCACAACGACGCCGACATCCTCGGCGCATGGCTGTCCAACAAAACCCCCGAGAATCTGGCCGTGTGGATCGCTGCGCCGGGGGCAACGGCCTGGGGTGCGTACCGTGGGCAAGCGATGGTGGGTTTTGCCTTGCTGACGCGGGCCACCCTGGCGCTGTGCTACGTGGTGCCAGAGGCCTTGCATCAAGGCGTAGGCCGCGCCTTGCTGCTCGAAGCCGAAGCCCATGCGCGGCTAGAGGGCGTGGTCACCTTGTCTTTGGACAGCACGCGCACGGCGGAGGCTTTTTACCGCCGCAACGGGTACGAGCCGTCGGGCCCGGTGCAGGCCTGGGCGGGGCTGGTGGCGCAGCCGATGCGCAAGCACCTTTGAACGTGGACGGGGCAGCTTCGTGGTTTTGATGTG
The DNA here is from genome assembly GCF_046291265.1 of Acidovorax sp. GTDB lineage: Bacteria > Pseudomonadota > Gammaproteobacteria > Burkholderiales > Burkholderiaceae_C > Acidovorax. Next base: position 15,614 of record NZ_JBKBTV010000040.1, on the reverse strand, counting down.
GCTTGCACAAAAAATATAAGCAAAATATGCCTCTAGCGCTTGATGGATAAGCGCTAGTAGCTATTGTTTTTATAGTTTTCCACCTTGGTCATCGCAGTTCTTGCGCGTAGACGATGAACCCATGGTGCTGCGCCAACTTGTCGTACAGCAAGCGTCCGGCGGCATTGGCCTCGTGGGTCTGCCAATACACGCGCGATGACTGGGCCACGCGGGCTGTGCTGCCCACCGCGTCGATGAGCGCGCGCCCCACACCCCGGCCGCGTGCGGCTTCGCGGGTGAACAGGTCGCTCAGGTAGCAAACGGGCTGCAGGCGGGTGGTGCTGCGGTGAAAAAGATAGTGCGCAAGCCCCAGCAGTTCGCCGTTGGCCGGGTCTTGGGCCACGAGGCAGAACATGGGTTCGGCATCGTCCAGAAAACGCTGCCACGTGGTCTGGGTGATGTGTTCCGGCACGGCTGTAGCGCCAAAGCGGTCATAGAACGCGTTGTAGCCATCCCAAAGCGGGCGCCAAGCGGCGTAGTCGGTGGACTGAACGGGGCGCACAGAAGGAGCGGAACGCATGGTGTCGGCCTGGCAATGTTGCGGGGGAACTGATTGTCTGGCCAGAGCGACACATCGACGCTGCCCACAACCGCCGAAGCTCGGCATGCAGAGCGCTCTGGCAAGCGCAGGGGCGGCTGCGGCGGCATGTGGGTTTCTAGCGACGGCTGAGGGCCGCGGTGCCTTGGGCGTGGCTACGATGTGCGCTGTATTGCCCCCGTCTCTACCTCGTCACTGCCTGCCCATGAGCTACGTCCTGCACCTTTGGCGCCATCCCATCCCTGTTTCCAGTGAGGACGCGCAAGCCACGCTGCGCGACCTGCGCCAACAACTGAGCTTTAGCCCCGATGCGGCGGCGGGCCAGCTGCTGGAGGCCATTGCATCCGCGCTGCCCCAAGACGGCGAGCCGGAGGACTACTGGACCGAAATCCCGGAGCCAGACCCCTTTGCATTGGTGCAAAGCCTCAGTCCGTCCGTGGCCGAGCTGGAGGTGGTGCTGCCGGTGATCGAGAAGACGGCCATTGCGCTGGGGTGGGTGGTTTTTGATCCGCAGAGCGGCCAGGTGCACACGCCCTCGGGGCAGATGATCGGCCCTGCTGGGCCTGGGCCTGCCGTGGCGGATGTGCCCGTGTCGCCGGATCTCGACCTGTCACCTTCGGCGCGCAGCCGCTGGGTGCAGCAATCGCTGGAGCCCTTGTTTACGCAGCGGGGCTGGCGCAAGGTGCGGGGCGAATGCTGGTTCAAGAAAAAGCTGCCCGTGGGCGAGGCGCTGGTGTATTCGGACATGGTGCGAGACACCTTGCACCACGGCGTGTGGATACGCCTGGCATTGCCCGCCCACCTCAAGTCCGCTCTTAACAGCGACGGCGGGCCGGCCTTTAAGGTGTCCCTGCAGCACTTCGCGCAGACGCACAGACTGCCCTTCACTTACCTGGAGCCACCGGCACTGTTCCAAAAACAGGCGGGAGGAGTGATCTACGAGTTGCCCATGGGCAGCGCAGACAGTGCCGCCACGCGCCGGGATGAACTGGCGGCGCTGTACGACAGGGCCGTGCTGGACTGGCTGGACCAGTTGCACAGTCTGCAGGATCTGGACAGTTGGGCCAACCGCGTGCCGGATGAGGAATGCCCCTTCGTGGGCCTGCGCCAACGCAGCAACTACCGCTTGCTGAACTACCACCCCGATCTGCTGGTGGCTGCTGCAGTTAATGCCCCTGACTTCGCGCAACGCGCCCTGGAGCGTTATGCCATGTACGAGGCCGATGCGTTTGGCAGGGGGCTGCTGCCCCAGATGCGCGAACTGCTGGCCGTGTGCGGCCTGCCATTCCCGCGCTGATCCGGCGCTGATTTCTCAGTGCTGGGCGGCCTAGGCCTTCAGTACCCGCCCCGGGTTCATGATGCCCTGCGGGTCCAGCGCCTGCTTGATCGCACGCATCATCGACAGCGCGACGGGCGACTGGTACTTCTCCAGCTTGTCGGCCTTGAGTTCGCCGATGCCATGCTCGGCCGAGAACGAACCACCGAACTCGGCAACGGCTTCATATACCAGGTGGTGCACATGCTGCTCATGGTCGCGCAAGAAGGCTTTTGCATCGCCTTCGACCGGTGCCTGCACGTTGTAGTGCAGGTTGCCATCGCCCAGGTGGCCAAAATTGACCAGGCGCACGCCGGGGATCTCACGCTGTAGCACTGCATCGGTATGCGCGACAAAGGCGGGGATGCGTGAGATCTGCACCGAGATGTCGTGCTTGATGTTCAGTCCCTCCTCGGCCTGCGCGAGCGGGATGTTTTCGCGGATGTGCCACAGCTGATTGGCCTGCGTCAGGTTCTCGGCCACCACGGCGTCGGTCACGCAGCCAGCCTCGAAGGCGGTCTCCAGCAGCGCTTCAAAACGCGCGCGCGCATGTTCTTCGGATTCGCTGTCGGAGTTCTCAAGCAGTACGCACCAGGGCGCGCTCTCATCGCCCAAAAATGGCACGCGCAGCTGTGGCATGTGTTTGCCCACCAAGCTCAGCGCAAACTGGCCCATCACCTCAAACCCCGTGAGTCCGGCGCCCAGTTGCTTGTGTGCCAGGCCCAGCAGTGCCACGGCATGTTCCATCGACGGCACGGCGGCCCAGGCCGTCAGGCGTGCGGCGGGCGCGGGGTACAGCTTGAGCGTGGCCGCGGTGATGATGCCTAGCGTGCCTTCGCTGCCGATGAACAGGTCGCGCAGGTCGTAGCCGGTGTTGTCCTTGCGCAGGCCCTTGAGGCCATCCCACACCTCGCCCTGTGCGGTGACGACTTCCAGGCCCAGGCACAGGTCGCGTGCATTGCCGTAGCGCACCACCTGCGTGCCGCCCGCGTTGGTACCCAGGTTGCCGCCGATGGTGCAGCTGCCTTCGGCCGCCAGCGACAGGGGGAACAGCACACCCGCGTTCTCCGCCACGTCCTGCAGGTTCTGCAGGATGCAGCCGGCTTCGACCGTCATGGTGAGGTTGTCGGTGTCCACACTGCGCACTGCATTCATGCGCGTAAGGCTCAGCACGATCTGCGTGCCGGAATCATCGGGTGTCGAGCCCACGGCCAGCCCGGTGTTGCCGCCCTGCGGCACGATGGAAGTGCCCGCCGCCGCGCAGGCCTTGACCACGGTCGCCACTTCCTGCGTGTTGGCAGGCCGCACCACGGCCAGGGCCTTGCCGCGCACGCGGCGGCGCCAGTCTTGTTCCCAGGCCGTGAGGTCGCCTTCGGTGAGGACGTTGGAGGGGCCGACCAGGGTGCGCAGGGTGTCGATGAGGGTGGTCATGGGCAAGGGTCTTTTCTTGGTCAGTCCAAAGGCGCCAGATTCAGGTGAGGTGGTCCTGGTGCCGTTGGGGCTTGAAATGGCGAAGGGGTGCTTGTGTCAGTGGACAGCGGGTGCAGCGGTGCCACTGTCGGCAGAGGCCTCGGCAAGTGCCGCGGCGGCTTTGGCGTTGCGCTGGCGCAGCCGCACATGCAACGTGCAGGCGGTAAACAGTACCAGGCACAAGGCCACTTCGACGAGGGCCAGCCACTGCGAGGGAGGTTGGTCGCTCCAGCCACGCACCACGCCTTCGGTGAAATACAGCCAGATCACCAGACTGACCCAGCGGTAGGTGTACATGCGGTTTTTGAGAATGCCTGCGAGCGGAATGCACAACGGCAGCGCCTTGATGGCCAGCCACGTGCCACCGGGGCGCAAGGGGGCCAGCACCAGCTCCCAGGCCAGGCACAAAACAATCAGTGCCAACAGGCTGCCAGTGGCCAGCCAGCGTGTGGCGGCAACGCCGTTGTCGGAGGCCGCGAGCGCGGGGGAGGGGGCGGTGGGGGATGCGGTCATTGGGGTGGCATCATATCGGCCATGCCTTTTTCCTTACAGACAGTAGCGCTGCGCTTAGAAGCGCTGATCACCGAGCTGTCCAAATTTCCTTGGCGCACCACAGCGCAAACCCTGCGTGAGCGCTTTCGTGAGGACCACCTGGGCTTGACCGCCAGCAGCCTGACCTTCACCACCATCCTGGCGCTGGTGCCGTTCTTCACCGTGGCGCTGGCCGTGTTCACCGCGTTCCCCATCTTCGGCAAGCTGCAGGATGCGCTGCAGGGCTGGCTGGTGAGCAGCCTGGTGCCCGACAGCATCTCGCGCCAGGTGCTGGGCTACCTCACGCAGTTCGCGGCCAAGGCCAGCAGCCTGGGGGTGGCCGGGTTCAGCATCTTGCTGGCCACGGCGCTGGCGCTGATCCTCACCATCGACCGCACACTCAATGACATCTGGCGTGTGCAGCGTTTGCGGCCTCTGGGGCAGCGCGTGCTGATCTACTGGGCCGCCATCACGCTGGGCCCGCTGTTGATGGGAGCCAGCCTGGCGCTCACGTCGTATGTGATGTCAGCGTCTGGTGGCCTGGTCAAGCGCTTGCCTGATGGCGTCCAACTGCTGTTCGATTCGATCCAGTTTCTGGTGCTGGCAGGCGGCATGGCGTCGCTGTACCACTATGTGCCCAACACCCCGGTGAAGTGGCGGCATGCGTGGACCGGGGGCTTTTTTGTGGCCGTGTGTATTGAGCTGGCGAAGAAGGTACTGGCGCTTTACCTGGGCAAAGTGCCCACGTATTCCGTGGTGTACGGCGCCTTCGCGACCTTGCCCATCTTGTTGATCTGGATCTATGTGGCCTGGGTCATCGTGCTGCTTGGGGCGGTGGTCACGGCCTACCTGCCCAGTTTGCTGGCCGGTGTGGCGCGGCGCGGCACCGTGGCGGGCTGGACGTTTCAGCTGGCGGTGGAAGTGCTGCAAGAACTGCACCGCGCCCGTCGCCACGCTAAGCGGGGTTTGCGCCCCAGCCAACTGGCGCAACTGCTGCGGGTGGACGTGCTGCAGCTGGAGCCTGTTCTGGAGGCACTGACCGCCCTGGATTGGGTGGGGCAGGTGAACGACGCAGCCGTGAGCGCTGCCGACGTGCCGGAGTCCCGCTATGTGCTGCTGGCCGACCCCGAGAGCACCTTGCTTGCGCCCTTGGTGCAGCGTTTGCTGCTGCAGCGGGTGGAAAGCCTGGGGCCGCTGTGGGCCAAAGCCCAGCTGGAAACCTTGCACATGGCCGATGTGTTGCGGGTGGGTTGAGTCGCTCGCGTGAGGTGGCCAGCAGCCTGGACCTGTCGTTTTTTGGTGGTGATTTTGCTATATAAAATATAGCTAACTGTGTCTATGAATAAAGCGCTACAGGCCGATTTGATTCAAAAAAACAGTCACAGTCGGACTTTTCCCGTCCAGATGTCCTTGTACATCACCCAGTCGCCCATGAAGCTGTAGAGCGGTCGCTTGAAGCTGGCGGGTTTGTTCTTCTCAAAGCCAAAGTGCCCGACCCAGGCAAAGCCGTAGCCGCAGAGCAGGCCGTACAGCAGGTACTGCGGCTTGCCCGTGGCGACCAGCATGGCCAGGCAGACCAGCGTGAGCGTCGAGCCCACAAAGTGCAGGCGGCGGCAGGTGCGGTTGCTGTGTTCGCTCAGGTAGAACGGGTAGAAATCGGCAAAGCGCTTGAAGGCACGAGGGTCTGTACTTGGCGCGGGGTCCCGGGGGGCGGTCTGGATGGTCATGGCGTGGTCTCCTGGCGGCGTTGGGGCTCTGCCCGCGTTATACGCCGCAGCCTCAGGGCGCACCAGCGGGGCAGTGCGGGTGCACTGTCGCCAACAGGTCTGCATACAAAAAACCCGGCGGGCTTTTCAGCGCGCCGGGGTTGCTGGTCATTGGGTATCAGCGCACCAGGAAGTCCCGTAGGGCGGCGAGTGTTTCCTCCGGCGCCTCGGTCATCTGGTTGTGGCCTACGGGCAGATGCGCCACCTGCACGGTTTTGCCCGCCGCGCGGGCAGCGCCGATCAGGCCCTGCGCGGCCTTGGGCGGTGTCATCTGGTCTTGGCCACCCAGTGCGAACAGCACGGGGCAGGTGAGTTGCGCCATGGCAGCCTCGCCGCCCGCATAACTGTCGCAAGCCACAAAGCCCCGGTGAAACACGTTGACCTGCGAGTTGCTGCGAAGCACCTTGCGCCCGAGCGCCATGCCAGCGCCAAACACCCAGGTGCCAGGGCCCAGCGCCGAGGGTGGCGCTGCCAGCGTGCTGCGCGAAAACACGTTGACCATGCGCATGGCCTTCTCGGGGTCGGTCTGCGACGCATCGATGAGCGCTGGCGACACTTTCATGGGAAAGGCAGTGCCCACCAGCACCAGGTGGCTGATGCGGTCCTTGAGCCGCGCAGCAGCCTCCATGGCAATCAGCGAGCCCCAGCTGTGGCCCACCAGCGCAGCGCGCTGAACGCCTGCTGCATCGAGCAGCGCGCCGATGAAGTCCGCGCCTTGTTCTACCGATGCAGGCGCCTCGCCACCACTGCGGCAGTGGCCGGGCAGGTCGATGGCCAGCACGTTCCAGCCGTGGTTGGCCATGTAGCGGCTTTGCAGTGCCCACACGCTGTGGTCGTTGAGCACGCCGTGGATGAACACCACGGTGGGTTTGGTGGCATCGAACGCCTTGCCGCCGGTGTAGCAATAGATGGCAGCGCCGTTGATTTGGAGGTGCATGGTCAGGACTCCCGCCGGGCCGCCCCAAGGGAGGCCTGTGCCCCCTTGGGGGGCAGCGAATACACGAAGTGATGAGCGTGGGGGTTCATGGGTTTACTGCTTTCTCGGCGGCCTTGAGCCCTCGCTTGAGGTCGTCGATTAGGTCGTCGGCGTCTTCGAGGCCGATGGACAGGCGGATCGTGCCTTGGCTGATGCCCGCACCCGCCAGCGCTTCGTCGGTCATGCGGAAGTGCGTGGTGCTGGCCGGGTGAATCACCAGGCTGCGGCAGTCGCCCACATTGGCCAGGTGGCTGAAGACCTTGAGGGTTTCGATGAACTTCTTGCCTTGCTCACGGTTGCCCTTGAGGTCAAAGCTGAACACCGAGCCTGCACCGCGCGGCAGCAGTTTTTGTGCAAGGGTGTGGCTGGGATGAGATGCGAGCATGGGGTGGCCCACGCGCGACACAAAAGGCTGCGCTGCCAGGAACTCCACCACTTTCTCCGTGTTGCGCATGTGTTGTGCCATGCGCAGCGGCAGGGTCTCAATGCCTTGCAGGATGAGCCATGCGGTGTGCGGGCTCATGCACGCACCAAAGTCCCGCAGGCCCTCGCGGCGGGCGCGCAGCAGGAAGGCGCCCACGGTGCTTTCTTCGGTAAACACCATGTTGTGAAAGCCGTCGTAGGGCTGGGTCAGTTCGGCAAACTTATCCGCAGACTTCGGGCCGTCCCAGTCGAAGCTGCCGCCATCCACCACGACGCCACCCACCACGGTGCCGTGGCCCGAAAGGAACTTGGTGGCCGAGTGGTAGACCAGATCGGCGCCATGTTCAAACGGCTTGATGAGCCAGGGCGAGGTCAGGGTGGAGTCCACCAGCAGCGGTACACCGGCCTCGTGCGCGATAGCGCTCACAGTAGGGATGTCCAGCACATCCAGGCCGGGGTTGCCCACGGTCTCGCCAAAGAACAGTTTGGTGTTGGAGCGCACCGCGGCGCGCCAGCCGTCGATGTCGCCGGGCTTGACGAAGGTGGTCTCGATGCCGAATCGCGAGAGGGTGTAGTGCAACAGGTTCTGCGAGCCGCCGTAGAGCGCCGTGCTGGCCACGATGTGGCTGCCCGCGCTCATGATCGTGGCGATGGCAAGGTGCAGCGCGGCCTGGCCGCTGGCGGTGGCGATAGCGCCCACGCCGCCTTCGAGGGCCGCTACGCGTTGCTCCAGCACCGCGTTGGTGGGGTTGCTGATGCGGCTGTACACGTGGCCGCCGCGCTCCAGGTTGAACAGCGAGGCCGCGTGGTCGCTCGATTCGAAGACGAACGACGTGGTCAGGTGGATGGGCGTGGCGCGTGCGCCCGTGGCGGGGTCGGGGCTGGCGCCTGCGTGCAGCGCCAGCGTGTCAAAGCCGGGGTCGGAGTAACCGGGCATCTTGTGTCTCCCATGTTGTCAATGCAGGCGGGCATTGTGGGCTATATTTGCTGGCAAATGGCCTGCGGCACGTGAGCACCCGATGCGGATGTGAACATGCCCATGGGCCCGCACACACTCTTCCCGCTCTCCCGGAGACTCCGCACCATGAAAGTCAGCGATATCCTTCGCGTCAAAGGCAACACCCTCTACACCGCTACGCCGGACGAGCCGCTGGCCGGTGCCGTGAGCCTGATGGCCGACCGCGATATCGGCTCGCTGGTGGTGATGGAGCACGGAGACCTGGTGGGCATGCTCACCTTCCGCGAGGTGATCCAGGCTGTGGTCAAGAACGGGGGCAGCGTGGGCACGATGCTGGTGCGCACGGCCATGGACGATGCGCCGCTGACCTGCACCTTAGAGACCGACATGGACGAAGTGCGCCGCATGATGCTGGACCGCCACGCACGCTACATGCCGGTGATGGACCGCAAGATGCTGATGGGTGTGATCAGCTTTTACGACGTGGCCAAGGCCGTGGTGGACAGCCAGAATTTTGAGAACAAGATGCTCAAGGCCTACATCCGCGATTGGCCAGAAGACGAGTCCCGCCCCTGAACACCTTTACCGAGCCAAAACGGCAGGGCGCAATCAATCATCCCAGCGACATTTGGCCACGCAACCAAGCCTCCAGTTCGTCGGCTGGCATTGGCTTGCCAAACAGATAGCCCTGCATGACCGGGCAGCCCTGAGACTGTAGCCACTGCTGTTGGCCACTGGTCTCCACGCCTTCGGCCACGACCACCATGCCCAAACTCTGCGCAATGCTCAGCACCGAAACCGTAAGCGCACGCGCAGTGGGGCTGGTGGTCAGGTCTTGGACAAAGGCCATGTCCAGCTTGAGTTCAGAAATGGGAAGCCGGTGCAGGTAGCTCAGGCTCGAATATCCCGTGCCAAAGTCGTCCAGCGACAGCTTGAAGCCCTCGCGGTGGAGCGCTTCGATGTTGGTCAGCGTCACAGGCCGCGCGTCCATCATCACGCTTTCGGTGATCTCCAGCAGGAGGTCGCTGGTGTGAAGGCCGTGGGTTTTGAGCGCACGGCTGATGGCCTGGGCGAAATCTGGTTGATGAAAGCTGCGGCCTGACAGGTTGACGGCTACGCAGGGCACGCGATAGCCTGCTGCGCGCCACGCCGCCAACTGGCCGCAGGCCTCGTCCAGCAACCAGAGCGTCAGATCATGGATGAGTCCCGCTTCTTCGGCCACGGGGATGAACTGGCTGGGCGGCACAGGGCCCCATTCAGGGTGGTTCCAGCGCGCCAGCGCCTCTACCCCATGCAAAAAACCACCCGGCTCGCTGCTGAGCACCTGGGGCTGGTAGTGCAGGGTCAGGCTGCGCTCTGCCAGGGCCTGGCGCAAAGCGCGCTCCAGTGCGGCACGCTCTTGCGCACGCCGATTCATCTCGGCACTGAAGAGTTGCAGGCTGTGCCGGTGGTCGCTTTTGGCCTGGACCATGGCCTGGTCCGCGTGGCGCAGCAGGGTGTCGATGGATTCGCCATCGTCCGGAAACATCGCAATGCCGATGCTGGCGTGGGGCACATAGTTTTGCCCGAGGATGTCCATGGGCTGCGCAATAGCCGCCAGCATGCCGTGTGCGATTTGTATGGCTTGCTCTGTGCCGCATTCAGACAACAGCATCACAAATTCGTCGCCAGCCAGGCGGCCTATCAGGTCACGTGCTCGCAGGCACTGGGTGAGCCGGTCTGCCACCTCACTCAGCAAGGCATCGCCGGCAGTATGTCCCTGGGTGTCATTGACTTGTTTGAACCGGTCGAGGTCCACAAACAGCAGCGCCCCTGCTTGGTCGTTGCGTTCGAGGTTGGCCAGCATGCGCTCCGCGCTGCTGCAGAACATGGATCGATTGGGCAACCCGGTGAGCACGTCAAAAAAAGCCAGTTGGTGAATGCGCTGGCGGGTCGTGTCGCGTTCGATGGCCAGCGCACACAAGTGCAGGCAGGCGTCCACCAGTCGGCGATGCAATTCATTGGGGCCGCGGGACTCGCGAAAGTAAAAAGCGAACGTGCCTACCACCTTGCCGCTGTGGTCAAGGATGGGACTCGACCAGCACGCCCGCAGGCCGCTGGCTGCGAAAAGACCCCGGTAGTCTGCCCACCGCGCGTCGGTGGAGATGTCGATCACCTCCACAGGCTCACCCAGAAACGCCGCCGTGCCACACGATCCCGCAAGGGGCCCGATGGCCGCACCATCCAGCGCAGCGCAGATGTCGGGCGGCAGCCGCGGCGCAGCCAGCGGATGCAACCGGCCCTCTTCATCCACCCCCAGAATGGAGGCTGTCACCTCTGGCGCAATGCGCTCCACCTCGCGGCAGACCAAGGCCATCAGGTTGGGCAAAGGCAGTTCGTTGACCATTCCTTCGAGCACGCGCCTTTGCAAGACCTCGTGCATCTTCGTGAGCGTGATGTCGGTCAGCACCGTGATGCTGCCTCCGGGCCCTCCCGATGCGTCACTGGAGGCGTTGATGACCATGGAGATCCACAACGGCTGGCCATTCTTGCTGTACAGCAAGGTGTCCACGCGATAGCAGCCCTGCGCGGTCACGTTCTCACGGATTTTTTCAAGCAGTTCTGGATCGGTATGGGCCCCAAAAAGCACGGCGCTGAGGAATTTTCCCAACACTTCCTCGGGGCCGAACCCGAACAGGCGGGTGAAGCCTTCGTTGATGTACACCACGTGGCGTGACCGATCACTCAGGACGATGGCGTCATCGCTGGCATCCAGCGCCCGGCGCAAAGGCGCGTCAGCCAAGGGGGCTGGCAGGGACGGGGTAGGTGCAAAGGGTGGGCCGAAAGAGGGCGGTGCAGAGACGGGCATGAATATCCCAGTGGTCGTCTGCCCATGCTAGCAACTGAGTGTTTCGCTGCCAAGTGCAATATCGGGGATGGGGCCGCGATCTGTGCACAGCCTGTGCTTCCGACGCTGTGGGCCAGAGGATGTATCCCCGTGGCGGCAAACGGAGTCGGTGCCCCCGGCTCTGGGATAATCCCGCGCCATGAGCGGCAATACCTTTGGCACCCTATTCGCAGTCACCAACTTTGGTGAATCCCACGGCCCGGCCATTGGCTGCGTGATTGACGGGTGCCCACCCGGCATGCCGCTGTCAGAGGCCGATATTCAGGCGGATCTGGACCGGCGCCGCCCTGGCACGAGCCGGCACGTCACGCAGCGCAACGAGCCTGACGCGGTCGAAATCCTGTCCGGCGTGTACGAGGGCAAAACCACAGGCACGCCGATTGCCCTGCTGATCCGCAACACAGACCAGCGCAGCAAGGACTACAGCAACATCGCCGAGAGCTTCCGCCCCGGCCATGCCGACTACACCTACTGGCACAAATACGGCATCCGCGACCCCCGCGGCGGTGGCCGTTCTTCGGCCCGTCTCACAGCGCCTACAGTGGCCGCCGGTGCAGTGGCTAAGAAATGGCTGGCCCAGCAATACGGCGTGCAGTTTCGCGCCTGCATGACGCAGCTGGGCGAGCTGGCCATCCCGTTCGAGAGCTGGGACCATGTGCGCAGCAACCCCTTCTTCGCTCCCGTGGCCGACGTGCAGCAGTACGAGGACTACATGGACGCCCTGCGCAAGGCGGGTGATTCGTGTGGCGCCCGCATTCGCGTGCAGGCCACCGGCGTTCCGGTCGGCCTGGGCGAGCCGCTGTACGACAAGCTCGATGCGGACATTGCCTACGCCATGATGGGCTTGAATGCCGTGAAGGGTGTGGAGATTGGTGCTGGTTTTGCCAGCGTGGCCCAGCGCGGCACCATGCACGGCGATTCGATGGCACCACAGGGCTTTCGCAGCAACAACTCTGGCGGGGTGTTGGGCGGCATCAGCACCGGGCAAGACATCGAAGTCAGCATTGCGATCAAGCCCACCAGTTCCATCATCAGCCCGCGCGAGTCCATCGACATCCACGGCCAGAGCGCCGAAGTGATCACCAAAGGGCGCCACGACCCCTGCGTGGGCATTCGCGCCGCCCCGATTGCCGAGGCGTTGCTGGCCCTGGTGATCATGGACCACGCCTTGCGCCACAGGGCCCAGTGCGCGGACGTGGTGCAACCCGTGCCACCCATCCAGGCCTCGTTTCTGTAGGCGTTTCAACGGCTCGGCGCCATCTTGGAGACGCGCAGCATGCCCGGCAGATCGGTCGAACCTCGTCAAGGTCTGGTGTCGCCGCGCAGGATGTGCGCCGCCGCCATCGGTTTGGTCGGGGTTGGTATCGCGCTTGCGGGCTGCAGCAGCGCTTGGCATGCCCCCGCGCCGGTCAGCACGCCTCCTCACATCGACATCACGCTGATCGGGTTCAATGATCTGCATGGCCATTTGGATCCGCCCGGCATAGCGCTCACGGTGCCAGGGCCGAGAGGCCCAGTGGCGGTGCCCGCCGGAGGCGTGGCCTATCTGGCCAGCGCCGTGGCAGCCCTGAAGGCACGTGGGCCGCACCATGCCGTGGTGTCGGCGGGGGACATGGTGGGGGCCTCTCCGCTGGTGTCGTCGCTGTTTCTGGATGAGCCCACCATCGAAGCCGTGAACCAGATGCAGATCGACTTCAATGCCGTCGGCAACCACGAGTTTGACCGTGGCTGGCGCGAGCTGTTGCGCTTGCAGCACGGCGGCTGCGAACAGCACACCAGCCGCCAGCCCTGCCAAATCAGCCAGCCCTTTGCGGGTGCGCAGTTTGGATTTTTGGCTGCCAACACTGTGCACGACGATGGGCGCACCTTGCTGCCCGCCACGGGGATCAAACGGTTTACGCAAGGCGGCGCCACGGTGGTGATGGGTTTCATTGGCCTCACCCTCAAAGCCACCCCCACCATGGTGACCCCGGCGGGTGTGGCCGGGCTGCGGTTCGAGGACGAAGCGGAGACGGCCAATGCGCTGGTACCTCAGCTCAAAGCCCAGGGCGCCGACGTGATTGTGGTGGTCATCCACGAAGGCGGGCAGACCCCTGCCGGGCCGTTGGAGCAGAGTTGCGCGGGCCTGAGCGGCGACATCCTGCCCATCCTGGAGCGGCTGGACCCTGCCATTGATGTGGTGGTCTCCGGTCACACGCACCAGGCCTACGTGTGCGACTACGGCCGTGTCAACGCGGCCAAACCTTTTCTGCTGACCAGCGCGGGCCAATACGGAACCTTGTTGACCGATATCCAGCTGCGCGTGGACACCCGGACGCGCCGCGTGGTGAGCAAGACCGCGCGCAACCTGGTGGTGCAAAGCCAGCCGTTCACCAGCAGCCAAGGGCATGTGCCCGTGAGCGGTGCTTTCCCCGCATTTGCGGCGGATGCGCAGGTGCAAAAGATCATCGACACCTACCGCGCTGCGGCCGTGCCACTGGCCCAGCGGCCCGTGGGGCAAGCGACTGCGGCCGTGCGGCGTGTGACCGCTGCATCGCTGGAGAGTGCGCTGGGCAACCTGATTGCCGATGCGCAATGGCTGGCCACCCGCGCGCCCGAGCAGGGCGGTGCGCAGCTGTCATTCATGAACCCGGGCGGGCTGCGGGCGGATCTGGTGCCGGACGAACAAGGCCTGGTGCGTTTTGGGCAATTGTTTGGGGTGCAGCCCTTTGGCAACCAGCTGGTCGTCAAAACCCTGACCGGTGCGCAGATCCAGGCCGCGCTGGAGCAGCAGTTTGCAAGTGGCAGCAACACCGTGCAGCGCCCCCGGGTGCTGTCGGTGTCCAAGGATTTTGCCTACCGCTACGACCTTGCCCAGCCGCCCGGTGCGCGCGTCAGCGGCATGCTGCTGCAGGGGGCCCCGTTGCTGCCCGATGCGCAGGTGCGTGTGGTGATGAGCAGTTATCTCGATAGCGGGGGTGACAACTTCTCGGTGTTGGCGCAGGGCCGGGACCGCCGCGTGGGCATGCTCGATGTGGATGCGCTGGAGGCGTACTTTCGCACCCAAAGCCCGGTGTCTCCGCCCGCTGCAGACCGCATCACGCGGGTCGGACGCTGACCCGGGGGTGGACGCCACCCATTTCACCCCGTATCGGGCCCCCGGCAGGTCAGTTAGAGCGGCTAACAAAACTCAGCGAAGCGGTTCTGGCTAGGCGCTGCATTGCAGGCAGTACGAGCAGTACGACAAGACGCGGCAACAACGCCAGAAGAGTTTTGTTAACCGCTCTTATTTAGTCTGCGTTGCGTGACCGCAGCGCCGCCAGCCATCGCAAGGGGTTGAAGCCCGTCACCAGCCCCGTGGCCACCAGCACGAGCGTGCCCCCCCACACCATCCCGGGGCCGAGTGCCTCGCCTAAGAAGATGTGCCCCCATGCCACGCCAAACAGCGGGATCATGAAGGCCGAACTCATCGCCGCGACGGGCGACACGTGCTTCAGCACCCGCAGGTTGAGCCAGTAGGCCATGCCCGAGGTCACGATGCCCATCACCGCCACCGCCGCCAGAGCACCCGGCGTGAAGCGTGCGTCGGGCAGGCTCCACACAGCGCCGGGCATCAGCAGCACCAGCGCGGCGCCGTGGATGCCCGCGGCAATCGCCAGCGGAGACATGCGAGTGGTGGCGCGCTTCATCCAGGTGGTGGAGATGCCGTAGCAGGCAGAGGCCGTCACGCACGCAGCGGCTGCCGTCAGGAGGGCCGGGGTGGGTTCTACCGGCCCCAGTTGCACGATGAGCGCAACCCCCGCAAAGCCGCAGATACAGCCCAGCCACTTGCGGGTGCTCAGGGTGTCTTCCTTCATCCACGCGGCGGCAATCACGCCAAAAGGCACGGCCATGGTATTGAGCAGCGAGCTGTAACCCGCGGGCAAATGCAGGGCGGCCCAGGCGTACAGCAAAAAAGGCAGGGCCACGGTCAGCGTGCCCAGCCCAAACAGTTCGCGCCAATGCTGCCAGGGCCACGGCTCCTGGGCCACCCGCATGATGCCGATGAGCGTCAGCGTGGCCAGGCCAATGCGCAGCGCCGCCATCACGTTGGGCCCCAGCACCGGGCTGGCAATGCGGATGAAGAGAAATGAGGCGCCCCACAGGGCAGACAGCAGCACCAGCTGCAGGAAATGGCGGGTTTTCACCGGGCGCATTGTCGTGCACCCGCGCAGGGTGCGCTGACATCTCAGGTGCCAAATATTTAATGAAATATGGCTCTAGCGCTTATCCAATAAGCGCTGGTAGCTATCAATTTGAGATTTTTCTGTGTAGCCTGGGCGACAGCGCCCGCCTACTGGCGGAACTGCTGATCCACTCAGTTATGAATCGCTGCTAAATTAATAGCTGCTAGCGCTTGTTGCATAAGCGCTAGAGGCCAAAAAGACTTGAAATTAGTGCCTGTGACTCTTCTATCGTGGATGGCACAGGCTACTTGCGCACTTCATCCACCATCGCGCGAAAGTCGTCAATGTCTTCAAAGCTGCGGTACACGCTGGCAAAACGGATGTAAGCCACCTTGTCGAGCTTCTTGAGCTCGCGCATCACCAGCTCGCCGATGCGGCTGGAGATCACTTCGCGCTGGCCCAGGTTGAGCAGTTTTTCTTCGATGCGCTCGATGGCGCTGTCGATCTGAACGGTGCTGACCGGGCGCTTGCGCAGTGCCAGGTTGAACGAGGCGAGCAGCTTGCCT